>CALVFI010000025.1 GCA_944326815.1 uncultured Rikenellaceae bacterium | reverse complement strand
GGAAGTTTCCGGTACAAGATACAGTTTAAGGAACTCGTATTCGTGCCTGCCGTCAACAGTATGGTCTATAAAAAGGGACTCGCGGCCGTCTGCAAGTTTTCTTCTCCGCAACTTGAACGGACTTTTTCCTACTTTTGATTGCTTTCTTCTACTCATTGTGCTCCAGCATTTTATATTCTGATGCAAAGGTAGTAAATAGGTTTGATATAAGTATCAAAATGAGTAACAAAAATAATTCATAAATAGGTAAAAATGGTGGCTTGCAGGAATAAATGAGAAAATGAATGTATATTTATAACAAACAGATATACAATGATATATATTCCTATTTTCGTAAATATTGTGCTTTTGCTGCTTTTTGATTATAGGCGTTTATCCTTTTCCCTTATGTAGCATCAGCTACTTTCGGGTTTGATTGAAATTATGTCGCCTCAAAAGGTGTTATGGCCGTTTTTGCAGGGTTTCACGATCAAATACTACCTCTGCGAAGCGGAGCGTGGAGATTTTATCGTGAACCGTCAGGCTCCGACCTTGCAGAAAAAAGGACATGGCAGATACCTTTGCGACACAATTCTCATCAGACAGACCGAAAGTCGATGTGCAATGACGGAAATGTAGAAAGATACAACGGGAGGATCTAAAGCAGGGAGTTCGTTAAACAGGAACGACGTACAAAAGGCAGGTTGCTGGCCAAAAGAAAAAGAGATGAGCATTCTTGTTGCCGATGTCCGCCATTTTGACGTTGTGAAAAAGGTTTAGTTTAGAACTTGAATAGATATACAACAAACCAAACTAAACTCCTATAATTGACCTTTTGTACAGATTACGTTTATTTTTTCTACCTTTGGGAGACATAACCTCCGATAGGGGATAAAAAGCGATTTTATATTTGCTCTTTTTTTCTTTTGGCCAGCAAAATTCCGTCCCCAGTTCGTCCCCCAGCATATTTTTAAGCGTTGTAATAAATTAAACATCAACAATATACTGCAACACAACATTTTCTGCATCGGCAAATAATATAGCTAATTCATTACCAATTAATTATAATATATCACGACTTTTTATACAATGAATTAGATGCCGATTTCCCTCATTTTCTGAGAATCGCATTTTCTCTTTATACGCTTATTTTTGGGTATCGACAGGTGTAAGTAAAAGACATATGAGCAGGAAATCGTGGTAACAAACTTCGATAAATATGCAAGAAAAAAATCAACCTTATTTGGAGGATTACCAATAAGCTTGTAAAGCGATTCTGCTTATGTGCTAATCAAGCCTTTTAAAGATACACTGGCACCGACGGAAGCAATTGTTATCAAAATTGAATGAGGGACCTGCTGCAAAAACAATAATCGTCTTTATCTCGTCATTCAAAAGTCCTACCCGGTCAGAATCCAGTGGAGCACCAATGTGGGGATAGCTGTAAATAATAGCTGTAAATATGAGATATGTTATCGAAGAAACGGCAGGAAAATTCTCCGAGTCGTACAATAATAACCAAACTGAAGTACACTTTCCCACACGCAACATCATCTCTCTCATAAACAAGTTGTCTGTAGGCAAGCAATCACGAACAGAAAATGGGGAATGGCCATATCGTACAAGGAAATAACGATATGGCCATGGATACAACCAGATGTTGGCCTACCTGGATAAAGGGAGTCTCACTGTGTTCCCAATGTCTCGATCCAGAAGAAAAACTCAGCCATCCACATATCAAGCGATCGCAAACATCATAAAAAATGAATTAGCCGAGACTTCTCATGACTTACGCCGAGAAAGAACACTTGTACGCAATAAACAATAACACAAAACGAGTAGAAGCATAAAACACAATTATATTTCACATTCGTTTCAACCCCCAGTAAGAATCTCAACATCGATTTCATATCCCAGACCGAACCACCATATATTCTTGCTGCAAATCACATGCAATCCATATCAAGCTACGACACGAAGTTTTGCTTCTGTATAATAGACCCCAGAACGAATATAGAACCGATACTCCTTGCCAATGGTGGGGCTCATGACACGGATCGTCACATGATCCTCTCCGAAAGAAAATTGAAGCGATTTATTATCTGCCGAAACACATTCACACGCGCCGAATTTTGTCGGAAGGGGAATCGTAACTCCCCTTTCATCCGACAATTTTGTATCATAAACGGTATCCCACGCAGGAAGACCTGGATTTGCGGGTTGATAAACCGAGTATTGAACGGTAATCCCTACAACTTTGCCATTACGATACAACCAATCCGAGACATACATATTCACACACTCGGCAGCAATCGATACCCCCCAGCTACCCGATGGAAACTCCCTCAATGAAATATCCTTATATACAAAATAACCATGCTGAGGCTGTACGGCCATTTTATCAGAAAGTCCATCAAGTTTAAGTTCTCCGAATGCATTCAAATCCGAGACCACACCTGCATCGACAAACGAATAGCGATTGGCTCCCATAAGATACTGTGAAGCACTGAGATAGACAGCATTACCAAACAAAGTACGGCCATTATTCTCATCGAAAATATCGAGAGGAGTCCCCGTCACAGTTTTCAAATCCTTATCCAACTTAAAATCAATCTGAACCTTTTGTGCGGTTCTGATTGTCCGGCGAACTGTCCATATACGATAATTGTCAGGATCATCCTCTTGCATTACGACAAAAGTCACAACACGGCTCCCCGAAGCAAACCATTTCTGATAGGGAAGGCGATATTTGACCTTACCATCCGGAAGCGTCAATGCTCCTCCAAGAGCAGGAGCTGTTCGATCCTTCTGGAACGCCTCATAACCCTTTTCATCATAAATCAAAACAGGTGCTCCGCCTACAGGATTTCCCGACTCATCAAGCACCGTAATATATGCGAAAGCATCTTTTTCTGAAAATTCGACTTTTTTCTCCGAACAAGCCGATAAAAGAATTGCTCCTAAGAGCGAAACGATAAAAAAATTTCGTGTTTTCATCTTAAAGAAACATTAGTTAAATAAACATTCTATATCCCTCCCAAGGTATTTCCGGAAAATTCAAAACGGGACATTTTTCTGGATACAAAAATAGAACGCCCGTATTGCTTTTGAGTAGCAATACAGGTTTCAGAATCTAACAACACCCCTAAAGTACACACTGATAACCAGGTGATTAGATATAATCCGCCTGACTAACATCTAACACCCCCCTAACACTACCCCAATAGAGTAATAAAAAGTTCCTTGTCGGGAGCATTCGAGGCCTTGATACGAGATTTCAATCGCGATTTACGGGCATAAACATTAGCAACACTATCGTGCATGAAAAGGCTGATGACTTGTGGAGAGAATCCTCCGAAAATATAGCATAACAGACGAATATCCGACTCTTTCATCGTTGGAAAATCATGTCGCAACTTTTGCATAGCATCGTCATGAACCATATCCACGATCTGTTCCAATTCTTGAAGCATATCTCCGTTTTCTGCAAACCCATCAATGAGTTGTTTCACGTGCCGGGTCATGGCGGCTTGTCCTGAGACAGTATTGTCCCGTTCATATAAAGTTTTGCCCAATTGATCCACAATATCAAAACGCGAAGCAATAAGCCCTTTCAGTCGTGTTTCCGCATCATGTTTCTGGTCCATGGATCGAGAAAGTTTCCTATATTCAGCCTGAGCCTCCCGAACAAGCAACAAATAACGTTCATTACGTTCTTTGTGCAAACGTATCCGTTGCCAGAGCAGATAACCCACAATTCCCATCATAAGTGCAACGGCAATGGCAATCATCCTCTCCCAAGCTCGACGGTTATCCATCCGATAATCGGCAAAAGCCGCCTGCTCACGGAAATACTCCTTCTCGATCATCCCGGCCGAAGTCTGCAATGCCGACCGAGTAAGAGAATCATTCCGAAGAAAAACAGACGAATATGTTGCATGGCGTCTTGATATCGTCCTGCAGAGACATCAACCCGATAAGCCGTAAACAACAACATAGACAAGTCATCAGAATCCGATGCCTGTTCCTCAGCCAATCGGAGGTAACAGTCTGCACGGTCAAAATGGTTTCGGAACAATTGCGTTTGAGCCTGCACACATAACCCCATCGTTGTGGTATCACCTCGGGCCGATCGTTCAACCCGCAATAAAAGATCGGCCGGGATCTGCTCCTTGTCCGAAATAGTATACAAAGTAGCAATACAGGCAAGGGTCCGCTTTATCAATGCATCATCCTGCAATTCATCGGCCAGTTCAAGAGCCAACATACAATCGCGTCGCGCGCGGCCCAGATCCCGCATCTGCAATGCCGATATTGTCATTCCCAACAGGGCTTCGGTAGTCTGTCTAATATTCTCCGTACGCATAAAAAGATCGCGGGCATCCCTATAGTAACGATACGCCCGCACGAAATTCAATTCGGCCTGGTAGACCTCTCCAATACGCAGATAAAGCAGACCCAGATAATAAGGTTCATCAATCGTCCGTAATTGCTCCTCGACATCCAGAAACAGACGCAAAGCCCCTGGTTTATCACCCTGCCGCAATTTACTACGCCCCTGATAATAAAGTGTTTTACATAAATAGGGTATTTCATGAGGTCGATTTCGATAATAGAGCCATGCTATATGCAACATCGAATCGCAGTTTTCCTCAACAACACCAGCACGATCCACCGCTTCAGCATACAGCAGCGCATACCGAGCGCATGTTGCACGCTTGTTCCACGATTCGACAGGCATACTCCGCAAAAGAGACAGGCTGCTGTCCGGAGCTTCTTCTATCAGTTGTTCAATTTGAGAAAAAGCCTCCGTCATTCGAGTCTTATTCGTACAACTCAGAGACAAAACGGCAAAAAAGAACAAAATACAGGTATGTCGTTTCATGTCATTCGTTATTAGCAATACAACAATCGAAGATAGTAAATCGAAACGAGGCCTGCAAATTTATCTCCGGAAGTTCACATCTAATCATGCCTGTCTTCCACCCCCTCAAGCCCCCTCTAAACCCCATTTCGCTCCGGGACAAAATACAGAATAGCATACAAACGAGTTTTCGCAAAAAATCATAAAAAATAAAATACAACCAGACGAATTTGATCTCACTACATTTTTTTGTAAATTTGTTATCAAAGAGAGGAGTTCAAACTCGCAATCTATTAATCTGCATCGGGATGTTTTGGGAATTTACACTACGACTGTTACTGGCCGGGACCTTGGGTGCCGTTATCGGATTGGATCGGGAATATCGAGCCAAAGAGGCTGGATTTCGCACCCATTTTCTCGTATCATTGGGGAGTGCTCTGTTTATGATCGTATCACAATACGGCTTCGCCGGTGTGCTCGGAGAAAACGGAGTCAGCCTCGATCCGAGCCGTATTGCTTCCCAAATCGTAAGTGGTATCGGCTTTTTAGGTGCAGGAACAATCATTTTTCAAAAACGCTCGGTTCGCGGACTCACTACAGCCGCCGGAATGTGGGCCACGGCGGGTATTGGCATGTCGATCGGAGGAGGGATGTACTGGCTAGGGATCTCTGCCACGATACTGACCCTGGCAGGTCTCGAATTGCTGACCGTTCTTTTCAAAAGCGTAGGTTTGAGCAGCATTGTCGTAGGCTTCACGACCACAGACCGCACCAACCTCATCAAAGTCATCGAAATGGTTACTCAAAAGCGCTACCGGATTGTCAGTTATACCACCCAAGAAGAGATGCATGGCGATGTGCGAATCTACCGGGTTTCTCTGACCGTCAAAATCCGCATGAAAGAAGAGAATGCCCTGTTCGCCTATATCCAATCACTGCCAGATCTCACGCTGACCAGTTTAGAATAATCAGCTATTTTATTCCGACAGCATGCAAAACACCACAGACGACCTCCGCCAATCCATCTCTCAAACTAAAAGGACTTGCCATTACTTCTACCAAACACCTATCGGCAAGATACAGATCGTAGCAGACGAACAGCATCTTTACGCCATCTCTTATCGCGATAGAGCCTCCGAATCATCCATAGAGAAAGAAAACGAAGTGATCCGACAGACCATTCATCAACTGAAGGAATATTTCGAAGGAAAAAGAAAAGAGTTCAACCTGCCTCTGGCTCCTCAAGGAACCCCATTCCAACAAAAGGTTTGGCAGGCACTTCTGGCCATTCCCTATGGTCAGACACGCAGCTATGGTCAAATAGCGGCAGCTATCGGCAAACCTCAAGCCTGTCGGGCCATCGGCATGACCAATCACCGTAATCCGATTGCCATAGTCATTCCATGCCACCGGGTAATCGGTGCCAATGGCAAGATGGTCGGGTATGCCGGAGGAGTCGAAATCAAAGAACAACTACTCGCTCTGGAACAAAATATAATTGTTTTCTAAGATTATGATTCGCCAAATCACCTTCTCGCTTGCGCCAAAAAGTAAAGGATTCCATTTAATCACCTCGGAGGTGACAGAAAAGTTGCCACCACTACCACAAACAGGATTACTGCACCTGTTCATCCGACATACCTCGGCAGCATTGACGCTGAATGAAAATGCCGACCCGGACGTTCGCAGCGACCTGGAATCCATCTTCAACCATCTGATACCGGAAGGCCAACCCTATTATACACATACCCTGGAAGGGAACGACGATATGCCGGCCCACGCCAAAGCAACACTTGCGGGGGCCAGTGTGAGTATCCCCATCACAGAGGGCCGATTGAATCTCGGCACCTGGCAAGGCATCTATCTCTGTGAATTTCGTCGTCAGGGCGGCCGCCGTACCCTCGTTGCAACCATCATCGAATAGTAGCATGATAACCGACTTCAGACTCACAGTCTTTAAAACGGTAGCCGACCGACTCAGCTTTACACGGGCTGCAGAAGAACTTTTCATCTCCCAACCGGCCGTCACCAAACACATCAACGAACTGGAACGACAACTGGGCACTCCGCTTTTTCGGCGTCACGGCAATACGATTTCACTGACAGAGCAGGGTGCGATTCTTCTGGGGTATGCCAATCGGATTCTCGACATGTATCGGTTGTTGAATGATACATTTATGGAAGCTACCGATCCAATCAACGAAACGATACGTCTGGGGGCCAGCACAACCATCTCACAATACGTTCTGCCAGCCATTCTCGCACGATTCAAAAGATGCTATCCAGGAGCAAAGCCTATCTTATTCAATGGCAACACGGAGCAAATCGAACATCAAATTGCCGATGACAGGCTCGATTTCGGACTGATAGAGGGCCATGCCGGCAACCGTACACTTCATTACGAAACCTTCATGAATGACAGCATCGTACTGGTCACCTCCGGAGCAAACTCTTCTATCGATAAACGGGGAACGAACCTGCACGAACTTCGGCACCTGCCAATTGTCATCCGTGAAACAGGCTCAGGAACGCTCGATGTCGTGGAACGGGCACTCTCGGGACACGGACTCGTTCTCCGAGAGTTGAACGTCCAACTGCAACTCGGCAGTACAGAGAGCATCAAACATTATCTATATGCTACCGATGCATATGCATTTCTCTCGACGCAAGCTATCGCGGATGAAGTTGCAGAAGGACGTTTACGCATCATCCCCGTCGCAGGACTTACCATTACACGCCAATTCAGCTTCGTCACCAAACACGGAGCATTCAGTCGTAGCACCGAGACATTCAAGCAGTTCTGTCTGACGAATCGCAACCAATAGCAGTGTCTGTTTTACAGCGAGATTATCGGCCCGGCCTATCTTATGAATATCAATGCAGGAAACGAATCGAAAGGGAAGTAACCCTTTCTCCTCTCCCACACAAACAGAAACGGAACCCGCAAAAGGTTCCGTTTCCGGCATAACATTCTTAAGTCTCCTTAAAACTCAACGCGTCTAACGAATACCGAGTTTCTTGCGTAAATCAGCAGGTACGGCATCCTTGTGCACCATAATATTCATGGTCTTATAGGCAACAAAAGGATATGAAGCATAGAAATAACCACCGTAAAGTTGCCCCGTACCCCAGGAATTCTTTACCTTATAATATTTATTTCCGATCTGATCGGTCGCTATACCGACAATCAGCATTCCGTGGTCATCCGTCGTAGAATAGTTGTCGAATGCCTGCTGGCGAAGTTCCTGAGTTATCTCCTTCTCCTTGCCCGGCTTGTCAAGTTTGTAAAGAGCGGCTTGACGCTCGGCAGCAGTCAGTTTTTCCCATTTTGCCTTTTCGGTATCATCCATATTTTTTACGTCGGCTTCAGGAATCACCGCCAACCCCTTATTATATGAGAAACCCGGCTCACTCACATCCGAAGCCCAACCGATCGAATAACCGCTCTCCACGGCATGTTCCATCAAATCGGTGAACACATCCAGCGGAATATTGTAGGAAAGTCCCGCAGCCCAGTTATCAGGCACCTCGATGGCGAACTGCGTATAGAACGGATGGTGGGTAAACGAAGTAAACGATACGTAATCGTCCATATCGAGGCCCAACGATGCGGCAAAACTCTTCGGCGTATACTCCTTGCCCTGATAGGTAAACTTTTCTGGCACCGGACCTAAATATGCATCGAGGATTCCGTTCAATCCCTCCTGCCACGCCGGAGTAAGCGTTCTACCAGGTGCTGCAACCACAGCTTTCACATAAGCTGCAATGACTGCATCGAGTTCTGCATGTTTATGAAAATCAGTTCCATAATTCAATCCCTGATAGACCTCTTCCGGTACGACTCCATACTCCCGAATGACATTCGTCACATCATGAAGAGCACCGCCGCCTCCGAAACCCATTGCACCATGCATTCGGACGTACTTCACAGCCTTATCAAAATAGGTGTGACGGACAATCCACATCTCGGAGAGATCCACTTCGCCTTTCCCCATACGAAGCAGTTCGCTCTCGAGCATGGCATTTCCGGAGAAGCTCCAACAGGTACCGCTGCTGCTCTGGTCTTTTACCGGCGTAGCAGCCACCTCTTTCACCATCGTAAATTTATACCCTTCTGGCGTTTCGCTCGTCTCCTGGGCAGAAGCAACACAAACGGAACAAACCATCATCAGTGCAGAAAAAACGACTCTTTTCATTATGATCAATATTTTAGTTCTATTAAAATTCTTACTGGTTTACAAAGATACGATTTCCGTTCGGAATTCAAAGCAAAATCGTCAGAAGAAAGCCACAGAAAAGCATTTGTTTTCCGAGACAAAAAAGCTATCTTTGAGTAAATTTCATATATTGGGTCATAAAATAGAACGAAGATGAAAAAAGCACTGAAAATCACAGGGATCGTCATCGGCTCGTTGATCCTGCTGTTACTGATCCTCCCCTATGCCTTCCGGGGCAAAATCAAGGAAACGATCATCACACAGGGCAACAAAATGCTCAACGCACGATTCGACTTCGGTTCGCTGAACCTCAGTTTGCTACGTAATTTTCCCAATGCCACGGTCACACTCCGTGACTTTGCTCTTTGGGGCATCGACGATTTCGCGGCCGACACGCTGATATCGGCCGGGAAGGTCACTGCCACCGTCAATCTCTTCTCCTTATTGGGGGATGAGGGATACGAAATCTCCAAAGTTGCCATATTGAACACCGACATCAAGGCCATCGTACTTGAGGACGGCCGGGTCAACTGGGACATCATGAAACCTTCCGAGGAACCAGCCGACACCACCGTCAAGAAGGAAGAAGGCTCATCCGATTTCCGGATTAAACTTAAGAAATTCATTCTCGACGACATCAATCTCATTTACGACGACCGGGCAGGAAAAACCTATGCCTCCGTCGAAGATCTTAAGTTGCTCTGCTCAGGCGACATGAGTGCCGAACAGACGCTTCTGCGACTGCAGATGGAGATTGAACGGGCCTCCGTGCGGATGGGCGGCATTCCCTATCTCAGCAATGCGAAAATCGGCGCAAAAATCGATGTGGATGCCGATCTGGCCAATAAGAAATTTACACTACGGCAGAACAGCATCTCGCTCAACGCCATTGAGGCCGGCATTGATGGTACGTTTGCCATGCTCGACTCAGGGTATGAGATGGATTTAACACTGAATACCAACAAAATCGGATTCAAAGAGTTGTTATCGCTCATTCCGGCCGTATACGCCAAGGATTTCTCCAGCCTGCAAGCGGCCGGAGAGGTAGCACTCACGGCGTGGGCAAAAGGTACGCTAACCGAAGAGACCGTTCCAGCGTTCGAAGTATCATTGAATGTGGACAAGGCCAGCTTCCGCTATCCGGCTCTTCCGAAAGGAGTGGACAACATTCGAATAGCCGTGGCAGCAACCAATCCGGGCGGCAGTGCCGACCAAACGGTCGTTCAGATCAATCCGCTCCAATTCTCGATGGGAGGAAATCCCTTTGCAGCGACGCTTCGCCTGGCCAGTCCGATCTCCGATCCAGCCTTTGCCACAACAGCCAAAGGGACGTTGAATCTGGGAATGGTTAAAGAGGTCTACCCGCTGGAAGAGACGGAACTTAACGGTACGTTGAAGGCCGACTTCAGCCTCGACGGCCGTCTCTCCTATATCGAAAAAGAACAATATGACAAGTTCAAGGCTTCGGGCTCGCTGCAACTGAGCGACATGCTCCTCAAGATGAAAGGAATGCCCGACGTGGATATCAAACAATCGACATTCTCCTTTACACCAGCCTACCTCGGGCTCAGCGAAACGACAGTCAATATCGGATCGAGCGACATTACAACGGATTGCCGGTTGGAGAATTACATCGGTTACCTGCTGAAAGGACAAACCATCAAAGGAAGCCTCAACATACGCTCGAACAACCTCGACCTGAACGAACTCATGGGAAGTTCTGAATCTATCCAGGAAGGCGCGACCGACACGGATGAGGCTTCGGCCACCGAGACAGGTGCAGCGACAGAGCCGGCGGGTCAGGCACAGAGCGGAGTCTTTCTCGTACCCGAGAACATCGATTTTGCCATGAACACCTCGCTCAAAAAATTGATCTTCTCCAATCTTCAACTCGATAATGTAGCAGGACAGGTCAACATCCGCAACGGCAAACTCGACATGAAGAATCTGTCGATGGATGCCGTGGGTGGTCATATTGTAGCAAACGGATCCTACAATACGGCCGGCACGGAAACCCCCGAATTGGATGCCGCATTGAAACTGCAGGAATTATCTTTCGGAGAGGTCTTCTCTACATTCGTTACCGTACAGAAATTGGCTCCGATTTTCCAGAACCTGCAAGGCAATTTCTCCGGTGACCTGTCGCTTACCACGAAACTCGACAGCGTAATGGCTCCTATCTACTCCACATTGAATGGTTCCGGAGCCCTGTCGACCAAAAACCTGTCGCTCTCGGGCGTTGAAACAATCGACAAGATTGCAGATGCGATCCAGAAACCGGAATTGAAGAACATCACAGCCAAGGATCTCAATCTAAGTTTTAAGATCGATGAAGGACGCATCCAAACCCAACCGTTCGATATTAAACTGGGCGATACGAACCTCAATCTCTCGGGCAGCACGGGGATCGACCAGACGATCGACTATACGGGTAAGATCACACTTCCACCTTCAACCGGAGCGTTGAGCAAACTGACAACGCTCGACCTGACCATCGGAGGCACGTTCTCTTCCCCGCAAGTATCGGTCGACATGAAAGGCATGGCTGAACAGGCGCTCAAGCAGGTCACCACGGAAGCCAAAGAGCAGGCACTCGATGAAATTGGCAAGAAACTGGGCGTGGATATCTCCGATGCCGAGAAACAACGCGAGGCATTAATCGACGCAGCACGTCAAGCCGGAGACAAACTGATTGAATCGGCACAAAAGCAAGCCGATGAATTGGTCGAGAAAGCCGGAGACAAGGCCCTGGCACGAGTCGCCGCACAAACGGCAGGAAAGAAGCTGGTAGACTCTGCGAAGAAACAGGCCGAAGAACTTATTGCCAAAGCCACGGAAGAGGGCGACAAATTGGTCGAAAAAGCCCAACAAGGAGAGCAATAATCAAACGGCACAACCTCCCAATAATAAAGGCTCCCACATAGGGAGCCTTTATTATATCCGTTTCACCTTGAGACCTCGGGCAATATCGGTCTATCGCTCCGCCGCCTGCTATCGACGTACAATCTCTTCCACCCGTTGCTGCACATCAGCCAACAAGGTCGGCAGATCAAATCTCCGAAGCCGTCCACCCTCAACGAGAATCTCCCCATTGACAATTACTGTGTCGACATCGCTGCTCTTAGCGCAATAGACCAGATTGGCCACAACATCATGTTGCGGATAGAAATGTGGCTTACGTAAATCGATAATCTGCAAATCGGCCACCATACCCGCTTTGATCTGCCCCAAATCTGCCTCCCTGCCGATTGCCTTCGCACCACATACCGTAGCCATCCGCAACAACTCATAGGCCGGCACTACACAAGGATCCTCGCTAGCCACCTTCTGCAAGAACGACCCACTTCGTATCTCGTCCCACATATCAAGATCATTATTAGAACACGGGCCATCCGTACCGATACCGACATTCACTCCCGCACTCATCATCTTGACTACAGGAGCAATTCCGGACGAAATCTTCATATTGCTCTGTGGATTATAGGCAACCGACACCCCCCGCCTCTTCAGAATCTCTATATCCTGTTCATCCACATAGACGCAATGTACGGCCAGTGTCCTGGCATCCAACAATTCCAAAGAATCGAGATACTGCACAGGAGTCATACCGTAACGCTCACGGATCATCCGCTGTTCATCCTTCGTCTCCGAAACATGGATATTGACTCCAAAACCATACCGCTCGCGCAACTCTTTTGCCTGCAAGAGATGCTCCTTCGAACAGGAATAGACAGCATGCGGAGAGAGCATCAACTGAATACGAGGATGCCGCCCATCGGCATAGCGTTCGAGCAGGAGTGCAAGATCCTTTTCGAAATCGGCAAATTGGGCATCGGTAAAGGTTGCGGACAATACAGCCCGGATTCCCGTACGTTCCACCACCTCGCCTACCGCCTCCTGCCGCCAATACATATCGACAAAGGTCGTCGTCCCTCCGAGCAACATCTCGGCAACGGCCAATTCCGTCCCCAGACGAACATCATCACGTGTCAATTTGGCTTCAAACGGCCAGATATAATCATTCAACCAACGCATGAGCGGAATATCGTCGGCATAGCTTCGCATGAGCGTCATCGCCGCATGGTTATGGATATTAATGAATCCGGGCATCACCAACCGGCCCCGACCGTCGATTTCACGGACATCTTTTCCCTGTTCCTGCCGGAAGCGTTCCCCAAGAACCGGATCCTCACTCACAAAAGCGATTCTATCGTCCACAATACCTATACTGCCCCGATAGCAACGAGGTTCGCGACCTGTCATGGGAAGTATCAGACAATCTTTTATCAATATACCACTCATAAAATACCATTTAGGGTTTCACTTCCCCTTTAAGGATAATAATTTGCCGCCGTTCCGGAGAGTTGGAATAGACCTGAATCGCTTTATAAAACACGCCGGACTGTTTCTTTGGGTCGTACGTCACAGTGATATGTCCTTTGGCGCCCGGTTGTACTGGTTTCTTATCGAAATCGGCTTTGGTACAGCGGCATGCGGTAATCACCCGCAAAATCAAAAGCGGTCCTTGTCCTCGGTTCTCAAATACATAATCATAGCTCACCTTGCCGGCCCTCTCGGAGATCTTCCCAAAATCATGTTCAGACACCTCGAAAACCAACTTTGGTTGTTTCTCAGACGATGAACTTTTGCGTTGAGCTTCCGCAGTAGAACAAACACAAAGCAAAACGAGACTCACAAATAGAATCAGTCGATTCATGGGTTACTTCAGTTTAAAGTTATAGGTAATTGTCCCCGTCTGCAAGCCGTCTCCCTCTATCGTATTGAAACGAGATTTATACGCTGCACGAATTGCAGCACTCACCAGTTCGCTGTCGTTGGTCGTAGACCCCTGAGCACGGTATGAAGCATTTTTCACCACCCCTTTGGCATCCACCACAATAGTGACGATTACACGCCCCTCTTTGTTAGGGCCATAAACCGGATCGGGCAATACTCCGACAACACTTCGTCCCGTCAGGTCAAAGCCCTTGCCACTATTTCCGAGTCCGGTGCCCTCATGGCTGCCGGTAGGCGATCCCGAAAGATCACCCTGATTGCCTGTACCCGTAGCAGTACCCTCGGCCTGCGAATTACTGCCGACCGTACGGCCAGGGAACAAGGCTCGTTTATTCACTTCGCGAGGTTTCTCCTGTGGAGGAGCCTCGTTCTTCACCGGTCGGGATGACGTGGGACTCTCGGTTGCCTGTTTGTCTTTTTCTTGCTGGGAGGTCACAACGGGAGCATCCTCATGATCCTGGGTGAGTACCTCCTCCGGCGACGTCTCGGGGGCTGTCGAAGCAGGCTGATCCGGAGGGGCAACCTGTTCGTCATAGGCCAGGTCCTGCTCTCCGCCGGCCTGCTCGGTATCTCCGAAATTGATCAGAATACCGTTGCCGACCGTCTCCGGTGGAGCGAATGAAAACTTCACGAACAGGCACAACGCGGCCCAGAACAGCACATAGACTACTGCAGCCACTATGCCGATCCTTTTACCGGTGCGTTCATCCGTATCGTAATAGAACATCTTTAATTGGGATTAGTTGCCAAAATCAACTTATACTTGTTGTCTTTGGCAATGTTCATCACTTTAACCACCTCGTCCACCGGCACGCTCTTGTCGCAATGGAGTGAAATCGTGGGCTCCTCCACTCCATCCAGTTTAGCCTTGAGAGCTCCCTCCAGATCGGTGAAAGCCACCGGATCGGTCTCCACATAATAGCGCAGATCCGACGTGATAGAAACGGTCGTATAGGGCTTCTCCTTGAGTTGATTGGCGCTCTTGGGAAGCAGAAGTTTCAGCGCATTGGGATTGATGAGTGTCGTAGCAATCATCATGAACGACAGAAGCAGGAACATCAGGTCGGTCATGGACGCCGCGCTGAACGACTTGTCGACTTTCGATCCTCTTTTGATAGCCATAGCCTATTTCTCCACGGGTTGGTTCAGAATATCCATGAATGCAATGGAGTTGGACTCCATCTGGAATACCAGTTTCTCGATACGGGCCACCAGATAGTTGTAGCCGAAGAAGGCCGGGATACCGACAATCAGACCGGCGACTGTCGTAATCATGGCCACATACATACCATGAGCCAGGATACTCATATCTACCGTACCACCGGCTGCCGCCATATCCATAAAGGCCTGCACCATACCGATTACCGTACCGAGAAAACCGAGCATCGGTGCACCCCCGGCAATCGTAGCCAAAAACGGAAGACCGTTCTCCAGACGCGAAACCTCCAGATTAGCCACATTCTCGATCGAGGTCTGCACATCGGACATCGGACGTCCGATACGTTCGATTCCCTTGATAATCATACGGGCAATCGGCGTATCGGTTCGTTTACACAAATCGACCGCTGCGGCAATCTTCCCCTCATAAATATAGTCCCGGATGCGATTCATGAAATCCATATCCCATTGAGACGCCTTACGAATCGCAATGAAACGCTCCGTAAAGATGAAGATCGTAATGCCGCCCAGAATCAACAAAGGCCACATCAACCATCCTCCAGCCAAAAAAAGTTCACCCAAGCCCATGCTTTGGTTCTGTTCTGCAACCTCTGCGACCACTGCCGCCCCTTCGGTCGTTGCCTGTAATAAAATGCTCATAGTTTGTTTAATTTATTGGTTTTTCTCATTAGTTTGTTCATTTTCCGGAGCGGACGTAACTGCATCAACCGATTGCTGTTCCGCTTTCTGCCTCTCTCTTCGCCGTTTCCCGGAGAAACGCGCCTTCAAATTACGAATAATATCTTTAAACGTATTGAAATCCTCATTATAATATATTCCGACACCATTTTCCTGTAAACCCTGGTTCTCATCAAAGCGGTCGATTGTCCGTGTAAAAGCCTTCGCTTTCAGACTCCCGGCACGATCGATGAGCCACGTCAGATAGAAGTCGCCCGTAAAGTTATTGGCAGATTTATTGCTCATCGCAGGATTGTTCCCGCTATCGTAACTTCCCTCCATCTCCAGCAGCAGACGATTGCTGAACAATTGCGTCGAAAAATCGATGTTCACCTCATCCGAAGAGAGCTCGCTTTTGGGGCGGTATCGGATGCCGATATTGAACTTATCGGACGATATCCAGTTACTGAGCTGGTTCGACAGAAATTCAAAGGCTGTTGCACTACTAGCCACACCACCGATATTGTTACCTGACCCCGTATTGGAATCGGAGTAGAAACTGTTGGCCGCCAATAACCAGAAAAACTGCGTAGCCATCATCTCCTGAGTATTGAGCGCATTGGCTATCAGACTTTGGGTCTCAGGCTCGGCATTGGGCACCTCCACATTGAACGTAATATTGGGTTGCAGAAGTTTATCCGTCAGATTAATCCGGCAATCCACCGGGACGCTCCGATTGTAGGTCGCATTATCTCCATCGCCGAGAGCTAACGGAGCCAGAGAAGCCTTGAGTTTATACACGGCATCGATATCGAGCTGGGCATCTATCGGGTCGCCCGTCCACCGGATGATGCTGCCCGGCTCGATAATGAATCGCTTATTGATGATATTCTGGAGGGTGAACAGATAACTTCCTTCCGTGATTTGATAATCGCCATACATGGAGAACTCTCCGCTCCCGGGGTTGATCTGCATATTGAGCGAGCCGTTTCCGCGCACCTTGAGAGCATCGTCCATCAGTTGAATATCGGTATTGGGCAGCACATTCAGAGCCATATTGATATTCAGGTCCGATTTCCCGGTAACGGTACGACGGCGATGCTGACGTTCGAAAATCATCCGTTTGCGAATCGCATAGCTGGAGCTATCGACGACAATCTCTTCGCCGGCCCGCTTAAACGTAATGAAGTCTGCCTCCGAAATGTCCGAAGGATTGCTCAACGGCATGAAGAAATGCGAATCACCCGCCGTAGAGGCTGCAATATCCATGTTCACCCCCCGCCTGTCACCGCGAATCGTCGCCAGGCCCGAAGCATATAACCGTCCATAG
>CALVFI010000024.1 GCA_944326815.1 uncultured Rikenellaceae bacterium | reverse complement strand
GCCGTGTCCCGTCTTCTATTTCGCGCGTATAGCGGGCGATATAGTCGGTCAGCGATTCCCGACTGCGTGCATTGCGACTGCCGGATATGTTGTGTGGATGGTGAAAACTATAAATAATTTTCTCCAGCTTTGTTTTCGTCATCGCATGTTCAGGGTCTTTTGCCATTTCGCCGAGGATGAAACTACGCAGTTCGGCCAGTTTTGCCGTTAGCTCACGACCTTGTTGCTCGGTAAAATCGTCTGTAAAGGCATAGCGGTTTTTGACCGTCTGTTTTTTGTCGTCCCATGCCCCGGAAAATACAAGATATTGCGTGTCGGCATAAAATGAGGTTTTCCGATCTACGTTAAACCGAATATAAACTTTCGTCAACGTGCTTTTCTTTGTTGTGCGGATGCGATATGAAAAAGTTGCCATATTTTACCTGTTGATTCTTAATGCAAAGATAAGAAATTTGTACGGTATTTGTACGGCATTTTCTTAATTTTCGAAAATTTATAGACCTCGCAATTAACAAAGTTTGCTCGTAACTAATTGACAGATATAATAAATATAGTAAGAACAAGTTAAATACAAGAAATATTTATGGCGTTCGCTTCAGACCTCTAATTATAAATAGTTGCCATTGTAAATCAAGTATTTATGACGGCAATTTCTATTTTACACACAGATTTACACACACTTTTGTGCATTTAACTCCTTGTTTTTCTCTATTAATTTAAGGTAAAATCTGAAAATAAAAAAAACCGCACAATCCTATTTGCGGTTTTCAACCAAGAGCCTTTTAATGGTAGTGGGGTGTAGTTTTTTGCATCGCCTCATCGACTTTGTGTGGGTCAAATAGAATAATACGCCCATTTTGGGTATAGGGTATTCGATTTTCATTTTTCAGTTGCTGTGTTTGGCTTTCTAATGGATAGATAAGGAGCTAAACCAACAATGCCTTTAATGTATCTGGGTGCTTCTTGTGGCTTTTTGAGTTGCATCTTACTTCATTCCTCCTGTAGAATTCCCCTGATTATATTTTGTATTTCATTCTTATTTAGTAGAATAAATTCTTGCATTGTTTGTTATAGATGTCGATGGTGCTACCAGCATCATCTTATTTTCGGATTTTTTGTTAACATAGACCTAAGATTTCTACTAGTCCTCATAGGCTTTGTTCGGGTGTTTTTTGTTATGGATTTATTTTCAATTGTAGGGAAGTGTTAGCCCTATTTCAATAAATCTCTCCCTTTTCCAGTTTTTAAAAGAATTGTCCGACACCGCTAAACTATCATCACTCCAAAAATAAGAAATAGTTCTGGTCTTGTCGTGAAACTTGTATGCGTTTGTTTAGATAAAATTTAAGAACTCTTTGTGGTATTGCCGGCTGCGAAAATCAGGAACGTTTATTATGTTTTTGGGCGAATATAAAAATGATGAGAACAAAAATAGGAATAGATACCGGAATAATATTTTCCGCCACACAGATCTTTCCCAGATATGATAATGTATAGTAGATTACTATTATGTAAATACCAAATATGATGAATGAATTGCGCATCAATCTCGACAGGCCCTTTATATCGACCTGTTTTTTAGCCTCCTTCGACATGGTATTATAGCCCGCAATAAGATTTGGGAAAAAATAAATTAAAACACCCAGGATTATAAAAAATAAACCCACAAACAATACCGTCAAGTCCATAATGCACACATAATTTATTTATATTTCGACAGACAGCCGTTTTGTGTTTTGTGATCGCTTGCTGTTTTTTAAATATTTACGATATTGACCATAATGCCACGATCGTTTAGCTGTTGTA
Source organism: uncultured Rikenellaceae bacterium (assembly GCA_944326815.1). GTDB lineage: Bacteria > Bacteroidota > Bacteroidia > Bacteroidales > Rikenellaceae > CALYBN01. Next base: position 71,438 of record CALVFI010000024.1, on the reverse strand, counting down.
GCATCAAGGGGGAAATGTTGCTGTCTGTAATAATTTCGTCAATTGATTCCAACTCGCAGATCTTGCTGAATCCCCGACGTCCGAATTTGGTGCTGTCGGCCAGTACGATCACTTTCTGGGAAGCATTCATCATGGCACGGTTGAGGTTTGCTTCCATGACATTCGTCGTGGTGAGTCCGAATTCGGGATCTATCCCGTCCACTCCGATGAACAGTTTGCTGCAATGGAAGTTCCGCAGCATCTCCTCTGCAAAATTCCCGGTTACGGAAACAGAGCTGTGTCGCACAAATCCACCGAGTTGATAAACCTCCACCAGATCGTTTTGCGAGAGAATAGAGGTGACCTGTACGGAAGCCGTGATGACGGTGAGATGTGATTGCGGTTTGATTTCTCGTGCAAAATAGAGCATGGTCGTCCCGGAGGCAATGATGATCGAATCGTTGGCTGTGATCGATTCGGCAGCCTTGATACCAATGGCTCGTTTCTCGGTTACGTTATGCTTTTCTTTTTCACTTACGTGTCGATCACTGATATAGGGACTGATTAGAATAGCGGAGCCATGAGCCCGATACAACTTCTTTTGTTGCTCCAATACGGATAAGTCCTTTCGTATCGTAACTTCCGAAACGCGCATTCTGCTTGCTAAATCGGAAACAGAAGCGGAGCCTTGTTGTTGCAGGACATTTAATATATACTGGTGTCTTTCGTTTAAATTTAAAGGCTGTTGGTCAGACATCGTCGAGGAATTTTGAAATTTCTGGAAACAAATATAACAAATTTATTTGAGAAGATATCTTTCGATTTTATATTATCATAAATATAATATTTCGGTTTTTTATTGCTATAAATTATGAATTGAAATGAAAATATTGTAAATAAATAATAAAAATTTCGAAATAAAATCAAAAATGTTTTGAAATGTAAATTTATATATATATGTTTGGGGCATGATAAAGTGATCGGGATTTTGGAGGGTTGGTGTTTTGGCATAGAAAAAGCATTGTAGTTACACTATATAATATACTTTCGGAGCGATCCGAGTGGTTATTGTCCAACTTAGATTGATTAGGTCATGAATCGAACCGATTTACTGAAACAAGTCAAAGATCCCGAGCGGCTATGGGATGTCGTAGTCGTAGGGGGCGGGGCTACGGGTCTCGGCATTGCGGTCGATGCGGCGACGCGCGGGTATAGTGTTGTACTTTTAGAGATGGCTGATTTTGCAAAGAGTACTTCCAGTCGCAGTACGAAATTGGTGCATGGGGGTGTTCGTTATTTGCAGAAGGGCGATGTCAAGCTGGTGCTCGAGGCGTTGCGCGAGCGTGGGCGTATGAAGGCAAATGCTCCACATCTGGTGAAAGACCAGTCGTTTGTAATTTCTAACTATACATATTGGGATAATTTTCTCTATTTCTGCGGGCTGACCTTTTACGATATGCTGTCGTTTGGTTTTGGCTATGGGCGCAGTCGTTACATTTCTCCAGAGAAGGTAATGGAATATTTACCGACGTCCGTTAAAAAGGGGTTGAAGGGTGGTATCGTATATCACGACGGACAGTTCGATGATTCTCGTATGGCAATCAATTTAGCACAGACAGCCGTGGAGAATGGAGCAATCGTTCTGAATAAGGCAAAGGTGGTTGCCGTTAATCACGATGCTCAAGGGAAAGCCTGCGGAATAGAGTTTTTAGAGTTGGAGTCGGGACACAAATATGAGGTGAAAGCGAAGAGTGTCATTAATGCCGGGGGGATACTGGTCGATGAGGTGATGTCGCTCGACTCGCCGGTGCATCGTCAAATGATTACTCCGAGTCAGGGGGTGCACATCGTGCTGGATAAGAAGTTCCTGCAGAGCGATTATGCCATCATGGTTCCCAAAACGAGTGACGGTCGTGTACTGTTTGCTGTTCCCTGGCACGACAAGGTGGTGGTGGGGACGACCGATATTATGCGCCCGGTGCCTGAGATTGAGCCTAAGCCTTTGAAAGAAGAGGTCGATTTCATTTTGAATACGGCTGCATTGTATATGGATCCGGCGCCTACGTATGCCGATATTCAGTCGGTTTTTGCCGGGCAGCGTCCGTTGGCCGCCCCCAAACATGAGGGGAAGAGTACGAAAGAGCTGTCTCGGGGGCATAAGATTATCGTTTCGGAGAGCGATATGATTACCATTACCGGCGGTAAGTGGACCTCCTATCGGTTGATGGCCGAGGATACGATCGACAAAGCGATCTCTTTGGGGCTGCTTCCTGCGCGTAAATGTGTGACGAAAAAATTCCGTATTCACGGATACAGAAAGAATCCGAACCTGGCTGATCACCTATATGTTTATGGCAGCGATCGGGACAAGATTCTCGCTTTGGTTCAGGCGGATCCGGCTTTGGGCGAAAAGCTCTCCGACAAGTATGACTATATAGTGGCAGAGGTGGTGTGGGCCGTACGGGAAGAGATGGCTCGTGACGTGGAGGATGTGTTGGCCCGCCGTGTACGCTTGCTTTTTGTCGATGCCCGTGAAGCTGTGCGGGTGGCGCCGAGGGTAGCGAAGATCATTGCAGCGGAGCGAGATCTCGATCAAGCCTGGATCGATGAGCAGGTCAAATGTTTTACGGAACTCGCTCGGAACTATATCATAGAGGAATAGACCATAAAACCTAAAATCGATAACTAACCTTAAAGACAAAACTATGTGGAGATTTTTACAACCCGAGCCTCACAAGCCGATGTTGCCTCAGGAAAAGATCGACCCGGAATATAAGAAACTGCGCCTGCAGGTGTTCGTGGGTATCTTTATCGGGTATGCCGGCTACTATTTGGTGCGGAAAAACTTTACCCTTGCCATGCCTTATCTGACTGATATGGGCTTTGATAAAGGGGATCTGGGTGTGGCGTTGTCTGCCAATGCGATCGCGTACGGCCTCTCGAAATTTCTGATGGGAGGAGTTTCCGACCGTAGCAGTGCCCGGAAATTCTTGCCGTTGGGACTGATCCTGTCGGCTCTCGTGACGCTTTTCCTCGGTACGAAAGCGGGTGTGTCGTCCATCATCATGATGTTCATTTTGCAGTTCATGATCGGTTGGTTTCAGGGAATGGGGTGGCCTCCCTGCGGACGCGTGATGACCCACTGGTTCTCGTTGCGGGAACGTGGTACCAAGATGTCGATCTGGAACGTGGCTCATAATGTGGGGGGCGCGCTTATCGGTCCGATGGCTGCCTATGGTCTCGTGTGGTTCGGCTCCTGGCAGGCGGGTACCTTCTGGTTCCCGGCAGCGGTTGCACTCATTATTGCTGCGGTGGCTTATATGCTGATTCGCGATACACCACAATCGTGTGGGTTACCTCCGATCGAGAAGTATCGGAACGACTATCCGAAGAATTACAACGCCTCCTCCGAGAAGGAGTTGACCGCCAAGGAGATATTCTTCAAGTATGTGCTTAACAATAAGATTCTCTGGTACATTGCGATAGCCAATGCATTTATCTATCTGGTGCGTTATGGTGTATTGGACTGGGCTCCGACCTATCTCAAGAGCGTGAAGGGCTACGATATCAAGGAGATCGGATGGGCATACTCTGCTTATGAATTGGCGGCAATTCCCGGTACGATTATCTGCGGATGGCTCAGCGATAAGGTATTCAAGGGACGTCGAGCCATTACGACTATCCTGTATATGTTGTTGGTGGCAGTGTTCGTTGTGGTCTACTGGCAGAATACGGGAAATGTGCTGCTGGACAGCATTTCCTTGATTGCTATCGGATTCCTGATTTATGGACCGGTGATGTTGATCGGAGTCCATGCACTCGATCTTGCTCCGAAAAAGGCGGCCGGAACAGCTGCTGGACTTACCGGATTCTTCGGCTATTTCTTTGGAACGGCGATTCTGGCCAATATCGCCATGGGGTATATCGTACAACATCTGGGCTGGAACTGGGGTTTCATCCTGCTGTTGACTGCATGTGCTCTGACAATCCTCTTTATGAGTTTTACCATCAAAGACGAACAGTATCTTGTAAAGCAACAAAAAACCAACCAATAATAAACCAAACTCACTAAAACGAACCTTTTATGCTTAAAATTTTATTTCGAGCAGCGATAGCGTGCGCTCTGATCGCAACTGTCGTATCTTGTAAGGACCAGGCATTCAGTGATGAGATTAAGAATGTCGATAAAGTGTCCGTGGATCATTTGACGCCCGAGATGATGAAAGTCCGGGATTATGTGCCGGCATTCGCTGTGATGGCACATCGTGGCTCTACCTTCTGGACTCCGGAAGAGACCGAAGCGGCTTACCGTTGGGCCCGTGAAATGGGAGCCGATTACCTGGAATGCGATATGCAGGTCTCGAAAGATGGCGTAGTGCTGGCATTGCACGACGATAATCTGACCCGTACGACCAATATCGCTACCGTGTTCGGCGAAGAGATTCCTCCCATGCGGAAAGCGTATTACATGAAATTGGGGTATAGTGAAGCGGAGGCTGAGGCAAAATTTCAGGCCGATAAAGCTGCCTTTATTCCCAATCTGCCGGCTTTCTATACTTTCGAGGAGTTGCAGATGCTCGATGCCGGCAAGTGGTTTAACAATGCTTATCCCAATCAGGCACGTCGGGGCTTTGTGACCCAGAAGCAGTATATTTCTGCGCTGAAGGATCTTGTGATGTATTCGCGCGGAATGAAACTGAAACGCAATCCGGACGGCTCTCGCGTATGTGCCATCGTAGGGAAGACCGGAAAGCAGATTACCAGCCTCAGTGGAACAGCCGATATCGTGGAGTATAATCTGGAGTACGAACAGGACAATGTGGACAGTGGCAATCGTCCCGGAATCTACATCGAGTTCAAGGAACCGTGGCTCAATCCCACAGGCTTCGAGCAGATCGTCTACGATGAATTGGATGCGCTGGGAATGAATATCATCACGCAGCCCGAGCCTGAAAGCAATCCGCACTATCTGGATGGAAAGGTGAATATTAACAATACCAACGGGAAGGTAGTTCTGCAGACTTTCTCGTTGCAGAGTCTGGTTCAGGTGTCAGAGATCTTCGAAGGCAAAGTGCCGATGTGCTTCCTGCTGTGGAAGGGTACCGGTGCGACGGATATGACCTATGATGATCCGCTGGGGTATGCCTCGTTCATCAATCTGGGTGTGAAATACAAGGCCCATATCATCGGCCCGTGCATCGCCGGAGCCCCGAACAACTACCCTGATCTGAACAAACCCTGGCAGGTGGACCTGATTCATCGTGCAGGGATGCTCGATCATCCTTATTCGTTCGACTCTCGCGACCAGATGAGTATCGCCTGGGGAGATTATAATTTCGGTAACACGGGAGGTGTATTATTTAATCCTCCGTATTTGGATGGGGCGTTTACGAACCGTTCGGAGATGACGCTCGACTTTTTCATCTCCAAAGGAGTTCGCCCTTCGCCTGCACCGCAGGTCGTCCCCAATCCTTCGGAATTGTTGACCCAATTAGGATATGAAGAGTAATTACACCTTAACGATCAATCAGATTATGAAAAGATATATTTTCTCCATGGTTACTGCACTCCTGTTTTTCGGTGGAGTTGCACAGGCGCAACCGAAAGATGTGGCCAAACCGCTTATCGAGGTTGGAAATCGGGCGCAGGATCTCAAATTTACTGTCGGAGCGCGTTTCTTCGGCGATGTGGCTTACTACCACAGCGAATATACTCCGATGAATTCTGGTGCGGCCATTACCGATGCGCGTATACGTACATCGTTGACCTATAAGGATTTCTATTTCTATGCCGACTTTGATTTTTCGAAAGGTATCTTCAAGCAGAAGAATATTTTCGTGCAGTATAATTTCGCAGAGACTATGCGGGGGTTCCACTCCTTGAAGGCGGGATTTTTCTGCGAACCTTCGACGATGAGTTATAATACGAGTATGTATAACTACCATTTTATGTCGCGACCGGCAGTGGTCAATGCGCTTGCCCCGGGACGTTCGCTGGGAGTCACTTATAAATTTTACAATACGCACTTCTTTGCAGACCAGGGTGTTTTCTCGGAAAATAAATATAATGACCAGATTTCCGGGTATCAGGGTGTGAGCCTTAGTGGACGTTGGCTGTATCGTCCGGTCAATGATCCGAGAACGACCGTGCATATCGGTGCGGCCTTGCGTTATGGTCATATCAGTACGGGCGTCCCGGTGGATAATGATGCTTTTAAAACGCAGGTCGATCTCGGTTCGTCGATGGAAACCTATGTCGATCCGACCACTAAATTCCTGCATGCACAGGTGCCTTGGACGAAGAATACACTGACCATCAGTGCCGAGGGACTTGTGAAAACCGATCGTCTTTTTGCTCGCGGGGAGTATATTTACAAGAAGTTCTATAAGGATCGTCCCGATCAGACGTTGTTCGAAAATCAGTTGGGCGGCGTGTGGAGTTGGACGACGCTTGAGTCGTGGCAGGCAGGCAACCCGATTCGTACCACCAATTTCAGTGGCGGGTATGTGGAAGCCGGTTGGCTGATTCTGGGTAACCGATATGAGTATGACGATGCCTATGGGGTTCTTAAAGGAACCAATACCAAAGGTGCTCTCGAGTTGGTAGCCCGTTACAGCTATACGCAGTTGAATGATATCAATAAGGGAGATTTCTTCTTGATTGGTAAACAGACTTTTTATCCCAATGGAACGGTAGCCGACTATCCTCCCGTTTCGACCAGTATCGGTGGAGGGAAACTCCAGTCCATTACGGTCGGCTTGAATTATACGTTCAATCAGTATCTGAAGGTGATGGGTGAATACCAGTACAGCCGTTTGGATAATGTATATTTCCCCATGGACAAGAATTTCAATAGCGTGCAGATGCGTTTGATGTTCTCGTTCTAATACAGTAGTTTAGGGTTGGGTGTGGATCGTGGGGTGTTTTATAAAGACACCTCGCGATCCCTTTTGTGGAGAAAGGCAGGGTAGGTATTGTATGAGATTGTTGGGACCTGTTTTATTCTTGCAAACGGGCTACCCAATAAGCATACTCTTTACGAGTCCCGTCGTCGAGTCCGATTTCGCAGGTCATCCGCTCGGTAGGTCCTAAGGTGAAGGGAATCGGATTCCGGAACATGCCTCCGGCATAACAGAATGTATGGTACTCTCCGTTTTCTCCGCAAGGATCTGCACTTGGAGGAAGAGTTTGTATGAAATCCCTGTCGATTCTTCGTCCGACAAATTCCGCCCCGAGTACTTCCGCCGTAGTGGTGACGACTATGGTCTGTAAGCCGGAATTCAGAAACTCTTCCATGATTTCGGCCGTTGTGCGATTCCATAAGGGTTCTACGACCTGGATGCCGTAAGGAGCCAATTGCTGCTCGCGGTAGGAGCGGACATCGTGCAGAAAAATATCGCCGAAGGCAAAATGGGTGATATGTTCTTGCTTGAAATGTTCCATTGCTGCCGTCATTGCCTGGTCGTAATCCGCCATGCTTCCGGCGGGTGCAAGGTCTACTGTGTAGAGAGGCAGTCCGATGCTGTCGGCCTGTTTTTCGAGTAGCGGCAAGGGAATCCCGTGCATGGAGGAACGATGTGTGCTTCGATTGATCGTAGTCAGTAAAGATACGATTTCGAAGTTTTCATCGTTTAATATTTTGTATAATGCAAGAGCGGAATCTTTCCCTCCGCTCCAGTTGAAAACAGTCTTCTGATGTTTGTTTTTTGGCATAAGACAGCAACTTTTTGCCGGTATAAAGCATCTTCTTAATGATGTTTTTTGGATTATGACTCTATTTTTGCAGAGTTTTTGTATAGTTGTAATGGTATAGCGATTTTATGATATCCTTCGGTCAGCAGTTCGGGGGCTGACTGTAAGGTGCGGGTCCGGCTTCGAAAGAGGTCGGGCCTTATTATTATCCTTCCTCTATTTGCGAAGGCATTCGATTGTGTAGGTAAAACTGTCCGCGCGATAATAGCCGATATTGTATTCTATGGGGCAATCGTTGATGTCGTATACGAAACGCTTGCGGATCAGAATCGGCTGCCCGGGCGATATTTCAAGTTTCCCAGCCAGAAATTCATCGGCAGCACCTGCGCTGATCTCTTCCTTGGATGTTTTTACGATTACGTTGAGGTCTGCTTCCAGTATTTGGTAAAGAGGCCGTGTGAAATCTTCATTGCCGGTCAGTTTTAATGCCGGATTGAACAGAGAAATGAAATATACGAACGGATTGTCTTTCTTCCCGCGTAACCGTTCGAGGGTTAATACCCGCGTTGTTGGCGAGATGTTGAAAAATGCCGCAGCGTCTCCTGTGGGTTGTTTCCAACTCAGGTGGAGCTCGAAATTGCAGACATCGATGCCCAGGGCCTTCATCTCTTGCGAGAAACTCATCCAATTGCGGGCTTCGCTGAGCACTTTCTTTTGGGCGACCTTTGTCCCATATCCTTTTTTGCGCACCAATAATCCCTCTGTTACCAGATGGTTGATGGCTTGTCGAAGGGTATTCCTGGAAATGTGTAATTGTTCAGACAAATCGACTTCATTCGGAAGTAGCTTTCCGTTCTTGTACTCTTCCTGTTCGATAAGTTTTCTAAGTAGCTCTTCTGCTTGTATATGCAGTGGTATACGACTTTGGTGGTTAATTTTTAGTTTCATGAATTGATTTTCTTTGCGGATAAAAATACAAATATTTTTTGAAAAAAAGTCCAAATGCTATAGGATATTTGTTTTTTTAATATATTTGCCATTGAATATATGTTCATACATATATTAAATTGATTATACATTAATGGGTGTTTTTGGGTGTATGTTCCTTTTAATGTATTGAGAAATAGTGAGGAAGCTATTGAACTACCATGAAGAAATCTTAATTAGACAGCCATGTGTAAAATTGAAATGCCCGAGTTGATATTTTCCGGGAAAAGTCTTGTAGGCGAGGGTGTAGAGCATCTCTCGCGGAATCTTGAAAGCATTAAATCCATTTTTGAGGCCGGAGACAGTATTACTGAAGAACAGGGTCGTCAGGTGGCTTATACCGTGAGTAGTTATCTGCCAGTGACCGAAGGAACCGAAGGAGGACTCTATTTTGGTATTACTCATCTTTATCCGGGTTTGGTCGGGGATGAATATTTCATGACCAAGGGCCACTTCCATAAAAAGGTGGATACGGCTGAGTTTTATTGGGGAATCGAAGGCGAAGGTGTTTTGATTCTGATGGGTCGCGACGGACATGTCTGGGGAGAGAAGATTTTTCCGGGGAGCCTACACTATATCCCGGGGGGTGTTGCCCATCGGATGGCTAATACGGGAGATTGTGTGCTTTCATTCGGTGCGTGCTGGGGTTCGGATGCAGGACACGATTACGCTTCGATTGAAAAGAGCGGCTTTGGCGCCCGACTTAAAAAGGTGAATGGAGAACCTCAACTGGTGAAATAATGAAAAGGTATGCGATAGGTGTAGATTTGGGTGGTACGGTGGTGAAGATTGGTCTCGTTTCTGAGGGGCGTGTCATTGACCGTGCTACCCTGGAGGCTGATTCCGGAAATGGGCTTCGCTGTCGTTTGCCGCTAATTGTCGATCGGATTGAGACTTTATTGGCGGTGCATCAAGTGTCGCGGGAAGAGTTTGCCGGGATTGGATTCTGTTTTCCCGGTCTGGCTGATTCAGATACCGGGAGAGTGGTTTCGACCAATGCCAAGTATGATGATGCCGTGGAAATCGATATTGAGGCGTGGGCTCAGTCAGTGTATGGGGGAGAGTTTTATATAGACAACGATGCACGTATGGCTGTGGTCGGGGAGTGGAAATATGGGGCCGGCCGAGGCTCGGACAATGTGGTTGCCATGACTATTGGCACAGGAATCGGTTGCGGAGTGGTGATCGAAGGACGATTGCTCCAAGGCGTGCATCATCAGGCAGGATGTCTCGGCGGGCATCTGATTGTGGATTATCGGGGACGTCGGTGTTCCTGTGGAAATGTGGGGTGTGCAGAAGCAAGTGCTTCCTCTTTCTTCCTGAATGATATTGTGCAGGAGAGCAATCCTCAATTCTATCGGGAACATGCGCCTTTCGATTTCCGGAAAATCTTCACGATGGCCCGGGAGGGGAATGAGGTGGCTCGTAAAATCTGTGAGGAGTGTATGGATGTGTGGGCTGCAGCGATTGTCAATCTGATCCACGCTTACGATCCGGAGATTGTTGTTATTAGCGGCGGTATTATGCGAAGTGCCGATTTGATCCTGCCCTATTTGCGCTGGCGTGTTGCGTCGTTGGCCTGGACTCCTTGGGGAGAGGTCCGTATCGAGGCGTCGACGCTGATGGATGATGCTGGAATCCTGGGCGCCGTGGAATGTGTAATGAATAAAAACCGGAAATAGATGAAGAGACATTTTCTATCCTCGAACTATGACAAGACTCCGGCTGTTCGTGTCCGAAAAGAAGACGACCGTTGTTGGATGGGGTGGGCTGATGTTTCGGCTGAGATCAATCGTGCGGCGGATGTTTTAGGTGGCGGTGTGCGGTATGTCGTGGTTGAATGTTATAACGGTGTGCAGGACGGGGAGGTATTGACCGCTCTTGCGGTCGGAGTGAAGCATGTGCGTTTGGTCAATTCGTGCGATGCAATGCGGAGTGCTGCCGAAATCGATGCTCTGTTGAAAGATGATATTACCGATGACGAAATATTCGGTTATATGACACGCCGTCATATCGACTGCTATTTCGATGCGGCGAAGGTGGCACATATCCGGACAGAACTCGCTGCATTGAAAGAGGGGATCGTGTTGCTTTATGGCGTAGGAGCAGCGTGGGTAGCTCCCCGGATCGATTTGTTGGTATATGCCAACATGGCACGTTGGGAGATTCAGTTGCGATATCGTCGGGGAGAGGTCGGCAACATCGGAGTGGATAATCGTACGGAGCGCGCTTCATTGAAATATAAACGGGGTTTCTTCGTGGATTGGCGCATTTGCGATCGGTTCAAGAAAGAGTTGATGCCGAAGTGGAATTATCTGCTCGACACGCATGTTGCAGGGACTCCTAAACTGGTGACCGGTGATGCGGTGCGTCATGCTTTGGAGGATGCTGTCAAAAGGCCTTTCCGGGTCGTGCCTTTTTTCGATCCGGGACCTTGGGGTGGCCAATGGATGAAAGAGGTGTGTGATCTGGATCGTAATCAGCAGAATTTTGCCTGGTGTTTCGATTGCGTCCCGGAAGAGAACAGTTTGTTACTCCGTTTTTCAAAAAGCGACGTTGAAATCCCTTCGATCGACTTGGTGTTTGCTCAGCCTCGTGCCTTGTTGGGCGAGGCGGTGCATGGACGGTTCGGGGACGAATTCCCGATTCGACTTTCTCGATACGATGGATGGCGGGAACCTCAGCCTGCAGGTACATCCCCTCACGGAATACATTCAGGAGAAGTTCGGAATGCACTATACGCAAGATGAGAGTTATTATTTGCTTGATGCGGAGGAGGATGCCACGGTCTATCTCGGTTTGAAAGAGGGCGTGGATCCGGAGGCGATGGTGGCCGATTTGCGTCGGGCACAAGAAACCGGAGTGTTCGATGCCGAAAAGTATGTCGGTAAATATGCCGTGAAGAAGCACGACCATGTATTGATTCCGGCCGGGACGGTCCATTGTTCCGGTAAGAACAGTATGGTGCTGGAAATCAGTGCTACACCTTTCATCTTTACTTTTAAACTTTGGGATTGGGGCCGACTCGGATTGGATGGCCGGCCGCGTCCGATCAATATTGAACATGGTTCTCATGTCATTCAGTGGTATCGTACCGAATCTTGGGTGCGGAAAAATATTTTGAATCAGGTACGACTAATTGCCTACGGAGAGGGTTGGTGTGAAGAGTCGACTGGATTACATGAACGTGAGTTCATCGAAACACGCCGTACATGGTTTACGGGTCTCTCCCCGCATGATACGCATGGAGGCGTGCAGGTATTGAATCTGGTGGAGGGCCGTGAGGCGATTGTGGAGAGCCCTGTGAACGCTTTCGAACCTTTTGTGGTGCATTATGCCGAAACCTTTATTGTGCCTGCTGCTGTGGGAAGCTATACGATTCGCCCTTATGGGGAGTCGGAGGGTAAGGAGTGTGCCGTCATCAAAGCATTTGTCAGAAAAGAAGCTTAAAAAATAGATTGTCATGAAATTTAATCCCGGATTTGATATTCAACCCACCTATGACCCGATGGGCTTTGTTTATGGTGAGGATTGTTTTGGCCCTGAGGTGGAGAATCGTACGCTGGATGCCATTCGTTCCAGCCTTCGCGATCCGAACTGTGATGGCCCTCAGACGGTTTATTCCATTGCCATGGATGTGGGTAAGAGACAACATCGTAAGAGCCTGATCGATCAGCATTTGCTTTTCGGTGTGGTGATTTATGCCGCTGGACGGTTGGGCCAGGAACCCGTTCGAAGTCAGGGACATATCCATATGGTTTCGCCGTATAGCCATCGGTCTACGCCCGAAGTTTATGAAATATGGGAAGGCGAAGCGGTTATCTATATGCAGGAATATGGAGATGATGATCCGGGGCGCTGTTTTGCCGTATATGCCGGCCCGGGCGATGTGGTGATCGTGCCTCCTGCCTGGACACATGCCACGGTAAATGCTAACCCCGAGAAACCGATGGTGTTCGGAGCCTGGTGCGATCGGGCCTATGGGTTCGTATACGATAAGGTGCGTGCTCACAACGGAATCGCCTGGTTCCCGATTTTCGACGCCGAGGGAAAACTTACCTGGGAAGCCAATCCGGCTTATCATCCCTCGAAACTGATTTGCAAATCTCCGGCCGATCATCCCGAACTCGGCATTGTAAAGAATGAGGCCATTTATACGACTTATGAGAAGTGTTCCGAGACGTTTGATTATGTCCCGATGCCTCAGTTGAAAGATGAGACTTGGCTCAACTATATTCCGTAGAAGGTAACATTCCTAAATATAAACTCAACTCAACTAAAATGAAACAATTAAACATGTATGGGAAAGCCCTTGGCTGTATTGCTTTGCTGCTTTCCTGCTTCCTGTTCTCACAGGCGGCACCACCCCCCCCCAGGGCCAAAAGGTACAGGGAACGGTGATTGATGGGGTGAACGGTCAACCGATGGCGGGTGTGGCCGTTGTGGAAGAAGGTATGGCTCAGAACGGGACTACGACTGATGCGGAAGGCCGCTTTTTGCTAACGGTGAAGAATAGCGAAAGTTCGCTTGTGTTCCGCTACCTGGGATATGTGGAGCAAACAATCAAGGTAGGAACTCGGACCTCTCTTGAGGTGAAAATGGAGGTGAATACCGAGCGTATTGAAGATGTGGTGGTTGTAGGTTATGGTACTCAGTCACGTGTATCGTTGACCGGTGCGGTAGATGCTATTAGTGCAAGCGATATTGCCAACCGAAGCGTCCCCAATGCTGTGGGAGTGCTTCAAGGAAAACTACCGGGTGTGACGGTGGTTCAGAAATCTTCACAGCCGGGTAATCCGGGAATTACCATTCGGGTCCGTGGTGAAGGAACGCTCGGTAATAACGAACCGCTGATCTTGATCGATGGTGTTCCGGGCGATATCAATACAGTGAATCCCGACGATATCGAGAGTGTGAGCGTCTTGAAAGATGCCGCTACGGCCGCGATTTACGGTGTGCGTGCATCTGGAGGTGTTGTACTGTTCACGACCAAAAAAGGTCGGCAGAATCAACCCCTGAAGGTGAATGTGTCGGGTTATTTCGGTCTGCAGACCACGACGCGTGACCCCGACTTCCTGGGAAGTGCCGACTATATGCGTCTGCGTAATGAGGCGCGTGCGAATGTCGGAATGTCTAAACTTTATTCCGAAGCCGATATCGCTGCGGTGGAGGATGGTACCTCGACCCTCTATGCCAATACGGATTGGGTGGATGAGATTTATAAGTCCTATGCTCCGATTCAGAACTACAATGTATCCGTACAGGGCGGTGGTGATCGGGCAACCTATTATGCCTCTTATGGCTATTTGGATCATGAAGGTATCGCTATCTCCGACAAGTACAGTCAGAAGAAACATAATATCCGGGCTACGGTCAGCGCCGATGCCATTAAGAATATTCTGACTCTGGAAGGTAGCATTGCCTATACTTTGGGAGAAAATACAACTCCGATTGGAGGAACTTCTCCTATCTATAATGCTCTGAGAATCGCTCCTACCGCTCCTATTCGGAATTCGGCAGGGAACTACGTTCCTTCGGTCGGCAATATGAACCCGATTGCAGAGATTCAAGAGGGAGGTCTCAGCCGGTATAAATTCAATGATGTGGTGTTGACAGCCACGGCCAAATTTAATATTGCAAAGGGGATTTCCGCCAAATTTATCTCCTCTACTTATCGGGCCAATGGGATAGGTAAGGATTTCGCACGGAAGTTTAAATACTACGATGCCGATAATAACTTTACGGTTTATAATCGGATGGATGCCGCTCTGTCACAAAGTACGACGCAGAATGGTAGCGATGAGTTGACGCTGCAAGGCGACTTCAATCGTACCTTTGGTAACCATACGGTTACGGCCGTTCTGGGTATGACTCAGAACAAGGGCCTCTGGGAGCAGTATACGGCCAGCAAGGAGCGTTTTGCTACCAATCAGCTCGAAATTCTCAATGCGGCAGAGTACAATCCGACCGTGGGTGGTACGGCCAACCATTACGCACTGCGTTCATGGTTCTTCCGAGCAGGATACGATTATAAAAACAAATACTACGTCGAGGCGCTCGTGCGGCAGGATATGACTTCACGTTTTGCCAAAGATAATCGCGTGGGGACTTTCTATGCCTTCTCGGGTTCGTACCGTTTGCTGGAGGAGAAATTCATGGAGAATATCAAAGGCGATATCCTCAATGAGGTGAAACTTCGTGCTTCGTATGGTAGTGTAGGTAATCAGAATGTGGGCGGAACGCTCTATCCTACCTATGTCGAAATGTCGAAAATGACCAATATCTGGCCGTTGAACAATCAGGAGACTACCGGGTATTGCCAGAACATCCTGCCCAATATGAATATTAAATGGGAGACTTCTTATATGACCAATATCGGTTTGGATGTACAGATGTTCAACAGCCGTTTGTCTATCTCGGCCGACGGTTGGTGGCGGAAAACCGATGATATCATCCGTACGCCGGTATTGCCTTCCGTACTGGGATTGGGCTCGGCCAGCGTCAATATGGGTGTCGTGAAGTCGAAAGGTTGGGAGCTCAGCATCGGTTGGAATGATCGAATCGGAGACTGGAGCTACTCGGTGAAAGCCGACCTGGCCAATACGTCGAATAAAGTCGTCAGCCTGGGTGGCACGAATCCTACGTTGAATGATGCCATGGTGGATGTCGGCTATGAAATGAACGCTTTGTATGGCTATCGGGTGGAACGTATTGCGCAGGAGAGCGACTTTACGTATGATCCCACTACCGGAAAACGGATTCCCAAATTTGCCTATTTTACCGGTATGGAGCCCAGTCTGATTGGCCCGGGTGACCTGATCTATCGTGACCTGGATAATAGTGGCTCGATTGACCCGGAAGACCGCGAGGTGATCGGTTCTATGCTGCCCAAATATACCTATGGTATCAATGCTGCTGTGGCATGGAAGAATCTTGACTTCTCGGTTTTCATTCAAGGTGTGGGCAAAGTCGACGGATATGTCTACAGCGAAGCGATGCATCCCTTTATCAATGACTATGCACAGCCGCAGCGATTCCACCTGGATCGTTGGACTCCGGAACATCCCAATGCAAAATATCCTCGTTTGACGGAAGGCCGTACCTATAACTCGGGTTATTTTTCCGATTATTGGCTTCAGGATGCCTCTTATCTGCGTGTCAAGAATATCGCCCTCGGTTATACGCTGCCTGACAAATGGATGAAAAAGGTGGGAATCAGTCAATGCCGTTTTTACGTCTCTGCAGAGAATCTTTTGACTTTCACCGACTATTTCTACGCATACGATCCTGAGACGATTCTGAACAACGGTAGCTTTTATCCGCAGTTGAAAACCTTCTACATTGGTGTAAACCTGACCTTCTAATCCTGGTAAAAATGAAAACTATGAAAAATAAAATCTGTTTTTCCGCATTGATTCTGACTGCGTTGTTCCTGGGAGGATGCAACGATGCTTTTTTGGACCGTCCGCCCTTGGACAGTCTGGGTGATGAGACGTTCTGGGTCGAAGAGGAGCCTGTGAAGGCTGCTGCGGTCGCATGTTATGACTTTATCAACAAGGGAAATACCCTCGATAATGAATATTTCAGCGATAATAACCTCTATTTCTCCAACACGGACGGCAATGAGAACGTGTCAGCCGGATATCACAACAGTTTTGACCCGATTATGGAGAACTTCTGGGCCTCGGGTTATGGCGCTATCCGCCGTTGCAATACCTTCCTGGCCAACTACGAGAAGGGAACCTATGATCCTGATCTTAAGGAACGGCTTGCCGCTGAAGTGCGTTTCCTGCGGGCTTATTACTATTCGCAGTTGATTACCGTCTTCGGAGATGTGCAGTTTGTGCTGAAACCGCTCTCCCCGGGCGACCCCGAGGTCTATGGTACCCGGCAAAGTAAGGATGATATCTTGGAGTTCGTATTGACCGAGTTCGATGAGGCTGCTAAGATTCTGCCTGTCTCCTATGAGGCCGAGGATCGTGGCCGGGCAACGAAAGGTGCCGCCTATGCCATGGAGGCGCGGGTAGCTCTCTTCTTCGGGAAATGGGATGTGGCGGAAAGAGCCGCCGGCGAGGTGATGAAACTCGGCTATGAACTCTATGATGTGGGCAACACACGGTTGAACTACTACATGTTGTTCCGTCATGCTGCACGTCCTTCGGTGAATACGAATAACAAGGAGGATATTTTCTGGCGTCCTTATCTTGAAAGCAAGATTCATCATAATCTCTCTCGTGAACTCCAATTGCCGACGACCCGTACCGATGAGTATATCCGTTGGAGCCCGACCAAGTCGCTCGTCGACTCTTATCTTTGCACGGACGGTCTGCCTATCGACAAATCAGGACTGTATAAAGGTCCTGTAGGTGAAAATCCCACCGGAACGTATGCCGATTATTGGCGTAATCGCGACCCGCGTATGTCTCAGACAATCCTGGCCCCATACACCGTCGTGAAAGAAGAGGAGACTGCAACAGGCAAACCCTCCGGCGATCTGGGCTGTTGGAAATTCTCTGGCAATCCCTTCAACGGCCCCTCTTTCCCGGGCCATGCGAACTCTACGATGACACGTACCGGATTCTACTTCTGCAAGTATGCTGAAATCGGTGGCGAACGTGTCGGTACCGGGGACCTGGAAGCTTCGGTATGTGTCGGTCAGTATAATTATGACTGGAACGATATTCGGATCATCCGCTATGCAGAGGTGCTGCTTATCTATGCCGAGGCTTGTCTGGAGCAGGACAAACTGACGCAGGATGTGGTGGACAAAACCATCAATCTGCTCCGGAAACGTGTGGGAATGCATGAAATGGATCTTGCGGAACTGCAGGCGAACGGAATGGATGTCCGTGAGGAGGTTCGTCGTGAGCGTCGCGTGGAGTTGGCACTTGATGGTTTGCGTTATTTCGACCTGCTGCGCTGGAGACAGGGAAGCCTGCTTGCTGCGGATAAGATGGGTATGAATAAAAAGGTGGTCGAGACGGAGTTCCCCAATGAGTATAAGTATGTGGAGGATAATGAGACCGATTTGACGGGCGACATGATTCTTTTCACCGATCGCGTGTTCAACGAGGATAAACACTACCTGTGGCCGATTCCTGAATCGCAACGTATTTTGAACAAGAATCTTACCCAGAATCCCCAATGGTAAACAATTCAAAGAGTATGAAAACGATAAATAAAATAGTGGCGCTCGCATTTGCGGGTATCCTGTGCCTGGCTTGTTCGGACGATGACAAATTCCCGAACAAAGGGATCAATCCGGATGTCTACAAAGATCTGGCGATTATTTTCCCCGGGGACAGCAAGAGTTATACGAAAGATTACGAAGTGAATACTACACTCATTCTGAAGGCCCGGGTGATCGGACGCAACGGATTGGCCGAAGTGAAGGTGGGACCGATATATGGGACCGAGGACCCTGTCATGGAGTCGGTTACCATTCCGGAAGATGGTTATAAGGCTTTCGACCTGGAGTATCAGCTCGTGGCCGACGAGGCCTTTACCGAGCGTGGCTTCAAAGGATTCCTGGTGACGGCCACCGATGAAAAAGGCAATACGGTTTCCGATACCTACTCCATTACGGGCAACGTGGTGAAAGATCCGAAGTTCATTAAGTTCCCGCAGGTGGTCATGACGCTCAATCTGGTGGGGCAATATCCGGATATGACCGTGGCCGGGAACAGCTACTTCAGCTCCACGGGGCCCAAGGCCGTGATGAACTACGAGGAGGCCAAAGCCAATCAGGACAAGATAGACTTTATGATGGTCGGGCAACTCGACGGGTCGGATCATGTGGCGCAAAGCTATCCGTTCGGTCTCTTTACGCCCAATCGCCAGAACGACATGCCGTTGACTTCGGGACTTTATCAGAAAGATTTCACGGAGTTCCCGGATGTGTATATGTCCTACGCTTTTAATGTGACTGCAGCGGATTTCGACGCGATTTACAGTGGAGAGAAAGATTTCTCGGAGGTCATGTTGTCCTATTTGAGTGCCTATCCCAATGCAATCAATGATAAAGGTTGGGTATGGATTCCGGCAGGCGGCGTATTATTCTTCCGCATTGGTGGTGGTGTGATTACGCAGTTGAAACAGGCGTTCAATCCTACGATACGCTGGGGCTTTATCAAGTTTATTTCGAACTGGGGAAGTACCCTGTGTGAACAGACGGCTCCTATTTCAGTGATTGTTCAGCGTCCTGAGGCTTCAGGCCTCTCGATGCCTCAATAGATTTATGAATGGTTCGACAGGGAGACGGGGCTCTCCCTCTCCCTGCCGAATTTTTATATAGCTGTTTTTTTGTGAAGAGATTGTTATTCATAGTTGTTGTTGCGTGGTTGTGGGGGGCTTGTTCTGTCGCTCCGCAGGGATATCTGTCGCTCCGAAATGGAGCGGAACGGTATGACGTGCGTGAGCGTGACGGAATGCCGGCCGGATTGGATGGTTGTTTCTGGTCCTATCGGCTTAAGAGTGGGAAAACACTCTCTTCGGACTATTTTGTTGCAGAGGGAACAGTGGCTTGGAAGCGAGTGGCAGATTCTGCCGTTCGGTTTCGATATAATGATAGCCTGAACCGTGTGGTCGTATGGATGGCCTTGGGACAGGAAGGGCTGGATTGCCGGTTGTCTTTCGAACAGTTGGAGGAGGATGTCTGTGAGGTGGCGATGCCGGCTTCGGCTGATTTTTCTACCGCAACGCTGGAACATGTGATTTTCCCGAATGAATTGGGAGTGAGACTGAAACGCTCGTTTTACGAAGAGCATTCCACGCCTAAAATCTGGACTGGAACGGCTGTAGGACCGCAGGTGCTCGATTCCGTGGCGGGGCTCTTATGTGTGGCCGAGCCGAATGTGAATCGACTTTCCCAGGTGTCGGTCACGCCGTTGGGACGTAAGGTCCTCGATGAAACGCTCGTGACACAATGGGATCATAGTGCAAGACTGGTCGTGCGGCCTGCATTGACAAAACCGGATTACGATTTCGTGACGGCCCCAGAAGGCTCATTCTGGGGCGGCCATCGAGTCGGCCGTGGCGTTTTGTTACGCTTCGGAGGTAAGTTGAGGTTGATGGACGGGAGTGCGGCTATTGCCTTGGCTCAATGTACGATTCAGGCCTTCGGGGAGGGACGCTTGGAGGGGTATGCTCCGGCAGTGCGTCGGACGATTGGCTTGCTCGATGTCGCAGAGTCTCCGCGTTCGACAGGATGGAGCGAAGTGTCGGTTGATGTATGGGAGGAGGCGTTCAAAGACGAGGCCGATTTCCGGGTGCTCCGTTCGATTCCTGAAGCATTGGATTTCATGCGTGATGAGGGGACGCTGGCTGTCATCAATCCTTATGGAGAGATGTTGCCGGTGGATACGCTTGCCATGGATGAGATGGTCTCGCATATACGTACATTCCTGCAGGGAGGCGGTCTGTGGGTGGAAACGGGCGGATACCCGTTCTTCAATGCTTTGCGTCCTGCCCGGTTCAATACTCTGTCGACCTCCTATCCATTTGCTTTCTCCGATTTCTTCGAGATCAGACACAAACGCAGTAGTTTGTGCATCTACGGTATTCAACCCGAGGGAAGTTTCATCCCGTTGAACATGCGGACGTGGGCCGATTCGACAGGAGGACATCTGACGCGTAGCTGGCGAGTCTATATTTATAAAGAGCAGTGCGGAGCGGATCAAGATATTCATGCTGGGAAGAATGGGTACGGAGGCGTCCCTGAGGTGCGCTTTGTCCGGAATGGAGATCTGCCCGGTGATATCCGGAATTATGCACGGGCCAATGGCTTTACGAAACCCTTGGAAGAGAAGATGCCGATTGCGACTTTGGAAAAATGGAAACGTTCTCCGATCCTGAAATTCTCGGGGAGGACGATCGCTCAGCAAACGGTTGAAGTTGAAAAGATGCCTGTTCCGTCGATCGTACATGTTTGGGATTATGTCAAAGGGGGATTTGATAAGCTCTATCCAGAACATTTGCCGCCCCATCCGGAGCGTGGTACAATGGCCGATTTTGAGGAGTTGATTCGAGTGACACACGACAGAGGCAGTCTGTTTATGCCCTATACCAACAATACTTGGTGGTGTGACGGGCCTCCATCCCAATTGTTGCACCGGGTGGGCAGAGGTCCTCTTTTCCGGAATGCTGTCGGAGAGCCCGTAAAAGAGGATTATGCCGGAAATTATGGGTGGAGTATTTGCCCGTGGCATCCGGAGGTGATAGCCTCCGGAGAACGGATTGCCCGGGAGTTTTCCGAACTGGGATGCGATATTCTGTTCGAGGATCAGGTTGGCGCCCGCGAGTGGATGGGTTTTGATTTCAATCCCTGTTCACCGTCGCCTGCGGCTTATCATCAAGGCATGATCAATCTTGCTCTGGCAGCGTCGGAATACCGTCCATTGGCCACGGAACAAGGGTATGACCGGTTAATTAATGCTCAGTCGGAATTCTGTGGTCTGACCTGGATGTTGGTCCCTTTCAAGGAGCGTCCCTGGTGGGTGAGTTGGTGGTTGCGAAGTTATTCCGATCTCTTCGAACCAGAAGATTACGAGGCTTATCCGTTGGCACAGTATGTGGCGGATGGGAAAACTCTCTTTACGCATCATCTGGGTGGCCCGTTGGTGGAGAACTCCGAGAACCTTGCCTGGACCCTGCTGCTGGGTTATCAGATGATTGTCGATGTTCCTACGGCAAAGGGCCTCTCCCCGGAACGCCGCCGTTGGATCAATTTCTTGGCTGAAGTGCAACGGACTTTGGGACCGGCCTATATGGGTGTCCCGATGCGGGAATTCCGCTATTTGTCCGGTAGCGGGAACGAAGGAGTCGTGATGAGTCGTTTCGACCAATTGACCGTCGTGGCGAATTTGACCGGAAAGACTTATCGTTATCGGAATTGCGAAATTGCTCCGAAAGGATTTGCCGCATTCAACAAGTCTCACTTCATCGGTTATGTGAATGGCTATGAGGAGCGTTATTTTGAGACGCCGGTGTATGTAAGCGTCGACTTGAATGATAAGAAAATAGAAAAATATGAATTCGATCAATAACAGGTTGTTTAGTATCAGGTTTTTTAGATGGGTGTGTATACTCGCTCTCCTCTGGGGGTTGCCAGAGGAGAGCCTGTATGCGCATAATCCCCGTAAGATCCGGGTATTGACCTATAATATACGTTGGGGCGAGCGGGCAGATATCGCTACGCTTTCGGCGGTAGTCAAAAAAACGAACCCCGATTTCGTGGCACTTCAGGAGGTGGAGGTCGATGTGAAGCATCCGGGCAAGGTGCAGGCCAATCATGTCCATCAGATCAGTCAATTTGCCCAACATACGGGGATGCACGTGCTGTTCGGTGCGGCATTCCGGGTCAAACGTTATCCGTTCGGATATGGCGGCGGAGAGTTCGGCAATGCGGTACTCTCGAAGTACTCTTTTGACTCTACGCGCAAGCATACCTATCAGGCGAAAGGCACGGAATACAGAGTCGGCCTTGAAACGTGGGTTACGCTCCCCGACGGCAAACGAGTACGTTTCATCTCAACGCATCTTGATCATAATAATAACCCGATTCGCTATGCGCAGGTCGAGGAGATCTGCCGTGTGTTCGGCAACGATGACATCCCTACGGTGCTCTGCGGAGATTTCAACGAACGTCCCCGCGATCCGAATGGCTGCATCGCTCGGATGGATACCGAATGGGTGCGAGCTTGCCAGGAAGAGGCCAATACGTTCATTGCATGGAATCCGACGGTAAAGCTCGACTATGTGTTCTATCGTCCGGATCCGCGGTGGCGCGTGGTAAGCAGTCAGGTGATCGACGAATCTTCGGCTTCCGATCATCGTCCGTTGCTTGTCGAGTTTGAATTGTCGGAATGAAACGGTAATTTGGTATAAGAAAGAGGTGAGAAAAGCGATGAAAAAGGCAATTCTGATAGTAACCATGCTGTTCGCGTGCTTAGGAGCTGAGTCACGTACCCTGAAAATCATGACTTTCAATATCCGTTTTGGGGAGAGAGCCAATATGCAACAGGTGGCCGAGGTGATCCTGCGGGAAAAACCCGATTTGGTCGCTCTGCAGGAGGTGGATGTCTTTACGCACCGGGATGGTGTGGTGGCTGCTGGATCTACCAATTATCTCTCGGAGTTGTCTGGGTATACGAAGATGCACGCTCTGTTCGGGCGTACAATTTGGTTTCGGGGAGGGGAATACGGCATCGGTATCCTCTCGAAATATAGCTTTATGGAAAGTCGGAATGTTCCTTATAGCGTACAGGGCGCTGAAAGACGAACGGCTCTGGCTGTCGAACTGGAGCTGGCACAGAATGAGAAGATACGGTTCGTCTGTACACATCTGGAGGTGGCGGATAGTGCGATCCGGCATGCTCAGATGGCTGAGCTTTGCGACCGATATGCCGGGACGACAATCCCGACAATTGTGGCTGGTGATTTCAATGAAACCTCCGCATCGAAAGGCGTCTCGGAAATTTTCGAACAAACATTTGTCCGTGCATGCGGGGATCAGCCTACCTTCCCGGCCGAAAATCCACGGTTGAAACTCGATTATGTCGGGTATCTTCCTGTCGGGGCCTTTAAGGTAAAACGGGTCAAGGTAGTCGATACCTCGGCTGTCTCCGACCACCGGGCGGTGATTGTCAAACTTAAAATTCGTAAATAGCCATGAAACGACTGTTGTTGATCATAGGAATATTCGCCAGTGTCGGACTTCGAGCCCAGCAGGGCCTCTATTTTGATAAGAAACAGTTTGACTCTGTGCAGTTGCCCGATTTCGAGACCGTTCGCGAAGAACTTCCGCAACCGATCTATGCGGAGAATCCGCTCTGGGTCGAGACCTATTGGAAAGCCTGGGAAATTGCTTTCCGCAACTTCTATGCTCCTACTCCGCAAAATGGCTTTGTCTCCTGGTATATCGATGCGGCATTCAACAACTGCATTTTTTTGTGGGATACCTCGTTTATGACTATGTTCTGCAACTATGCTCATCCTTTGGTGCCGGGCATCAGTTCGTTGGACAACTTCTATTGCAAGCAGTATCCGAATGGTGAAATCTGTCGGGAAATCAGTCGAGAAGATGGGAAAGACTGCCCGTTCTGGGTGAATCAGGCGAAAGAACCGCTTTATAGCAGTTGGGGCTACGATGTCCCGGATAATATAGGAAAGGTGGAGGTGAAGTATGTCGGCCGTGAAGCTCCTCAGGAACCTTCGCGTCTAACATTGGATGGAATGAACCATCCGATCATGGCCTGGGCGGAGATGGAAAGTTATCGTCTGACCGGTGACCGCAAACGTCTGGAAATGGTTTATGAACCTTTGAAACGTCAATATGAGGCATTGAAAATCTATCTGCAACAGGGCAATGGACTCTATATGACCGATTGGGCAAGTATGGACAACTCGGCACGGAACAAGTATCTTCGGGGTGGAGGTACGGGAATCGACATCTCCTCCGAGATGGTGTTGTTGGCTCGTAATCTTAAGGAGATGGCAGCATTGACGGGCCATCGGAAAGAGGTGACCGGCTATGAAGTTGAGGCCACAGCACTTGCTCAAAGAATCAATAATCTGATGTGGAATGCTGCCGATGGATTTTATTACGACCTGACCCTCGATGGGAAACAGGTGGGGATAAAAACGGTTGCAGCTTATTGGACCTTGCTCGCAGGAGTGGCAACGCCGGAGCGTGCGGTGGCTTTAGCGGACCGGCTCGTTGATTCTACGGCTTTCGGGCGTCGTAATTTGGTGCCTACACTTGCCGCCGATGAGGCAAAATACGATTTCCGAGGGAATTATTGGTGCGGTTCGGTCTGGGCCCCTACCACGACGATGGTTGTCGAGGGGCTGGAACGCTATGGAATGGATTCGCTCGCCCGGCGGATTGCATTGAATCATGTCGCTCTTGTGGCAGATGTCTATCGTCGTACCGGAACGATTTGGGAAAATTATGCTCCTGATGCGGCAACTCCGGGAGTACACGCTGACGGGAAACCTGTCGCAAAGGATTTTGTGGGGTGGAGCGGCATTGGCCCCATTAAGTTCTTTATTGAGTATGCATTGGGCCTTCGAGCCGATGCGGAACGGAATAGGGTGACGTGGACAATCGCTTCGGAACAGGCGGTAGGATGCAAGAATTTTCGGTTCAACGGGAATGTAATCTCGCTCGAGGTCGATTTCTCCCTGCGAAAAGACGAGATAAAAATCATGGCAGAGAAACCTTTTACGCTTTGTGTCCGGTATGGCGATAAGGAGTATACCTGGCGCGTTGGCCGGGGATCCCGAACCTTGAGACTGAATGAATAGAACTGGATTTAACGATTATTAATTTTATAATTAGATGTTTATGAAATGGAGAAAGACGATGATCGTCTTGGGTGGAACGATCGCCTTGCTTTCGACCGAGGCTCAGGCCGCAGCGAAAGAGTTTATATTCCGGACGGGAACAGACCGCTGTATCGTGACGGTTTGCTGCGATCATATCCTGAAGTTCGATTACCGCCCTTATGACCGATTCTCGGAGAGTACACCTGTGATCGACAAGAAAAGCTGGGAGGGAACGGATGCGGAAACGAACGAGCAGGGTAATGAAATTACGATTACGACGGCAGCTTTTCGTGCGGTGATTGGCAAAGTACCTTTCACGGCGCGGATTTATGATGCGGAGGGCCGGTTGCTTCTGAGTATCCGGAAACCACATCAGAACAATTTAGCGTTTACTCATGATAAGAGGGATAATTTTTACGGACTGTCGGGATATAACCGTGATTCGTATCAGGATGGTTACTATCCGATTACACGGAATTCCGGAGGGGTGATTGAAGCTCAGCCGCAGGGTGGATGCGGGGCTCCCTTCATTTGGTCAACGGCCGGATATGGAATCGTGCTCGATACGGACGGCGGAAATGTCTCCAATGTCAATGGTCAGCTCGTATTTGGCGGTTGTTCGAAAGAAAACTTTGAATTTTACGTGTTGGTGGGCAATCCGCGTCAGATCATCGCCGCAGCGGGTGAAATTGCAGGTATGCCGCAGATGTTCCCGAAGTGGAATACCGGTTTCGGACAACTTGAATGGGGGATCGATGAGGCGGAATTCAAGACGCATGTCCAGGGATACAGGGATCGGAAAATCCCGTTTGATTGGTTCATGATCGATTTCGATTGGATGGCTTGGGGTGAAGATCATTACGGCGAGTTTCGTTGGGGAAAAGGGTTCCCGTCGGGAGAGAGTGGAGCTTTGAAAACGTGGGCCGATAGCATAGGGGTGAAAATTACGGCGATTACCAAGCCTCGCATTATTGCCAAAAATGCGGATGGCTCTTTCACCGAGCAGGGCCGATATGCCGAGGAGCACAATTTTTGGTATCCGGATGAGGAGTTTTTCCCCGATTATGTCAGTAATCTGCCTTCGAAGGATTTGCAGTTTGCGATTCCCGAATGCCGGGAGTGGTGGTGGACGCATCTAAAAGAGGGAGCTTATGATAAAGGTGTTCAGGGGTATCTGAACGATGAATGCGACGACTCGAATCAGGGTGGGCTCTACAACCTCGGCAACTTCTCCAATATCTTTATGCAGAAGAGCATTTATGAGGGACAGCGCGCTCAAACGAATCGGCGGGTATGGTCGATCAATCGCACGGCCTATATGGGTTCGCAGAAGTATGCCTATTCGATCTGGTCGGGCGATAACTATCCTACTTTCGCAGATTTGCGGAGCCAGGCATCCAAGATGCTGACGGCCAACAATGTGCTTGTGCCGGTGTGGGGTTTCTGTATGACGGCTTTCTGGAATACGACGCCGGTAACGGATGAACTGTATCTGCGTTCGATGCAGTTGGGTCTCTTCTCGCCGCTCTATTTCTTGCATGGAATCTGGGGACAGCAGAAACAACCGTGGTACTTCAGTGACCATGTGGTGAATGAGTCGCGTAAAATCGTCGAGTTGCGTTATCGATTGATTCCGTATATGTATGCTTACGATCGGGTGAAACATGAGACAATGCTCGGAATCTCCCGTGCGCTGGTAATTGATTATCCCGAAGATGAGCATGTGGCTGATCTCTCCGAAACCTTCATGTTCGGCGATTATCTGCTGGCTTCGCCCGTGCTGGATTCGGCAGCAGTGAGCAAAACGGTCTATATGCCACGTGGTGAGTGGATCGGATTTTTCGATGGCAAACGGTATGAGGGTGGCCGGAGCTATATCCTAAAAACAGATAATGAGGGATTTACGGATATTCCGCTGTTTGTCAAGAAAGGGGCAATTATTCCTACTCAAGAGGTGATGGCTTATGTGGGTGAACGTCAGCCGGAGGTGATCTATCTGGATGTGTTCCCTTCGACGGAGACTACAACTTTTCCGTTTTACGACGACGATGGCGAAACGTATGATTATGAAAAAGGGGTTTATTTCAAACAATTGATTTCGACATGTGGTACCGGAGATAAGGCTTCCGTCGGTTTTGCAGCGCAGGAGGGTATGCTGGAGCCGACTTTCAAAACCTATATTGTCCGTATACACAATCGTGCCGGAGAAAGTGTCGTTTTGGGTGGAAAGGCCTTGAAACGCCAGGCTTCTTACGAGAAACTCCTGAATAGTCGCGGTGAGGGTTGGGCTGTCGGGGAAGACCAATATGGCGTGATTACTTATGTGAAGACGAATGTCCGTCCTTCGGGTGGAGAGATCGTCGTTACGGGACGAGAAATTATCGATTAATCTTAATATTCTTATGAAAAACAGAGGGTATAACCGCAATTTGATCTATGTCATCGCTTCGATAGCGGCGTGCGGAGGATTGTTGTTCGGCTTTGATACAGGGGTGATCTCCGGAGCCATCCCTTTCTTCCAACCCTATTTTGGAGTCAGTGACAGTATGGTGGAGACCATTACTACCGCCGTGTTGGTTGGAGCCATCGGCGGTGCACTACTGGGTGGACGTTTGACAGACCGTCTTGGCCGAAAGCGTATCATCCTTGCCTCGGCGGTCATCTTTGTCATCGGAACAATCTGGTCGGGAGTTGCCAGCGGCGTGTATGATTTGATTTGTGCTCGTTTGTTATTGGGTGTGGCAATCGGAGTATCGTCGTTTGCCGTGCCGCTTTATCTGGCGGAGATTGCTCCGGCTCGTAAACGGGGCGCCATGGTGTCAATGTTTCAGCTGCTTATTACGGTAGGTGTGCTGGTCTCCTATCTGAGCGACCTGGGATTTGCCGATGAGGGTAATCTGGAGTGTTGGCGGATGATGTTTTATGTGGGAATCATCCCTGCCTTGATTCTGCTCGTGGGAATGATGTTCCTGCCCGAGACGCCGCGGTGGCTGATGCAACGCGGACGGGAAGAGGAGAGCCGGGCTGTATTGGAACGTATCGAGACTCCAGAATTGATTGAAGAACAGATGACCCAAATGCGTGTAGAGATTGACCGGAACAAGGAAGCTCTTGGATGGCGGGCAATCTTTAGCCGATGGATGCGCACTCCGCTTATCATCGCGATCGGAATCATGTTTTTCCAGCAATTTGTAGGAATCAATACGGTGATTTATTATAGCCCTAAAATCTTCTTGATGGCCGGCTTCGAGGGTAATATAGCTGCGATCTGGGCATCGGTGGGTGTTGGGGTGATCAATGTCCTGTTCACGATTGTGTCCATCTATTTTATCGACCGGCTTGGGCGGCGCAAACTGTACTTTATCGGTATGACGGGGATTGTCCTTTCGCTGATATTGTTGGGCTCCAGCTTCCTGTTGATGAATACGCTCGGAGAGGTTGGCAAATGGCTCTCTGTTGTACTCGTCTTTTTTTATATCGCTTTTTTTGCTATCAGTATCGGTCCGTTGGGATGGCTCATCATCTCGGAGGTTTTCCCGCAAAAGGTACGCGGTTTAGGGTCATCGATCGGCTCGTTGGCCGTATGGTTCTTCAATGCGACTGTTACCTTCACCTTCTTTAAGATTGTGAAAGCCTTTACGGTCTCGGGTACGGAGTTACAGGCCGGAGGTGAAACACTCGGTAACCCGGCAGGCGCCTTCTTCTTCTATGCGTTGATCGCTTTGGTGGGTATCGTATGGGGATATTATTTCGTGCCAGAGACAAAAGGCGTTTCTCTCGAACGGATCGAAGAGTTCTGGCGCAAGGGCGGTCGTCCGAAAGATTTACATAAAAAATAATTATATTATAATCGCTTTAAATCAATGCTAAACCTTAAAACGATGAGAAAAAATTTGTTTGCATTATTCGTCTCTTTGTTGACTGTAGCAGGGGTGTTCGCTCAATCTTATTCATACAATGGCCTGAATGTCGGCCTGAATAACATCTACCAATTGTCCAATGCCAAAAGCCGGTCGATCTCTCCGGAGAATTTTACAGGCGAGAAGGGAAAAGGGGGAATGGCTCGGCTGGAGGATGCCGCCGAGCCCAACAAAGCCAATGCCGCACATGCAGCTCGTGACTTGGGACAGGGATGGAAGGTAAATCCTTATATTATTATCAAACCCAATGAGACGATTACTTTGGCCGAGATCGATGGTCCGGGGGCAATTCAGCATATTTGGATGACTCCTACGGGGTTGTGGCGTTTCTCGATTATCCGTATCTATTGGGATGATGAAAAAGAACCCTCTGTGGAGTGTCCTGTAGGGGATTTCTTCGGTATGGGTTGGTGTGAGTATGCTCCGCTGAATTCGTTGGCGGTGTGTGTCAATCCGGGAAGTGCATTCAACTGCTATTGGCCGATGCCTTTTCGCAAGAAATGTAAAATTACGATGGAGAATATCAACGATCAGGATGAGATGCGGTTGTATTATCAGATCGATTATACGCTGACGGAGGTCCCCGAGGATGCCGGCTATTTCCATGCCCAATTCCGACGTACGAAAGTCAATACCTCGTCGGATTATACGATTATCGATAACGTGAAAGGAAAGGGTCAGTATGTAGGCGTCTATATGGCCTGGGGTGTGAACAATATCGGTTGGTGGGGTGAAGGAGAGATCAAGTTCTTCATCGACGGCGACAAAAAGTTCCCTACCATTTGCGGTACAGGGGCGGAAGACTATTTCTGCGGTTCGTATAACTTTGATCGGAACGGACAGTATGTGGAGTTCTGCACGCCTTACGCCGGACTGCATCAGGTGATCCGGCCCGATGGAACGTATCGTGCGCGGCAGCGTTTCGGACTGTATCGTTGGCATCTGACCGATCCGATTCGTTTCGATAAGGATCTGCGTGTCACTATTCAGGATCTGGGATGGCGACATGGCGGCCGGTATCTGCAGCAGCAGTCGGACATCGCATCGGTATGTTTCTGGTATCAGACCGAACCGCATGCCAAGTTTCCTGAATTCCCGGGTTGGCGAGATTTGGAGGTATATTGATGTATTTGTTTGAAAAAAAATTAAAGGGACGAACTTTTGTGGTTCGTCCCTTTACTATGTATTGTGAACGATTACTGTTTCTTCTCTTCGAAAAGATCTATCTCTCCTCTTTCCACTTGTCGGTAGATTTTGGCAAGTTCCGCAATGACTGGCGAGACAAGTGTGATTACATCTTCGATGGCACTTTTCTTTTCCTGGTCACCTTTGATGCGGTAGAGCATCGCAGCATAAAGCGCCCGGAAGCAAAGCTCGATATCGTTGACTTCGTGCTTGCCGAGAATCTCGCGCAAATGGGGCAACTCGGGCGCAAGTCGGGAAAACAGTGTGCGGTAATGAGCTCCTGTGGAAAGAACCATGAGCTGATTGTGCAGGTTTTGCAGATCATTGATCAGGTGATGGGTGTGTTCCAGGTGACCCTGTCGATCCTTCCCCTCTTCGCGCAGCAGATTGACCAGATCCATGTACCAAATCAGAAGTTCCTGCTCCTGGTCGGGCTTCACTCCGCGAGGCTTTACCAATTGTGAATAGATGGCCTCGGGACTGAACTGAAGCGCTCGCAGCAGGTCCTCCAGTTGCCACAGGTAGAGAATGTACTCTGCGATATTTTCTTTGCGTTTACTTTGTGCTATATACATCTATGAATCGAATTTACGGCCGAAATGTATCGATACGCGTTGTTTGTAGTTTCTAGAGAGCGGGCAGTTAATCGTCGTCATCTTCCATATAGCTGAGGTCCTCCATGAGAGAATCGATTTCGCGGCGTTCCTTCTTGGTGGGACGTCCCGTACCCCGATCGCGCCGAATGAAGATCGTCTCCCGCGGGATCTCGAGTTTCGAAAGCTCCTCCTGCGGAGTGATATTCTCCATGTAAAGCGGGACGTTCTTGGCCGGCTGGCGGCTGCTGACCAGTTCGATCACCCGAAACGAATAGGTGACCGGCATCTTCTTGACCGAGACGACATCGCCCTCTTTCACCTCTCGCGAGGGTTTGGTGTAGCTGCCGTTGATTAGCACGCGATTGGTGCGACATGCTTCGGCGGCATCGCTACGCGTTTTGTAGAGGCGTACTGCCCACAGCCATTTGTCAATCCGTACCTCCATGATTGCGTCTCCGTTATTCGATCTCCCAGTCGAAACCGTCCTTGCGATCCTTGACCCGGATGCCGATTGTCGTTAGTCCGTCGCGGATCTTGTCGGAAGTGGCCCAATCCTTCTTTGCCTTGGCTTCCATACGCATCTCGAGCAGCATGTTGACCAGCGGCGATACCAGATCATCTCCTCCGGCGGCTCCGGCGGCCTTTTCATCCCGCAGTCCCAGAACATCGAAGACGATCGTCTGCATGATTGTCCGTAATTGGGCGAGATCGCTTTCCGTAATTGTCTCCTTGCCGTCGTGGAGCTGGTTGATGATACGAACCCAATCGAACAGTGCCGAGATGACCATAGGGGAGTTGAGGTCGTCGTCCATGGCCTCGCGGTAACGGGTTTCGAGATCGCTCAGGTTTACCGTTGTCTTGTCTCCGGGGGTGATCTTAGCCAGCGTCTCCATGGCCTTCATCAGGCGATCGAGCCCCTTCTCGGCTGCCTGTAAGGCCTCATTGCTGAAATCGAGCGTACTGCGGTAGTGCGCCTGCAAAATGAAGAAGCGGATTGTCATCGGGGAGTATGCCTGTGCGAGCAGTTTATGTTTCCCGGTAAAAAGTTCTTCGAGGGTGATGAAGTTCCCGAGCGATTTTCCCATCTTCTGCCCGTTGATCGTAATCATGTTGTTGTGTACCCAATAGCGTACGGAGTCGTGTCCGCAAGCCGCCGTGCTCTGGGCAATTTCGCACTCATGGTGAGGAAACATGAGGTCCATGCCACCGCCGTGGATATCGAATCGTTCCCCCAGATATTTGGTACTCATCGCAGAACACTCAAGATGCCAGCCGGGAAATCCGTCGCTCCAGGGGGAGGGCCAGCGCATGATGTGTTCCGGAGAAGCTTTCTTCCAGAGAGCAAAGTCGTAGGGGTTGTGTTTGTCCCCCTGGCCGTCCAGTTCGCGGGTGTTGCTCATCATCTCGTCGAGTACCCGGCCGGAAAGCTTGCCGTAATGGTATTTCTTGTTGTAGGTCTCTACGTCGAAGTAGATTGAACCGTTACTCTCGTAGGCGAAACCGGCGTCGAGAATCTTCTTGATCAATTCGATCTGTTCGATGATGTGACCCGAAGCGCGGGGTTCGATCGAAGGTGGCAGGACGCCCAATTTCTCCATATATTGCTGATATCGGTTGGTGTAGTATTGGGCAATCTCCATCGGCTCGAGTTGCTCGAGTTTGGCTTTCTTCTCGATTTTGTCCTCGCCTTCGTCGGCATCGTGTTCCAGGTGACCGACATCGGTAATGTTGCGTACGTAACGAACTTTATAACCCTGTTGCGTGAGGTAGCGGAACAGCAGGTCGAAGGTGATGGCCGGGCGGGCGTGTCCCAAATGCGGGTCTCCATAAACCGTCGGACCGCAGACATAAAGTCCTACACGGGGCGGGTTATAGGGAATGAACTCCTCTTTGCGACGAGTGAGCGTGTTATAAAGTGTCAGTTTCGAATCCATGATGTGATGCTATTGTGATAAATCTTTGATTTGCGTAGGGTCGTCAATTAGTTCGAAGAGCGATTCTTGTTGGAGGAGTTGTCGGCATTGTTATACAGAGACTCCTCGGCCAACTGCTCCTGGGCAACGAGTTTCCCGTTCCGAAAATGGAATGCCATATTGATTACATACCATGTGCCGAGTTGCTCCTTATAGTAAAGAATCTCGTGGAGGATGCCGTTTTCTTCGATATCGAAAGCGGTTTTATAGGGCTCTCCGTTTTTGGCAACAAACTCTTTGCGAGTCATTCCGGGGCGTATCTTCTCTCCCATGAAGGCGCTTTGGCCCGCTCCAGGCGCTGAATTCCTCGACATGACGGCAGGCCGTAGCGACGAGCATCCGGATAGGGCGAAAACGGTTATTAAAAATAGCGGAAAAATTATTTTCTTCAATTGCATGGTCTCAATGAGTGAAAGTTCTATCCGTATGGGCGAGATAGAATAAACGGTGTAAAATTAACAACTTTCTGATTAAGTTCGAGAATATTTGTCGGATTGCACCGTTATTTTTTTAATTTTGCAGCAATTCCGTGCTTGTATAATCTTAAAAGCATCATAAATGAGTTATTATAAGAAGTGTAATCTGATCGTGGGCTGGATCGCATTTTTCGGCGCCGCGCTGATCTATTTGCTCTCGATGGAGCCCACGGCCAGTCTGTGGGACTGTTCGGAGTTTATCGCCACCTCCTATAAGCTGGAGGTCGGACATCCGCCCGGAGCTCCGTTATTCATGATGATTTCGCGGTTCTTTACGATGTTTGCACCGTCGCCGGAATATGTGGGTGTGATGGTCAATGTGATGTCTTCGCTGGCCAGTGCATTTACCATCCT
Organism: uncultured Rikenellaceae bacterium; assembly: GCA_944326815.1. Taxonomy (GTDB): domain Bacteria; phylum Bacteroidota; class Bacteroidia; order Bacteroidales; family Rikenellaceae; genus CALYBN01. Next base: position 37,950 of record CALVFI010000024.1, on the reverse strand, counting down.
GTTCCTGTTCTGGAGCATTACTCACCTGGGTCGGAAAATGTATGCCAAATCGCGGGAAGAACTGACCAAACCCCAGATATGGACCTTGATGGGAGCCGGGTTGATCGGATCGATCGCCTATGCTTTTACCGATACTTTCTGGTTCTCGGCCATCGAGGGTGAGGTGTATGCCCTTTCGTCGATGTTTACGGCATTGGTTTTCTGGGCCATTTTGCAATGGGAGAATGTGGCCGATCAGCCGCATGCCAACCGTTGGCTGGTGTTGATCGCTTATCTGATGGGTCTTTCAATCGGAGTACATATCCTGAACCTGTTGACGATTCCTGCCATGGTGTTCGTCTATTATTTCCGGAAATATCCAAAAGTGACCAAGTGGGGCGTGGTGAAAGCGATGCTCCTCTCCGGTGTGATACTGTTTGTGATTAACTCGTTGATCATTCCCTATTCGGTGGCTATTGGAGCCTGGTTCGACCGGATGTTTGTGAATGGATTCGGCCTGCCGGTCAATAGCGGGATAACCTTCTTTGTCTTTGCGGTGTTTGCCTTGGCAGCATGGGGCATCTGGTATACACACAAGCACGGTAAGGTGTTGGCCAATACGATTATTCTCTGTATGACGGTCATTTTGCTCGGATATGGTTCGTACGCCTCGGTGGTGATCCGTGCAGCGGCCAATCCGCCGATGAACAGCAACGACCCCAGTAATCCTTACGCGTTGTTGTCGTTGTTGAATCGGGATCAATATGGGGATCGTCCGTTGTTGTACGGGCCGGTGTACTCGTCGCCTGCGATTGCGGTGAAAGAGAAAAGTACCTATTATCTGGATGAGGACGGTAAGTACAAGCCTGCCAAAACAATCTCCGGGTATGAGTATCCCGATGAGTTCAAGTTCTTTTTCCCTCGTATGTGGTCGAGCCGGGATTCCCACATAAAGGATTATCAGACCTGGGCCGATGTCAAGGGGAAAAAGATCCCGTTCCAGGGCGAGATGATTACGGTGCCGACGTTCGGCGAAAACCTGCGCTATTTCTTCAATTACCAGCTCAATTTCATGTATTGGCGCTATTTCCTGTGGAATTTCGTGGGACGTCAGAGCGACAACCAATCTACAGGAGAACTCACCGACGGTAACTGGCTCTCCGGAATCAAATTTATCGATGCCCTCTATCTGGGGCCGCAGGATAACCTGCCCTCCGAGATGGCAAACAATAAGGGCCGAAATACTTACTATTTCCTGCCGTTCATCCTGGGATTGATCGGGTTGATTTACCAATTGAACCGGGACAAGCGGAATTTTGTGGTGGTGATGTGGCTGTTCATCATGATGGGTGTTGCCCTGGTAGTCTATTTCAATACCAATCCTGCCGAGCCGCGTGAAAGGGATTATGTGTATGCCGGTTCGTTCTATGCCTTCTGTATCTGGATCGGATTCGGCGTGATGTGGCTGCGGGATTTGATCGTGAAGGTCGCAAAGAGGGATAATCGAGGAATCGCTGTTGTGGCAACGGCTGTGTGCAGTTGTGTACCGGTTGTCCTCGGAGCGCAGAACTGGGACGATCATGACCGTTCACACCGTTATGTGGCTCGGGATATCGGGTACAACTATCTGGAATCCACGCTGCCCAATTCCATTATCATGAACTACGGGGATAACGATACTTTCCCGTTGTGGTACAACCAAGAGGTGGAAGAGGTGCGTACCGATGTGCGGGTGATGAATATGAGCTATCTCGGAGCCGACTGGTATATTGACGAGATGAAACTGCGCGCCAATGAGTCGGCTCCCGTGCCGTTTAGTCTGCCCAAGCACAAGTACACCAATACGAACGATTTCCTCTATGTGCAGGATATGTTTGAAGGTAAGCCGGTGGACATTCGGGCCGTGATAAAATTCGTGAACAACGATGATCCCCGCACGCAGATGCAGTTGGGTGGTCGGAATGTAGATTACATCCCGGCCAAGGTGTTGGCTGTGCCGGTGAACAAGCAGAATGTAATCGAATCGGGGATCGTGTCGGAACGGGATGCTGATTTGATCGAAGATACGCTCTATGTCAAAATCGACAAAGGAAGCATTGATAAGTCCGAACTGATGCTGCTCGACCTGTTGGCCAACTTCGATTGGAAACGTCCTTTGTATTTTACTCAGACCTATTCTCTCGCTTCTCTGGGTCTCAGGGATTATTTGCAGTTCGATGGGTATGCTTATCGTTTGGTGCCGATTTACACCCCTCAAGATAAGAATCTGACGATCCCGGAGGTGGGCCGTATCGATACGGAGTATATGTACGATAAGTTGATGAATGTCTTCCGGTATGGAAATGTAGCCGACAAGCGGGTCTATGCCGACAGCTTCGTACAGAACAATTTCAATGCTTCCAATGCGCGCAGTGCTTTTGCCCGCTTGGCAAAGGGCCTGCTTATGGAGGGAGATACGGTGCGCGCCATCAAGGTGCTCGATACCGGTATCGAGAAGATGCCGTTCGATCAGATCCGTCATAGTCCTCAATTGACCATACCATTGATCGAGGCCTATTATATGGCCGGGGCAAATGAGAAAGCGAATGCCATCCTGGAAGAGTATGCCAACATACTCAAAGAGTATATCGTTTATTTTGCTCAATTTACCGGGCCCAAGGCAGATCTGGTTCAATACGCCATCAATGAGAAATTGGTATGGCTGAGTGAGCTGTATCATATGGCACAGACCTATGGCCAGACGGAGCAGGTAGCTGATTTGCAGTCGTTCTTTAAGTCGATTGGCTTGGAATAGGTGTGTGAATCATAAATGAGTAAACCGGGGCTGCAGTTTGGAAACGAAGGGCAAGCTCCGGTTTTCATTTAAGGGGGCGTTGCAGCGTCGGGGTATCTGAATGGATGCTTGTAAATTTTATGAAGAGAGTAAAAAGGAATGAAAGAGACTTGTTTGGCAACTTGCTATCAGCAGGAAACGGTGGAAGCCGGGTGTGATGAGGCCGGTCGTGGATGTCTGGCTGGGGCGGTTTTTGCCGCTTCGGTGGTGTTGCCGCCAGACTTCAAGCATCCTTTGTTGAACGACTCCAAACAGATGACAGAACGAAATCGGGATCGGTTACGCGAGGTGATTGAACGTGAGGCAGTGGCGTGGGCCGTTGCGGAGGTTTCACCTGAGGAGATCGATCGGATCAATATCCTGAATGCATCGTTCGAGGCGATGAATCGCGCGGTGGCAGCACTTGGATTGAAACCTGGCCTATTACTCATAGATGGAAATCGTTTTAGAACGCAGTCCGGAATCCCGTATCGTTGCATTGTGGGCGGGGATGGTAAATATGCAAATATTGCTGCCGCTTCGGTTCTGGCGAAAACTCATCGCGATGAATATATGCGCCGCATCGCAGAAGAGTATCCGCAATATGGATGGGCGCAAAATAAAGGATATCCAACGCGGGAGCATCGATTGGCTGTAGCCCGCTATGGGGTAACGCCGTATCATCGTTTGACGTTCAATCATGCGATTGGACAATTGAACCTCTTCGAGGAGATATAGTTTTGTTGATTTGTAAAGCGCTTTAAATTAGCTTATTAGGCCAAGCTGTTTTATACATTTTCGGATTTTTCATCTTCCCCTATTGACAAAGGGGGGTATGGTGTATTATATTTGTCTCATGAAAAACGGGGATTCTTCCCGTCGGTCACCGGCACTTGTCCAATTGCTGGTTTTTTCAAAATTGTTAACAATCTTTGACTATCAGCCAAGCCTTGTATAGGCATGGTGTTGACAACTCTGTCGATAATCTGTCGACAAATAGTTTATTCCTTAACCTGATTATGCCATGAGTAAAGTTGAATCCCGAGGGGGAGAATGTCTGTCTATGTGTCCTGTTATGGGGGGTGATTATCCCAAAGAAGATGGAGTAGATTCCTGTGGAAATGCTGTTTATGAGGCTGAAAGGCTTGTTGTGGAACTGTTGAAGAAAGGCTATGAGGCTGCTTGCAGTTTGGCCTCGATGCGGGCAAAATACAAATGCTCGAATATTGTTGAAACGGGTGTCGCCCGTGAGTTGAAAGAGTTGATAAAGGTGCTATCCGTACATGTTCGGCCACGGCAAAAGATAGGTTATTGACAGAAATAGACAGTTTATAAACTTATGGTAAACATTGTTATCAACAATCAAAGTTGGAGTTGTCCAACAAGGTGGTCCGAAGTGACATTGCTACAGATGCAGGCGTTGGCGGAGATTGTAGAGAAAAGCCCCGAGAAAGTCCGGAGACGTTTTCAGGAGCAGTATGAAAAACGACAGGGTAGAGGTCGCCTGCAATCAGGGGTTTGTAACGGACAGGGAAGAGATCGGTCCGCCAACGACGTTCAGGAAACAGAGGAGCAGAAGAAGAGTACGAACGAAAAAGAAGAGAGTAGATTCTATGCGGAAGTAATTTCCGTTATGACAGCGATCCCTTTGGAAATGTGTTTACGAACAGAGCCTGGGGAGGCCAAAGGATTCGTAGAGCGGTATCTCTCTTCGTTTATCTGGATATTGGGCGTGAATTCGGTTTGTAGAGCGTTGGTTATGAATGGTTTCGAATGGAATGGCGAGCGATTGGAATTTCCACTTTCGGGAAGAGATGTATCGGGAGAGATAATGCCATGTATCGAAATACCGGCCGAGGTGTTTTGCGATGCTACAGCCCTATTCGTCGCAGATCGCTGGAAATATGCAGCCTTGATCATCGCATTGCTTTGTCGGCCTGCTGGGGAGGCTTTTGATCAACAAAAAGCAATGAAGCGAGCAGAGACTATGGGTAAGTTGAGTGTGGAGATAGTGTTGGAGGTGTTTGCGATGTTGGTGGGTGCGCATCGCTATTTGAAACAGGAGTATCCGGAATTCTACGGAACGGGGATTTCTTCCGGAGGGAATGACGTGTCTTCGGTATCGTATGTGGCATGGAGTGAGTTGCCTGTCTTGGCAGCAGGAGGCTCTCCGGTGGAGATGGACGCGGTGAGACGAATGAGCGGGTATGAGTTGGTGCGGTTGCTGGCCGTTAAGACGGAGTTGAAAAAAAAGCAGTTATTATGACAAGAAAATTATTGATTGAAACATTGAGAAAAATCGTATCCGATTGCGGCTATGCATTCCATACGGGATTCGCTTACAGAATGGAATCTGAATTGAAAACATTTCCTGCCGTATGGCTGTTGCCTCCCCGTGTGATTGATACAGAGGGCCGATGTCAGGGTTTGAAAAAGTATGGTGTGATCATACATCTGGTATGCAATGGGGTGCATCGACACAAAGAGACGTGTTGGAGTACTATGGAAAAGGATGTTCGTACGATGTATGCGGCTTTGGCGCAAGCGGAATGTGTGAAAAGCGTTGATGCATTGACGTGCAATCCTGGTGAATTTTCTCTTACCAATCGGGGAGAGTTATCTCTGACCTCGGAATTTACCGTAATGATGCCATTTGGTGTAACTCAAACAGAAGAATGATGGAAATTGTAGAAACGCCCGGCAATTATCGGGCAGCTTATGGTGAGTTATTGTATAGAATTGAGGAGGTCGAGGCTGATGATTTGCTGGAGGTTGCTGTATATGGCGGGGCCGGAAATGAATTGCTTGGTTTGAAAAGATTCCGGGGTGAGAGTAGTTATGTGGTAAATACGGCCAGTTATCTGCAGCCTTTGTTGGAGGTGAATCCTGTGGGTGGAGAGATGGGGTTTGTCATAGCGACTGGACGGATTGTGAAAACCTATATAGGTACGGGTGATATACTTTCTGAGTCGAGTTTACTTACAGCGGGGACAGAAGATGCCAGACCGGAGACTTTGTTATCCCATGCCCCTTCAAGGGTAAGAATTGGAACAGAGGAGCGGGATGAATTGGCTGTCATTGCTCCGGGGAAGCAGCTTTTGGCTCGAATTCGATTGGCGGGAAGTGGACAGAGTACAGAGATCCAGATAGATGGTCCGTTGGCCGGAGATGATATGTATGTGTTTGTGCTGCAGGTGTCTGAGGTACTATCCATGGCGGGAGAAGAGTGGAGTTCCCGATGCCGACGTCTGGAGGTGGAGATACAAGCAGATGAGGTGGTTATTGCAACTCGTTATTATGATGTCGTGCCACGAAGTCTGAGTTCGATGCGTCTTTGCTGGCTCAACCCTCTGGGTGCAGTGGACTATTACACCTTTCCCGAAGAGACGGGACGGTCGCTGTCTGTTGAAAAACGTCGTGCTTATGGCCGTCAGGGCTATGGCATTTATGGATCGCAAGCCGAAATGACTTACGTGTTACGTTCCGAGCATGAACCGATCGCTACGATGCGTTGGCTGGCAGAATTAGTAGGCTCTCCACGGGTGTGGCGTCTTGATGGAGACGAGGCAGTCCCGGTGGATATTGTATCGGACAGTGTATGTATTCGTGGAGGCGACCCTGGATTGTTGGAGGTGACAGTAAGGGCTCCGAAACGTTTGGAATTTCAAAAAGACGGTTGGCGATGAAGATATATATTGATGGCCAGGAGATGGATATAGCTCCTTCTACCGTGGTATCCGTGTCGCTTTCGGTTGCAGAGTTGACCGACTTGGAGAACAGCCGAACGGGTTATTCGCGTACTATCGAGTTGCCGATGACTATGCATAATCGGCAGATTATGGGATGTGATGGTACTCCTGGGTCAGTGGCGCAATTCAATCGGGAAATACATACGGCCCGGATTGAAAAAGATGGTAGTATGATTCTTACGGGGGCGCCTTGTTTGATAGCTTGTGAACCGGATAACGGAATGGGAGGCTATTATAGGATTGCAGTGGTAGGCGCTTCAGGTAGTTGGGCGAGGGCGTTGGCTGCCATCTCTTTCCGAGAGGCCAATGTGGAATTCTCGGAAACAATCTCCGGACAGATGGTCTGGAACAGTTGGAGTTGGGAAAAACCAGTGCGATTTCTACCCGTGCAAAGGGACAGTTTCGTGTCGGAAAGCGGTCAGAGCGTATTATTTGCTCCGGTACGAGTCTTGTCGTTTGAGGATTATCATCCTTTTTTGCATATCCGGACTGTACTCGAGACGTTATTCGCTCAGGTGGGATATAAACTTCGTTCGGAATTTGTGAAAAGCGAGATGTTCGATTCTCTGTACATGAGCGGAAATTATCCGGCGAAAGAGATTGAACCACTGCGTCGGAGGATGGACTTCCTGGCGGGACGTTTTGCTGAGGCTGAGACGACGGCCGATCGTTTCGGGCGGGTATATGCCGATCCCTATCGTACGATCAATAGTATTGGTAATATTGTGGATACGGCGGATCCGGGAGAGAGTCGCGATGGTGTAATGCTGGAGGGCGTCTATACGATTAATGGCTGTTTCGGAAAAGACGAGGAACGGATTTGTTTTGTCCCGACGGAGGCGGTGACGCTTGGGTTTGAGTATGTACTTTCGTATACGACTGATTATTATATGCTTGATCGGAATGAACTACGATGCTTTAATATTGTCAGTCTGGTCGAGGGGCAGGAGTGTAGGTATAAAGTTCCGAATCGGAATGCGGATCGCAAAGCGGCATTTCGTAGTGGCTATAGTTATCGGATTGTCGTTTTTGGACATGAGGATGGAGCCTCTTATCAGTTTCGTTATGAAGATGAGGGAGTTACTGTAACGCATTCTACTTTTAGCAGTCGGTCACAGGAGATTGTTGTCTATTCTGATGGTATGGTGTCAAATCCTCAATTATGGGTAGCATCGGGTTCTACGTATGTACTCTATGAGGATGATTGGGCCTTGTACGATGGGTATGTCGAGGAACGAGGTGAGATTGCCGTCGAATTGAAAGTGAGAAGTACGCCTGAACGAGTATTGCCTTCACAACCGAAATACTTTGATCGTATCTATTTTGGCGGAGCGGAACAGGGAATGAAGTTCAGGTTGAAGAGCGATGTGACCGTTCGTCCGCTATTTGCCCCCTGGCCTTGTGAAGGGACAAAAGTGGAGTTCTGTGATGTGGCTGCGCATGAAATTTCGGGACTCGATTTTGTCAAAGGATTAAAACATCTGTTTAACCTGTGGTTCTATACGGATGAGGTTGCAAAAGAGGTATGGATGGAGCCCCGCGAGGAATTTTGTCGTCGGGATGTATTGGTTGATTGGAGTTCCAGAATCGATTTTGATCGGCCAGTAATTGTGGAAGATATTGGTGTGGGCATGGCGGAGACGATAGTTTTCCAATATCAAGATGGAGATGGAGCCGTAGCCCGTTGGAATCAAGAAAATCAACAAAAAATCGGAAGATGGAAGGCCGGGATAGAAAATCGTTTTACGGAAAAGGGAGAGCAAAGTTGTATCAATCCGGTTTTTTGTGCTTCCTTGAATCGTACAGGAGATTTTCCGGATGCACCGAATGCCAGCCTCTTGCAAGTGGGTAATCGGGATTTGTATACGGAAGAGTGGAGCGAGAGTTTGAATTTTCCGGCAAAAGTTGTCCGTTTTTTTGGTATGGAGTCTCTGCCGAATGGCGAAATTTGGGGGTGGCCTTCCTATGGAAATAGTTATCCTTTGGTGACGTTTCATACACCGGAGAAAGATTTTTCGCTTTGTTTTGAGGACCGGGACGGGATAGAAGGCTTGCATCGGTATTATGACCGGAATTTTGAACTTTATAATCAGAGTAGCAGGTTGACCGTTTGGCTGCGCCTTCGTCCGGAGGAGATTGAACCTCTGGTGAATCCTGATGCATTGATGCGAGATTTCCGGGCTTTATTTCGGCTTGGTATGGGTGGAGAGCATGCTCTTTATCGTCTTGAGGAAATTTGCGACTATAATCCGGAAGATGCACTGGCCAAATGTATATTTATTAAAGAGGTGTAAGCATGGAATATTATCATATAGAAGTTCAGGGAAGAGACGAAACGGAAATGATGCCGGTCTTTCCCTATGGGTTGGATGTATCGGATGCAATAGGCGTCCAGGAGGTGAACAGCATGGCAGTGGAGGCTTTGAACTCAATTAGCCTTGCCGACTCCCTCTCGTTACGAATTGCTCCGCAAATAGGCATATTCTCATCCGAGCTAGCCAGACGCTCCGCTGGAGATAGCCTTACGGAAGAGAGAGTTGCTGAAATTGTCGCTCAAAGCATGGCTTCGTTAAAAATATATGTGGTGGAATCGGAGATTACCGAAGCACAGAACAGGGTGAAGGCAATTGTTCGTCAAGCATCTTATTAATGACCATATGACTATCTATCAGAAAGAGCTACTTTCCATGCTTAAGGCACGTTACGGTTCATTGACGGCTGAGGAATTGGCTGTCAAACTGTTTGAAATCGGAGTGCTGGATCACACGCTGTGTAAAGTGCTGGCAGTTCGTGAATATGTCGCCCGGCGCATGACTGAAGGCAGCAAAAAAATCGACGCTATGTGGGAAGCGTCGGAACATTTCTGTTGCACGTATGAGTATATACGGAAATGCATCTACTATTATACCGACGTGAATATGGTGTAAGACCTTACGGTCGGTTTATCAATCTAATTTAAACTAAAATGTCAGGAAAAATCACTATCACCAATGTCGGTGAAGGGACTGCTGTGATCGATGTCGAAGGCGTGATCGGTGTGCCTGAAGTGTGGCAGTTCGAGGATCCGGGACAGAGAGTGGCAACGTATGAGACATTTCGTTCGGTACTGGCCTCCATTCGTGAGGTCCGTTCGCCGGATGTGGTGGTCAATATCCGTTCTACAGGCGGAAACGTGGAAGATGCGCTTTTGATCTATGAAGCGCTGGTCACTCTCGGAGCGAAAATCACTACCCGTTGTTACGGATATATCGCATCGGCAGCAACTATCATCGCTCAGGCGGCTTCGGCCGGACGTCGCGAGATCTCGGCCAACTCCCTCTATCTGATCCACAAGTCGATCTGTGCCGCAGAAGGGAATGCTGAAGAGATTACTCAAACACTCGATATGTTGGACAAAACAGATCAGCGGCTTGCGGATATCTATGCCGTACGTTCGGGGAAAAACGCCGAGAAATTTATCCGTCTGATGGCCGAAAACAACGGGAAGGGGCGTTGGCTATCTCCGGCAGAGACGTTGGAATATGGTCTTGCCGATCGAATCATTCCAAGTACCCCGATCGGAAATGATGCAGCAGAATCGGTATCGAAACTGGGTCTTCCTCCTCTGCCGGCCCAACTGTTAGATTTACAGGAGAGTCGGTGGAACCGTCTGCTGAAGAAATTGGGCTTCTCGGAACCTGTAACCACCATAAGTCCTGTTGCAGGAGAGCCTGTGGCTAATGTGTCGGTCCCTAAGAAGATGACGGGAGCGACTGTGGCGGCCTCTGGGGCAAATGCCGAGGCGAAGTCGCAGGATACACCCCGAGACAGAGAGATGGAGGAACTGCGTAGCAGAATCACCCGGTTGGAAAAGACCAATGCACGGCTGTTGGCGGGGCCAACGGCAACTCTCTTCAAGGATGATCCTTCGGTGCGTGAACTAAAACGAGGCGCCAATGAAGAGGCGTATCGCGAAGATGCAAACAAATTTAAAAACTAATCTTTCAACTATTCAATAACCATGAGTAAAATCGAACAGGTTAAAACTTATACGGGGCGAGACCTCGAAACAATCTTTTTCCGTCCCATGCTGAGCGGCCCTGATGCAGAATCGCTGGGTATCAAGGTGATGTACAATATGCCCGTGCCTACAACGCTCCATTTCTGGAAACGTTCCGGCGATATCCTGCAGAAATTCACCTCAGGTAGCTGGCAGGGATCTGCACCGGCCGACAGGTATCAGAAAACAATCGACCTTCAACGCGTCAAAGCAGAGGCCGGGTATGGAGCAGAAGATTATTTCAACCTGGTATACGAACAGATTGCCAATCGCCCCGATGTGAATATGGAGGACCTCTCCGGGACGGAACTGGAGGCTGCCGAGACCGAGTTGTTCCGTTCGGCCGTGGCTGAAAGTATTCGTGTTACCATGTGGTTGGGCGATGTCGATCGTGATCAGGAGGGCGTAGGCCTCAATACCTTCGATGGCTTCATCAAACGTATTACGACAGATATCGAAGCTGGAGAAACGGGAATCAGTCATTTTACCATTGCGGAATCGGGCGCGGATGCTGAGGCTGAGGCTATTCTCAAAAAGTTGTGGGACAATGCTTCAGATATGCTCAAAGCGTCCAAGCCGCAAGGCAATCTGATCTATCTGGTTACCTCGGATATCTATGCCAACTATGAGGAGGCACTGGACAGCGTGGTTCTCGACAGCGCTTACCTGGCTAAGCAGAACGGTCGTGAAGGATTGCTGTTCCGGGGAATCCCCGTGGTGGATGTCCGCGTCTCCGAATATCTGGCGGAAATTACCGACTTGCCGGCTTCGTTCGCCATCTTGACCGATCGTCGTAATCTGGCACTGGCGGTCAATACTTCTGATTTCCCCGGAACAGAGGTGCGGATGTGGTATAACCCCGATCAGATGGAAAATCGTCAGCGTGCCGTGTTCATGGCCGGTTGCGATTATCTGCTCCCGGAGTTGGTTTCATTTGCTGCATCGGCAGTGGGTGCTTAATTCTTGTCAGCCATGGCTCTTACGGGATATAAACGCGCTTCAGGAAAGCGCAGCGGTGGCATTTGCAAAATCTCGATGATCGCTGCAAACCAAATCACGGGCGCAGAAATCGATGAATCGGGGGTGTGCACAGCCTTGATACTTGCGGAAGAGGCAGCTTTCCAGCATTATCAGTTTGATGAGGATCAGGCCCTCTATACCGAGACGGTCGCCAGCGGGAAGGGAGCTTTGTCGGTGACGCACGTTCTGTCGTTCGTACTTGGACGCCTGGATGATGCTTCCCGCAAGGCTGTGGAAGAGCTCGCAGAGGTGTCCCCGGACGGCGTAGTGGCTGTCGTAACTACCAACAATGGCGTATCGTTGCTGGTGGGATATAGTGAACGATTCGGTACTGAACGTGCTCTCAAACTTGAGAAAAGCGTGGGTACGACGGGTGAAAAACTCTCCGATGCCGGAGCAGAGCAGGTTGTTCTCTCCTGTACGGACATTGCCAAAGCACTCGTTTACTCCGGTACGGAGGTGTGATGATTCCGGATTGATTTGGCTGCCCGGACTCCGGGCAGCTTTTTTTAATTGACGAAAATGGAAAATAAAACGAAACTAAAATCCTCGAAGGTCTTTGTCGCACGGAATGCTGCCGATCCTCTTCTGTTCACCGGACCGGCCTGTAATTCCGACCTTCGCTTTTGGCGATGGGGTGATGACAACCTTTTCCCGTATGCACTGGCGCTCATGTCGCGTCGTAGTACGTCGCATCGTCGCATTATCAACGACAAAGCCGATTACATATCGGGGAAGGGTTTTTCTACCGATCCTACCCGCCCGGAACTCGGAGAATTCGTCTCTTGTGTCAATGGTCGTGGAGAATCGTTGCGACAACTGATGAATAAACTGGCATTCGACAAATCGCTGTTTGGGAATGCCTTTGTTGAGGTGGTGACCAATCCTGACCGGGCGTTTCTTTCGCTTTATCATCAGGATGCTTCGAAATGTCGCCTGGCGAGAGACAACGCTCATGTCATTCTGCATCATGACTGGACTCGTTTCCGGGCCTCTGAAGCACAGGTCTTGCCTCTCTATCCGGCTTTTGAACAGATGTCGGACGGCACGCTTCGCTCGGTGATCCATTACAAGGATTATGAACCGATGTTCGAACATTACGGTGTCCCTCCCTATATCGCTGGGATGGATGTCTCTGCAATTGCCTACAAGACCGATAAATGGAATATCAGTCGGTTGGACAACTCGTTCCAGTTGTCGGGTGTGATGCTGCTGGACGGAACGGTGGACAACGAATGGGAAGCTGAGGAACTGGTTCGTACGGCACGGGATAAGTTTGCCGGCAAGCCGGGACAGGTGATGTTCGTGGTGAAAGATAGTACGGAAGGGGATAATTCGCGGTTCATCCCGGTCTCTTCCGATAACGAGGGCGACTGGAAAGAGTTGCATGATCAGGCTACGACGGACATCGTGGTGGCGCATTCGTGGTTCCGTTCGTTGAGTGGACTGGACTACAGCTCGGGGTTCAGTTCCGAACGCATATTGCATGAGTATGAAGTGGCTCTCAATACGGTGATCCTGTCAGAGCAGGAGGAACTGCTCGAACCGTTGAAGTCGGTGATCGAACTGGTTCTGGAGGTAGATGCCTCCTCCTTGCAGATCATCAATCGACCGCCGGCACGTTCGAAACCGACCTATATGAGAGTGTGGGAGGCTCGGAAGGCGGATGGACTCCCGTACGACCCGAATGATGCGGAGCAACAACTTTTTCTGGCACAGATTGCCAAAATTCCTGTAACCGGTAATGACTGATAGTATGGAAAATAAATTTTTGATTACCCCGGCCGAGGTGGTTGATTTGGCTTTTGATACGGGATCCGGGCTCGGGCCGGAGGATGTTCCGGAGGGGATGATCCTTTCGGCGCAGGAGAAGTTCATTCGCCCGGTATTGAACGAACTTTATCCACGGCTTGAAGCGGGCGATCTGCCCGATTTTTTGGAAACGTTCATAAAGCCGGCTTTGGCCTATTATGTCCGTCTGTTGTTGTTGCCGGTGATGGCTGTGTCGACCGATAAGATGGGGTTGGTCGTTTTGAATGGGACCTCATTGAAGGCGGCTGATGCCGAGCAGCGCTCGATGCTGGTGAAGCGAACCCGGGCAGACGCCTGTGCACTGATGCGGCGGGCGATCCGTCATGTAGAGGAGAACCCGGAAATGTATCCGGAGTATCGGCCTGCAAAGAATGTCCTTCACCGATTGTCGATCTGTTCGCAAGTGGTGCTCTGACAACGTCCGATCTTATCGGCGTTCGATAGGAAATAACGAGAAGGGAGCCTGAGTTGGTTTCAGGCTCCCTTTTTTGTCTCCGAAAAGGCTTACCGTTCCTCTTTCTCGCGCATGGATTGGTTGAAACAGTGACGGCAAATCGGTTCGTAGGTATTTTGCTCGCCGAGCATGACCAGTTTGTCGTTGGCAGTCAGCCGATGCGAATGGTGTGCCAGATTACCGCAACGAACACAGATTGCATGCACTTTGGTGACATACTCGGCGGTAGCCATCAACTGGGGCATAGCGCCGAAAGGATTTCCCAGATAATCCATGTCGAGTCCTGCTACAATTACTCGAATGCCGCTATTGGCCAGTTGGCGGCATACGTCGACAATGCTGGCGTCGAAGAACTGAGCCTCGTCAATGCCGACGACATCGACATCACCTGTCAGCAGCAGGATGTTGCCCGGAGAATCGACCGGCGTGGAGCGAATCGCATTGGCATCATGGGAGACCACCTCTACTTCTGAATATCGGATATCTATTTGGGGTTTAAAGATCTCTACCCGTTGGTTGGCAAATTTGGCTCGTTTCAGGCGGCGGATCAACTCTTCGGTTTTTCCTGAGAACATAGAGCCGCAGATAACCTCAATCCATCCCGAACGGTTGGCACTTTCTAAAAACATAGGTTCTGTTAAACTCGGTTTGAGAGAACAAATGTAGGCGATCCCTTCGAAAATGGCAAGTGTAGATAAAAAAATAAGGAAACATGAGGGGCAGAACGCCGCTTCTCACATTTCCTCCACTAACCTAAAACTACTAACCTAAAATGAACCTTAAAACTTCACTGCAAAGATAAACGTCCGAAATGAATTATGCAAATATTTTAAGAATTTTCTTAATATATTTAATAATAAATTAACACTGACAATTTAATTCGATAGGTGTCTTCTGTTTTTGTTATTGATTTACAGTGTAATGTCTTGTGTGGTGGAGTAGAAGGGAGTATTCTATAAAAAAATAAGGAAACTGGGATCGGGGCATAAAGCCCTTCTCCACGGTTTCCTCCACTAACCTAAAACTACTAACCTAAAATGAACCTTAAAACTTCACTGCAAAGATAAACGTCCGAAATGAATTATGCAAATATTTTAAGAATTTTCTTAATATATTTAATAATAAATTAATGTGTGGTAAGGGGTGTAATAGGCAGGGTGGTCTGGGTGAAATAATTAAAATAATTGTGTTAGTGGGCTTTTTTTTAGGGGTATTGCTTCCTGAAATATGCTATTTTTGTCCTGTAGAGGATTTTAGTTATGTGGTATTATCTCTCTTCTGTATAATTTACACAAAGGGCCTTTGCTTATTTATTAAATTTCTTTAAGATTTTTATGCCTGATTAGAGAAAGGGTAAAACCTCTTGGATGGAGGTGAAATAATAAAAGGCAGTTTATAAACTGCCTTTTATTGTACACCCGACGGGAATCGAACCCATATCGTTGGAACCGGAATCCAGTATTCTATCCATTGAACTACGGGTGCAATGAACCGTTTCCGGTTTTGTTCTGCAAAGGTGCAATATTTTCGGATTTATTCCAATTCCTTGGCTGTATTTTTTGATGATTCCTCTATGTTTATAGGAAGATTGTCGGCTTTTGGGGGTTGAAAACTCTTGATAAATTAATATTTAGATGAAAATATTCGATAAAGAATAATAAAATGCAAGATAAAATACGAAATCCTTACGTTAATTTAACAAAATCATTTAGTACATTTGTAGAAATTGGCTTAATTTTACACCGTCAAGGATAAATCATATGCTGAATAACTGGCAGAGGATCGAACAAATCATCAAGTGGACGGAAGCTGCGTCGGTGAGTGCTTTTGCGCGAGAGATAGGATTGAACAGAGGAGAGAATCTATACCAGATCAAGCGTGGTAATAATGGGATCAGCAAGGAGTTGGCAGAAACGATCACCAATAAGTATCCTCAGATCAGCCGCGCGTGGTTGCTTACCGGTGAAGGCGAGATGTTGCCTGATGAGGCGCTTCGCGAGAAGGTGGAGATCCCTTTCTATAAAGTGGATGCGGTGCAGTATATCATGTATGATGCAGATCTTGCACCTACCTATAATATCTCATTCCCGCTGTTCCGAGGCAGTGATTTTGCTGCATTCTCTTTTTCGGATGCCATGATGCCCGATATACCGCAAGGGGCAGTACTGTTTTTTCAAGAGGCACAGGTCAGCGCCATTCATCCCGGGGCAACTTATTTGGTTGTCAGCGACTCTTTCCTTGGTATCAGAACGCTTCGTAAGGAACCTGAAAGTACAATTATTCGACTGGTACCGAAGAATAAAGAGTCCTACGATGATGTGATTATCGATGAAAAAGAGATCAAACGGTTGTTTGTCGTACGGGGTGTCGCAGTCAATAAATCAATATAAATTATGTTTTCAGGAATTGTAGAGACGACGGCAGAGATTGTTGCTGTTCAGGAAGATCGGGGAAACAAACATTTTACCCTGAAATGCCCGTTTACCGGGGAGTTGAAGATCGATCAAAGCGTGTCGCATAATGGAGTGTGTCTGACGGTTGTGGCTATCGAGGGCGAGACTTATACGACGACGGCTATTAAAGAGACGCTTTTGAAGTCGAATCTCGGGTTGCTCAAGCCAGGCGATTTGGTCAATCTCGAGCGGAGCATGAAACCGGATGCCCTGCTGGACGGGCACATCGTGCAGGGTCATGTGGATCAGACGGCGACGTGTACGAAGGTAGAGGAGGCCGACGGAAGTTGGTACTATACTTTCGAATATGTTCCTACGGGAGATAATACGACGGTCGAGAAGGGTTCCGTGGCCGTGAATGGTGTGAGCCTGACGGTGGTGAATTCGCGTGAAAACTCTTTCCAGGTAGCAATTATACCTTATACTTACGAACATACCAATTTCCGGACGATTGTCCCGGGAACAGTGGTGAATATTGAATTTGACATTGTCGGGAAATATATTGCCCGATTGATGAAACATTATTTACCGCGATGAAGATAAGAACGATCGGTTCTGCGGCCTCGCTGGTAGGATCGGCCGTGGCAGCGATTGGCCTTTTGGCAGTGGCTTGTTTGGGCGGCGTGTGGTGGACGACGCTTCTCGCCGGGGTGGTGTTTTTCTGCGTCGGATATAGTATGGCCGATCTGGTGCTTCGTAAATTTGTGGTCTATAAATTGAAGCCCATTTATCAGATTGTTCTGTCCAAGAATTTGAAAACAAATGAGCTGGAGCGTGATATTGCCCATAAACGGAATATGGTGGGGGATATCGAGAGCGAGTTGTCGAATTGGGCGGAGAACAATCGGCGGGAGATTGCCCGCCTGAAGGAGATGGAAAAATACCGCAAGGAGTATATCGGGAATGTCTCGCACGAGATGAAAACCCCGATTTTCAACGTGCAGGGATATATTCTCACTCTGTTGGATGGTGCCATGGACGATCCGGCTATTAACCGTAAATATCTGGAACGGGCCGAAAAGAGCATCGATCGCCTGATTAATATCGTTACCGATCTGGAAGAGATATCGAAACTCGAGTCCGGAGTGCTTAAACTGGACATGGAACGGTTCGATATCGTAGCCCTTGCCCGCGAGATTGTGGAGGCGACCGAAATGGAGGCCGAGAAACGGAATATTCGGATTGTGGTAGGGCCTTCGCATGGGGCTCCTCTTCAGCCGATGTTCGTCATGGCCGATAAACATTATATCAGTCAGGTTTTCATAAACCTGATCGTCAATTCGATTAAGTACGGGAACATAGGAGGACGGACGAAAATATCCTTTATCGATCTGTTTGATAAGGTGATGGTGGAGGTGTCCGACAATGGGGTCGGAATCGATAAGGATGATATTCCCCGCGTCTTCGAACGTTTCTATCGTACGGATAAGAGCCGTTCGCGCGAACAGGGCGGGACGGGTCTTGGCCTTTCGATTGTCAAACATATCATGGAGGCCCACGGAGAGAGTATTACTCTGCGCAGCGAGTTGGGAAAGGGCAGTACATTCTCGTTTACACTGAATAAAAAATAGAGGTGATGTTGGCGTCGACTTTCGACGTATCTGTAAATTTCGCCGGGGATAGGCCGTTTTTCGCCCGGATTGATTACCTTTGACAAATAAACCGATAGCTTATGGGAAATTCCTTTCTTGCCGTTGTCTGGAATATGGACCCCGTCCTGTTCCATATAGGCTCCTTTGAGATACGATATTATGGTCTGACCTGGGCATTGGCCTTCGGGATCGGAATGATGCTTTTTATCAATTTCTTTAAGCGCGAAGGCTATTCCGAAAAGATGTTCGACTCCATTTTCTGGTTCGGGACGCTTTCTACCATTATCGGAGCCCGTTTGGGACACTGCCTGTTTTATGAGTGGGGCTACTATTCGGCTCATCCTGTCGAGATCCTTAATATCCGGCAGGGAGGTTTGGCCAGTCACGGAGCAGCCATTGGTTTGCTGATTGGTCTGTGGCTCTTTTCCCGGAAGAATCACATGCCGTACATTTGGTCGCTCGATCGGATCATGATTGCTGTGGCGATCGGCGGGGCCGGCATTCGCTTGGGGAACCTGATGAATTCGGAGATCTACGGAGTGGAGACGGATCTGCCCTGGGGATTTATTTTTACCCGTGTGGGCGAGACGGTACCTAAACATCCGACGCAGATTTACGAGGCATTGTGCTACCTGGTGCTCTTTTTCATATTGTTGTGGCTCTATTACCGTAAGGATATGGGGCGTCGTCGTCCTGGAGTGCTTTTCGGTGTGGGATTGATAGGGATTTTCCTGTCGCGTTTTTTCATCGAGTATATCAAGAACCCGCAGGAGGAGTTCGAACAGCATATGGCGCTGATGATGGGGCAATGGTTGAGCATCCCGTTTATAGTGCTGGGTGTCGTCGTGATTGTGCTGGCTTGTCGCCGCTCACCGCTCTTCTTGTATATGCCGGGAGGAAAGAATGGAAAATCTGTCTCAAACAAGCGTAAACGATGAAAACCATAGACAAGATCATTTTCGATGAGTTGGCCGGTCGGCGGAGTGTTGTGTTGCCGGGGATCGGAACGCTGGGGGTCGAACGTCGGGCTGCTGTATTGAAAAATAGGCGCACGTTGGAGGCACCTTATAATCTGGTAACATTTTCCCGCAAGGAGATTGCTTCGGTTCTCAGCGTGGTGGATTTGCTGACAAACGAGGGGGTGGATGTAGAAACTGCGCAGCAAACCTATGAGCAGTGGTTGCAACAGGCGCGAGTCGGTACATCGGTCAAGGTTGAGGAGGCCGGGGCGTTGGAATCGGGTTTCTTCAAAGTGGCCGAACCCTTGAATGTGCTGCTCAATCCAGGCTACGAGAAGGTTGTTCGGTTGAAACCGTTGCACAGATTCCGTGCGGTTTGGATCGGTGCCGTCGTGGTCATCCTGCTCCTGGGGGTAGCGGGATATTATGGGTATGTGTATTATTATGATGGGAATCAGAGCCCGAAATCGGGTAAGGAGATCCCGATGTCACTTTCCGAGGAGCCTGTTAAGGAGAGTGTTCTTGTGGATAGCATGCGGACAGAGAACCCCGTTGATGATAGTTCGGAGGTTCGTGAGCCTGCTGCTACGCTCTCCTCGGAGACGCTAACTACGCCGGCCGAAGCTGCGGGAGCGGTCTCTGGCTACCAATATTATGTCGTAGCGGGAGTGTATAGTACCGAAGAGAACGCCGATAAGGCCATTGCCAAGTTGCGGAGCGCGGATGCTACCGTTATGTGCGAGAAGGTTCCGTTCGCAGGGGGGAAAATCATGATTAGCCTTTATAGCTCGGGGGATGAGGCTCAGGTCTCCCGGGAGCGTTCTCGACTGGCCCGTCAATTGGGTAATTCCGATTTGTGGGTGTATAAAAAACGTATAAACCGCTAATAGAATTCAGATTGTAACCTGATATGAGAAAGGTCGGGCATCCAAAGATGTACCGATCTTTTTTTGTGTTTTCTTTAGTATTTTGTATTGCATAGTATTGATATTATTTTATATATTTGCATTGCATATATAATGCAAACGAGAAAGATAAATCAAATCATTACATGATGAAAAAAACATTGAATGTAAATATTGGTGCTGTGGTGTTTACTATTGATGAAGATGCTTATCTGATGCTCAATGCCTATTATGAGGATATTCGTTCCCGATTGTGTGAAAACGATCGGAAAGAGGTGATGGAGGATATAGAAGCCCGTACGGCCGATATTTTTCGGGAAAATCTTACTTCCCATGGTCAAGTGGTAGATGTTGTATTGGTGAAGCGTGCCATTGCTATTCTCGGTAGTGCACAGACCTTCGGCGAACGTCAATATGCTCCAAAAGATACTTTTTCGGCCGAGGAACACTCTTTGCCCCGCAAATGCTATCGATCGAGAACTGATTCTGTGATCGGAGGTGTATGTGGAGGCATTGCCGAATATTTTCATATCGACAGCATGTTGGTGCGGATATTGACGTTTTTACTGGTTTTCTTCGGTGGATTGAGTCTGTGGGTGTATATTATTTTATGGATTTTGTTGCCTTTGCGTCCGTGTGACAATTATGGGAAGAGTTATGATGAAAGGAAGAGTAGGAGGTAGGCATGAATGTGGATAATGTTAAAGCGCAGATGCGTAAAGGAATTTTGGAATACTGCATTCTTGCGATTCTTTCGCGGGGCGACGCCTATGCTTCGCAGATTATCGCCGAACTGAAACAGGCCGAGATGATCGTAGTGGAGGGGACGCTCTATCCGATCCTGACCCGTCAGAAGAATCAGGGACTGCTTTCTTACCGTTGGGAAGAGTCTCCTCAAGGGCCTCCCCGGAAGTATTACGCCATTACTTCCAAGGGCCGGGAGGTGTTGGCGCAGTTGGATCACTCCTGGTGTGAACTGGTGGAACAGATACGAATGATCCGCGGTGTGGCCTGAAAAAATGTGTTGAAGCGAATACGTTAAAGAAGAAATGAATATGGAAATTATTGGTGAGAATCAATCTTCCAGGCCACGGCGATCGTTCTCTGCGGAACGAAATAGATATATTGGCATCGTGTTGATTATTTTAGGGGTGGTGTGGATGTTATCCAATTTCGGTTGGATCAGCAGACCGTTTTTTCACTTTATTTTTTCTTGGCAGATGCTGTTAGTCTTAATTGGCGGACTTTTTCTCGTTGGAAGACAATGGCTATTGGGAGGGGTAATGGTTGGGTTGGGGGTACTGTTTGCAATGACCGATTTTTTTCACATAGTTTTACCCCTGAAACAGATTCTCTTGCCCTTGATGGTTATTGTGGTCGGAATAGCATTCTTGTTTCAACGAAATGCTTAAATGATGGTTAAGATGTGTTGATAAATAGGTTTGAATTTCGTATTTATTAAAATATTTTCAGAAATAATATTACATTTGTGAACCATATAAAAGAGGAGTAATCATGGAATCTATCAAGTGTGTTGGAATTCTGACCTCTGGCGGCGATGCTCCCGCTATGAATGCAGCCATTCGTGCCGTTACTCGTACGGCTATTTACAACGGTTTCGAGGTCAAGGGTATCATGCGTGGCTATAAAGGATTGATTTCCGGAGAGGTGATCCCTTTCAAAACGCAAAATGTCAGCAATATCATACAGCAGGGCGGTACTATTCTGAAGACGGCCCGCAGCAAGGAGTTCGAGACGCCCGAGGGTCGTAAGGTGGCTTATGAGACGATGCAACGGGAAGGTATCGACGCTTTGGTGGTGATTGGTGGCGACGGGTCATTGACCGGTGCTCGCATTTTTGCATCGGAATTTGATATTCCAATTGTGGGGTTGCCGGGAACGATCGATAATGATTTGTATGGAACGGATACTACCATCGGTTACGATACGGCGCTCAATACCATTATGGAGGCAGTGGATAAGATTCGAGATACGGCGACTTCGCACGAGCGTCTGTTCTTCATCGAGGTGATGGGGCGCAATGCCGGTTTCCTGGCGCTGAACGGTGCATTGGCTACGGGCGCCGAGGCGGCGATTATTCCTGAGATTGCGACGGAGGTCGACCAGTTGGCCGAACTGATTCAGAACGGTTTCCGGAAGAGTAAGAACAGTAGCATCGTGTTGGTGGCCGAGAGCGAATTGACGGGAGGAGCCATTGGATTGGCACAGCGTGTGGAGAAGGAGTATCCGCAGTACGATGTGCGAGTGACCATTTTGGGCCACATTCAGCGAGGTGGTTCTCCGTCGGCTGCCGACCGAATTCTGGCCAGTCGGATGGGTGAGGCAGCGATCAATGCGCTGCTCGAAGGACAGCGGAATGTGATGATCGGAATACAGAATGATGTCTTGGTTTACGTCCCCTTTACCAAGGCTATTCGCAATGACAAACCGATTAATCGCGATTTGCTCAATACGATCAAGATTCTTTCGATATAGTTCTGGAGTGATCTAAAAGAAGATACGGAAAACCGCGCTCGAAGGCGCGGTTTTTTATTCCTCCTGAGAATCACGGGGCTTGTGCCTGAGTCGGTCCGTCTATTTCGGTGCCTTTTTATAAAGGTATATGGCTATGAACGCATATAGGATGTTGGGAATCCAAACGGATATGGCTGGGGGAAGTACGCCCCCCTTGGCAAACTCTTCAGCGAATTTTCCGAAAAGAATGTAGGAGAAGCAAAGCGTAATGCCGATTCCGATATGAAGCCCCGTCCCCCCGCGTACCTTGCGCGAGGAGAGTGATACACCGATCAGGGTCAGAATGAAGGTGGAGATTGGGTAGGAGAAACGTTGATTACGCTCCACTTCGAAAATGGCAATCATATCCGATCCTTTCTCTCTCTGTTGCTTGATGAAACGTGACAACGTATGAATCGGCATCGTTTTGATGAGTTCCTGTACGCGACCCAATTCGGTAGCCTCGAGGTTGATTAAGGTGTCGAGTTTGGTGTGTTGCGTGAAGGTCTCCTTTTCGCCATCAAAGGTACGAACGATGTATTTCGGAGCACTCCAATGTTTCGTTTCCGGCTCGAACTGGACGTTCGATGCTTCGACCGTACGTACGAGCGAGCTGCCGTCATATTCCTCCAGGGCCAGGTATTCGGCTTGTTCCGTGATGCCGGAGTAGCCTCGGATGTAGGCAAAAGTGCCGGGTGTGAGTTGGCGATAGATATGGCGGTCGAACTGTACGTTTTTCTTCTTTTTGATGTATTGGCTTTCGAATTGGATGCGTCGTGCATTGGCGGCCGGAATGACGACAAGATTCAGAACGAGCGCCAGGGCCGTGATGATCGAGGCCGAAACGAAATAGGGCCACATCAACCGTTTGAAACTCATTCCGCCCGACAACATGGCGATGATCTCTGTCTGATAGGCCAGTTTCGAGGTGAAGAAGATTACGGCGATAAATGTGAACAGACCGCTGAACTGGTTGATGAAAAACGGGACAAAATTGAAGTAATATTTGAAAATGATGGCAGACCAGGGGGCTTTCAACTCGACGAAGTCGTCGATCTTCTCCACGTAGTCGAAGATGACGACGATGATGATGATCAATCCGATGGCGAACAGATAGGTCCCCAAGAATTTTCGTATGATGTAACGGTCGAGGATCTTCAGCCCCGGGAATTTGAATTTCATACGCAGTTATAATCTTTTGGCGAGTTTTGCCACCATTTCCGTTTTCCACTCCTTGAATGTTCCCTCGACAATTTTGCGTCGGGCTTCACCAACCAGCCATAGATAGAAGGCGATGTTGTGCAGCGATGCGATTTGCGCTGCCATCATCTCTCCGGCGATTGCCAGATGGCGCAGATAGGCTTTTGAATAGAGTCTGTCTACGAAAGCCGTTCCTGCAGGGTCGATCGGCGAGAAGTCGTTCTTCCACTTTTCGTTGCGGATGTTGATGATTCCCTCCGAGGTGAACAGCATGCCGTTGCGTCCGTTCCGTGTGGGCATCACGCAGTCGAACATGTCCACACCACGGTCGATGCCCTCCAGAATGTTGACCGGTGTACCTACTCCCATCAAATAACGAGGTTTGTCTGTGGGTAGTATGTCGTTGACCAACTCGATCATCTCGTACATTACGGGGGCCGGTTCGCCGACAGCCAGTCCGCCGATGGCATAACCGTCTGCATCGAATTGTTGTACGAATTGAGCCGATTGCGTGCGCAGATCGGGATAGGTGCATCCCTGTACGATCGGGAACAGGGCCTGATAATGGCCGTATTTGGGTTGGGTCTTATGATACTGGTTGAAGCATCTCTCGAGCCAGCGGTGGGTCAGCGCGAGGGATTTGGCGGCGTAATCGTAGGGCGAGTCGCCGGGAGGACATTCGTCGAATGCCATCATGATATCGGCGCCGATGATGCGTTCCGTGTCGATGACATTCTCGGGGGTGAACAGATGCTTCGATCCGTCGATATGGGAACTGAAACGACACCCTTCCTCGGTGAGTTTTCGGCATCCGGCCAGCGAGAAGACTTGGAAGCCTCCACTGTCGGTCAACATCGGGCGATTCCAGGTTGAAAACCGATGTACACCACCTGCAGCCTCGAGAGTCTCGAGTCCGGGGCGCAGGTAGAGATGATAGGTGTTGGCCAGGATAATTTGTGCTTTGGCCTCTTCCACAAGGTCGCGATGGAAGATCCCTTTTACCGTGGCTGCCGTACCGACGGGCATGAAAATGGGCGTCTGGATCGTCCCGTGGTCGGTCGATATTTCGCCTGCCCGGGCGCGGCTTCCCGGCGCTGTATATTGCAATTCGAATTTCATTCCGTGCAAAGATACGTTTTTTTAGTGAATATCCGTGTGGGTTGTGGAAGGAAGAAGCGTTTTGAAAAACCTTTCCGGGGGGTTCATTTCCCTGAAAAAATCGTATCTTTGTGCAAATTTTGCTTGCTGTGGAGTGGATGACGGATATCTATAACAATCTGGTGGTTAGTTACGGAGTTTACGGACTGTGGCTGATTGTGGCGATGGCAGGGCTTTTTGTCGTCCAGATGTATTATTATCTGGGGCCTTATGCCCGGATTCCTTCGTTTCGTAACAACCGGAACGGAGAGTCCCAGGATGTAGGTGGTATTTCGATTGTTGTGGTGTTGCACGAGGATCCTTACTATTTGGGACAGGTGCTGCCGAAAATGCTGGCACAACAGTATGAAGAGTTCGAGGTGGTGCTCGTAGCTGTGGACCCGGGTGATGATTTTGCCGATGAACTGGCGGATATCCGAAGCCGGTATCCCCAGGTGGTGACAACGACGCTTGAACAGGATCCGCGCTTTCCGATCAGCAATAAGATGGCTTATAACGTAGGAATCAAGGCCGCTCATTATGAGCGTGTAATTCTTACGACGGCCGATGCCGAACCCATGTCGCCCCGGTGGCTCTCATATATGGCCCGCGGTTTCGAAACGGGTGAGGTGGTGATCGGCTATTGCGGGATGGAGCGGTTGCCCGGATTTGCCAACAAACTTATGCGGTGCAATCGACTGATGCTTTCCGTACGCTATCTCTCTTCGGCCATTGCCCGACGACCCTATCGGGGTATTTTGCAGAATCTCGGGATGACCCGGCGAATCTATTTTGAGAACAAGGGTTTTGACCATCTGAATATGAATCTTGGGGAGGATGATCTGTTTATTCAGCGCATCAGCCGCGGAGACAATATAGGGATTATTATGAATCCTCATGCCACGATGCGTCAGAAGATATGGGGGGATTGGAACTGGTGGTGGCGTCAGCGGCGCTTTTTCAGCGCTACCTTTCCATATTATCCGTTGTGGGTAAAGACTCAGGCCGAATGGGAGCTGGGAAGCCGTTTTTTATTTTTGGTGACTGTTCTGGCTACGCTCTTCCTTTTGCCTGTGGAGATTAAGATTGCAGCGGCTGCTTTGTGGGTGGTACGCATGGCCGTTGTGCGGTTCAAGATGTGGCGTATCCGACGTCGATTGGGCGAAATGGGATTGGGATGGACATTGATGCTATATGATTTTGTGGAGCCGTTGCTCGAATGTTGGTTGGCTGTAGTTCGAAGATTCAGACCGATTGGAGGAGTATGGAGATAGAACGTTATCTGATCGCTACCGATCAGGAGTTGGTCGGGTGGTCGCTGGAGGGGGATAATGTGGCGTTCGAACATCTGTTCAATCGCTATCGGGAATCCATGTTTCAACTTTATGTCCAGCGGACCGGCGGAAATAAGGAGGATGCAGGCGATCTTCTGCAGGAGACTTTCGTGAAAGTCTATCTGAACCTGCATGCCTATAAACCTTGCTATACTTTCGGACAATGGGTCTATACCATTGCACGCAATACCTTCATTGATTTCGTACGTAAACGGCGGGACGATCTTTCGTTCGACAGTCTGCCTGGCGGTTATGCCAATATTCCGGCCAATACATTTGCCCCCACGCCCGAGGACAGTTACATTCGTTCGCAACAACGGGCGCAGTTGGAACAGTATCTCGAACGGATGACGCCGCGTTATCGACGTCTGATCGAGTTGCGTTTTTTTAAGGATTATTCTTATGAAGAGATTGCAACAGAGTTGGGTTTGCCGCTCGGAACGGTCAAGACACAGATTCATCGTGCCCGTGAACAGTTGTGCCGTTTCATTACCGACAACTCTGATATGCTCGAATAGGGCGTTGCTCCGATTTCAAATAAGAGATAGCATCTTAATGACTTTTTTATGATGACAAATTATAACGGCATGGATCTGGTTCTGAAATATTTTTCAGAGCTCTCCGAGATACAGCGCGAGCGTTTTGCCGCATTGTACGACCTGTATATGGAGTGGAATGCTCGGATTAATGTCATCTCCCGCAAGGATACGGATCAGCTCTATCTGCGTCATGTCCTTCATTCGCTCGCTATTGCGAAGGTGTGTCGTTTCGATGCAGGGGCTCGTGTGCTCGATGTGGGATGCGGAGGCGGGTTTCCCGGGATTCCGCTGGCGATACTGTTCCCGGAGACTCGTTTTATACTGGCCGATTCGATTGCGAAAAAGATCAGAGTGGTGGAAGGGGTCGTCAATAGTCTCCATTTGAGTAATGTCGTACCGTGGAATGGAAGGGTTGAACAGATTGAGGAGACGTTCGATTATGTGGTGAGTCGTGCGGTGACCGATATGAGGACCTTTGTCGGATGGGTATGGGATAAGATAGAACGCGGACAGCACGGCACACTGCCTGCGGGAATTCTCTATCTGAAGGGAGGCGACCTGGGAGAGGAACTCGCTGCAGCAGGCAAACATTGCCGTCTTTATCCCATCTCGGAGTTTTTCGTCGAGGAGTTCTTCGAAACCAAGAAGGTGGTCTATCTTCCACGATAGTCCGAACGTATATCATGCAGTGAGAGGGTGGATGCCTTCATCCCTCACCCTCCCCCTCCGCTTCGCAATTTTTGCTTTTCTTTGCTTTAGGCTCCACTGCTTATCGTTTCATGGCGCGATCCATCTCCCGGCGGGCATCCTTCTCTTTGATATAGTCGCGTTTGTCGAAGTTCTTACGCCCGCGTGCCAGCCCGATCATCACCTTGGCCAACCCTCGATCATTGATAAACATTCGGATGCCGACCACAGTCAGCCCCTTGTCTTGCAACGCACGTTGAATCTTGTTCAGTTCCTTGCGGTTGAGCAGTAACTTCCGGTCGCGTTTTGGAATATGGTTGTTGTAGGTTCCCCAACGGTATTCGGCGATGTTCATGCCTCGGATGTAAAGTTCGCCCCGGTCCATGTAGCAGTAGCAATCCACCAGCGAGGCTTTGCCCATGCGTAACGCTTTGATCTCCGTTCCGTAGAGGACAATACCTGCCATCCACGTTTCAAGAATTTCGTAGTCGAACGTGGCGCGTTTATTTTTGATTACTATCTCTTTTTTAAAATCGCTCATGCCGCAAAGGTAAGGATTCTCTTCGAAAATTGTCCGATTGGCATAGACATTGCCATAAAAAGGTTCGTATGCAACATTCCGGAGGCAGGATTAAGGTAACTAATTTTTTTATCTTTGAGGTGTGTTTTTACTCATAGTCTTTTTGTTGTGATTTCTTATAAGTCGGAAATGAATGCCTTCTTCAGAGGGTGTTGATCCCTGCCTCCGGATTTTTTCTAGAAATAATATCCAAGGTTGAAATAGAAACCTGCCTTACGATGGAAATTCGAATAGTCGATCAGCAATTCGATCGGGCCTATGACCGTATTATAGGAGTATCCGAGGCCTATGCCCCAGATGTTCCCGCCTTCGAGCAGATCGAAAAAGCTATTGCTCTGTTTGGCATAATTTCCCTTGAGCGAAACAAAGTTTTTTTGCCAGAGACGTACGCGAAAATCAAGTCTTGCCCCGATGATGGCGTTTTGGAATTGTTCGAGATTTCGTATTCCAACGAATGGAATCTGTTGAGGAAGATAACGCCCGGAAACCGTACCGCCCAAAAAATTGAGTGCCGGAAAGGCTACATCGTTGCCGATTAGTATCCGACCGAAAAGACCGGGGAGAAATGTCACACGTCGCGATACGGAGAGCGCCGAGAGAAAATTGAGATCCACGGCACTGAAGGGCGTACCGTTTCGGTAGGTAACGAAATTGTTCGTCGAGAGGGTGTATCCGAGCAGGAATGAGATGCCTCGCGTAGGATTGTATTTTTGGTCGGTTGATTCATAATGCGCCGAGGCATAGTAGCTTGCCAGCCCTTCTGAACGTACTCTTGTCCCATTATCACTGGCGGTCAGCAATGAATGAAAATCGAAATATTCGTATTTAATACCCACATCGAACTTGAAGTTGCGTATCTTGATGTTGGAGAAATTCAGATCGAACAGATGATAACTGTAATCGAAGTTGCTGTATTTCTTCCCATATCGGTATAAGTCCAGATTGTTGTATCTGAACATGTAGGCGAGCGACATCCGACGTTCTGTTTCGTTTCCTAAAATATAGGCTATATTGACATATGGGTTTTCGCTCAGACGGGTGGTTAGTTCAACCAGAGAGCTTCCCATGGGACGGATGCTGAGAGTCCCGTTCAGCAGGATGGCCGCCATCTCTTCCGTATCGAACCGGAATCCGAAGCTGACCGAATTGCGGGAACTCTCCTTGACATGGAACGTCAGGTCGTAGGGCGAATGTCCGTCCAGTTGGAATCGGACCTCGGAGAAGACACCCATCCCTTGCAGTGTTGTGACGGCATTGTTCAAGTCATTCAATGTTACGATGGTGTTCTCATGAAGTCTCAGAGTCCTTCGAACCTGTTTCTCATTAACATTTCGCAGTCCGTTGAACGTTATATTCCGAATGATGAGCGGTCGTGAAATGTTCGTAGAGTCTCTGACGGGTATCGGGTCGTCCTCGGTAATTCCGATCTGTTTCTTTAATGCAATCAGGTCATCCCACCGTTCCCGCATGGCGGTTTCTCCTCGCAACAGCAGCGTGTCGATGGCTTCGGCACTGAAACTGGCGGCATTGTACGGTTCGATGTCGGGATGGACATAGAAATCGGCCAGTTTCTTGTTTTGTTCCAAAGTTTCAAGTCCGGTGAAATTGGTGATCTGGTCGAAAAGGTCGGCCAGATTGTTCAACTCATCCTCGGTACGGAGACCTGCCCCTACGTCGATACCGATGATGATATCGGCTCCCATCTTTTTGGCTACATCGGCCGGGAAATTATTGGCGATGCCTCCGTCGACGAGAACCATGCCATTCGTTCGGATAGGTTGGAATGCTCCCGGGATCGACATGCTGGCGCGGATCGCCTGTGGCAGGGAGCCTCGATCGAGCACGACCGGCTTGCCGGTCACCATGTCATAGGCTACACAGGCAAAGGGAATCGGCAGTTTATCGAACGATATCGAATCGTGATAATCGATCGTGAGTTCCGAGAATAGATTGTAGATATTGTGTCCGGCTACCAATCCGGAGGGCATTTTCAGTTTACGTTCCCGGGTCAGGGGTACCGATAGAAGGTATTTCTCGCGTGACTCCCGTTCCAGAAATGCCATATTACTACGCGGAACGCGGTCGCTGAGCAGATAGGTCCAGTTTTGGGTTCGCACCATTGAGTCGAGCATGTGTGGGGTATAACCGATTGCATACATGCCTCCCACAATGGCGCCCATGCTCGTCCCGGCGATGTAGTCCACCGGGATACCGGCCTCCTCGAGAACCTTTAATGCCCCGATATGGGCAACACCTTTGGCACCTCCTCCACTGAGGACTACACCCACCTTTTTGCGTTGGGCCATGGTCGTGTTGAGGCCGGACGACAAGAGTGTTGTAGCCAGCAGAAGAACGATTCCTTTCAGAACAGCATGCATAGACCCGATGGTTTTTGATTATCTTTCCAATAATAACGGAAAAATTGTGATTTACAGGATTAAGCGCGATAATTTCTTTGCAATATCTCGTCGTGCGGCATTGAGAGTGTTGATTCGAGAGATGATATCCAACTGTTGTTCTTCTGATAACGTTTCATCTTTCAATCTTTTCTGTAAACTTTCAATGATTCCTTCGATAGCCTTTGATTTATAAAGAACGATTGTGCGAGGAACATACTCCGCTAATCGATCCACCTCTTTTTCTACTATGATATCGTGTCTCTTCCACATTTTGCTTACCGCGTAGTTGTCGTCATCCGTCAGAATATTGACTGCGGCGTTGCATACCTCCGGATCGGGGTGGTTGATGAAGTGATGCAATCCGATCTCGTCCTTCTCGCCATGGGCTGCGCGTTCATTGAAAAGTTCCACGTAACGTTTATAAATAGCCTGATAAACTGGATTTTGAAAAATCAGTCCGTTGGTATGCAATTCAGCGATAATAACTTCGGCCACATTGAATGAGACCATTGTCCGTCCCTCTTTGATGTCGAAATTCCGATCGCCGTATTTGATGAGGTATTTGATCAACTCTTTCTCCAGCTCTTCGATGCTGCTTCCTGCCGTTACACCCCGCAATAGGGTCAGATCTTCCTTTTCTTGGCGTTCTGCCTGTACGGCCTGTTGTTGCGTGCGGATAAATTCGCGGGTTTGGTCATCGGCAGTGTGCGATAGCCGTTTTTTTGCCACCTCGCCCGTCAATACATGCTGGTCAACCTCCATTTTGGAGGCGCATTCCTTGATGTAGAGCGATCGCATGATCGGATCGGGTATCTCGGCGATCGAAGAGACGATGTCTGCGATCAATCCTGCTTTGCGGATCGGATCATTCCCTGCGTCGGCGAGCAGAATACGTGTTTTGAAGGAGATAAAGTCCTCTTCGTTCGAATGGATATACTCTTTGACCTCTGTGGCGCTGTGGCTTTTGGCAAATGAATCCGGGTCGTCTTCGGGCGGTAGCGGTACTACGCGTACGTTCATACCTTCGCGCAGAATCATGTCGATGCCGCGGAGCGAGGCTTTGATACCTGCCGCATCGCCGTCGTAGATGACGGTGATGTTTTTCGTGAAACGGCTGATGAGGCGGATTTGTTCCGTGGTGAGCGACGTGCCGCTCGAGGCGACGACATTCTCCACACCCGATTGGTGCATCTGGATCACATCCGTATAGCCTTCGACCAGGATGCAGTAGTCTTCCTGCGTAATCGCTTTCTTGGCGAAGTAGAGACCGTAAAGAATGTTGCTTTTGTGGTAAACTTCGCTCTCGGGCGAGTTGAGGTATTTCGAGACCTTCTTGTCGGTGCGAAGCGTGCGGCCGCCGAAAGCCGTTACGCGGCCGCTCACCGAGTGGATCGGGAACATGACCCGGCCGTAAAAACGGTCGTAGAAA
This sequence comes from uncultured Rikenellaceae bacterium, assembly GCA_944326815.1. Lineage (GTDB taxonomy): Bacteria > Bacteroidota > Bacteroidia > Bacteroidales > Rikenellaceae > CALYBN01. The sequence continues at coordinate 6,357 of CALVFI010000024.1, read as the reverse complement.
CGTCCGTCTTCCCGTTTGCCCGAGAGCCCCGTGCCGATGAGGAACTCCTCTTTGTACCCCGCCTTGAGGGCGGCTTGCGTAAAGGCGTCACCGCTTCCCGGACAATAGCCCAGGCCGAATTTGGCGATCGTCGCATCGGAGAACCCCCGGTGGCGGAAATAGCTCAACCCGACGCTGCGGCCCTCTTCCGTATGCAGCAACTGTTCGCGGAACCAATCCGAGGCGTAACTGTTGACGACCATCATACTTTCACGGTCGTCATTCTTGCGAATCTCTTCCGGTGATAACTCGCGTTCCTGGACCTCGATGCCGTACTTTTTGGCTACGTATTTGAGCGCTTCGGCATAGCTCATCCCCTCGTGTTCCATGACGAACGTGACGGCATTGCCGCCTTTCCCGCAGCCGAAGCATTTGAACAGTCCCTTGGTGGGCGATACAACAAAAGAGGGGGTTTTTTCGTTATGAAAAGGGCAACAGGCCATATAATTCACCCCTTTTTTACGGAGTGTCACGAAATCGCTCACCACCTCCACGATATTGGCGGCGGCGTATATTCGGTCGACTGTCGCTTGATCTATCATCTTGCCCTCTCTTCTGTAGGATGTAAAGATACGGAATTTCCCGCATAATATCATGGGATTTTTACTAACTTTGCGATTCAGAACAGGTAATAGGATGGATTTCAAACTGGTATCGGAATACGCACCTACCGGCGATCAGCCTGAAGCGATCGAGCAGCTCACTGCTTCGCTTCGTGGGCACAGCATGCACAATACGTTGCTCGGGGTGACAGGGTCGGGCAAAACCTTTACGGTGGCCAATGTGATTGCGCAACTCAATCGTCCGACGCTGGTTTTGAGCCACAACAAGACGTTGGCTTTTCAGCTTTATGGCGAATTCAAGAACTTCTTTCCGGACAATGCCGTAGAGTATTTCGTCTCCTATTACGACTATTATCAGCCGGAGGCCTATCTCCCGGCAACGGATACCTATATCGAAAAGGATCTGGCCATCAATGAGGAGATTGACAAGATGCGTTTGCAGACGGTCTCCTCGTTGCTTACCGGACGGCGTGACGTGATTGTGGTCTCCAGTGTGTCGTGTCTTTATGGTATTGGGAATCCGGAGGATATCACTACCATGTCGATCGGTTTGCATGTAGGGGATGTCATCAGTCGCAAGAAACTGCTCTATTCGCTTGTGCAGGCGCTCTATACCCGTACCGAGGCAGATCTGCTGCCGGGTACGTTCCGGGTCAGTGGCGAGGTGATCGATATCCGTTTGCCGTTCGGCGAGGAGACCTATCGGGTGATGTTCTATGACGATGAGATCGAAGGGATTGCCCGGATCGATCCGGCTTCGGGGCATCGTTTGGAGAGTGTGGAGCATGCGGTGATCTATGCGGCTAAATTGTTTGTCACTACCCAGGAGCGGGCCAATGCTGCAATCCGGCAAATTCAGTTGGATTTGGGCAAACAGATTGCGTTTTTCGAGAAGGAGGGACGCATGACCGAGGCGCAGCGCATCAAACAGCGTGTCGAGTATGACCTCGAGATGATCAAGGAGTTGGGGTACTGTCCTGGGATCGAGAACTATTCCCGCTATTTCGACGGGCGGAAACCGGGAATGCGGCCGTTTTGTCTGCTCGACTATTTTCCGAAGGACTATCTGCTGGTGATCGATGAGAGCCATGTGACAATCCCTCAGGTGAGGGCCATGTATGGCGGCGATCGCTCCCGCAAGGAGAATCTCGTGGAGTATGGGTACCGTTTGCCTGCTGCGGTGGATAACCGTCCGTTGAAATTCGAGGAGTTCGAGGCGCTGATGGGGCAGACGATCTATGTGAGTGCCACTCCGGCCGAATATGAGTTGATCAAATCGGAGGGAGCTGTGGTGGAGCAGTTGATTCGTCCTACCGGGCTGGTTGATCCTCCCTTGCAGGTACGGATTACTGATAATCAGATCGACGATCTGATCGAGGAGATCCAGATGCGTGTGGCGAAGGAGGAACGGGTGCTTGTGACCACACTTACGAAACGTATGGCTGAGGAGTTGTCGAAATATTTCGATCGGATAGGCATCCGGAACCGTTATATCCACTCTGATGTGGAGACGCTCGAACGGGTTCAGATTCTCGAGGGGCTTCAGAACGGGGAGTTCGATGTGTTGATCGGTGTGAATCTGTTGCGCGAGGGGCTCGATCTGCCGGATGTTTCGCTTGTCGCGATCATGGATGCCGATAAGGAGGGATTTCTGCGTAGTGAGCGGTCGCTGACGCAGACAGCCGGGCGTGCGGCGCGCAATCCGCGTGGAACGGTTATCATGTATGCCGAGAAACGTACTGATTCGATGGCCAAGGCCATTGCCGAGAGCAATCGGCGTCGCGAAAAACAGATCTCTTACAACATGGAGCATCAGATGGTTCCGCGCCAGGCACATAAAAGTGGAACTCTTTCGGTGGCTCCGACGGGTAGTGCAGAAGGAGAATCACGGGTCTTGTATCCCTCCGGAAGAGAGGCCTACAGTACGGCTGCCGATGTGAGAGGGGTTTATGAAACTGAATCGGATTTGAGGAAGGCGATCCTTCGTGAAAAAGCTATGATGGAGAAGGCGGCGCAGGAACTCGACTTTATGGAAGCGGCCCGTTATCGCGACCGGATGTATGCGCTTCAGAAAAGGCTTGACGAAGAGAAGGTGAAATAGCAGAGAGATATGGCGTGTGTCGAACAGGGAAGACAGAGCAAAGGGCTGGCACGATTGCTGATGCGGATGATTGATTGGTTCTATTTTCCGTTTTTGCGGATTTTTGTCCCCCGACAGACGTTCCGCTATGCGGTGTGCGGCGGGGCAAATCTGTTGCTCAATTGGGTGCTGTATGCCGTTACCTATAATTTTGTTGTCGCCAAACGGTTTCTGGATATAGGCATTGTAGTTGTATCGCCTCATATTGCGGCATTTGTCATCACTTTTCCGATCACATTCTTTACCGGATTCTGGCTTCAGAAAAACATCTCGTTTCAGTGTTCGCCGCTACGGGGGCGTACGCAGTTGTTCCGCTATCTGCTCAGTGTTTTAGGGTCGATTCTGTTGAATTATGTCGGATTGAAGTTCTTCGTAGAGATGTACCATATTTATCCGACCCCTTCACAGATGATGATTTCGATCATAACGATTGCCTACAGTTATTTCATGCAGAAGTATTTTACCTTCCGGGGGTGTGATTCTTATTGATTTTTGAAACAATAATAAAAGGAACCGGGATGTAGATTGTAAACCTCTACGTCCCGGTTCTTTTTTATCCTCTCCAGCTGGCAGTTTGCACGCTGGGATTATAATGTTTCAATTTTTCAGAACAGCCTGTCTGTTAGTTGAACGTGTATTTGATACCGAACATGATTGCCCAGCGGGAATCCGAACCATTGAGATCCTTGAAGGTTTCGGTCAGCGGTTTTCCGTCTTTCAGCGGCATGGTGAATCCCGGCGTATAGTTGTTCGAAGCCTGCGGAGCCTCCGTCATGGTCAGGAACTGATACTGCGGAGAACCAGCATATCCGTAAATGGTGGTGTATTGCACGCCCCAATCCTTGTTGAGCAGGTTAAGGAAGTTCGAAATATCGAAACTGAAACGAATCGTGTTGACTTTGCCATTGCGGAGAGGTACTTTGATGTCGTGCGAAATATTGACATCCACCTGGTTGGCGAAAGGTACGATGCCTCCGTTACGCTCGGCATATTCGCCGCGATGTTTGCTCAGATAGTCGTCCTGTTTGATGAAATTGTCGATCTGCTGCCAGATTTGTTCTTTCGAGCGGGTATCCCCGGCAGCCGGTACGATATTGATGTCGGACATCTTGGCCGGAATGAAGATCAGGTCGTTCATGCTCTGCCCGTCACCATTGACATCGCCGTTGTAGGTGTAGGAGAAGCGGAAGGGACGGTAGCGCTGGTAAACGATACCGAAGTTCGTGGCTGCGTTTTTGCTCCAGTTGGCCGTATAGGCAACCTGCAACAACAGACGGTTGTCGAACGATGCGGCGGAGAAACCGGTCTCTTCAGAGTTCGGGTTGATGGCCGGACGGTATTTCCAAGCCGAAGAGGCTACGGACGATGAACCGTCGGTCACGCTCTTCGATTTTCCGAAGGTGAACGAACCGTTCAGGTAGAGGCCTTTCAGCGGACCGTACATGAAGTTCTTCTGCAACTGGAAGGTCGTGTAGATGGAGTATCCCTTGCTGGTGTTCTTCATCATCACTACGTTTTCGGTCTTGTCCGTGATGAAGTACCCCGTGGGGCTTCCTTTCGAGCTGACGCCGGTGGCGAAGAAGGGACGTCCCTCTTTTCCGCCCTCCATGACATAACCCGTAGGTTCGTTCAGACCGATGTTGGTGTGATAGATCGCATTGATGTCCTTGTTGTAGAGGAGTTCTCCGGTGAGGATCCATCCGTCGCCGAACATGAAGTCGGCAGCGATGTTGGTTTTCCACAATTGCGGATATTTAAAGTCGCGGTCCGTAACGGCCAGGTCCATTTTCGAGCCTTGAATGTCGGCTGCGGTAGGTTGATAGATGGCCACGCCGTCGAAAGGACGACCCTTGGACAACAGCCCAAACAACAAACCGTTGTTGCCGGCCTGATTGCTCAACCATACGTAAGGAGGCGTTCCGGAGAAGATACCCGTACCACCGCGCACCTGAAGCGTGCGGTTGTCGAATACGTCCCAGTTGAAGCCCAACCGGGGCGAGAAGAGCGGTTTGGTTTTCGGATATTTGGAGACGTCAATCTTCTGACCGCCCTGGAATGTCAGTGCCTCTACTTCGGGATTCCGTTCGAGGTCGTTCAGGAAGATCGGGGTGTCCAGACGCAGACCGAGTGTCAGGTTGAAGTTCGGGGTGACCGTCCATTTATCCTGCACATAGAATCCGAGCGAGAGTACGTCTACGATAGCGAAGGGGAAGTTCGTACTTCCGTCCTTGATGTATGCCTGTTTGAAATAGGTGGCGTTCGTCGTCGGACGCTGGCTCGGAATACTTCCGTTCTGTTTCCAGGAGAGGTAGGCATTGACGTCGGCGTAGAAATCATCCACGCTGGCGTAGGACCATTGACCGGCAAAGGAGTTGGCGTAACCGTTCTTGAAGTGACGGTAGTCGCTTTGCGTACCGAATGTCAACTGATGTTTGCCCAGTGTCAGCAACAGGTTGTCCTGAATCTGATAGATATCCGAATTCAGCATGTTGTTATACGAGTTGGCCTCCGTACCGAAAGTTGTGAACGAGCGGCCGGAACCGTCGAGGATATCCACCTGCGGGAAGAAACCTCCATCCATGTCGCGGTAGTCGCGCAGGGCCGAGTAACCTACCTTCAGCGTGTTGGACATGCGTTCGTTGATGGTGGTATTCAGGTCGAGCATTACGATGTTGAAGTTGTTGTGCGTACGATAGTAGCACGACGAGAAGGGTATCGACTCCGAGTTGGGACCGCGGCCTCCTGCCGGTGCACCCGAAGAGCTCGGGCTGTTCGTGTTGTAAGAACGCAGGTAGAAGTATTTTACACTCATCGTATTCTTCTGGTTGATGTTCCAGTCGATACGGGCGGTGATACGATCTGCCTCGGTGGGGATATTGGTTACGTTATACGTACCCGGATTGTAGTTGAAGTTGTCTACGAGGAATTTCTGGATGGCGTTGAGCGTTACCTCGTCGGCTTTCGAGTAGTTTCCCGTAATGGGGTCTGAGCTGGTTTTGCGAGCCCGATAGTTGATCGGTGTCTCCTGGCGGTCAAGCTCTCCGTTGATGAAGAAGAAGAGTTTGTTTTTGATGATCGGGCCACCCAGACTTACACCGTATTGGTTGTATTTGAATTCGTTGATCTTGGGCTCGTCATCCTTCTGACGCCAACCGGTCAGCGACGGACTTTTCTTATAGAAGTATGCTGCTGCTTGCCAGTCGTTCGTACCGGATTTGGTGACGGAGTTGATACCTGCACCTGTGAAGGCTCCGTTCCGCACGTCGTAGGGGGCGATCATCACCTGTACCTGTTCGATGGCCTCCAGACTGATCGGCTCAACTCCGCTTGCACCCAGCGAAGAGCTCAACCCAAATGAGTTGTTGAACGAAGCACCATCTACCGTGATGTTGTTGAAACGGTAAGAGGTTCCTCCGAAATTGCCGTTGCTTGACATCGGGGTGAGTTTCGTGAAGTCGTCCAACGAACGGTTCAGCGTTGGCAGTTTTGACATCATCTCTTTTGTGATCACCTCCTGAGCTCCGGTTCTGTTCGAATTGAAAACAGGATTGGTGCGGCCTACGACCACTACTTCATCCATCGTCTGTGTACTTTCTTTCAGCTTGAAGTTGAAAG
>CALVFI010000023.1 GCA_944326815.1 uncultured Rikenellaceae bacterium | reverse complement strand
AGGCTGATGCTCTATCAACTGAGCTACTTCCGCTTATGTTGTGTGGGAGAAGATGGATTCGAACCACCGAAGACATACGTCAGCAGATTTACAGTCTGCCCCATTTGGCCACTCTGGTATTCTCCCTCAATACTTTTTCTCTCACCTTCAGTAAGAACCTACTTCCTTCGTCCCCATCCCTTTTCTGAGCCGATGGAGGGATTCGAACCCCCGACCAGCTGATTACAAATCAGCTGCTCTGGCCAACTGAGCTACATCGGCAAAATACAACATTTTAGGGCTGCAAAAATACAAATAAATTATTGAATGCGCAAAATTGCAAGGCGAAAATTTATTGTTTTTTTTCGCAAATCCCTGCTAAAACCCTCTACTCAAGCGCCATCACAACTGCCCGCGAAGATGATTTGGGCTCAAAAGTACAATTCTTTTTACAATCTGGCAACTTTTTCTCCCACTAAATTTTCAAAAAAGACAGGATAGTTAACGTCTGCCGCCAGACATCTTGTTGAAGCGGAAACTCACCGTAATCGTAAAGTAACGACTCAGCAATTGACGCCATGTGTTTTGCACATATTCGGAGTAAACCGAAGAGCTGAAATCCTTATTCCGGTTCAGGATGTCGGAAACGGCGAACCGAACCTCTCCCCGGTTCTTATAAAATCGATAGGCGAGAGAGGCATTCAGGATATTATTATTCAGATCGGCCGCGTCGGTACTATGATAGTAATAATATTGGTATGTGGTATTGAACTCGAAGGTCTTAAGGAAACGGATACGCAGATTGGCCGACAGACGTTCCACAAAAGTCTTGTTATCCCCTCCCGCCGTATTGGAAGAGTAAGTGTAGGAGGTAGAGGACGATATGCCGTATTCCCAGTTTCTGGAGTGATTGCTCTGCAGTCCGAGCGTCAAGGTAGGCGCCGAACTGCGGGTAAAGTTCCGCAACTCCCGGATATAGGCAGGACGGCGACTGAACGAAAAACCAAGATCTCCATTCAGAATAAACTTATCACGAATCAACGGACGAGAGTAGTGCACTGAGGTATTGGCCGAGATCGAACCGTTCGTATTTTCGTAGGTGGAGAGCGTTGCACCCGCCTGTGCCGTATAATCGTAAGCAGCCAACAAGGTGTCTTGAGTGAAGAAATAACGCTTGGTGGCAATGTCATTACTGGTATAGGAAGCACTGACATTGAAACTGAATTCGGTAGACTTCTCCGTATTGAGTTTCCAATAGCGGAAACTAACATTATGGCTATAGCTCTGCTTCAGAGAGGGATTTCCCAGACTGAGCGAAAGAGGATCTTCCGTGTCGAGCCAATTACGGAGCGCTTCCAACGATGGTTCGGAGGCGCTTCCGCTATAACTGAACTGCCACATGGGCCGTTGAGAGAACGACTCCGTATAGTAGGACCCTATGGACAGGGATGGAACCGGCGAAAGGAAGGTCCGCCGTTCCGCAAGCGGTTCGGGGAAACGTTCATCACGATTCGACCAGGAACTCTTCACCCCCATTTGGACACGCAATACGACAGAGGTCCGTCGAGGATACCACACAAAAGAGGCATTCGCATTCTGGGTTGTATAATTCCGCGTATAATTATAGGTCACGGTCGAATCGATCATATTGGTCAACGTATCGATGGCCAATCTACGGGTTTTGGAGTGGTCGTAATCAATCGAATAATTGAACGAAAGCCCCGTTCCGCGCGAAAGCGGTATATCCGCAAAACGTACATTCGCCCCAAATTTTTTGGTATATCCTCCAGAGGTTGTACTCAACACCGTACGACTCCCCTCGGTAGCCGTCGTATCGACCCGCCAGCCATCTCCACGATTATGATTATAGTTCCAGTTTCCGTCTATCCCGAAACTGGGCATCAGCACCGGACGCTTATCGGTCGTATCAGCCGCATCCCCGTCGGATGCCATGCCAATAGGTATCGGCATTCCTCTGCCGGGACCTCCGCCATGAACAATCGCCATTGACATTCTGCCACCAGACCGCCCCATTGGCATTGGCCGGACCATTCCCGATCTTGTCGATGTTTCACTCTCAGTTCTTTTTCTCAGACTCATATTAAAAGCCAAGGTACCCGAAGTCGACCACTTGTCATCGTTATTCCGGTTGTAGGTCGACGCACGATTCAGCAAAGCATCATCCAGAAAAATCGTAGAGGCATTGTTCGTTACGGAACGGTTGTCATTAATCTCGAATGAAGGACGGAACATCAGGAAGTACCGCCGATCGATCACTTTCCCAAGCATCACCGAGAAAGTGTGCGTATAGGATTCGGTCACACTGGAAGAGGTATCCCCCGCGATACGCGAGCGGAACTCTTCTGTAGGGAAATAGACCTTCTCATTGATACTGCCATCGGAATGGTAATTGTTCCGGAAATTATATGAGAAAGAGGCATTCGGCCCTTTCCGTTTGACAAAAGGGTTACTGCGATCAACACTGAAAGAGGCCCCATTGTAGCGGGAATAGCCTGACTGTCCCGACGGGCCTATCACCCCCATCGATCCGCCGCGGAACATACGACGGTAACCGAAATTCTCCCGGCCGATATTGTTTCCCACCACATCGGCTCGCAATCCGATCTTCTCCGAGAACAGCATCGCATTGCCGCCGCCGAGATAACGATTCCTGGGCGTACCACTTCCAGAATGGTTCATATCCTGTCCCCATCCGCCGTAAAGTTCCACATTGTAGGCTGACGAAAATTTAGTTTTGGTCTCTATGTCGAGTACGCGCTGTTTATCCTCTTCTCGCAGATGGGTCGGATCGAGCGGCTTCTCGGGATTGGCTACATCATAGACCTTTACGGATTTGATGTCTGTCACTTTCACGTTCTCCAACGCATTGGAAACACTCCGTCCAAACAACAATTTACCATTCACGAAAGCCCACGAAACGGATTTGCCGAGCGCCGTCACACTTCCGTCATCATCAAGCGTAATGCCCGGAAACTTCTCAATCAAATCGATAGCGTAATCATTCGGCCCGTTTTTAAATGCCAACGGATTGTATTTGATGGTATCGCCCGTTTGCGTCATGATCTGCACCTTCCCCTCGACCGTCACGGCATCGATCTCTTTCGAATTTTCCTTAAGCTCGATCACCCCCACATCCGTCACACTACTCGCCAGTTTCACTACCTTTGTATAAGTCCGATAACCCAGAAACGAGACCCGGAGCGTCACGTCACCCATTGGCAACCCAACGACCGTAAACCATCCTCGAGAATCCGCCAACCGAGTAACGGAATCCTTGCCGAACCGTACCGTAACATAGGCGCTCATCAAGGGAGAATTCTGCTGAGCATCCACCACCCTGCCCTGAAGAGTCGCTTTGGGTTGAGGGTCCGAGACCTCTGAGGGAACAGCAGCGGCAAGCGGACGGAGAGACAATCCACACGCAAAAACAATCCACAGAATAGATACAAGCAATCTCATAGCACCGAATTATACGGAAATACGGAATGTAAAACGATCATCGACGACAAAGTTATCTATTTCCGCGTTGACAGCCAACGCCCCGAGCGTTGAAACGGCAAAAAACGAGGGCCAGCCGGAAAAAGCTGGCCCTCATCGGTTCAAATATTATCTACCTATTATTTATTAAATCGTTCTTTATGTTTCTCGATCTGTTTTTTCAATGCATCGATCGCCTCATCCACCGACTCCTCGAAACTCTTGCTCCGGGAATCGGCAACCAAATCTGCGCCAGGAACGCCGATCTTGATGGTCGCTACCTTATTGCCGCGCTCGGTGTCCTTGTCCAGTTTCAGGATCACTTCCGCCGAGGTGGCACTCTCCACAAACCGCTCCAGTTTGGCCATCTTTCCATTCACGAAGTCGACCAGTTTCTTGTCCGCATCGAACTTCACGGATTGAATCTTCACGTTCATAATCAATTCCTCCTATTTTTTATTTTTACGGGCCCTCGGATGAGCCCCTTCGTACGCCTTTTTCAATGCCGCAATACTGTTATGCGTATACACCTGTGTTGCCGAAAGTGTATTGTGCCCCAACAACTCCTGGATCTCCCGAATGTCCGCCCCATCGTTGAGCAAATGGGTGGCAAACGTATGCCGGAGTACGTGAGGACTACGCTTCCCTTGCACGCCTGCTGCCGTCAGTTGCTCCTTCACAATCCGATAAATGGTCGTTCGGGAGAGCGGTTTCCCTTCTTTGGTTAAAAATAAGGATTTTTCCCCGGACAAACAAATATTCAGCGCATTAATTCGTTCCAAATATTCCATTATTTTCGTCCGGGTGTAATTCAATACCGGGACAACCCGCTCTTTATTCCCCTTGCCATGCACCTTCAATTCGCGAAGATCAGAAGAGAAGTCGCACAAGCGGATGCCAGCCAACTCGGCAAGGCGAATTCCCGTCGAATAAAAGAGAAGGACAACGAGTGAATCCCGTTGGAGAAGAAAATCATCGGTTTCGCTCTCTGCTTCAAGTTCTGCGACCACCCCCTCCATCTTCGATTCAGGGATATAGTTCGGTAACCGCACTGGTGCTTTCTGGAATCCGATCCGCAGAAAGGGGTCCTTGACCACCTCTCCTGTTTTCCGCAAATAACGGAACATAGCACGCAACGAGCAGGTCATCCGATTGACGGAAGAAGGGCTCAACTTTTCCCGTTCCGAAAGCCGGACGATCCAATTCCGGATATCATCGGGCGTAACATCGCGAAAATCGAAATTCTCCACGGCCTGCTGCTCCTCTTGCTGCTCACAAGGGGCTCCACGATGCAGCGGTCGATCAGGCAATGTACCGGCAGCGATCAACGTATCGACGACAAACCGACGCACATCGTGCTCATATCCCTGCACGGTATGTTCCGAGTAACGTCTTTCCGCCCGAAGGTGGATCACAAAGCGCTCTATTTGTAGCAGTTGTCCCATATCATATTCCATACACTCAACACTTCAAGCAAAAACCCTGCAATTTCTCCAGGAAAGATCCCGAACTTGATCTCGCACATCACCTATTTGCTGAGTTTGGGTTCTCTTGTCCTTTGGTAAAGATAACGGAAAAGCCGCTTAAAAATTTTAAGCGGCCTCCTTTATTTAAAAACATAGCGGGAACTTCCTCCCCTTTTCGATATCTACTCCTCTTCGCGCTGAAGTTTCTCCACGTAGATAGCGTGCAGTTTGGCGATCCGGTTTTTCACCGAAGGTTTGGTGAAGTACTGGCGTGCACGAAGTTCTTTCAGGACACCTGTCCGTTCATATTTCCGTTTGAATTTTTTCAGAGCGCGTTCGATGTTTTCGCCCTCTTTGATCGGCATGATAATCATAATACGTAATTCTTTGGTTTAGACAATTTAAAATTCGGTTTTTCGCTGTTTCTTCGGGTAGCGGTCCCTTCACTTCATCGTTCGGAAAGAGAGATAGGGAGCCAGCTTTGCGGCCTCCTCCGGTGTCAGGATATGTTCTTCGGTCATCTCTCTAAGGCTACTCCAACCTCCTTTCAATTGTCTGTACTTCAAAATTTTCCTCAATGTGCCCGCCGACAGATACGGATGGCCGTCCAGCCGCCGGAGCAACTCTTTTGGGGATGCAAAGTTAATATCAATTTTTCGAATTACGCAACTATCGACGTAAATTTGTTTGCAGATCAGTTCATAATTGGCCTCGGTCATGCCCGGGATCTCGCTCAACTGCTCCTTACGGGCAAAACCTCCCAGTTGTTCGCGACGCTCCATGATCCGCGTCACGAGCACCTCGCCGATTCCACGAACCGTACGCAACGTTGCAGAGTCCGCTCCATTCAATTCGATCGGCCCCGGCTCACCAGCCGGCCCCTGTTCCACGACCGGGAATTCCATGTAGGGATAAAGCGCGTCATACTTCTCCTGCGACACCACGTAACACTCCGCAAACTCTTCCGGCGTACGAAACCCGCCGAGACTCTCCCGATAATGGACAATCACTTCTGCCTGCCGCAGAGAAAATCCCAATCGAACGAACTCCTCGGCCGACAACCGATTCGGATCGAAACGGAACAAAGAGTCACCCTCACCAGCATCTTCCTGGCGACCATACATCTCCTCCGCGAGGGTTCGACGACGATGATCAACCTCACGACTCGCTGGCCGGGCACGATACGCTGGTCCGATCTCGATATAAGGTTCCAGCCGCTCGAAGTCGGCGAGGCTCACTCCATAGCAGGTGGCAAAGTCCTCGGGAATCTCGAAACGTTTGCCTTTCGTACGATATTTCACGATACCGGCCGCAGTCCGTTTATCGAATCCCATGCGGCACAATTCCGAAAACGTTACAGTATTGGGATCGAACGTGAATAGCTCTCCACTTATCGGGGTCTCGCCGGACTCTTTCTCTAAGGCGCCATACTCCAGAGGTTTCGAAGTTCTGACCCTCTCAGCCCCTCCGGATGACTCGAACTGTCCGTCGCGTACATCGGCCAAATCGACGAAACTCTCCTCGAAAGAGGGACGATTCGCAAAGACAATCAACACGGAAAGTACAGCCAACAACGGCAACAGCCACAAAATTCCGCGCCGTTCACCCCGTGAAAAGACAAAAAGCGATTTGAGAGAATCTCCCAAACGGTGTCCCGATTTCATATCTCTGTCGGCTCGTTGCATGATTCATACGCCATAGTTCCTCCTGAAAGAGCACGCCTCCTCCTCACCCAGCCGTACAACCACATCACTCGTCGGCCGAAACCTCCTTCGCAGAATTCTCGTCTTGCGGCTCTTCAAACATATACGGCGCAAAATTGTATCCGCAACGCGTGTATAATTTCACCATCCGTTCCATATGTTTGCGGAAACGGGCATAGTCCTTGCGGTCATAAGACCACCCCACTTCGGCAAGCGCCGCCGCACGCGGCAGCACCATATGTTGTATATGGGAGAGCGAAGTTATATACTCCGTCCACAGGTTAGACTGAACGCCCAAAATATAGGGATACTCATTTACCGTCAGGCTATCGTAAGGATCGAGCGTATAGACCTGTTCTACCGGAATGTAACCGCCGATTCCCAAAGGTTCGCGATCCGGGGTCTTGGTCTGGTGATAATCGAAATAGCAGTGGGTGAAGGGCACCATAATCACGTGGTTACCCATCCGCGCCGCAGCGATTCCCCCTTTGGTTCCGCGCCACGACATAACGGTAGCAGTCTTCGATACGCCGTTGCCTTCCAGAATCTCATCCCAACCGATCATGCTCCGGCCACGTTCATTCAGCCACTGTTCGATCCGATGGTTCAGGTAACTCTGCAGTTGCGCCTCGTCCGTAAACCCTTCCGCCTTCATACGTGCCTGGCAATCCGGACACTCCTTCCAGCGATCGCGAGGGCACTCGTCGCCTCCAATGTGGATGTATTTTCCGGGGAACAGTTCCAGCACCTCCGAAAGTACATTTTCCAAAAATTCGAACGTACTCTCCCGCCCCATGCAGAACACCTCGTTGTTGATGCCCCAATCCGGCCAAACCTCATACGGGCCGCCCGTACATCCGAGCCAGGGATAGGCAGCCAGAGCAGCCGTGGCATGACCCGGCATCTCGATCTCGGGGATGATGTCCACGAAACGCTCGGCCGCATAGCGCACCACCTCCCGAATCTCGTCCTGCGTATAATATCCTCCGTAAGGTTTGCCATCGTAGGTATTATCCTTCTCCTTCATCCGGCCGACCACCGTCTGGTTCCGCTGTGCGCCCACCGTCGTCAATTCCGGATATCTCTTTATCTCGATGCGCCACCCCTGATCGTCGGTCAGATGCCAGTGGAACGTATTCATTTTGTGTAACGCGAGCATATCGATATAGGTTTTCACCTCTTCCACCGTAAAGAAGTGACGGCAGACATCAAGCATCATGCTCCGGTACGAGAAACAGGGCTTATCCTCCACCTGCACGGCCGGAATCGCCGCAACTCCCGGTTGATCGAAAGCCTCGTCGGGAATCAACTGACGAAGACTCTGGAAAGCATAAAAGACTCCGCGCGGAGACCCGCCCTCGACCTCAATCCGGTCCGGACTTACGACAAACGTATAGGCCTCTTTTTCCAGCGAAGGATTCAACGACACATTGATCGCCCCTTTTTTCGGCTTACGCACCTCGATGCGCAACTCCTTGCCTACCGCTTTTTCGGCGTCAGCTGCAAATACGGCTACCGCATTTTTCAACTGCGGATCGTCGTCTGCCAGCAGGATACGCGTCTTTGTGGTCAATTTAAATACCCCGTCACCAGGCACTACGGAAACAGGTTCCGGAATAATCGCAATGTCATTCGCCCGGACTGTCATCGCAGAACACAAGCAAATGAGACAAAAGAGGATCAGATTTTTCTTCATCTTGTAAGTTCAGAATTAGGTGATTGTAAGTTCAAGTTTCAGGCCACTATACGGCATTTAGACAAAGATACGAATTATTTCCAATTCCTCGATACAGAGAGCAATTCTGCTTAAAAAATATAGGTTTATACCTATTTTTATATAATAATTCGTATCTTTGATGGCGATTTTCAAATAGCGAATTATCCAAACATTCAATCAATAGATACAGTTATGGCAAATAACAAGGAGCAAAAATTATTCACCGACTTTCCTCCCGTATCGACCGAACAGTGGGAAGCGGTGATTAATCAAGACCTCAAAGGCGCCGACTACCAGAAGAAACTGGTATGGCGCACTGCCGAGGGATTCAACGTACGCCCCTACTACCGTGCCGAGGACCTCAAGGAGATCAAACACCTGGAGAGCGGTATCGGAGAATTTCCCTATGTACGGGGCGTCAAGAAATGTAACCACTGGTGTATCTACCAGACCATCGCCGTAGAGTGCCCGAAAGAGGCCAATGCCACAGCGCTCGCAGCTCTGAAAGGCGGAGCAGAAGGTTTGGGTTTTGTAGTGAAGAACAAAGAATTCTCCGCTGCTGACCTCGACGTACTGCTGGCTGGCATCGACCTGGCAACAACGGAAATCACTTTCAGCGGCTGTGCAACTCCTGCCATTGCGGAGTTGATGATCGCCAAAGCCGAAGCAATGAAACTGGATCCCGAGACCACTCGGATCAACTTTGCAATCGACCCGATTGCCGGGAAACTGACCCTCAAGGGAACGTTCGGATGCAGCGAAGACGGAAGCAAGGCATTCAACCGGATCAAGGCACTCGTTGAAAAAGCATCTGCCTACAAGAAGATGCGTTTCGTCACTGTAAACGGTCAAAACTTCCACAACAGCGGTTCAACGATCGTTCAGGAGCTGGCCTTTACCCTGGCAGCCGGCCATGAATATCTCGTCAAGGAGATGGAAGCCGGGCTCACGATCGATCAGATCGCGCCCCGTATCCGATTCAGCATGGCTGTCAGCTCCAACTACTTCATGGAGATCGCCAAATTCCGCGCAGCCCGTATGCTTTGGGCCAACATCGTACAGGCATACGCCCCCAAGTACCCCTGTGGAGCGAAAATGTTCGCGCATGCCGTAACCTCCAAATGGAACATCACCGCATACGATCCTTACGTAAACATGCTCCGCGGCACGACAGAAGCCATGAGCGCAGCCATCTCCGCCGTACATTCGCTGGAGGTGCTTCCGTTCGACACGGCCTACGAACAGCCGACCGAATTCTCGTCTCGTATCGCACGCAACGTACAATTGCTGCTGAAGAACGAATCGCATTTCGACAATGTAGTCGATCCTGCCGGCGGCTCCTATTATATCGAGAACCTCACACAGAGCATTGCCGATCAAGCCTGGGCGCTCTTCAAAGAGGTTGAAGAGAAAGGTGGCTACATTGCCGCATTCAAGGCTGGATTCATTCAGGACACCGTAGAGGCATCTGCCAATAAGAAGGATCTCAACATTGCGACTCGTCGCGAAATCTTGTTGGGGACCAACCAATACCCCAACTTCACCGAGGTGGCCGACCCGGCCATCACCGAAGAGGTAGTATCCCGCGAAAGCAAAGCCTGCGGATGCGGTTGCACGGCCGGTGCCGAAAACGCCGTACGTCCGCTGAAACCCTACCGTGGAGCGATGGCCTTCGAGCAGATGCGTCTGAGCGTAGACCGCAGCGGCAAGGAACCCAAGGCATTCATGCTCACATGCGGATCTCTGGCGATGGCTCGCGCACGTGCCCAATTCTCGAGCAACTTTTTCGGATGTGCCGGCATCAAACCCATCGACAACACATTCTTCAAGTCGGTGGAAGAGGGTGCCAAAGCTGCCCTGGAGTCGAAAGCGGAGATCGTAGTCGTGTGCGCTTCGGACGACGATTATGCAACCGTAGCACCTCAGGTGAAGGAGTTGCTGGGAGGCAAGGCCATCCTCGTGGTAGCCGGAGCCCCCGCCTGCATGCCGGAACTCGAAGCCCAAGGCATCAAGAACTTCATCCACGTGAAGAGCAACGTATTGGAAACCCTCCGGTCTTATCTTAAGGAACTCGGTATCTAAACAGGAGAAGTATTATGAGAGCAAAATTTTCAGACATATCGTTCAAAGGCGAAGCACAAGGTTGCTGCGCCACCAAAGGCTGCACCGAGGGTGAAACCCCGTGGATGACAGCCGAACAGATACCGGTCAAGGGTTCCTACTCCGCCGCCGACCTCGAAGGCATGGAACACCTGAACTATGCGGCCGGTATCGCCCCGTTCCTTCGCGGGCCGTACTCGACAATGTACGTAATGCGTCCGTGGACCGTACGTCAATACGCCGGATTCTCGACCGCCGAGGAGAGCAATGCCTTCTACCGCCGCAACCTAGCTTCCGGACAGAAGGGTCTTTCCGTGGCATTCGACCTGGCCACACACCGTGGATACGATGCAGACCATCCGCGCGTAGTGGGAGACGTCGGCAAAGCCGGTGTATCCATCTGCTCGGTAGAGGATATGAAGGTGCTGTTCGACGGCATTCCGTTGGATAAGATGTCTGTGTCGATGACGATGAACGGTGCAGTGCTCCCCATCATGGCATTCTACATCGTTGCCGGACTGGAGCAAGGCTGTACGCTCGATCAGATGGCCGGAACGATTCAGAACGATATCCTCAAAGAGTTCATGGTGCGTAACACCTATATTTATCCACCCGAGTTCTCGATGAAGATCATCGCCGACATCTTCGAATACACCTCGAAGAATATGCCCAAATTCAACTCGATCTCGATCTCCGGCTACCATATGCAGGAGGCCGGTGCAACGGCAGACATCGAGCTGGCCTACACCCTGGCCGACGGTCTGGAGTATCTCCGCACCGGTGTGAATGCAGGCATGAGCGTGGATGCTTTTGCGCCGCGTCTGTCGTTCTTCTGGGCCATCGGCATGAACCACTTCATGGAGATTGCCAAGATGCGTGCTGCACGTATGTTGTGGGCCAAGATCGTAAAACAATTCGACCCGAAGAATCCCAAATCGCTGGCACTGCGTACCCATTCGCAGACCTCCGGATGGTCGCTCACCGAGCAGGATCCATTCAACAACGTAGGCCGCACCGCCATCGAGGCAATGGCCGCTGCTTTGGGGCACACCCAGAGTCTGCACACCAACGCCCTCGACGAGGCGATCGCCCTGCCGACCGACTTCTCCGCCCGTATTGCACGTAACACGCAGCTTTATATCCAGGAGGAGACAAACATCTGCCGTGAGGTCGATCCTTGGGCAGGTTCCTACTATGTGGAGACCCTCACCAACGAAATCGCACACAAAGCCTGGGAGCACATCCAGGAGATCGAGAAACTGGGCGGTATGGCTAAGGCCATCGAGACCGGTATTCCGAAGATGCGTATCGAAGAGGCCGCAGCCCGCAAACAGGCTCGTATCGACTCCAAACAGGAGGTGATTGTCGGTCTGAACAAATACCGTCTGGAGAAAGAGGCGCCGATCGATATCCTTGCCGTGGACAATACCGCCGTTCGCGAGGCACAGATCAAACGTCTGCAGGAGCTCCGCGCAAATCGGGACGAGGCTGCCGTTCAAAAGGCACTGGATGCCATCACCGAATGCGTGAAGACCAAGAAAGGCAACCTGTTGGAACTGGCCATCGAAGCCGCCAAAGTACGTGCATCGCTGGGCGAGATTTCCGACGCCTGCGAAAAGGTCGTAGGCCGCTACAAAGCTGTTATACGTTCAATTTCAGGAGTATATTCATCGGAAGTGAAAGCAGATAAGGATTTCGAAAAGGCAAAAGAGCTCGTAGAGCAATTTGTCAAGAAAGAGGGACGTCAACCCCGTATCATGATTGCAAAACTGGGTCAGGACGGACACGACCGTGGAGCCAAAGTCGTTGCTACGGGTTATGCCGACATCGGTTTCGATGTGGATATGGGACCGTTGTTCCAAACTCCGGCCGAAGCAGCCAAACAGGCCGTTGAAAACGACGTGAATGTCGTAGGCGTATCGTCATTGGCCGCCGGACACCTCACCCTCGTGCCGCAAATCATCGCCGAACTCAAGAAACTGGGTCGCGAGGACATTATGGTAATCGTGGGAGGAGTGATTCCTCATCAGGACTACGACGAACTCTATCGCGATGGTGCCGCAGCCATCTTCGGCCCCGGCACGCCGATTGCCACGGCAGCCATCAAGATGCTCGAACTGCTCCTCGCATAAGCGTTTTGCAAACAAAAAAACTGCGGCCCCAAAGCCGCAGTTTTTTTATTTCATCTCTTCCCCGATACTATCCCGAAACTCGACTCGCTCCAACATACACCAATATCGGGAGTCACCTCTCAATGAAAAGGAGAAATTCCGTTTTTATATACTATCTACCTTATATATTATAAGGTATTCTCAAATGCTAACTAAAGAGGCCCGCGCAAAAACGCAGGCCTCCTCATTTTCCGTTCTCACCAAAAGGTTCAATCCTAATTCTTCGAGGGCAGGAAAGAATAGTTCTTCGAATATTCCATCATCTGACCCACATAATCGGTCGGATACTCAATCTGCACATCGACAATCTCGCCATCCTTCATCACTACATCATAGTTAGGATTAACAAAACCAGCATAAGGTTCGATATTGAGTTTGGCATAACGCTCAAGCACCTCGTCGTGGAGCTTTTGATCAACCTTTACCCCATAATTCTCAACAAGAGCCTGCCCGGCAGCAAAATCACCCTCCGATTTAATGCGCTGAATCTCCTTGAGCAACTGTCCGAACAAATCGCGCAGTTTCGCAAAATCATTCACCACAACATAGGTCTTACCCTCCTGCTGCACCATTTCAACAACGTTCTCCGCACGTCCCTTCTCATAGCACCACTCGGCAATCAGTTTCCGATTGCGCATATGGGCCTCCTCCACATCCTTGCCGGGCTGAATACGTGCCAACTGAGTCATCAATCCATTCATCATGTAAGAGGCATACTCGGCATCGGCCACGTCGAGCGTCGGGATTACCCCCAACTCGATCATCTTCGGGTCTCGCAGATAATAGAGGGCAAACAGATCCGCACGCGCCTCCTCGAGCGTAGAACCGTAATTTTTCAACTCATCGCCGCGTGTGCCGGGAGCCAACTGTCCCGAGCCATGGCCGAGACATTCATGCAAATCGGTATGCAGATTATCCCCGAGCGAACCATATTTATCCATCCGCTCACGATCCTCGGCCCGAAGCACGAACTCCTCCTGGAATCCATTTCCCTTGGCCGCCTCATCATAAGCATAGGTGATATTCTCGATCGTTACCGATTTCGACCCGTAATCCTTACGGATCCAATCCGCATTGGGGAGGTTGATCCCGATCGGCGTCGCAGGATAGCAGTCTCCGGCAAGGATGGCTGCCGTAATCACCTTGGCCGACACACCCTTCACCTCCTTTTTACGATATTGAGGGTCGATCGGCGAGTGATCCTCGAACCATTGGGCTGCATCGCTAATGATCTCGGTGCGTTTCGTAGCCTCATCGTTACGGAAGTTCACCAGACCCTCCCAAGAGGCTTTATATCCGAGCGGATCACCGTAGGTCTCGATAAATCCATTGACGAAGTCGACATGCGACACCGTATCCTTTACCCAGTGAATATTATACGCATCAAACTCCTTCAAATCTCCCGTCTTATAATAGGAGATCAGCGATTCGATGGTCTCTTTCTGCGTGGGATTGGCCACCTCGGCCGCCTTCGTCAACCAATAGACGATCTTCTCAATCGCCAGGGAGTACATACCACCCACTTTCCATACCTGTTCCGACAACTTGCCGTTCTCTTTCACCAGCTTGCTGTTCAACCCGCAAGAGATCGGCTGCGGGTCGCCTGCCTGCGCATTGGCCATCTTCGCATAGAACCCTTCGGCTTCCGCCTGCGACACCCCTTCGTAATAGTTCATAGCCGAAGACTGCAGCATATCCACCCCGGCTTTCTGGTTCACCCGAACGGGCAGCACCGACGGATCGAACATGACGGGTTTAATGGTCGCCATCAACTCTTCCAATGTACCGCAGTCCTGCGGGAAGGCCGAGGCTGGCGTCACCTTTACGAGCGAATCGAAATACGCTTCGCTGAACTCCGGCTGGAATTTGTCCATCGAGTAATGGTGATGAATGCCATTGGCAAACCACACCTTCTTGAGATATTTCTCGAAAGCCTTCCAGGATTCCGAGTTTTTGTCGCCCGTATAATTTTCGTAAATGGCCTCGAGCGTACGACGAATCGGCAGATTGTAGCGGCAGTTCTGATCAAATATGATATCACGACCGCAAAGTGCCGCCTGATTCAGATAGTAGATCAACAGTTTCTGATCCAGAGGCAGTTCCTCGAAACCGGGCACCTGATAGCGAAGCACTTTAATGTCGTCGAACCGATCGACAATCCACTGAAAACCGGACTCCTCCTTTACCTGTTGTTTACACGAATAGGAGAGCGCCGTTATGGCACAAATTGTCATGAGCATTACAATTTTTTTCATCGGGTTATGTTTTGGTTTTTGGCAAAGTTATCGATTTTCGTCGAAAAAATTAGATAATTCTAATCTAATTCCTAACTTTGCCTCGCCTTAACAGCAGATATGAACTAAAAAAATGGCCATGAAAACAGCGGGTACATGTTCCCAACTGCGGGAATATCTGGATACCGTAGATCATGCTACGTTAGGTTTTGTCCCCACGATGGGCGCTCTTCACGAAGGGCATCTGTCGCTCGTCGAGAGAGCTCGCAAGGAGTGTGCCACGGTCGTGGTGAGCATCTTTGTCAACCCGACGCAGTTCAACGACAAGAATGATCTGAAGAACTACCCCCGAACGGTAGAGGCCGATTTGGCCCTGCTTGAAAAAGCGGGAGTGGACATCGCTTTTGTCCCGACGGTGGAGGAGATCTACCCCGAGCCGGATACGCGGGTATTCGACTTTGGGTTATTGGACAAAGTCATGGAAGGAGCCAGCCGCCCCGGGCACTTCAACGGAGTAGCCCAGGTGGTGAGTCGTCTTTTCTCGCTGGTCAATCCGGCGAAAGCCTACTTCGGGGAGAAAGATTTCCAACAAATCGCCATCATTCGGGCGATGGTAGAACAACTTGGCTTCCCGGTAGAGATCATCCCGTGCCCCATCAAGCGGGCTACCGACGGTCTGGCGCTCAGTTCGCGTAACGTATTGCTCGACGAGGCACACCGCAACGCGGCTCCCGAGATCTATGCTGCGCTTAAGGCCGGAGTAGAGAAGATGGAAGAGATGTCACCCGCGGAGGTTGTGCAATTCGTCACGGACAAGGTCAACGCCAACCCCTTGCTTCAGGTGGTCTATTTCCAGATTGTGAACGCACGGACGATGCAAGAGATCCACAGTTGGAGTGAAAATTGCGAAAAACAGGGCTGCATCACGGTTCAAGCCGGCGAGGTGCGGCTGATCGATAATATCCGTTTCGTATGAAAATGCAGATAGAAGTACTCAAATCCAAGATCCACCGCGCCACCATTACCGAAGCCAACCTCAACTACGTGGGCAGCATCACGATCGACGAAGAGTTGCTCGAAGCAGCCAATATGATTGCGGGAGAGAAGGTACAGGTAGTCAACGCCAACAATGGCGAACGGCTCGAGACCTATGTCATCAAAGGCAAACGGGGCAGCGGCTGCATCTGTCTCAACGGACCGGCAGCGCGCAAGGCAGCCGTAGGCGATGTAGTCATCATCATCTCCTACGCGCTCATGGATTTCGAAGAAGCCAAGACCTTCCAGCCATGGGTAGTATTCCCCGATACGGAGACCAATAAGCTGGTCAAATAAACTGCCGCCAGGACTCCGTCAGGGAACCATCTTCTACAAGACGATCTGCAAGGACGCTTAATATAAAGTGTCCTTTTTTTATTCTCTACGCTCAACGCAGCCTTTAACTCATGATTTTCCCACCCGTTTTTACTATATTTGTATCCATATACTACTAAAATTGCGCTCATGA
Source organism: uncultured Rikenellaceae bacterium (assembly GCA_944326815.1). GTDB lineage: Bacteria > Bacteroidota > Bacteroidia > Bacteroidales > Rikenellaceae > CALYBN01. The sequence goes on along the minus strand of CALVFI010000023.1, from coordinate 3,322 downwards.
AACTTCTATTCAAACGATTGTCGGTCGTGCTATTGACCGTCGTGGCAACCGCATGCGGTTCCAAATACACTTACGAAAGCGTAGAGAACGATCCGTTGAATGCCCGAATCTATACGCTGGGGAACGGGCTTAAGGTCTACATGACCGTCAACAAGGAAACACCTCGTATCCAAACCTATATCGCCGTACGAGTAGGCGGCAAAAACGATCCGCACGAAACCACCGGACTGGCCCACTACTTCGAACACTTGATGTTCAAAGGGACCCAACAGTTCGGCACTCAAAACTATGAACTCGAAGAACCGATGCTCGATCAGATCGAAGCACTCTTCGAGGTCTATCGCAAAACCGCGGATGAAGCGGAGCGCAAGGCCATCTACCGGCAAATCGACAGCATCAGTTACGAAGCCTCCAAGATCGCCATCCCGAACGAATACGACAAACTGATGGCGGCCATCGGCTCCGAAGGGTCAAACGCCTACACTGGTTACGACATGACGGTCTACATCGAAGACATTCCCTCGAATGAGGTGGAAAACTGGGCCCGAATCCAGGCCGACCGTTTCCAGAACGCTGTTATCCGCGGCTTCCACACCGAACTGGAGACCGTCTACGAAGAGAAAAACATCTCCCTGACTCAAGACAGCAGAAAGGTCTATGAAACCCTGATGGCAGGACTCTTCACTCATCACCCTTACGGCACACAAACCGTGCTCGGCACACAACACGACCTGAAGAACCCGTCGATCACCAATATCAAAAATTACTACCACACCTGGTACGTACCCAACAACATGGCCATCTGCCTCTCGGGCGACTTCGATCCAGACAAGATGATTGCCATCATTGATCAATATTTCGGCCATCTCGAACCAAATCCGGCGCTTCCCCAGCTGACGTTCGAGGCCGAATCGACCATCACCGCCCCTATCGTGAAAGAGGTGCTCGGTCCGGATGCCGAGAGCGTGACGCTCGCCTGGCGACTCGATGGAGCAGCCAGCCGGGACGGCGATTTGGCACAACTGGCCGGCAGCATCCTCAATAACGGACAAGCCGGGCTGTTCGACCTCAATCTGAACCAACAACAAAAAGTACTCAATGCCGAGGCTTACCCCTATATGAATGCCGACTATGGCTCTTTTATCCTTGAAGGACGTCCCAAGGCCGGGCAAAACCTCGACGAGGTCAAAGACCTGCTGCTGAGCGAGGTGAGCAAACTGGCTTCCGGAGAGTTTGATGAATCACTACTTGAGGCCAGCATCAACAACTTCAAAGCCTCCATGATGAAGTATACCGATACGAACAGCGGACGCGCCGATCTCTTCGTTCAATCGTTTATCTATGGCCAGCCGTGGAAAGAGGTGGTGGAGACCGTTGACCGTATCAGTAAAATCACCAAAGAAGAGATCATGACCTTTGCCAAAGAGAAACTCGGCCCGGAGAATTATGTAATCGTCTATAAACGACAGGGACAAGATCCCAATGAGACAAAGATCGAAAAACCCGAAATCACCCCCATTTTCGCCAATCGCGACACGGCCAGTCAATTCCTGCGCGACATCCAGACAACACGCGTAAAACCGATTGACCCCGTCTTCGTAGATTACGAGAAGGACATGAGCCAGTTGACAGCCAAATCGCAGATTCCCGTACTCTACACACAAAACAAAACCAACGGCCTATTCTCGCTCACCTATGTATACGACTTCGGCCGGAACCAGAATCCGCTGCTCGGCATGGCTGCCGATTATATCGATTATCTGGGAACCGATCAAAAAAGTGCCGAAGAGATCAAACGTGAACTGTACGACATCGCCTGTTCGTTCCGCATTGTCAGCCAGGAGAACCGCACCTACATTGCCCTGGAGGGGTTGAGCGAGAACATGAGTAAGGCGATGGAGATTGTGGAAGACCTGCTGGCTCATGCCCAACCCGATGATGCCATCCTCGCGAACCTGAAAGCCGATATGCTGAAGGCCCGTGCCGATTCAAAACTCAACCAGCGGGCCAACCTCACCGCCCTGCAACGCTATACTTTCTTCGGAGAACAGTATGTCAAGGGAACATCTCTTAGAGACAGCGAAATAGAGATCTTCAACTCGGACCAACTGCTCACTGGCATACGCAAACTCCGCGACAGGCAGCACACCATACTTTATTACGGGCCGGAATCGGAAACAGCAATAATCGACCATATCAACCAATACCACTATGCTCCCGAGACACTCAAACCGGCAGGCGGTCGGCAGTCACCCTACCTCACGACCCCGGAAAACCGGGTATTGTTGGCCCAATACGACGCACAAAAGATCGATATCGTCCAATATTCCAACCGGAACGAACCTTTTGATGTCAAAAATGATGCGGCGGTAGCTCTGTTCAACGAATATTTCGGAGGCGGCATGACCTCGCTCGTCTTCCAGGAGCTCCGCGAAAGACGCGGCCTGGCCTATACGGCCCGGGCATTCCTGATGGAGCCCTCCTACCTCACCGACCCCTACTTCTTCACCACCTATATCGGTACGCAAAACGACAAACTGGGACTTGCCCTCGATGCCTTTGACGAAATCATCGAACGTATGCCCCAAAGTCAGGCGGCGTTCGATATTGCCAAGGAGTCGTTGCTCAAGCGCATCCGCACCCAACGCACCATCAAGGACGATATCCTGTGGAGTTTCCTCGACAACAAAGATCTGGGGCTGACTCAGGATCGCAACAAAGCCATCTACGAGCAGGTAGAGAAGATGACGCTTGACGACCTGAAAACATTCCATCAACAGTGGATCAAAGATCGGAAATATACCTACAGTATTCTGGGAGACATTAAGGAGCTCGACATGAACAAACTCGAGTCGCTCGGACCCGTAACAATACTCACCCGGGAACAAATATTCGGGTACTGATTCGATATGCCATCGCACAAACAGGCGTCTTTCTCGGAAGACGCCTGTTTGCTTATCCACCCAACCCCGACAAACCAGTACATTTCAGCAGGCAATCTCCTTACAAAAAGAGCATGAAGTACGTAGGGGGAAATAGGGTTTTTCGTATCTTTGCGCTGAGAAGTTACGAAAAGAGTGTAATTTATTGGAAATGAGCGTAGGTTAATTGCTCTTGATAGTAATAGGTTACGATTTAGTTAGTTATCTACTGCATTATCCGTCTGCGCGTTGCGTAACCTTCAAAGAACTCTTCCTATGCAAAAGTAGCTATTTAATTCGAGATTTTGATATAAACTCCCGTTTTTTATCCCCTCATTCATAAGAATTTTCCGTAAAAGCGGTATTGTCCGTCGGCACACCATTGCCCAAAACGAGTTTGG
>CALVFI010000022.1 GCA_944326815.1 uncultured Rikenellaceae bacterium | reverse complement strand
CCGAAGCATATAACCGTCCATAGAACAGGTCGTTCTGCGCCTCCGTGGTATTCATTACCAGCATACGTTCGGGGCGAATCCGCAGTTCATAAATGATATTGGAGAGATGATTCAAGTCCACCTCCATCTCCATCTCCGCCCCATTGCCCTCGGGATCACTCAAACGCGCCTGATGCAAGGAGAGTTTGTTATCCGTAAAAACAATCTGACCATCGGTCACGGAATAAGGCACATTCAGAAAATCGACCGTTGTGGTAAGCCGAGGGACTCGAATTGTCCCATTGAATTTGGGATACCGTTTGGCTCCGGTGACCTGCAGAGAGACTTCGCAACCACCCTGCGTATGACTAACAACTCCATCCAGGAGAGGATCGAGCAGTGCAAGATCGAGGTTCTTGAAATCGGCATCCACCAAATAACGCCCATCCGTTGGCCGATAATATCCCAACACGACCGTATCACGCGATTCCCGGCTGGAAAGCGCAAACCGAGCTCGCTCACGTGCAAAATCCCAGGAACTCTCAAACAAAGCAGGCGGGACCATCACATCGTTGATCCGAACACTATCGAACCGGATCCGGGCATTCAACACGCCTCTGGAACGAGCCGAAATCAGATCTGCATGGCCATTGGTCACCCCGGACACTTGGTATCCCATCCGCGACATGAACTGCGTCAAAGGAGCTATATCGAAATTGGATAAAGAGACATGGAGTGTATCCGCACGGCTTCGGGAAGCGACTCCATCCACACCCAAACGCTGGCCAGCGCTCAACACCGTAAGATCGTGCACCTCTGTACGCACGGAATCCATCACAATACCCCGTGTATAGATATTCCATGTTTGCCGCCCATCGGTAAAATACGAAGGGCTGAGACGCAAACTTATCTGGGGCAATCCTTCCGGATTATGGCCAAGCGTAGCCGTAGCGCCCAATAAGGCTCCGGCACCATTCTGTTTATCACGGAATCGGGCTGAAACATTGATGCGATTTTCCCGGGCACCGCCAATCACCGAAAAATCGGGCATATAGAATCCGGATGTATAAATATCGTCGGCTCGAACAAATAGCGAAATAGAGTCTGACTGATTCCGACTATTCATCTCCAAGTTCGAAACAAAAAAGTTGTCATGCTCGATGTAATCCGAAGTAAGTGAAAGGGTGAATTTCTCAATATTCGGATTAAACAGAAACGAAAACTGTGTACCGGATGCAACGATCATCCCCGGTACAAATATCCCTGCCACATTATTGGCCTGCTTCACATCGACTTTGAGCAGTGAATAGTTGTTCGCATCACCCACAACCTCCTGTTTCGGCAGACTGAGATGTTCTCGAGCCGATAAAGTCGGCAAATAGGACCATAACACATCCTCGAAGTAGGCAGCAAGACGTGCATAACTCATACGGCTACGAAATTCTGCATCAGCAAAAGAAGATTTCATCGCCAGGTATTTGCTCTGATCACTATTTTCGCCTAACAATCGGATTTCACCGGTACGCACAGAATCAAGTTGATTCACATAAAGCAGATCACTGACAACAACCTCCCCATTCATATTGTCGAATGTCGAACCGCTGACACAAGCCGCAACATTGCATTTTACAAGGGAGATGCTATCACGTCGATTGAAATTCAACCTGTGCAGATCTGCCCGATGGAGTTGCATATCAAAATCATAATGAGGAACCGAATCGTTCAGATCAATCATACCCGTAAAGTCGAACGAAAGATTCGGATCGGCCGAATGGATATCTCCTCGGAACTGACGATTGCTGAATCGCCCCTGCATGGCAATGTCGCCATACGAATAACCGTTATAATCCACACGGCTCAGCCGGGCATCCGTATCGGCCGTAAGGTCGTTACCGGCAAAAGCCCCCGTCACCTCCGCCGCTGCAGAGAACCGACCCAGATTCGGCTCCCCGAACAACCGGCCCAGATTGAGCTCCTGCACATTAACACTCCCTGTAAAAGCGGTTTGCGCCCGACCTTTCGGCACGAACCGCAGATTCATCCGTGCATCTCCCTCTGCAGTTTTCAACGCAGCATTAGCAGTAAAACGAGCCAATAGGCCATCGAAATGTCCGGAAAGCCGTATCTTGCCCAGGTTCCTCAACTTCTCCATCAGCGGTTCCTCCATCGAACGATGGGTAATGTCGGCGACCAATGCCTTGATATCATCGGCATCGGTCTCAAGATTGTCGACTTGGAAATCGAAACGGGTATTTTCTATATCCGGAATACCGGTCATGGTATATTTCAGGGCGACCTCCGTATCGCCCACACGAGCATGGAGAATTTCACCCGACATATCCGCAATGGGACCGTTGACCGTGGCTTCCACCTCCTCGAAAGAGGTAAACCATGTCCGCTGTCGGGGAGCAAAATAGGCAATCGACTGAAAACTCACCTTCGAACGGGAGATTCGGGCTTTCATACGCACGGTGCGCAAGAAATCCTGCATTTTCCAATCTGCGTACAACATCCGGAAATAGTCCATATTCAACTCCGAGTCGGGCAGCCGGACATGCAGCCGATCAAACCTAAGACCGCTGCCAGAAACCGAAAATGTACGACAAGCCAAGGCATTCACGGCAAATCCGCTCTTCTCGTTGAGTGAAATATCGCGTATGCGCATCGAGATACTATCCCCCACCACGGAAAGATTCTCCGTCTCCACATTCAACTCAGGCACATCGACATCCGTAAAATTCACCCCGTATTCCCTGGGAATATACTGATTCTTACGGAATTTGAAAGCCATATCCCGTACACTGACCGAGGAGGCAGTAAGCCGAAAATTTCCCTTACGCTCCTTTTTACGGTCTCTTTTCAATTTCAGGAGAATCTGTTTCAGGTTGGATATCCCTTCCGGAGTCTGTTCCATAAAAAAACGCACGCCCGAAACCTTCACGTCCCCCAGGGCAAGATTGCCTTGAAAAATGCCCCGACGAAGGACATCCACCTCAATCCGGTTCACATACAGCAACGTATCCTGTCGATAGTCCTCCACATAAAAACCGTCGACGGAAAGACCGGTAAAGAGTTTCATGTGAATCCGGTCGATAGAAACCCGAGTTTCTAATTTACGACTGATCATATCAGTCGCTTTCCGGGCCAAATAATTCTGTACAGGAGGCAAATGGAGCAACAGCGTCACTACAAGCGGCAATATTATGATGGCTAATATCACCGCAGAGACGCACGAAACCAATATTTTTATAACTTTGCCCACAGAATATGCTTCATATAAGCAACAAATTTACGAATAAAAGTCAAATAATAAATAGCCTGATGGATATTACTATATTGGGAATCGAGTCTTCTTGCGACGATACGTCGGCCGCCGTTCTGCGCAACAATGTATTATTGTCGAATGTCATTGCCAGTCAGCAGGTTCACGTCAAATATGGAGGGGTAATTCCCGAACTCGCATCGCGGGCGCATCAGCAAAACATCATCCCCGTAGTGGACACGGCTCTCAAAGAGGCCGGGATCACTATCGACGACGTGGATGCCATTGCATTCACACGAGGACCGGGGTTGCTAGGTTCGCTGCTGGTGGGGGTATCTTTCACCAAAGGCCTTGCCATCGCCAAGGATATTCCGATGGTGGAGGTAAATCATCTACAAGGGCACATTCTGTCGCATTTTATCGACCTGCCCGACCGCCAGTTGCCCCACCCAGCGTTTCCATTTCTCTGCCTGCTCGTCTCCGGAGGGCACACCCAGATCGTATTGGTAAGAGACTACCTCGACATGGAAATCATCGGCACAACGATCGACGATGCCGCAGGCGAGGCATTCGATAAGTGCGCCAAAGTCATGGGGCTTCCCTATCCGGGAGGGCCGGTAATCGACAAACTGGCTCAGGAGGGTGATCCGAAACGGTTCAAATTCGCAAAGCCCTCGGTAGACGATTTCGATTACAGTTTTAGTGGGTTGAAAACCTCGTTTCTCTACTTCTTGCGGGACGAAATGGCTCAAGACCCGGAATTCATCGAAAAGAACAAGGCCGATCTCTGCGCCTCGTTGCAATATACGATTGTAGAGATTCTGTTGAATAAACTGATTAAAGCAGCCAAGGAGTACAAAATCAAGGACATTGCCATCGCAGGAGGCGTATCGGCCAATTCAGGGCTGCGAAAAGGTATCGTTTCCGAAGGGAAAAAACGCGGATGGAGGACATTCCTCCCGGAATTTAAATTCACGACGGACAATGCTGCCATGATCGCCATGACGGGATACCACCGTTACATGAACAACCAATTCTCTACGCTCGACGTTGCACCTGTTGCCAGACTGGAAGAGATGGAGTTGCCTTCCCAACACCACGAGAAAGAGTAGGCAGATTCATATAGCAGTCCCCTTCGGCTTGATAAAAGAAAAAGGGTTGCAGTCCTCAGTAGTCTGCAACCCTTTTCTCATTAGCGATCGATCACAAGATTGTTCTATCGTTTCACCTCGACCACCTCGTAACCTTCGACCATATCTCCGACCTTGATATCATTATAATTCTCGATATTCAGGCCACACTCCATACCGGAGGTTACCTCTTTCACATCGTCTTTGAAACGCTTCAGGGAGCCGAGTTTCCCGGTATACACCACGATACCGTCACGAATCACACGGATTGCGGTGTTACGAGTGATCTTACCTTCCCGGACAATACATCCGGCAACAGCGCCTACCTTGCTGATCTTGAACACCTCGAGCACCTCTACCGAACATACGATCTCCTCCTTCGTAACCGGAGCCAACATACCTTCAATTGCATCTTTAATATCGTTGATCGCATCGTAGATAATCGAATAGAGACGTATCTCGATCTCCTCCTTCTCGGCCAGTTTACGGGCGCTGACAGAAGGCCGTACCTGGAAACCGACAATGATGGCATTGGAGGCCGCAGCAAGCAGTACATCCGACTCGGAAATCTGTCCGACCGCTTTGTGAATCACATTCACCTGCACCTCTTCTTTCGAGAGTTTAATCAGAGAGTCGGCCATAGCCTCAACCGAACCATCCACATCACCCTTAACGATGATATTAAGCTCTTTAAAGTTTCCAATCGCAATACGGCGGCCAATCTCGTCAAGGGTTACATGTTTCTGCGTACGCAATCCTTGCATACGTTGCAACTGTTCGCGCTTATTGGCAATCTCACGGGCGCTCTTATCGTCATCCATCACATTGAACGTATCTCCGGCCTGCGGTGCTCCGTTCAGACCAAGCACCAATACCGGCGTGGAAGGAGGCGCTGCCTCCACCTTCTGTCCATATTCATTGAACATGGCTTTCACACGTCCCGAATGGATACCCGAAAGTATCACATCTCCAACATGAAGGGTTCCATTCTGTACGAGCACCGTTGCCACATATCCGCGTCCCTTATCGAGCGACGATTCGATGACCGCCCCCGTCGCCTTCCGATTCGGATTGGCTTTCAAGTCAAGAAATTCGGCCTCGAGCAGCACCTTCTCGAGCAACTTGTCGAGATTCAATCCCTTCTTGGCCGAAATCTCCTGCGACTGATACTTGCCGCCCCAGTCCTCGACCAGATAATTCATATTGGCAAGCTGCTCCTTGATATGATCCGGATTAGCGCCCTCCTTATCGATCTTATTGATGGCAAACACCATAGGCACACCTGCTGCCGTAGCGTGGTTGATTGCCTCCACCGTTTGCGGCATCACATTGTCGTCAGCGGCCACAATGATGATTGCCACGTCCGTCACCTTGGCACCACGAGCACGCATAGCCGTAAACGCTTCGTGTCCAGGAGTATCGAGGAAGGTGATCTTCCGGCCGTTCAGATCCACGCTATAGGCACCTATATGCTGCGTAATACCACCGGCCTCTCCCGCAATCACATTGGTCTTGCGGATATTGTCGAGCAGCGACGTCTTACCATGGTCTACGTGTCCCATCACCGTCACAATCGGAGGCCGCGGAACCAAATCTTCCTCCTTGTCGGCCACCTCTTCGATGGCCTCCTGAATCTCTACTGAAACGAATTCCACCTTAAATCCGAACTCTTCAGCTACGACCACGAGGGCCTCCGCATCCAAACGCTGGTTGATCGACACCATAAGACCGAGATTCATACAAGCCGTGATCACCTCGGTCACTCCGACATTCATCATCGTAGCCAGTTCACTCACGGTCACAAACTCCGTCACCTTCAGCGTACTCTTCTCCTGTTCCGCGCGTTCCATCTCCTCGCTCATCTTGGCGGAAACAGCCTCGCGCTTATCTCTACGATATTTGGCACTTTTGCTCTTTCCGCCTTTAGCCGTCAGACGTGCCAATGTATCTTTAATCTGCTTCTGTACATCCTCATCGCTCACCTCCGGACGCAAAACGGGTTTTGGAGCCTTATTCCCCTTTTTGTCCCGCTGACCGCCGAAGTTCGACTTGCCTCCGCCCTGCTGTTTCTGCACGGGAGCCTGCTGTTTCGTCACATCCACCTTATCCTTGGTGATGCGTTTCCGTTTTTCTCGTCTGTTGTGATCGCCCTTTTTCTTCTCGAACGATCCCACGTCGATCTTGCCAAGCACCTTAGGCCCGGTAAGATTGGTCTCGGACGGCCGGAAGACATTATTGTGATCGGCAGCCATTCGCTCATCATATGTCTGGCTCTGCATAACCGGCTCAGACGGCACCGTCGATTCCGTCGTAGAAACCGGCTCCTGCTTCTTCTCTTCAGAAGCCTGGATTGACACAGGCTCCGCCACCCGAACAGGTTCAGCAACAGGGGCTGAATATGGCTCCACCGTCGGCTCTTTTTTAACCTCCGGGGCAACTGTCGGTTGCGCCACAGGCTTCGGAGTCTCTTTCTCCATCTCGCGAGGAGCCGATACGGCGGATTTAACCGGTTGAGGCTTATTCCCCGACAAGTCGATCTTTCCGAGAATCTTCGGGGTACTCATCGCAGCTACCTCATCCTTGACACTAATCACACCACTTTTAATCACCACCTCCTCTTTTTTATATTCGGATTCGGCACTTTTGTTCCCCCCATCCTTCAGGTCATTCAGCGAAATCGACTCCTGTTTCAGGTTGATTCGCTCCCGAATGTTCACCCGTTCGTCGGTCTTATTTCCACCGAACTCTTTATCGAGAACGGCATAGACGTCAGGCTCAATAAAAGAGCTGGGAGAATTCTCCACTTGAATACCCTTTTTATTCAGAAAGTCGATGATGGTAGTCTGTCCTACCTTAAACTCTCGTGCAACCTGATGGAGTCTGAGTCTTCTTGCATTTGACATATAATCTTGTTTTACGGCATTACTAAATATTCTCTTCTATCTCATCCAAAGCCTATTCATCCCGGCTTACAAAATCCCGGGACAGGCGGCAACCCTCCCGGACACACAGGGGCTATTCAAATTCCGACTTAAGAATGGCAACCACCTCTTTGACGGTCTCCTCCTCCAGGTCTGTTCGTTTCGCCAGCTCGTCAAGCGGCAATTCGAGCACGCTCTTGGCCGTATCGCAACCGATTCCCTTGAGAGCATCGATAATCCATTGGTCGATCTCGTCCGAGAACTCATCCAACGCCACATCCTCCTCCTCAACTTCACGATACACATCGATGTCGTAACCGGTAAGCATGCTGGCCAACCGAATGTTCAGACCGCCTTTCCCGATTGCCAACGACACCTCGCTCGGTTTGAGATAAACGGCTGCTGTTTTTTTCTCCTCATCCAGATGAATCGACGAAATCTTTGCCGGATTCAGAGCGCGCTGAATCAACAACTGGGTATTGTTTGTCCAGTTCACCACGTCAATATTCTCATTCTTGAGTTCTTTGACAATCGAATAGATGCGCGACCCTTTCATACCGACACATGCTCCCACCGGGTCAATCCGCTCATCATACGACTCAACAGCCACCTTGGCTCGTTCTCCGGGAATGCGGACAATCTTCTTGATTGTGATCAGTCCATCGAAAATCTCCGGCACCTCCAATTCGAAGAGCCGCTCGAGAAATTCCGGAGCCGTACGCGAAAGGATAATCATCGGCGTATTGTTTCGCATCTCGACTTTGGAAACGATGGCTCGGATCGTATCGCCCTTACGGAAGAAATCGCTCGGAATCTGCTCACTCTTGGGCAGCACCAATTCGTTGTCCTCATCATCAAGCACGAGCACCTCTTTCTTCCAAACCTGATATACCTCGCCCGTGATAATCTCACCCACCTTCTCGCTGTACTTCTCATACAGGCTGGCTTTCTCCAGATCAAGAATCCGCGAGGCCAGGTTCTGACGAAGCGAAAGTACGGCACGACGGCCGAACGATTCGAGCTTAATCTCGTCAGCAACCTCCTCTCCCACTTCATACGTAGCATCGAGTTTGCGGGCATCGCTGAGTGATATCTGCTGATTGGGGTTCTCCACCTGACCGTCCTCCACAATCGTACGGTTTCGCCAGATCTCAAGGTCGCCCTTCTCCGGATTGATAATTACGTCGAAATTCTCATCCGTCTCATAAGTCTTAATCAGCAGATGACGAAAAACATCCTCCAACACGCCGACCATCGTGCTTTTATCAATATTCTTCAGCTCCTTGAACTCGGCGAACGTATTGATCAGATTCAGATTGTCCATAAAATTAATGCTTTGCTGTTTTTATATGATTTTACTTATTTGAAATCCAGGTATTCTTTGGTGCTTTTCACCTCCGTCAGCAGATAGGTCTTCACCACCTCGACCGTCTCTTTTCTCTTTTTCCCCTCCACAGCCACTTTCTCAGTATAGGCAAGAGTTATGCTCTCCGGCGTAGCATCACGAAGTTCTGCGATAATCTTTGTTCCGTTACAGAGCAACACCTCCACAGGACTTCCTATCAACTTTTTATACTGACGGAAAACCCGCAGTGGCTGCCCGATGCCTGCCGAAGCTACCGTGAGCTGGAAATCTTCCTCCTCACGGTCGAACTGTTCTTCGATAGCTCGATTCAGCGACACACATGCGTCGATCGACACCGAAGAGTCGCTATCGATCAGCACCTCCACTTCGTTGGCCAAATTGCACTTCACATCGACAACAAACAATTCACTGTTATCCAGAATCTTTTCCGCTACATCTCGTATTTTTCGCACATCCATCATAGCTCGTACAGACGGTTTTTTTCTACGGAAATAGGGGACTCTCGTCCCCTATCACTCTCGTTTACCGCACAAATATAACAATTTTTTCAGAAAAAACAGCTATATCTGCACTTTTTTATCACTTCGGGCACGGACTATTCGACCTCGTCCCCTGCTTTCATGCTATTATACGGTTTGAGGATACCTCGTTTCGACTCCCGGATGAAATTCACAATCATATCACGCTCTTCGCTCTGGGGAATCTCTGCCATTACCATATCGCAGCCTTTCGTATATCCGAAACCGCTCTGGAACAATATCCGGAAAATATCCTGTATCTCATTGATCTTCTCAGTAGTAAAACCACGACGACGCAAACCGATAAAATTGGCTCCGACGAACGAAAGCGGAAAATGCGCTGCTTTTACAAAAGGAGGTACATCTTTGCTCACCAGCGAGCCTCCGCTCAACATGGCATGAGCCCCGATACGGGAGAACTGATGCACCGCCGTATGACCGCCAAGGATAGCCCAATCGTCTATTTCAACCTCTCCGGCCAAAGAGACACGATTCACCAATACGCAATTATTCCCCACTACACAATCATGCCCCACATGCACATAGGCCATAATGAGGTTGTTGTTTCCGATCACTGTCTTGCCTCGGGCTGCCGTACCGCGATTGATCGTAGCACATTCTCGAATCGTATTATTATCTCCGATTTCCGCAGTAGTATACTCTCCCTTGAATTTCAGATCCTGCGGAACTCCGGCAATCGTAGCTGCATTATGTATTTTACAGTTCTTACCGATGCGCGCCCCGTCGAGAATCACTACATTGGGACCGATCCAACATCCGTCACCAATCACAACATCGCCTGCAATATAAGCGAAAGGCTCGACGGTAACATCCTTGCCCAGTTTGGCATCCGGATGAATATAGGCTAATTGGCTTATCATATAATATTATATTATTTTGGATTGGTAGTCTCCGGTTGTTATTTATTTTTAGCCACCTGGGCCATCAGCACAGCCTCCGTTGCAAGTTGTCCAGCCACATATGCCCGCGCCTCCATTAGCACAATACCGCGACGAATCGGCTCCAGAAGCCTCAACTCGAATTGGAGTGTATCGCCCGGAACGACTTTGCGTTTAAATTTCACGCCATCTATCTTCATGAAATAGGTGGAGTAATTCTCCGGATCCGTCACATTATGCAACGCCAGGATACCGCCACATTGAGCCATCGCCTCCACGATCAACACCCCCGGCATGACCGGCTCAGAGGGGAAATGCCCTACGAAGAAAGGTTCGTTCATTGTTACATTCTTGATACCGGCGACACTTTCCGAATCGATATGGATAATCCGATCGACCAACAGGAATGGCGGACGATGAGGCAACACCCCCCGGATTTGATTGATATCATAAACCGGTGTCTGCGTAGGATCATATTTAAAATGCGGTTTATGGACATCTTTCTTCATATTCTTTTTGAGGAGCTTTATCGTCTCCGTATTAGCAAAGTGTCCCGGGCGCGTAGCAAACACCCGACCTTTCAAACGGATACCCAACAGCGCAAAATCGCCCATAATGTCGAGCAACTTATGCCGCGCAGGTTCATTCACATAGCGCAATTCAAGATTGTTCAGATAGCCTTTCGTCACACGGATATCCTTCTTGTCAAAAATCTTCGACAACCGTTCGATCTCCTGTTCCGAAACGGGATTCTCAACCACAACAATCGCATTGTCCAGATCCCCGCCCTTAATCAGATTCAGATTCAAAAGCGGCTCCAGTTCATGCAGAAAAACGAACGTCCGGCAAGGAGCAATCGCCTTCGCAAAGTCATCGGCCGGAGTATACGAAGCATATTGATTGCCCAACACCTTCGAATTATAGTCAATCTGAACCGACACACTGAATTGATCGTCCGGATAGATATCGATCTGCACTCCCTTTTCCGGAATAGAGAACGTGGTCTTCTCCGGTATTTCGTAATACTTAACCTCTGCCTCCTGTTCACACAGCCCCACCTCCGCAATTTTCTTCACATATTCCTTGGCTGAGCCATCAAGTATCGGCGTCTCAGGAGCATTGATCTCGATCAAAGCATTATCCACGCCACTGCCCCACAAAGCTGCCATCACATGTTCGATCGTACTGATCTTCACGCCATCTTTCTCAATAGTCGTACCCCGCGAAGTATCGGTCACATATTCCGACAAGGCAGGTACTAAAGCATCCCCGGCATCCGTTCTCTTAAAAACGATACCGTGATCAGGCTCTGCAGGCAAAACGGTCATCGTTACGTTCAGTCCCGTATGAAGGCCTTTTCCTTTGAATGTTATAGGAGCATTTAAGGTTTTCTGCTTAGAAGACATAATATATCAGCTAAAAATATTTTGCCCACAAAGGTATTAAATTTTATCAAAGAAATAGTACTTTTGCTCAACTTTATGCAAAACTCCATGGACAAACCCGACAAAAACGCTCCGCAAAAACTGCCGAAACTCCGCTTGCCGTTTGAAAAGCGGAAGCAGGATGCCGGGGTATGGAGTTACGACCACCGGGCGGGAATCTGTATCACTCTGATCGCCTATCTGCTGGCGGGAATCGTTTTCGTGTCGGCCAAAATTCAACTGAGAGGCGCCTCGAACATCGCCGGCATCCTTGTCGAATTTCCGGAAGAAGAACGTCCACAGGAACAAGGCCCCGAAGAACAGAGGCGATTGGAACAGTTGGCACAGGAAGACTTTTCGAACGTTTCCAACCGCATATCGAACGAAAACGCCTCCTCCTCTTCACAATTCAACGCCGCACTCCGTGATGACCGGGGGACAAAAAGTTCTGAACTATATGGTGATGCAGAAGCCGTACAGGAACGCATCCGCGCCAATCGTGAGGCTTACGAAGCCAATCGCCGCCGGGAACAGGAACTGCTGGACAATGCGGCGCGAAGGAAAAGCAGCAACACCGAGCCGCAAGATGTAAAAGTCAAAGGTCGTGTTACAGTCTCTTTCTCTTTTACGGACCCCATACGGACCTCTGCCCATCTTGTGATTCCCGCCTATATGTGTGAAGGCGGCGGCGAGGTTGTCGTCATCGCCATGCTCAACAACAACGGCGAGGTCGTTTCAGCGACCGTAGATCGTTCCCTCTCCACGGGCGACGCCTGCATGCAGGAGACCGCCATCGAGGCAGCCAAATCCTCCCGGTTCAATATCGACCGCTCCGCTCCAGCCCGTCAACGAGGTACCATTTCCTACATTTTTATTCCCCAATAAACGGCAGGATTCTTCGGGATAAATAGAAAAGAATCGCAGCTTTGGCATTGGATATGCCGTCGTTTTTCTTATCTTTGTCACTGGACACCATTTTTCCTGTCCATCAAACGACAACCGACCTCCTAATAACACGACTATGGATTTGAATACCGGCAATATCGTCCTGATAGGCTCTCTGTTACTATTTATCAGCGTACTTGCGGGGAAAGCAGGCAGCCGATTCGGCATTCCCGCCCTGCTTCTGTTTCTCGGAGTCGGGATGGCCGTAGGCAGCGACGGTCTGGGGATCCAATTCAACAGTGCCGGCACAGCTCAGTTCATCGGAATGATCGCCCTGAGCGTCATCCTTTTTTCGGGCGGCATGGATACCAAATTCTCCGAAATAAAACCCGTACTGGGACAAGGCATCCTTCTCTCCACCCTCGGTGTATTCCTGACAGCAGGTCTAACCGGCTACTTCATCTACCTGATTGCCGGATCGCGCCTCACCCTACTCGAATCGATGTTATTGGCCTCGGTCATGTCTTCCACCGATTCGGCAGCCGTATTTTCCATCCTGCGATCACGCAAACAGGGACTCAAACAACGCTTGCGTCCCATGCTCGAGTTGGAGAGCGGCAGCAACGATCCGATGGCTTATATGCTCACCATCCTATTGATTTCGGCCATTCAGGCGGAAGGAGAGGTCAATCTATGGAAGTCGCTCGCCATGTTTGTCATCCAGATGAGCGTCGGTGCGCTGAGCGGTTTCCTGATCGGCAAACTGGCCATCCGGACGTTGAACCGAATCAATGTCGACAATCGGTCCATGTACTCGGTACTGCTGCTAGCCTTCGTCTTCTTTACCTTCTCGATCACCGATCTCATCTACGGTAATGGCTACCTGGCCGTCTATATTGCCGGGCTGATGGTCGGCAACCACAAAATCGTCTACAAAAAGAGCCTCTCTACCTTTTTCGATGGATTCGCCTGGCTGTTTCAGATCGTCATGTTCCTTGCGCTCGGCTTATTGGTGAATCCGCACGAATTGATCCAACCGGATGTTGCAGGCATCGGTCTGCTGGTGGGCATATTCATGATTGTCTTTTCGCGGCCAATAGCTGTCTACCTCTGCCTGTTACCGTTCCGTGGATTGACGCCTAAAGGACGGCTCTATGTCGCGTGGGTCGGACTGCGCGGCGCCGTTCCGATCATCTTCGCCACCTATCCCCTGATCGCAGGACTCGACAACTCCCACCTGATGTTCAACGTGGTCTTCTTCATCACGATACTCTCCCTGCTTATCCAAGGGACAACCGTCTCACGATTCGCCCAGCTTCTCGGCCTGAGTACCGAGGAAAAAACCGAAGCATTTGGCATCGATCTGCCCGACAAGGTAAAATCGGCCCTCTCTGAAATCGACGTACAACCGGTTTTACTGGCTCACGGGGATCGGTTGCGCGACCTGATTCTTCCGGACAACACACTCGTGGTTATGGTCAAACGCGAGGAGAATTATTTCGTTCCCAAGGGGGCCACAAAACTTGTCGTAGGCGACAAATTGCTGGTCATCTCGGACAATGACGAGGAACTTCACCGGGAATATCAGTCATTAGGTATTATCAATCCCGTCGGAAAGGACTAACACTCCCTGCCGAATCAGTCCGCATCATATCCAAAAACGTCCGGCCACATCAAAATAATGCAAAAAAAAATATTTGTTTTTTGTGATTTATAAATTTTGCGTATACTTGCAGAAAATTTTCACAAAGCATTATGAGCAAAGAGATAAAGCCTAAGAAACGCCTCGTTGTCAGCTACCATAACCTACCCCTGGAACTACAAGAGGAACTGAAGAAAAAATACCCCACAGGATACACTGAAGCCATGATCCGTATCGACAAACCGTCGGGCGATTTTTTCTATGCCGTGGTACTCGAGACCGAAGAGATTAGCTATCTGGTCAAAATTGACGTAAAGGTCGACGGGAATATCGAAGAGGAGGAAGATAAGGATTACTACGACGATGATATCAAAGGGGCCGATGAGCTCATCGACGATAAGGCCGACGACTCGGACGAAGAGTAAGGGTTCCCTATCTCCCTGGCCAGCGGAATAAGGGTTACGGAACATAAAAAAAGGTACAGAATGCTGTACCTTTTTTTTACAGTATAGACCAAGTATCCCATACTCCTGGGAGTTTTTGCACCTCGGATTCACTGAAACAGAAAAGTCTCAAAAACAGAAAGAAAGTTCGCCGGCCACGCCAAGGAACGAGGCAGAGGGATGCATCCCGTTCAAATCAGACCGCGAGGAATAGCGGCGGAAATTATCGGTTAAATAATAGCTATAAGTCGGCACAATCGAAAATCCGAAGCGCCAAATACGATAAGTCAAACGGAGCGACACATCTAGGGAACAGGTAAAATTTCGTCTCACGGCATAACTATCCGCATACTCATCGGTTTCATTCACATGCGCCGGAGAAGAGGCATGGTCTCCCCAAAGATAACCGGGAGTGATTCCCGCGTTCAATTCGACCCTTTTAGGTAAAATCGCCAATAAAACATCTCCCCAGGAGACCCGGTCATATCCCGAAGCAACGGCATATGCGGCATTTTGCGGTGCGTCGCGGAACGAACCGTATGCCGAACGCCAAGCAAAACGCAACGGCACAGCAAGAAAGTCTTTGACGCCCTCCATCTCCATATATATAGTTCACACCCATACGGAAACCGATATTGGAGAGTGAAAAACGGGCATACTGCACGCCCAAGACCGTGGCTGGATTCATTCCATTTCCCTCAAACGGATCGTGTATACCTACCGAAATACCGATCTCTTCATAATACTGTTCAGGAAAACGACGCTGCTCCGCCCTCTTCTGAGCATATCCCGAAGAACATATCATCAGCAAAAAAGTAGCAATCAACAACCTCATATACGCATCCTTGAAGAGATCATCAACGCCAAAAATATAAAAATAAATGGCATCTCTGTGGAGATGCCATTTATTTTGAACGGTATTGTAATTTCTACCAATTGAGAATCTTCTCGAAATCGTAGGCCTCAGGATTCGGGACATACTTCTTCGCAGCCTCATAGTCCGCCGGCGTAATATAGCAAAGAATATTGTCGATGACGGCCTTGAACTCATCGGAAGTGATATCCACCAACCGGGGCGGAATCTTACCCGTAGCAGGATCCTGAAGATCTTTCAAATACAACGGCATGACCTTACCGGCCTGATCTACATAGACCATGCAACCCGTCTTGCCTTCGCTGTAAAGCTGATATACACCCATACCCAGAGCCGAGCAATATACCAGGTCGTATGCAACCGGAGTCTGGCAACGAACCTCATAACCGATCTCCACAGGGCGGGATTTTACCTTCATGCCGAGTTCTTTGAGTTTATTCTCGATCATCTCGTTAAAAATGTGTGCCTTAGAGACCTTACCGAGTTCGGGATGGCCATGATCGTCGTACGAGAAATGTACGCCCGACTTCTTGATCTCCTCGTTGCTCAATGCATGGAACACACCTTCGGAAATAATGGCTGCTCCATAATCCATGCACATGATCTTACGTTTGATGATTGACGAGATCACCAGGTTCACGATCTTCTCGACCGTAATCTCGGTTTTGTTGAACATCTCGGGAATCACGATCATCGGATAGTGGCAAGCCGTACCGATACCGAATGCCAAGTGACCGGCACTGCGTCCCATGGCAGCAAGTACAAACCAGTTGCCGCTGGTACGAGCGTCCATATAAACGGTACGCCCGATCGTAGCACCCCGGTCGAGAGCCGACTCATAGCCAAACGTAGGCGAACCGCCCGGAAGAGGCAGGTCGTTGTCGATCGTCTTGGGAACGTGAATATTTGCGATAGGATATTTCTTCGCTTCAAGGAATTTGGCGATGCGGTTAGCCGTCGATGCAGTGTCGTCGCCACCCACGGTCACGAGCAGCTTCACATTATTCGAGGTGAAGAAATCGAGATTAAAGTTCTCTTCGAAATCCTTGTCCGAGGGTTTGAAACGGCTCATCTGCAGGTAAGAGCCTCCACGGTTGAAGATATCATCGGCCAGGAAATAGTCGATATCCACCGTGCGGGGAGATTTGTTGAACAGTCCGGTGTAACCTTCATGCAGACCGATTACACGGAAACCTTTCTCAAGAAACGTTTTGGCCACGCTACCGACCACGGTATTCATACCGGGTGCTGGGCCGCCGCCTGTAAGGATTGCAATTGCGTCTTTCATAGGGCGTTTGTCTTTAATATATAATCATTGAACTTGTAATTCAGTATTACAACCCCACAAAATTACAATTATTTTTTAAATAAATTTAAAATTCCGTCTTTTCCGCCACGAAAAAATCACAGAAAGAACATCAGCACGATCTGGATCAGAATTACGCGCAGGAACATACACACCGGATATACCGTAGCGTACGACACGGCGGGATTGTCACCGGGAATGGTATCATTGGCGTAGTTCAGAGCCATCGGATTGGCCATACTGCCGCAAAGCAATCCGGAAATCGATCCGAAATCGAGTTTGATCACCCGCAAAGCGAATAATCCCACGAGTACCACAGGGATAAACGTAATGGCAAATCCGAGCGACAGCCAGAGCAAACCTTCGGGACGCATGACCGTTGCAAAAAAGTCCGGCCCCGCTTCGAGTCCGAGGCAGGCGAGATAGATCGACAGCCCGAGCGCGCGCAACATCAAATTGGCACTCAGCGTCGTATAGGTAATCATATGAAACCGGGGACCGAACGTCCCGATCAAAATGCCCACGATAATGGGTCCCCCGGCCAGTCCGAGGCGTACCGGCGTACTGATACCGGGAATGGCCAATGGCATGGCACCCAGGGCCAACCCAAGAATCAACCCCGTAAATACAGATATCAGATTAGGCTCTTTCAAGCTCTTTACGGCATTGCCGAGTATCTTCTCCACGTTCTGAATAGCAGCCGCCTCCCCTACGACTGTCAGTCGGTCGCCCAACTGCAAGGTAAGATCGGGGGTAGCAAGCAACTGAACCCCAGAGCGATAAACACGACTGATGTTAATCCCGTAAGTATTGCGCAGACGAAGTGAACTGAGTTTCTTGCCGTTGATTTCGGGACGCGTGACCACAATGCGCTGCGAGATCAATTGGCTGTCAATGGCATTCCAGTCTATATTCTCCTTATTCCAATCCCGAGCCTCCTGCTCGCCGAAGACCACCGTCAGCGCATTCACATCCGCTTCGGTTGTAATGACCAACAGGCGATCGTTCTCCCGAAGGGTCTTTTCAGAGGTGGGGATACTCACATTCCCATCGCGCCAAAGCCGCGAAATGACAAACCGATGGTTGGCCAGATGAGCGATATCCCGAATACTTTTGCCGAAAATCCCGGGATTGGTCACCTGAAAACCTGCAATATAGGTATTGTTTTTATGCTCCGAGGGGGCAGCGAAATCGGAAGGCCGAACAAACAGCTTCCGCAGTACGATGATGGCAAGGATTACACCGACCACACCAAGCGGATAGGTCAAAGCGCAACTCAAGGCAGGAGCATTGCTGTCTGCCCCCAGTTGCTGAAGCGTTTGTTGTGCGGCACCGAGTGCCGGCGTATTGGTCGTAGCACCACAAAGAATACCCGCCATATCGGTAATCGGAATTCCAGTTGTCACCGAAAACGCGATAGCCATAGCTGTTCCCAGCAAAACCACCCCCAAGGCGATGCCCAGCATACGGATACCTCCGGCGTGAAATGAACTGAAAAAGCCCGGACCCACCTGCAAACCAAGGGCATAAACAAAGACTATCAGCCCGAAACTTTCAGCAAAATCCAACATCTGGGGATCGATCGACAGCCCCCAGTGTCCGGCAAGGATACCGATGAAAAAGATGAAAGTGACCCCCAGCGACACGCCGAACATACGGATCTTACCCAATCCGATTCCTAAGGCGGCAATCAGGGAAATCACCACGACAGCCTGCAACGCAGAATGTTGAACAAACAATAAATCAAGCCATTCCATAAGGAAAAAACTCTTTATCTTCGATTTTCAGACCGCAAAGATACAAGATTTTCCCTCTTTAAGCAACGGATATCTATCGTTTCAACAACCGAATTCCGTTCAGGAACGCACGTCCAGAAAGTGCCTTCAATCCTATCTCGAGTCCCTCTTTGCCGGAGACCTCGACGGTGAACCTTTTCCGCACAGCCCGGAAGCGACCCGATTCATAAGCTAAATCAAGCCCCGGAGCCACGCACTCTCCGTTAATCCAGACATCGAAGCGATTCGTCTCCACATCCACATTGTTCTCTCCGGCACCCAAATAGTAAGGCAGTACGGTTCCCTCGGCATAAATATCGGCAAAAAGCAACTCGACATCATACACTCCGGCCGGAACATCAAAACGATAAGCCTCGGGAGCTTCACGTAACGTCTGATACAACGGATTATCGGGGGTTCCGATAATTTCCGTTGTGGTTTTCTTGCTCTCTCCGCCCACATATCCCCAGCCACCGGCAGTATACGGACGGTCGGGCACCCAGGTCAGACCGCTGCTCGGAGAGGTATAGAAACAATGGCTTCCAACATTGACAGCCAGCTCCAATCCGTCGATATTCTCGTCCTGGAAAGAGGCCGGAACGGCACGGAAACGTATCGACAGCACATCTTCCACCGAAGATTCCACCCCGACAACTCCCGGCTCCGTCGACGCTCCGTCAAATTGTCCTACGACCCGAAATGCATGCACACCCGGCACGAAAGGCACCTCCCATACCGCCGTATGGTTCTCAAAAAATTTCGTTCCCAACGATACGCCATTCATGAACAGCTCTGCCGAAGGCAGGTTGGAATAGACCTTCACAGGTTGCAGAACTGCAGCATCTCCCTCCTGGGCCCCCATTCGGTCGCTCCAGTCGCGCGAAGCGATATACAGCACCGGAACATCGCTCCTGCGAGAAGCCTTCAGATAGTAAAAAACATCTTTGGGCCGACGGTCATTATATAGCAGTCCCTTGTTATTGATACGCGGCATCGACTCGTCACGAACCGCCGAACTGAAGTCGATCAGGTTCCAATAGGTCGCCCCACAGATATAGGGCGTATTTTCGATTACCGGCTGATAATGCTCCAGGTATTTCTGCTGGTACTCGATGCTGAAATCGCCCATTTCGGGCTCCAAGGTATGGATACGGGCATCCGAACCGGCTCCATACTCACTTACGATCAACGGATGCGACGGCTCATTGCGGTGTTCCTGTTCCATGACCCGTTCGAAACCTGTGAGATCGCCTCCGTACCACCCTTGATAGATATTCCACCCTACCACGTCGGTAATATCGGAAAGCCCCGTCCGGTTGTAGGCATCACTGTGATGGAAAGCCATAACACTCAATCGATACGGATCTTCTTCCGCCAGCACCCGTTCCAACCGTTCGGCCAACGCCACCGTCTGTCGTTCCAACCGGTCCCGGTACTCATCGGACTTCCCGTTGAGCGATATGAGCACCTCATTCATATACCCCCAAAGGATCACCGAGGGATGGTTATAGTGCTGACGGACCATCTCTCGCAGATTGCGTTCACACACCTCACCAAAAGAGGGATCTTCAGATATCTGACTCACGATGGGAATCTCTTCCCATACTAAAATGCCCTGTCGGTCGCACTCTTCGAGTATCGCATCGGCCTGCGGATAGTGTGCGATTCGCAAGAAGTTGCAACCGGCCTCTTTCATCAGCCGCACATCGCGCCGATGGAACTCATCGGTCAAGGCATTGCCGAAAGGATACTGGTCTTGATGACGGTTCACCCCGATCAGTTTACACGGTTTCCCATTCAAGAAAAAGCCTTCTGCCGGATCGAAACGGAACCAACGGAATCCCGTATACGTCACAAGACGATCCGCTATCTTTTTTGTCGATGCCTCTCTGAGCGTACACTCCACCCGATAAAGCGCCGGATCGTCGGGCGACCACAGCCGAGGGTTCTGAATCTCTTTGCTCTCGTAATCGAATGCCTGCGAATCTCCTGCAGCAACCGTCACGGGATAGCTCTCCGACAGCACCAGTTGATCATCCCCGTCCCAAACACGATACTCCAATAACAGACGGGCTTTTTGGTCATTATCATTGCAGATCGTTCCGCTCAAGCGTATTTGCGCCGATTCCTCGGACACGCTTTCTCCCCGCACGGTAAAGTCATCGGTACCGCAATCATCGAACGGGAAATAATGTTTCGGAGTCGTAATCAACTCGACATCCCGGTAGATGCCGCCAAAAAAAGTAAAATCGCCGGAAAGCGGAGGAATAGGCGCCTCGGAGTTATCGACCCACACGGCCAATATATTATCCTTTCCGGGCTGACAAAAGGAAGTGACATCCAGCGTAAAAGCCGAATATCCACCCTTATGTTCTCCGACCTGTCGACCATTGACATACACCCGAGCCTGTTGATTCACGCCGCCGAAACGAAGGAACAGTTTCTTATCGGCCAACCCTTCCGGCACACGCAGCATCCTTCGATACCACCCCGCACCCCGATAATAGGACTTGACTGCATATGCGTCGAGCGCATTCCAGGTATGAGGCAATGAGACCGGTTGCCATACCGCCGGATTCCCTCGGAACAAACTATCCGATGCTCCAGCGATATCACCCTGCACAAAAACCCACCCATCATTGATCGTCTCGACCGTTCTCTGAGCTTCGGCAGAGACATAACAGCATATGGCCAATACCGTAAACAGCAACTTCCGAACTCTCTGTATCTTCATACACAAATTTTTACCTCGTTCTCAACAACAAAACAATCCATTGCACGTCATCTGCACACTTTACTGTCACATAAATTATTTCCGCGGATTTCGAGAAGAATTCGCCAAAACAAGCTCCGGATTAAGTACAATAGTTGCTTGATTCACCTTGTCTTTATGTTTTATGATTTTCATAATCCACTCCAATGCTTCATAGCCGAACTGTTCAATCGGTTGTCTGATATAAGATATACCCGTATAGTATAGTTCAAAAGCAAAGGTCTCGCTACCATCAAACCCGATCACAGCCACATCATCAGGCACTCGAATATTATGATCCCTCAACAATTTCAAACTCTGGATGGCCAAACGGTTCGTCACAAAAATCAGCGCCTCCACACCATTCTCCACCATCTTAGGAATCATCACAGCGAGTTGTGGTATCAAATCTTTATATTTCACCCTTCGTACTTTGGCATATTCTGCATTTCCACTATTCTCCATCGTCTGTAAATAACCTAATTCACGATCCAAAATATTAGAGGTCGTAGTTTCATAAGAAACCAATTCTATCTTTCTATATCCCTGATCCAAAAGCGCATTGACCGCCATTGCAGTTGCCTTTTTATTGTTCAAGATCACGCTACTCACATCCAATGTATCAAAAGTCCGGTCAAGCAATACGACAGGCATCTGTGCTTCAATCAATTTCCGAACGGTCTCTTCAGAACCTTCGCACGGCACAATAATTAAACCGTCCACCCCTTTATTTCGAAATACAGAAATTAAGTTATTCAATTTTGCAGGATTCTCGTCCGTGCTACCAAACAACACGGTATATTTGTATTGTGAAGCCCGGTCCTCTATACAGCGGGCAATATCGGCAAAAAACTTATTGGAGATATCCGACAATATAACGCCAATCGTATTAGTTTTTCCACTACGCAACGTTTGCGCCGCACTATTCGGCTGGTAATTCATCCGTTCCGCAATCTCGCGGACTCTTCGAGCAGTCTCAGGATTAACTCTGTGCTGTCCTCGGGTTTTTCCGTTCATCACAAAAGAGACCAATGAAATGGAGACACCGGCCTCTTCTGCAATATCTCTGATAGTGGTCTTGGTTTTGGGTTTCATCTCAGCCATGATCGGAGCTGTTTATATGGACATATATTATGTATTTCAAAGATACACAAAGTATCTGATTCTTCAATACCAACAAACAAAGATAACCAAATGATTTATCAAATGGCAGTTCCGCTCAATAACAGGCTTTGTTTCACATCTTATAAATTCTCCCAATCTATACCTTCAACATAGCTCGATATTCCCGAGGAGTCATACCCGTATGTTTCTTGAAATAATGGGTAAAAAAGGAGGGATTTGGGAAGTTGAATTCATAAGCAATCTGAGCAATGGATAATCCCGAATCCTGTAATTTGATTTTGATATTCCCGATCAAGCAACTGGCTACCCAACATCCTGCTGTCTGACCAGAAATCTGCTTGACGACCATTGACAAATGACGAGGCGTAATGGATTGTTCACCAGCATAATAGTCCAGTGAACGATGAAGGTAGAAGTTCTTAAAGAGTGAATAAATAAACTGCTGAAATATTTTCTCTTGCCGCGAACTGGGTTGCTGTTTCTCAGGTTTACGTCGGACATAAATCGCCGCCACCTCATAGGCGAGTATCCTCATCAAACATTCATCGATCTCTTCCCGCATAGGATGATCGCGCCGGGCGCTCTCCTGCAGCAAGAAATTATGCAGCGAAACAATCCTATTCCACTCCTCCTCAGTCGGCGTTATACATGGATTATCCTTGATATACAAATAGTAAGAAGACTTTTCCGGTATCTGAAACGAGGTAAAGAAATCCATATCCGCCCCCAGGAGATATCCCCCGAAATCCGTACTATAATGGAGAACCTGAACCACGGAATGAGGAAAAACGATCGTTATATTTCCCTGCACGATATGATATCGCTTCATATCGATCACGACATCACACTCGCCATTTTGACATATCAATAAACGTCCTTTCCCAAAACGGGACAACGGCCCAGGCTCAAAACAATCTTTCAGAGCTTGAGTCCCGTCAATCGTGATATATTGAAATTTTTCCATCATGCAGTCAAATATACAAAGAAAAGGGACATTATTTTAAACTCAATAATACAAATAGGACATTTTATCCGAAAAGAGGAACTTTTCAAGCACTTTCTTCCCTGTATTTTTGTGAAGAAAATCTAAAAAAAACGGACAATGAGAATGTTGTTTCTATGCGTGTTGGTTCTCTGTTCAGCCTGCACGCACACGGGAGAAAAACAAGAGGCCGTGCGAAGTGTCAAATGTGACACGGCAAAATTGGTGGGCGGCTATGTGGAACAATCCCAATATCCGGGACGGGTCAAAGCGGCCTCGGAAGCGGATGTCGCATTCCGGGTTGCCGGACAGATTCAACAGATAGCTGTTTCTCAGGGTCAATTCGTGCGCAAGGGAACGGTAATCGCCCGACTGGACGACCGTGATTACCGCACACAACTGGCCGCCACCGAGGCAGAATACAACCGTATCAAGGCCGAAGCCGATCGGGTCATCGAACTTTACAAGAAACAGAGCGCCACTCCGAACGATTACGACAAGGCTGTCTACGGTCTGCAACAAATTACGGCCAAACTCGAGGCCCATCGCAACGCCCTGGAAGACACAAGGCTCAAGGCTCCTTTCGACGGATATATTCAAAAGAGACATTTCGACGCGGGAGAGACGGTCAGTGCCGGTTTTCCCATCGTATCCATGATTTCGAGTGAAACGCCCGAAGTGGAGATCAACATTCCAACGGCTGATTTCATTCGACGCGGAGAGTTTCGGTCGGCCACCGCCACCATCGATATCTACCCTGATCAGGTCTACCACCTTGAGTTAATCGGTATCAACCAGAAGGCCAACCTCAACCAGCTCTACACAACCCGCTTCAGGATCGAAGGTTCACCACGTCCCGCCCCCGGGATGGCAGCCATGGTCACGATCGACTACAACACCTCCACTGACGCATTAGTGCAGATTCCCCTATCGGCCCTCAACGAAGACACGGTATGGGTCGTAGAGCAGAACAAAGTCATACGCAAACCGGTAACGGTGAAAAAACTCAAGAGCAACGGGACTGTTCTCGTTAACGGACTCGTTGACGGAGAGATTGTGGTCAGCGGAGGCACCAACTCCCTGAAAGAGGGGCAACAAGTGGAAATTCTGCCGGGAATATCCGAAACGAACCAGGGAGGCATATTATGAATATCGGGAAATGGGCGCTTGCCAACAGCAAGCTGGTATATTTCATCGTTGCCATCCTGATCGTCGGGGGTATTTTAGCCTACGACCGGATGAGCAAACTGGAGGATCCCGCCGTCAAAGTCAAACAGGCCATGGTAGTCACGACCTTCCCGGGAGCTTCCTCCTATGAGGTCGAGCTGCAGATTACCGATCCACTCGAAAAGGCGATCCGTTCGATGAACAATATCGACCAAATCGAAAGCCAATCTTCGGCCGACCTGTCACTCATCACCGTATCACTCAAGACCACCGTCCCAGACAATGAGATCGAACAATACTGGGACATGCTCCGCCGGAAGGTGGGAGACGCACAATCGACACTGCCCAGCGGCGCATCGACGAGTATTGTCATGGATGACTACGGCGACGTATTCGGCATGTTCTATGCCCTCACTTCCGACGGTTTCTCAAACGAAGAATTGACCAAATATGCGGAACTGATCAAGCGCGAAATACAAAATATCGAGGGCATATCGAAAGTTGAACTGTACGGAGTTTTCGAACCTACAATCACCATTTCAATCTACGAGGACAAAATGGCAAACCTCGGTGTATTGCCGGCCGAAGTGCTTCAAACGATCCAAGGACAGAACGAAACGGTCTATTCGGGATATTACGAAAGTGGAGACATCCGTCTACGGGTTGCCGTCAGCGACAAATATCGCACGGTAGAAGATATCGAGAATCTGATTATCCAAGGGCATGAAGACGATCAGATGCGGTTGAAAGACTTGGCTATCGTCTCAAAGGGCTATGCCGACCCCATGCGCAATGCCTTGTTCTACGATAAGCAGCCCGCCATCGGCATCTCCATCTCAGCGCTGGCCGGAACCGACATCATCAAACTCGGCAAGAAGGTGGATGCCCGCATGGAAGAACTCCGAGAACACGCGCTGCCCATAGGCATCGAATACAATAAGGTCTTCTTTCAACCCGAACGGGTAGACGATGCCATCGGCACATTCGTCATCAACCTCATCGAGTCGGTCGCCATCGTCATCCTCGTGCTGATGTTCGCCATGGGAGTGCGCAGCGGCGTATTGCTCGGCATGACCCTGGTGGTCACCGTATTGGGCTCGCTGCTCTTCCTGAACCTGTTCGGAGGGACGCTCCAACGCGTATCGCTCGCCGCCTTTATTCTGGCCATGGGGATGCTGGTGGACAATGCCATCGTAATCGTCGACGGGATTCTGGTCGACCTGGGCAAAAAACGATTACGCACGAAAGCCCTCACCGACATAGGCAAAAAGACAGCCATGCCCCTGCTGGGTGCCACGTTGATTGCCATTTTAGCATTCTTTCCCATCTTCCTATCACCCGATACGGCAGGCGTCTATGTCCGAGACCTATTCGTCGTACTGGCCGTTTCACTGCTTCTGAGTTGGGTACTCTCCCTGACCATGGTACCGTTGCAGGCGCGTAGAATGTTGAAGGTCACGCCCAGTCAAGGGGCCGAACAGTTCAGCGGCGCATTCTACACACTTCTCCGCAAAACCCTCACCTGGAGCCTGAATCACAGGGCAGTAACCGTCACAAGTGCTTTCCTATTAGTCGGACTAAGCGGATGGCTCTACAAGAAACTACCCCAGAGTTTCTTCCCAGACATGAACTACGACCAACTCTATATCGAATACAAACTGCCCGAAGGGAGCAACAGTACACGTACGGAACACGATGTACTGGAAATTTCAGACTATCTGTTCTCCCGGTCGGACATCCAACACGTGACAGCCTCCGTAGGCGGTACGCCGAGTCGTTACAACCTGGTACGCAGCATTGCCACCCCCTCGCTCGCCTATGGAGAACTAATCGTCGACTTTTCCTCCCCAGAGGAGCTCGTAGAGGCAATTCCGGAGATTCAGCAATATCTGACAGAGCACTATCCGCAGGCCTATGTCCGGGTAAAGCGTTACAATCTGATGTACAACAAATACCCCATCGAGGCGATGTTCTGCGGACCGGACCCGGCCGTACTGGCCGACCTGACGGCACAGGCTCAGGCCATCATGGAACGCAGTGACAAGATCATGCTCGTAACCTCGGACTGGGAGCCGAAAACTGCGACACTGGAAATAGACTACAATCAGCCCATCGCTCGGAATATCGGCCTTTCGCGTCAGGATGTCGCACTCTCGCTGCTGGCCTCGACCGACGGAATTCCAATCAATCCGATCTATGAGGGCAACGTTCGTCAGACGCTGATCGTGCAATGCGTCGACAAAGAGGGTAAGCGCATCGAATCGCTGGAGACCGCTCCCATATTCTCGCTCCTGCCCTCCGTCAAGGGGTTGGACAAAGAGACTATCACCGGATTGGCCACAGGAGCCATCTCCGAAGAAGACATCCTCTCCGAGACACTTGCCTCCATTCCCTTGAGCCAGGCAGTGAGAGATGTCCACCTCAAATGGGAGGACCCGCTCGTGATGCGTTATAACGGACAACGAGCCATGCGTGCACAAGCCAATAACATTCCTTCGGTCGGTGCCGAAGATGCGCGGCAGGAGATTCTTCAGGAGATCGAAGCCATTCCCTTACCCGATGGCTATTCACTCATCTGGGAAGGGGAATACAAAGCCAGTACCACCTCGCTGCAATACCTTTTCGCCAATCTGCCCCTGGCCGTTGTCATGATGATCGGCATCTTAATCATGCTATTCAAAGATTATCGGAAGCCGTTGATCATTCTGCTCTGCGTGCCGCTGCTGTTCGTCGGGGCCGTACTGGGAGTTTTCGTAGCCGGCAAATCGTTCGGATTCGTCGCCATCTGCGGCATTTTGGGTCTGATCGGCATGATGATCAAAAACGGCGTAGTTCTGATGGACGAAATCAACCTTCAGATATCGCAAGGTAAAGAGCCCTACCAGGCGTTGCTCGACAGTTCAGCCGTCCGCTTCCGTGCCGTCATGATGGCTTCCTTGACGACCATACTGGGAATGATTCCTCTACTATCCGACGACATGTTCGGCTCGCTGGCTGCCACAATCATGGGCGGATTGCTTTTGGGTACCATCATTACCCTGCTGTTTATTCCGGTGTTCTACTCGATATTCTTCAAAATCAAAACACGATGAAACGTCTAATTCTGTTGTTTCTATCCATATCGACCATTGCCCAAGCACAAAAACTTACGCTGGAAGAGTGCCGAGAGATGGCCGTTGACAACAACCGTACGCTACGCATAGCTGTGGAGCAGACCTTAGCTGCCCGCGACCAAACGAAAGCCTATAAGGCCAATTATCTGCCCAAATTCTCGGCAACGGGCAATTACCTCTATACCAACTCCTCGATGACATTGACCATACCCGGAGGTTATCTACCGACCTTCGTCCCGAATCCCACGACAGGTGCCCTCGATCCGAACATCCTGATGACAGCCCCTGATGGCACCCCCGTTTTCAAGGAGTATGCCTACATGCCCGAGACGAATCTGAAATTGAAAACCGGCTCGGTTTATACGGCCGGTCTGTTGGCCGAACAACCCATATACCTGGGAGGGAAAGTTCGGAGTGCTGCAAAAATGGCTACTATCGGAGAGAAAATAGCCTCGTTGAATCAAAAGAAAGCGGAATCCGATGTAATCGCAGCCACCGACGAAGCATTCTTCACCTGTATCAAAGCAGAAGAGTTGCTGAAAACCGCACAGATGTATAATGAGGTCGTGGCCGAATTTCTGCGTCAAATGGAAAATGCCACCGAAATCGGCATGAAAGATCGGAACGATCTTTTGAAGGTACAGGTGCGGATGAATGAAGCCCGACTACAGTTGCGTCAGGCTGAAAACGGTGTGCGGTTGGCTCGTATGAACCTCTGCTACTGGATCGGGCTGCCGCTGACGACAGAATCGATCGAACTTGCCGATTTCGATGACATCAGCCTTCCAGTCGACCGTTCATTGGATGTGACCGAACGTCCGGAATACGGGATGCTGCAAGAGCAAGTGGCTCTCAAGCAACAAAACATGCGCCTTACACGCAGTGAGTTCCTACCCCAAATCGCGGCCATAGCCACATACAGCTATATGCACGGATTGAGTTTCAATGGATCCCGACTTTTCGACGACGCCTCATTCGCAGGCGGGGTCACGATGAGTATTCCGCTCTTCCATTGGGGAGAAGGCCGGCGCAAGGTTTCAGCCGCCAAACGCGAAATCAACATTGCACAAACCCAACTGGAGGATCTCACCCAAAAGATGGAACTCGAGTTGACCCAATCGCTCAACAATTACGACGAAGCGCTTCTGGAAGTAGCTCTCATGGAGGAATCGGTGGCTCAAGCCGAAGAGAATATGACCGTAAGTCGCAATCAGTATGAAGTCGGGACAGAGACCTTGGGCGACTACCTGGAGGCACAGACCTTATGGCAAAAAACCCGCTGCGATTGGATCGACGCCCGAGCCAAAGCCCGCCTCGCCTATACAAACTATCTCAAAGCCACCGGGAAACTGTAACGAAAGCCTCCTCGAAGAAAGCTTATCTGTATAAAAAAAGCGAGTTGCGATAATCGCAACTCGCTTTTCCTTCATTAAGTAGCGGGAGAGAGACTTGAACTCTCGACCTCATGATTATGAATCATGCGCTCTAACCAGCTGAGCTATCCCGCCATGCCTCTTGGTTTCTGATCGCCATTTATTCTGCGACCCCAGTCCATCCGGACCATTATGTTCCAAAAGCAGTGCAAAAGTAGTAATTATTTTATTTCCTGCAAACAAATAAAAGATTTTTTGACATATTCTTCTTAAAA
This sequence comes from uncultured Rikenellaceae bacterium, assembly GCA_944326815.1. Taxonomy (GTDB): domain Bacteria; phylum Bacteroidota; class Bacteroidia; order Bacteroidales; family Rikenellaceae; genus CALYBN01. Next base: position 28,991 of record CALVFI010000022.1, on the reverse strand, counting down.
CAAAAAATCAGAAAGAGGCAACGACCTCAATGGTAAATTTATCCTGCAACAATTGATTCACTTTATAATCGGATGGCTCGTGCTCTATAAAATAGTTTTCATAGCTCACTCGCAACTCAGCACCGATTAACTTTCGAACAAATCCGAAATTAACCCCTACCGTCATACGATTAGCGGAGAAAGAATCGATCTGCTGTGTCAGACCGTTCAAAAACTCAATATCGGTTCCAATATCCCAACGAGCTATCGGAGCAATATACTCAATAACTGAACGATTCGGTAAATGGAACTGATAATATCCGAAGACATGTGCGGCATGGAGTACAGCGAGTTCCGTATCCGCCAATCGCCGTTGAGCATATTCGGCTTCAATTTTATAATTTTTCTGCCCATAACGCAACTCCGTACCCCACATCCGGAGTTGCTGTTTGAAATCCACATTAACCAACTCCCCGGCAGGATTCGTCTCCACGCGAGTTTCTACCGGTGTGCGACCATTGTAATGGCTGACCGAACCGGAGAGCCCTTGCGGTCCACCTATATCGAAACGACCAATAAAGTTCACATTATCCGTCCACTCCGGATTATTTGACCCCGATCCGTTGAAGATACCGAATGTCAAACGCATCGGCACCTCCGTATCAATCATATAGTGGGCCAGGACGCCGATATCCCGCGAGCCGATGGACTTCACATAGGGGACGACCTTGCCATCCTGCACCTCCGTACCGAAATAAGTCGTCAGAAATTTAGCCAATGCGGAACGATTCGAAAAGATACTGCTGCTGGGGCCGCGATCCAAATCGGTACTGAACTTATATTGCTGCTGACCAAGTGTTACCTGAAAATTCTTGCTGAAATAGGTGACATAAGAATCCAGAATAGAGACTTTCCCCTCATTGTTAAAGTCGATCTGGGCGACATAACGCATATGCGGACTCACAAGCCCCCGTACTCCGATACGTGAATTGCGGACATTGAAACGATGTTTCCCATCGTAGGTGCTCAACTCAAACTTTGCCTTTACAGCACCGTAAACCTCAGGTTTATAAGAGATATCTGCCTCGGCATCCGACTCCATCAACGGGAACTCGCGTTCATCGCCTTTAATCGTTGCCACCGGACTATTCGTTGCCAAATCTGCAATGTCACTATGCATCAAATCCTGCGCCTCTGCACCACAAACGCAACACATCAACACACCGAAGAGCACTCCTCTTACATTCACCATCATCCAATTTATCAAAGTTAGAAACAATTTTCAAAAATAATACAAATTGCCACACATGCAAAATACGTGCACACAATGGTATAGGATTTGAACGAATTACGGAAAACTATCGAGACTCATGAAAAACGTATCACGCTCTCTTGAACTTTCTCTGAAGATATTCAATCTCCTTGCTTTCTTGGGCGGTGTGTTAATCCTCATCTCCCTATCGTACGACATCGTCTATCTCAAAGAGCAACACCTGGGCCGCGGATTTCTGGAGATGCAGTTCGTCATTTGCATGGTTTTTCTCATCGACTTCTTCCTGCGTTTTTATGCTGCTTCCCATCCCGGGAAATACCTGCTCCGCAATTTTCTCTTCCTGCTAGTATCGATTCCTTGGGTCAACATCATCCATTGGATGAATATCGACATTTCTCAATCAATGTATATCATCATCAAGAGTGCTCCGCTGTTACGCGGGTTCTACGGCATGATTATCGTAATCCGAGGAATCACCCGGAGCGGAATCGGCGACCTGATGCTCTCCTACACCTTTACAGTGATCGGGTTCACTTATTTCGCAGCATTGATATTCTATTTCTTCGAGCAGGAACGCAATCCCAATGTTCTTTCCTTTGGCGATTGCCTTTGGTGGGCCTGGATGAACGTTACTACGGTCGGCGCCAACATATTTGCCGTGACGGCAATCGGCAAGATACTTTCCGTGTTATTGCCCAGTCTGGGGATGATGATGTTCCCAATCTTCACAGTATACGTCATAGACCACTTCAAGAGACTCCATGCTACCAAGTCTAACGAAAAAGAGAAAGTCAAAAACACAACATCCCGACGCCGGAAACGTCAAGGCACACAAAGAAACACCTTGAATTCTGGCGCCTCCGACAAGTCCCGCGACAGATAATCATGGAAGGACCGACACAAGCCGACAATACCTCTATTTTTTCGCCTGTTCCTTAAGCAGATCGCGAATCTCGCCGAGCAACTCCTCCTCTTTGGTGGGAGCCGGCGGAGCAGCCGGGGCCTCCGTTTGTTTCTTTTGAAACTTACTCATCACCCGAACTAGTGCAAAAATAGCAAATGCGATAATCAAAAAATCGATCACCGTCTGAATAAAAATCCCATAATTAATGGTCACGGCAGGAGTCGTTGCCGTTGCGGCTTTCAATGTAATGACGAGAGATGAAAAGTCAGTTCCATTCAGCAGCAGTCCTATCGGAGGCATAATGACATCGGCCACCAGTGAGCTGACAATCTTGCCAAATGCAGCCCCAATGATGATACCGACGGCCATATCCACGACATTACCGCGCATCGCGAATTTCTTAAAATCGGAAAGAAAACTCATATCCCATATATTTTATAAGATTCACTCGGATATTGTTACCAGAAAAATACAACAGGCCTCATTTCGTCCATGCCCGCTCAATTTCCACAATAAACATCTTGTGCAACTCCGATGCCGAATAACTCCGTTGATATATCTCCGGGACAAGAAAGTGCTCTTTTTTCAACATATCCGCATAAAGTTTACGACACTCTAGCACTAACGAGGCCTCGTGAAATGCCACACTACCCAACTCGGTTTCATAAGGGGTCAATCCCGTTTCGGCCACCTTGTCAATATCCCGTCCCGACTTGGTCCCGCAAATCTGCAATGCCTGACGATAGGTCTCGTCGAAGAAAGAGAGGGTCAATCGGTCCTCGCGCTCCACGAACTCAAACGTATAACGTGGAGGACGTATAAACACAAAGGCAACGGGCTTATACCACAACTCACCCAAGCAACCCCAACTGGCCGTCATCATATTAAAATTACCGAGTTTGCCGGCTGTTACCAACATCCACTGATCGCCAATCAAACGAATCGGATTGGTCGCTATCTCCCGAGGATCGATCTGTCTCATATTATTCAAGATTATATCAAACATTATTTCATAGCAACGGCATAGACAATGCTTCCCACTCTGCGTTCTCCCCGGCCGAACAACCCGCCACAAGGACGGTTCACTACCCCCCGCTCCTTTAGCCACAGGGTCGTAGAGCCTCCACCATCGAGGTTCAACGCCTGAGAAGCACCCAGTTGCTGCATCAGGAAGGCACACTCGCGAGGAGTCATTCCCGTAGCTCTACCGGGCGATCGCCCGTCCACGGCAACCAGCAGCACCCGCTCTCCATCGACACCGATCAATGTCCGAGGATGACGATCCGGGCTGGCAGGAGCCAATATTTTACCCTTTTCCAAAAGAAAACCGCCCGACACCAATATATCTCGCCAATGAGCAACCTGGGAAGAATCCCAACGCTGTACAGTCACCCGTTCATCGTCAATACCAACCATTCCCCCTCCGATCTTGGCTAATAATGCAGGATCCACAGCCTCGCCGTCTACCTGCACATAATGGATCGGATCGGGACGCGGGATAGCAAAAAAGCCACCATTAACAGCAATCTCTGCCCCATGGTCCGCTGCCTGCCGGGATACCTTCCGACACCTCTTTCCCGGTTGAGCCACATGGAAGCCCATCTTTTTGGTGTCGGCCACGGCCACGACAAGAGATTGCGGGGCATCGTACAACTGCAACTGTGCCTTCGTCACTACCAGTCCATCACTCCGGTAGACCGTATCCCACGGGCATTGGGCAATAGCCAACGAGTCGGCAACGGTTTGAGCCGAAACCGGAATTTCATAGCCCATGCATACAAAAGCACAAAACACAACGGCACCTATCAGATTCCGACGACGCACCTTCATCTCTCTTCTATTAAATACCCTTAAAACAGAATGCTTTCCCCTTCCCGATAAACAAGCTCTTCGTCCTGAGACTTATTTCATGCGGATCAACGAGCGGATATTCTCGATCAGCATCGCCACAGCGACAGAGTTAAATCCACCTTCGGGAATAATCACATCGGCATACTTCTTCGACGGTTCTACAAACTCCTCGTGCATGGGTTTCACGGTCGTCACATACTGTTCCACAACCGACTCCATCGTTCTGCCCCGCTCCCGCACATCCCGCATCAAACGGCGCGCCAGACGCAAATCCGCATCCGTATCGACATACACCTTCATATCCATCAGGTCGCGCAACTCCTTGTTCTCGAAAATCAGAATGCCGTCAAGAATCAATACCCGTGAAGGCATGACACGCACCGTTTCACTGGTCCGGGCATGCTCCACAAAAGAGTAAACCGGATGCTCGATTGGCACCCCACTTTTGAGTGCCTTGATATGCTCCACCATCATATCGGTATCGAACGACTGCGGATGGTCGTAATTGAGCTTCTTACGCTCTTCAAAGGTCAGATTCGGATAATTCTTATAGTAAAAATCGTGACACAGCGTCACCACATCATCGCCTACGAATGCTTCCTGCAACCGTTTCACAAGGGTACTTTTCCCCGAGCCAGAACCTCCGGCGACGCCGATTACCGTCACGTCTTTCATCTCACAACAATTTATTTATGCATCGATATTGGCATAGGTGGCATGCTCCTCGATAAACTGACGACGTGGCGGAACATCGTCGCCCATCAACATCGAGAAGATACGATCTGCTTCGGCAGCGCTCTCGATCGTCACCTGACGCAAAATGCGTGATTCGGGATTCATTGTGGTCTCCCAGAGTTGTTCGGCATTCATCTCACCCAAACCTTTGTAACGCTGGATATGGGCTCCTTTGCTACCATACTCGGCGATCAGGGCATCACGCTCAGCATCGCTCCAGCAATACTTCTCCACCTTGCCTTTTTTATACTGATAGAGAGGAGGCGTAGCCAGATAGATATGTCCATTCTCGACCAGAGCCTTCATTTCACGGAAGAAGAAGGTCAACATCAACGTGGCAATATGGCTGCCATCGACATCGGCATCGGTCATGATAATGATTTTACCATAGCGCAACTTCTCGACATTGAGCGCCTTGCTATCCTCTTCCGTACCTTTCGACACGCCGAGAGCCTGGAACATATTCTTAATCTCCTCGTTTTCCCACATCTTGTGTTCCAAGGCCTTCTCCACATTGAGAATCTTTCCGCGCAACGGCATGATGGCCTGGAACTCACGATCGCGTCCCTGCTTGGCCGTACCGCCTGCGGAGTCTCCCTCGACGAAAAAGATTTCGGTCTTTTCCCGATCCCGCGACGAGCAATCCGCCAACTTGCCGGGCAGACCCGAGCCGGAAAGCACCGTTTTACGTTGCACCATCTCTCGCGCCTTGCGTGCCGCATGACGCGCCGTAGCGGCGAGAATCACCTTGTCCACGATCGCCCGCGCATCCTTCGGGTGCTCCTCCAGATAATTCGTCAGAGCCTGCGCAATGGCCTGATCCACAGCTCCAGCCACCTCACTGTTCCCCAGCTTGGTTTTGGTCTGACCCTCAAACTGAGGTTCAGCCACCTTCACCGAAATGATAGCCGTCAGCCCCTCACGGAAATCATCGCCGCTAATCTCGAACTTCACTTTGGAAAGCATGCCCGAGTCTTCGGCATATTTCTTAAGCGTACGCGTCAACGCACGACGGAACCCTGTCAAGTGTGTACCACCCTCGATCGTATTGATATTATTCACATAGGAGTGCACATTCTCCGTATAACTCGTATTATACTGCAAGGCTGCCTCCACAGGGATTCCATCCTTTTCCGTATCGAGATAGATCGACTCTTCAATCAGCGGTTCACGCGTAGCGTCCAAAAAGCGAATAAACTCTTTCAAGCCCTCTTCCGAATAGTATTCGGCACGGAGGTAATTTCCGTTTTCATCCTTCACGCGACGATCGGTGATATTCAATCGAACCCCTTTGTTCAGATAGGCCAATTCACGCAAACGGGCCGAGAGAATCTCGAACTTATACTCGATCGAGGTAAAGATCGTTGCATCGGGATGGAACGTAATGGTCGTCCCTGTATCGGTCGCATCGCCCACCACTTCTACCGATGTAAGCGGAGTTCCCTTGCTGTATTTTTGTTTGAAAATCTTGCCGTCGCGATGTACCTCGGCCACCAACAGGTCGGAAAGGGCATTCACGCACGAAACACCCACTCCATGCAAACCTCCCGACACCTTGTAGGTATCTTTATTGAACTTTCCGCCGGCATGCAACACCGTCAACACCACTTCGAGCGCCGACTTCTGCTCCTTCTCATGCCATCCGGTCGGAATACCTCGTCCATTATCTTCAACCGTTATCGAGTTATCTTCGTTGATATATACTTCGATATTGGAACAATATCCGGCCAGCGCTTCGTCGATCGAGTTGTCCACCACTTCATATACCAGATGATGCAACCCTTTCTCACCGATATCGCCGATATACATGGCGGGACGCTTACGCACCGCTTCCAATCCCTCAAGGACCTGAATGCTGGACGCGGAATACTCTTCCGTCTCGATTTGTTTACCCTGTTCGTTCTCCGTACTCATCTTCTCTGATTCTATATGTCTGTAAAAATAGTATTTTTATTGTTGACTGCCAAGGATCGACTGCAGGTTAATCTCCTCGACACGCCCCTGCAAAAAGCGAATCGTGCGCGAGGGATACTCCTCGATCAACGATACGTTATGCGTGGACATCACCACCGAGCACCCTTGCCCCACAATCTGGCGGAATAATGCCATCACCTCCTCGGCCGCCGAGGGATCGAGGTTGCCCGTAGGCTCATCGGCCAACAGCACCTCAGGGTTATTCAACAACGCCCGGCCTATTGCCAAACGCTGCTGTTCACCGCCCGAAAGCTGAAAGGGCATTTTATATTCCTTATTGGTAAGGCCGACCAACTGCAACACCTCTTCGATACGCCGCCGAATGTCGATTTCATTCTTCCACCCCGTAGCCTTCATTACATAACGCAAATTATTGAAGACATTCCGGTCGGTCAGCAGGCGATAATCCTGAAAAACGATACCCATACGACGTCGCAGATAGGGAATATCGCGTTGCCGAAGCATACGCAGGTCATATCCGGCCACCTTTCCCTCGCCTTCCCACAAAGGGATTTCCGCATAAAGAGTCTTGAGCAAAGTACTTTTCCCGCTACCCACACGGCCGATAAGATAGACCATTTCGCCCCGACCGATTGAAAGATTCACATCACTCAACACCAATTCGCATCCTTTCAACCGACGGCTGACTGAAACAAATCGCCTTCCGGGATCTTTCACATGGTAAATCGAGACATTTTTCAACTCGATGACACTATTCGTATCGTTCATCATGCACCAAAGATTATAACGTACAAAGATAGCAATTTTTTCGGTTCTACCATGCGTAAAAATACTGCTTCAAGCTGTTTTATCACAAAAAAGCGTCACAGGCTTTCCGCCTCGGCAATCCACATCTCCGCAACGGCATCGCTGGGCATACGCCAGTCGCCCCGAGGCGATAGTCCCACGGCCAGAACCTTGGGGCCATCAGGCATAGCCGAACGCTTGAATTGCTGAGAAAAGAAGCGCTGCAGGAAGACAACCAACCACTTCTTGACCGTCTCCCCATCGTACACTCCCGCGAAAGCCTTGCATGCCATGAAAAAGAGTTTCGAGGGACGAAAACCATATCGCAAAAAATAGTAGAGGAAGAAATCATGCAATTCATAGGGGCCTACCAAATCCTCGGTTTTCTGGGCAATCTGACCATCTCCAGAAGCAGGCAGCAGTTCCGGACTGATCGGCGTATCGAGGATATCGAGCAGACAACCCTTTACCCGTTCATCGGAGGATGTCTCGGCCACATAATTCACCAGATGGCGCACCAACGTCTTGGGCACTCCGGCATTCACCCCGTACATCGACATCTGATCGCCGTTATAGGTCGCCCAGCCCAGTGCCAACTCCGACAGATCGCCAGTCCCGACCACCAGGCCTCCTGTCATATTGGCCAGGTCCATCAGAATCTGAGTCCGTTCACGAGCCTGAGCATTCTCATAGGCAGCACCCCGATCCGACGGGTCAAGCCCGATATCCCGGAAATGCTGTTCACAGGCTTCGCGGATACTGATCTCCCGAATTTCGATACCCAATGCCTGCATCAATGTCAGCGCATTGTTATAAGTGCGTCCCGTCGTCCCGAATCCGGGCATCGTCACCCCGAGAATCTGCTTGCGCGGAAGGCCGAGCTTATCGAATGCCCGCACCACGACCAACAGTGCCAATGTAGAATCCAGTCCTCCGGAGATACCCACGACAGCCGTACGGGCCGCCGTATGTCGCAAGCGTTGGGCCAAACCGGCCGTCTGCAGACATAGTACCTCTTCGCACTGCTCCCGCAACAACGTCTTATCGTCGGGAATAAACGGACAAGGATGTATCGTACGGAAAGTCGGATCTCCGATCTCACAAGAGAGAAATTCCATCTGCACACGACGATATTCTGGTAATCCCTCCACGCCGGCATAGGTATTTATTCTGCGCCGGGTCGAACTCAACCGTTCCAGGTCGATTTCGGAAAAAATCAACTGCTCCTCGATCGAAAAACGCGAAGCCTCGGCCAACATTTCACCATTTTCTGCGATAAATCCATTTCCGGTGAAGACAAGATCGGTAGAGGACTCTCCGAATCCCGCCGAGGCATACACATAGGCAGAGATCGTGCGCGCCGACTGCTGCTGGATCAACGTTCGGAGATAGTTATGTTTACCGGCCAACTCGTTGCTTGCAGAGAGGTTGACGATCAGATTGGCACCGGCCAGCGACGCCAACGACGACGGCGGAACGGGAGTCCACAAATCCTCACAAATCTCCACGCCCAGCCATTTGTCCCCACCACCGAAAAGCAACCGCGTCGAGAAAGGTACCTTCTGGCCGCACAGATCCACCTCGGTATCGATTCCGGCACCGGATGCAAACCAACGGTTCTCATAAAATTCATCGTGATTGGGCAGATAGGTTTTCGGAACAATTCCTTGTATCTGTCCCCGGGCAAATACCACAGCCACATTATACAACCCATTCCGATAAACAAACGGCATTCCGACCACCACCACTTGCGGGAGGGCCGCCGTTTCGGCAACCAAACGGCCCAAAGCCATTTCCGCCTCATCGGGCAACATCTGTTGTGCAAAAAGATCGCCGCAGGTATATCCCGTCAACGAAAGTTCCGGGAACACCACGACTGCCGCCTCGTACTGGGCCGCCTCCACAATCATCTTCTCTATCTGCTCGGCATTATACCGGCAGTCGGCCACCTTCAGGCCAGGAATGGCAGCCGCCACCCTTAAAAGTCCGAAATCCATACCAAAACAATGATATAATTTTATGCACAAAAATAGCGAAAAGCTCTCGTTTTTCATACCGTTCAACGACGGATATCACTATTTTTGCACAAGAGATAAACGATACACGATGGATACGCACAAAATAGAGATTCACCCGCTTCCTCCCTTTCTCCCCACAGATGCGAGGCTGCTCATGCTCGGCACCTTTCCGCCCGACCGGAAACGATGGTCGATGGAGTTCTACTATCCCAATCCACAGAACGACATGTGGCGCATTTTCGGCAGCGTCTTCACCGGAGACAAGGATCATTTTCTGCGGCCGGACAAAAAGGGATTCGATCGCGAACGGATCGTCGCCTTCCTCACGGAACGCGGCATCGCACTGTGCGATACGGCCCGGGCCGTGATTCGGACGAAAGGAAATGCCTCCGATCAGTTTCTCCAGATCGTAGAGCCGGTGAACCTCGACGCACTGCTGGAGGCGATCCCCGCCTGCCACACGATCGTCACCACGGGACAAAAAGCCACCGATACGCTTCTATCGCTCACCAGGGGCACTCTGCCCATCATAGGCGGTTACACCGAATTCACTTACGGTGGACGTACTTTACGCCACTACCGAATGCCCTCCTCGTCACGAGCCTATCCCAAACCGCTCTCCGAAAAAGCGGCAATTTACGAGAAAATGTTCCGGGAGACGGGATTGCTATAAACAACGGCCACTCTCTATGCTGCCGTATTCGCATTCAACGAGGCATCGATACATGTACTCAAACACGCCGGATTCCGTCTGGTCAGGCAAGAATACGCTGCAATCATCAAAAACGGAGCAATTACCGACCGGCTCCTTTACGAGATCGTAAGGCCTGCAATGAATCCGGAGAGAGCAGATCAGTGACGGCGGGGGTTCTTGGCAGGATTGAAAATCAGATAACCGATCGAGACTCCGATTTTATTCGGATACCACTCTGCACTTTTGTTATAGGGATCCGGGTAACGGGGCTGTACGGGACGATGCGGGTAGAGATCGATTTGCCCATCCATCGAATAGCCATTATACCAACTGTGCATCCAGGCCCAGCCGAGATAGGCGTCGACCAGCCATCGCTCTGCAAAGCGACGTTCATAACCCGCACAAAGCCCGATCATCAGACCGTTGCCTTTGGAATAACGGTTTTCGAATTGCAGCTTTCCATGCCGGATTTCCGGTTTCGAAACATCGAAGAGCATCATGCCGAGATTGCCGCCCAGGTACCATCCCTCCCCGGCTGACTGAAAATAGCGGCGATACTCACCCATCAGGATGCCGAACTGCATGTGGTGACCGTTCACCGATTTCCAGGGTGAGTAAACCGCCTCAAGTTGCATTGCCCCCCGAGGTGATACGACAAACTCCGCCGCAGGATTAACGGCACCCACTAGCGCATAAAGGCCATTCAATTTGGCGTATATCTGCGCCCGAAGGGAACATAAGGCCGCGGCAATTAAGGTCAATGTCAGAAAGATTTTCTTCATAATCGGTCGGGATAACAGTAAAGGGAGGAAATCAGACAAAGAAAGCGCGCACCCCGTAGAAAATCATGATGCCACAGGCGATGAGTTTCGCCCCCGTGCCCAGCAAGAAAGCCAGGAAAGAGCCCATCGCAACTCGGAAAGCACGGGCGCTGTCCGTACGGTCATGCATCAATTCTCCGATAAGTGCGCCAAAAAAGGGACATACAATCATTCCCACGGGCGGAAAGAGAAACAGTCCGGCCACAAGGCCTACGACAGACCCTATCGTAGCACTGCGCGAACCGCCGAAACGTTTTGTCATCAGCACAGGGAGATAGTAATCGAGCAGAGTAACGACCCCGGTCACCACTGCCCAGATCACCAGAAATCGCACGGTAAAGTCCCCGTAACCGCCCCAATGAAGCAACCACAGACCGACGTAGCTCAACGGAGGACCGGGCAGTACCGGTACGATACAACCCGCCAGTCCAATCATCAGACAAAGAGCAGCAAGTATAGCAAGCAAGATCTCCATGGCAGACAAAGTTTAACAAGGTATTATCTCAAAACACAAAGCCGGCTTCATAACTCTATCAATTACTCATACAGCCACCACAGTACGGCCGAAAGGAGTGAGCGCCAGCCCGGCCAACTTGAAATGTTGCAGACCAAACGGGATGCCGATAATGGTGATGCAAAAGACCACCCCGAACGCCAAATGGGTCAATGCAATCCAGAACCCTCCGATCAAAATCCACAACAGATTCATCACCGTAGAGAGACACCCCGAGGTCGGGTCGGTAACGATCGAAGTCTGTCCGAACGGGCACAGAGCTAATAAACTGATCTTAAAAACCTGAAGACCAAACGGAATCCCCACAATCGTAATACAGAGCAGCACTCCCGCCACCACATACTCCAAGAAAAGAAGTAATCCGCCAAACAAGATCCACAATATATTACCCAACAAGCTCATAAATACATATTTACACAAAAAGCAACAGAATAAATGCCACTGCAAATCCACCCAGGAATCCCATCGCTACCTGCAAAGTATTATGTTTTCCGAGCCACAGCCGGGCAGAGGCCAATGCCCCCGTAAACAACAGGGCAATCAACAACGGTACCACCAAACGACCGAATCCGCTCACATTGGCCACTACCAACATAGCGAGCAACCCTCCCGAGGCAATCATATGCAAGCTGATCTGCCAAAAATAGGTCACAACAAGTGCCAACAACACACAGCCCAGAGCGGCTATCAAGAAACGACGAATATAGAAAGCCGCCATCACATCTTTCATCATATAAATACACGCCAGGTAACAACCGGCAACAACCAGCATCGGCAACAGCCGTTCCCGTCGCGTCCGGAGCGACAAATCGGGCAACACGCGCAATCCCTTCAGTAAAAGGATGAAGAGCGCCGGAATCAGCAGCGTATTGAGTCCCACGACCGCCAGAAAAAACAGTTTCAACCGCAGGGGCACCAAGGCCATATAGGTTTGTCCGAAAAGCAGTATCATTACGGCATAGAGAGGCACCAGAAAAGGATGCATCAAACCCGACAACCCGGCAGCCAACTTATCATACACATTCGTCGTCATATACTCATATCTGTTTCCGCAAACGCGCCACAGGAATGCCCAGCATCTCGCGATACTTAGCCACGGTACGTCGTGCAATGTGATATCCCTTATCGTTCAGGATATCCATCAGCACCTCGTCCGTCAACGGTTTGCGTTTATCTTCATTTTCGATACACTCCGAGAGGATATTCTTGATCTCATAACTCGACACCTCTGCGCCGCTATCGGTCTGCATTGCCTCCGAGAAGAGTTGTTTGAGAGGAATGATACCGAAATGCGTCTGGATATACTTGCTATTGACCACACGGGAAATGGTCGAAACATCCAGCCCCGTACGATCGGCGATATCCTTGAGAATCATCGGACGCAGACGACTCTGATCGCCATCGCGAAAATAATCCTGCTGATAGTTCAATATTTCGGTCATGGTACGCATCAGCGTATCTTGTCGTTGCTTGATGGCCGAGATGAACCATTTGGCCGAGTCAATCTTGTTCTTCACAAACTGAAGTGCCTCTTTATCCCCGTCATTTACATTGCCATTGGCACCGGCCATCTCACGGATCATCTCCACATAGCGACGGTTGATCTTCACGTCGGGCACATTGTAGGAGTTCAGACTCAAATCGAACCTGCCGTTCTGATAATCGAGAATAAAATCGGGAACAATATAAGGCATTGACTCACTGCCCCCCTCGTTATAGAGGTTCCCGGGTTTGGGAGAGAGATGGGTGATCTCCTCGATTGCATCGCGGAACTCATCCTGTGTCACCCCGAGGCGCGACATCAACTTCTCGTAATGTTTCTTGGTGAACTCCTCGAAATAATTCGAGAGGATCTTCTTGGCCAATCGAATGGCACGGGTTTCGGAACTCTTGCTCGCAATCTGCAGCAGTAGACACTCCTGAAGCGTACGTGCACCCACACCCGCCGGCTCGAACTCCTGAATCATGCCAAGCAGATGTTCCAGTTCCTCCTCCGAAGTCTCGACCCCCAGACTAAAGGCAATGTCATCGGCGATCGACCCGAGGTCACGACGCAGATAGCCATCCTCATCTATACTACCGATCAGGTACTTACCCACCGTCTGCTCATGCGGCGTCAGATTGCGGAAGCCCAACTGCTCCTCGAGAAACTCGTGCAACGACCGTCCTCCCGTAATATAAACAGGACGCTGACGGTCGTCCTTCGAGTAGTTATTGGCATGATATTTATAGGAGGGTGTATCATCTTCACGCAGGTACTCCTCTACGGAGATCTCCTTGGGCTGTTCATCCTCCTTCTGCTCCTCGGTCACATTCTCCTCCAGAACGGGATTCTCTTCGATCTCCTGTTTGATCCTCTGTTCGAGTTGCAAAGCGGGGAGCTCCAGCAGCTTGATCATCTGAATCTGCTGCGGAGAGAGTTTCTGAAGCAGTTTTTGTACCTGTCTTTGATTGATGTTGGACATAATAAAAACTTTTTTAAAGATAAATATTATTCAATAAATTATAAAATAGACTATATACCATAGTAAACGTGCCCACTCAAGAGCGGGCACGCATCATTAGAATTCAGCGTTCTTCGGGGTTCGCGGGAATGGTATCACATCCCGGATGTTGGCCATACCCGTCACGAAAAGCAACAGACGTTCGAATCCGAGTCCGAAACCGCTATGCGGAGCCGAGCCCCAGCGGCGCGTATCGAGATACCACCAAATGCTCTCGCGGCTCATACCCAGCTCATCGACACGCTTGCTGAGCTTGTCGAAATCGGCTTCACGTTCCGAACCGCCGATGATTTCGCCGATCTTCGGGAAGAGGACATCCATGGCCCGTACCGTCTTGCCATCGTCGTTCTGCTTCATATAGAATGCCTTGATCTCCTTCGGATAGTTGATCAGAATTACCGGTTTCTTGAAATGTTTCTCTACCAGATAACGTTCATGCTCGCTCTGTAGATCGACTCCCCAGTCCACCGGGAATTCGAATTTCTCGCCACTCTTCAACAGGATGTCGATACCTTCCGTGTAGTCCAACCGTACAAAGTCATTCTCTGTCACAAATTTCAGCCGTTCGATCAATCCGTCGTCGAACATCTTATTGAGGAACTGCAAATCGTCCATGCAATTCTCCAACGCATAGCGGACCAAATACTTGATAAAATCCTCCGCCAGTTCCATATTGTCTTCCAGATCATAGAAGGCCATCTCCGGCTCGATCATCCAGAACTCGGCCAGGTGACGCGGCGTATTGGAATTCTCAGCCCGAAATGTAGGACCAAACGTATAGATATTCGACAGAGCCAACGCCCCCAACTCTCCTTCCAGTTGGCCGGAAACCGTAAGGTTGCACTCCTTGCCGAAGAAATCCTGACTGTAATCAACCCGTCCCTCCTCCGTCTTGGGCAGATTTTCCAGATCGAGTGTCGTCACCTGGAACATTGCGCCTGCGCCCTCGGCATCGGAACCGGTGATCAACGGCGTATGCAGATAATAGAATCCTCTGTCGTTAAAGTATTTGTGAATGGCAAATGCCATGGCATGACGGATACGGAGCACCGCACCGAAAGTATTGGTCCGGGGACGGAGATAGGCGATTTCTCGCAGAAACTCCATCGAATGGCCTTTTTTCTGTAAAGGATAGGTATTGGGATCGGCCGTTCCGTAGATTTCGATTTCGCGTGCCTGAACCTCCACCGGCTGACCCGAGCCGAGGCTCTCCACCAGTTTACCTTCGACACGCAAACAGGCTCCGGTGGTGATTTGGCGAAGCAACTCATCATCGAACGCAGCCACATCGACCACTATCTGTATATTATGAATGGTCGATCCATCGTTCAGAGCGATGAATGCCACATTTTTGTTTCCTCTTTTGGTTCTTACCCAACCTTTTACCGTCACATTGATGTCTCGCTGCTCCGATTTGAGCAGGTCGGCGATTTTAATTCTTCTTATTCCGCTTGACATACTAATTCATCCTTTGTCTATTCAAAGGTACAAATATGAACATTTTTTTGCAAAAACATAGCGGGACAGGCAAATAAAAAAATGGCCGGAACAGTATTCCGGCCATTTTTTTATCACAACGGAGGAATCCCGCTACTCTACGCCACTTGTCGTTTGTCCCGTAGTCGAATCGTAGGTATAAGGCCCGTAAAATATCTTATATACATTAGAACATTCTCCGTTGGTTCCTTCTCCCCACTGTACGCTCACCGAAGAATAAGGGAATGAATTCGGGTAGCTTACCACCAAGGAGGGAGCCGAAACCGTCTCCTTTCCTCCGGTA
This sequence comes from uncultured Rikenellaceae bacterium, assembly GCA_944326815.1. Lineage (GTDB taxonomy): Bacteria > Bacteroidota > Bacteroidia > Bacteroidales > Rikenellaceae > CALYBN01. The sequence goes on along the minus strand of CALVFI010000022.1, from coordinate 13,197 downwards.
ATCAACGAACCTCCGCATGAAGCCTTATATTGCAAAGCAGTCACCGTTTCATAATCGAAATCCACATCCGACCAACCTAACGGCTTGCCACTTGCCTGGCCCGAAACCGTATAGGTAGACTTACGGGCATCTACATAGCTCTGACTGGCTCCATTTTGCGTAATAGACATACTCAGCATCCAGTTGCTTTTGACAGGAGTCCCGGTATTCATCGACTGATAGGTCGTAAATCCGCTGGTACTAACCATCCAACGGAATGCATAATCATCCATATGAGTAATCTGATACGTAGGAGACTGATAATCCGAATAGAAAACGGCTCCCCCCATCATGGTCATAAAGTCCTTGTCTCCTGTAATCGACCAAGCCTCTCCATTCGACAATTCGGAGAGCAACTTGTTTTTGGTATCGATGATCAGTTTCCCGCTACGGGTATAACTCTCCGAAGGAGAAGTATTCCCGGTAAAAGTCAGTGTCCATACTCCATTCTCCTCTGACAAACCGGCAGAGCCAAAAAGCCGATTGGCCACATTGACCGTTGTCCCGTCATATTCCACACTCAGCGTATTGAGTTTATCATATCCGATTCCTTGTTCCTCGGCTGTTGTCAACAATATATTAAGACGGAAAGCCACGTTAGCTGCATCGAGCGACAACAGCTGCTGCATCTGCACATTCTGATACATCGAGAACCCCGGAGCAATCGGCGAGGGTTTATAAGACGAATTTTTCAAGCAAGAGCTGAACAGTACGCTTAAAGAGAGAACAACCAAAGGGATGATCTTTTTCATGAGTAACAATTTTAATTTTTAAAATATTGGTACAAATATAATGTATGTAACCAAAAGATGCAATCATAGCAAAAACGTTGCATCAGTTTTTTTATTATCTGATACCGTGGAAACATTTTTGGAAAAGCTATTGTAAAATATCGAATTTTAGAACTACCTTTGCTTGATTCTGACCCTCAAACAAAAGCGGGTAATATGACGAAAAAATACAGAAAGCTGACTACAGATGAGATTACTCAGTTGGCAATACAACGTTGTGTATCAGACAATTGGAAAGACATCGAAGTAACAGATGGATTCACAGCAGACAATATCCAAGGAGTCCGTTTCGGCGGAAAAGTTCGCATCGGTGCCACACGAGCCTCATTCGTTACGCCGGACGGAGTGAACCGTCGCAGTGGAATTTACAACTCCGAAATCATCAACTGCACGATCGGCGATGACGTTTTTATCGCCAATATAGGCTCTTATATAGCCAATTATGACATTCGCGACAACGTTTACATCGAATGCGTAGGTAAAATCGTATGCACGGGCGAGAGCACCTTCGGCAACGGCATACTCGCAGCTACCGTCAACGAAGCAGGAGGCCGTGAAGTGGCAATCACGAACAACATGTCGGCCCAAACGGCCTATATCACGGCCATGTACCGCCATCGTCCGGAACTGATTGCAAAAATCACGGAGATCACGGAACGCTATTGCAACAAAATCCGGAAAAAACGCGGCACGATTGAGAAAGGAGCCCGCATCACTGCCTGCAATACCCTGCAGGACATACACGTAGGTCCGTATGCTATCATCACGGGAGCTACAGTACTCACCAACGGTACGGTCAACAGCAGTCAGGATGCCCCCACCCGTATCGGAGCCGGCGTCAAAGCACACGATTTCATCTGCCTCAACGGAGCCAGCATCGACAACGGAGCCGCATTGAACCGCTGTTTTATCGGCGAAGCATGCCATATCGACTACGGTTATACGGTCACCGATTCACTCTTTTTCGCCAACTGCGAATGTGCCAACGGCGAAGCCTGCTCGATTTTTGCGGGGCCCTATACCGTATCGCACCACAAGTCATCACTGCTGATCGCCGGATATTTCTCCTTTTTCAACGCCGGCAGCGGAGCCAATCAAAGCAACCATCTGTTCAAAACCGGAGCTGTGCATCAGGGCATCCACGAACGCGGCTGCAAATTCGGCAGCAACGCCTATGTGATGCTACCCGCCCGAGAGGGTGCCTTTACGGTGATTCTGGGACGGCATCTGATGCACCATGATACGGATGACTTCCCTTTCTCCTACCTGGTGGAAGAAGAGGGAAAATCGTTCCTTGTACCGGGCATCAACCTGAAAAGCTACGGTACGCTGCGCGACATTGCCAAATGGGCCAAACGCGACCGACGGGGCAAATTGAGACGCGACCGCATCCGCTTCGAGGAGCACAATCCCTACCTGGGTTCGAAAGTGGCTCGCGCTCTTGAAGCCAGCCGCCGCATGCTCACAAAAAAAGGGATTGATATATACAACCACCAGCGACTGCGCATCAAAGCCGTGATGTTGCGACGAGGGCTGCAATTATATCAACTTTCCTTAGAGGCTACCATCGGTCATATTTTGGAAGCAGGCTACACAAAGAAAGTGGAGGCAGACGCCCAATGGATCGATGCCGCAGGGCTTTATCTTCCGGCTCACGTCATGGAAGAGATCCTTGCACGTATCGAGAACGGAGAACTGACCACCCTCGAAGCCATCGAGAAAGAGTTCGCACAGGCAGACGAGGAGTATCAAAACCATGCTTATGCATGGGCATTGCAGACTCTTGCCAAGGTACTGGGACACACGCCCTCTCGCAAGGAGATAGATGCCGCTATCGCACAAGGGAAAGAGGCAGACTCGGCTCTCCATCATATGCGCATGGATGATGCGGCACACGACGCCGACCTCACGATGATGACCGGTTATGGAATCGATGCCACAGACGATCCTCAAGCAAAAGAGGCCGATTTCAAAACTGTCCGAAAACTATAACATTCCAACAATCCATTCAAAATCAAGCATTTTTTCTATACCAAATGATACGCACGACCCTCGGAACGCTGATCCTGCTGGCAACAACAAGTACAATGGCCCAGACCCTTACCTTTACGGGCAAAGAATGGAACGACCCCAGCATCGGGTCGATCGGCAAGGCTCCCGTACGCACGGAGTTCATCAGTTACGACATCCGGGAAAACGCCGAAGAGAGGCTCGCCAACAAGAACGCCTACTTCGTTCCTCTCGACCTGCAGCCAGCCCCAGAGAATCCGCAGCAACAACTCTCTGCGACCACGACAATCCCTTACATGTGGCTTGACCGCGACCTGTTCCTCCATGTGGAGGGATTCCCCTGTTTCTATCTCCAGGTCAACGGCCGGAATGCAGGATACGGACAAGACAGTCGCACGCCCTCGGAATTCAACATCTCCAGTTTCGTAAAAGATGGCAGCAACAGGATTTCCATCCTTCTTCCTGAAGGCACAGAGACTCCCCATGCTCTCGAAACGGCACTGACAAATAGGCCCAGGCCAGCGGTTTTTCTCTACTCGCAGCCCAAGGTGCGCATCGAAGATTACAAGGTGACCGCACCTCTCGACTCCACGAAAAACCACGGCATTCTTCAACTGGAAATAGCCCTATCGAACAGTTACAATTCGCCCGAGACCATCACGGTAGGTTACGACATCTATTCGCCTCAAGGGAAGCTACAATACTATGACATGCGGGAAGTAAAACTTGCCGGTCAGGGACGCGACACGATAAGATTTGCCGAAAACATCTACGGTGTCCCCGAGAATCTCTGGAGCGCCGAACAACCATCGCTCTACCGCTGCATGCTGACCGTCAGAAGAGGAGGCCGCATGGTGGAGTATATTCCATTTGTTACGGGATTCGGTTCGACGACATGCCAAGAGGGGGTCATCTATCGGAACGAGAAACCCATCGATATCCAAGCCGCCCGCTACAACGCCGCACCAAATGCCGCGACCACACAGACACAACTTGTAGAACTTAAGAAACGGGGAATCAATACCGTATGGACCGATTATCCGCAACCATACTGGTTCTATGATCTGTGCGACAAGACCGGCATGTATGTCATCGACCAGGCCAACATCAACTCAGCCCATGAACCGGACAACATGGAGGTCGGCGGAACATGGAGCAACAATCCGGCCTGGCTCGGATCGTTCCTCGAGCGGGAACAGAGCATGTACGGCCGCGCCAAGAATCATGTATGCATCATCGGCTGGTCGCTCGGCGGAGCAGTAGGCAACGGATACAACATGCAAAAATGCTATCAGTGGCTCAAAAACGTCGAGAAAGAGCGTGCCGTGCTATTCAATGATGCGGCCGGCGAATGGAACAGCGACCTGGAGCCGCTCCCTGCGACGGATGCAGGATTGCTTCTGAGCCAACCGGCTCCTCGCAGCAGAAAATAAGGGAGATGACCATCAACCATTCAACATACAAATTATGACGGCGGATTTGATTGTCGTAGGCAAAACCGATTCGGAGGCGGTGAACGCTCTGGTGAACACCTATCTCAAACGAATCAACCGTTACGTAAAATTCAGCATTATCACCCTGCCCGACCTGCGCAATACAAAGAGCCTTTCAGAAGAGACTCAAAAACGACAAGAGGGAGAGATGCTGTTGAAACAATTCGGCGAGGGAGATTGGGTGGTATTGCTTGACGAACGGGGAGAAGAGTTCCGCTCGGTGGAGTTCGCAGCCTGGCTCCAGAAACGAATGAACAGCGGAGTGAAACGGCTGGTGTTCGTCATCGGAGGGCCATACGGATTTTCGCCGGAGGTTTATGAACGGTCGAACGGTTCAATTTCACTCTCACGGATGACTTTCTCACATCAGCTCGTACGGGCCATTTTCACCGAACAGCTCTACCGTGGATTTGCCATCTTACGAAACGAGCCCTATCATCACGAAGGATAACGACAAAAGAACAGGCGGGAATCTCACGATTGCCGCCTGCTCTTGGGGTGTTATCCCCTAAACTACTAACCCAAACTTAAATAAATGAAGAAACCTTGTTGTATTGTTCACTATAACTAACGTTTATCCTATTATTTTTATTATCCGTTTCTGTCTGATATTATTTCAAACTCCATGCCAAACATTCGTGCGGCATCGTCTCTTTTTATCCGCTCTTCATCCTCTCCAATCTTTCCGCTCCGTTTGTATCAACAATAATATCAAAACCCATGCCAGAACCCTCATCCGGAGATGGATGGGTATGACGATTCCTCTATCCCCGTCCTCGAAACGAAGATAATACACCTTAAAACAGAACTGTTTCTACATAAATGGAAATTCGAAAAGACTGCCTCTCAACGCCTTTCAGCATCGAATAACAAAACGCCCATTCCCCGAATGGGAAGCGATCATTTAACGAGTTTTGTCTTATAGCTCGCCTTATATTTTCCTTTGGCCATGGCTGCAAGTTTATTCCGAAGAAGCGTCTTGCGTAAAGGCGACAAGTGATCCACATACAATTTACCATCCAGATGGTCATACTCATGCTGAATCACTCGTGCAGCATAACCTTCATAAACCTCGTCATGCGCCACGAACTGCTCGTCGACATAACGGATGCGGATGCGCGACGGACGCACCACATTCTCATTCAAGCCGGGGACACTGAGACATCCCTCCCCCATCGAGACCTCCTCGCCATCGCGTTCATAGATCTCGGCATTGATAAACGCTTTCTTAAAATCGGCCAACTCCGGATACTCGTCCCCATACATTGTGGCATCAATCACAAAAATGCGGATACTTTTCCCAATCTGTGGCGCAGCAAGGCCCACCCCATCGGATGAGTACATCGTCTCAAACATGTCTTTCACCAACTGCTGCAATCCCGGATAGTCCGGAGCAATGTTTTCCGCCACCTTCCGAAGCACAGAAGAACCATATACGTATATCGGATAAATCATATCTTTGGTTTTTTATTCTTTCATCAAAAATCTACTTGACGCTGTCCATATAGTTCTGCAGGATAATCGTCGCACTGATGCGGTCGACCAACCCTTTATCGCGCCGCTGCATCTTGGGTACTCCCCCAGCGATCATGGCCCGATGAGCCAGCACCGAAGTGAAACGTTCATCGTAGTAGACAATCTCCACCCCGGAAAACTCTCTCCGAAGGCGCGCTACCAAAGGTTCAACGCCTGCAAACGAAGCCGACGGCGTACCATCCATTTGAAGAGGCTTCCCCACTACGATACGCTCGACCTCCTGCGCCGCCATATAGCGTTTCAAGAAAGGCACCAACTCCCCGGTCGCAACGGTATCGAGCGGCCCGGCAATCATCTGCAACGGATCGCTCACTGCCACGCCCGTACGCTTTGCACCATAATCGAGTGCGAGAATCCTGCCCATACGCGTTCTAATTTCAAGGGACAAGATGCGTTCAAAACGCCCCGTGCACCCTTCATTTTTTGTAAAATAACGCACAAAGGTAGGGTTTTTATGTGAGGTTGCGAAAAAATAATACGAGATTGTTTCGCAACCGGCTCCTTTCACAGACCATCATGAGTACACAGGCTCCTCAACAAATCTCTCGGAAAAAACGAAACGATTCGCTTTTTACATGGGGCGATGTCGAAAATAAATCGCTATATTTGCGAGTTGAATCACAAGAGAGCGAGAAACATGACACAGGAAGAACTTTTCAAGAAACTGGTGGCCCACTCCAAGGAGTACGGGTTCATATTCCCTTCGAGCGAAATATACGACGGGCTGAGCGCCGTATACGATTACGGGCAGTTGGGCGTAGAGCTCAAAAACAACATCAAACGGTACTGGTGGGATTCGATGGTGAAACTGCACCAAAACATCGTAGGTATCGATGCAGCCATCTTTATGCACCCCAAAACTTGGGAGGCATCGGGGCACGTCAGTGCATTCAACGACCCGCTGATCGATAACCGCGACTCCAAGAAACGGTATCGTGCCGACGTACTGATCGAAGAGTGGCTCGCCAAACAGGATGAAAAGATTGAAAAGGAGGTCGAGAAGGCCCGTAAACGTTTCGGAGAGAGCTTCGACGAAGCGCAATATCGCAGCACCAGTCCCCGTGTATTGGAAATCGCTGCCAAACGCGACGCCATACACAAACGGATGGCCGATGCCCTGAATGCCAACGACCTGACCGAATTGCGGCAGATCATCCTCGACTGCGAAATCGTTTGTCCCATCTCGGGTACGAAAAACTGGACAGAGGTACGTCAGTTCAACCTGATGTTCGAGACAAAACTCGGTTCGGTCGCCGAAGGAGCCAACACCATCTATCTGCGGCCGGAAACAGCCCAGGGAATCTTCGTCAACTTTCTCAACGTACAGAAGACGGGACGCATGAAGATTCCGTTCGGTATTGCACAAATCGGCAAGGCCTTCCGGAATGAAATCGTCGCCCGTCAGTTCATCTTCCGCATGAGGGAGTTCGAACAGATGGAGATGCAGTTCTTCGTTCGCCCGGGCGAAGAGATGATGTGGTGGAACAAATGGAAGAATATCCGCATGAGTTGGCACCGCGCCCTCGGATTCGGCGACGACAGATATCAGTTCCACGATCATGAAAAGCTGGCACACTATGCAAATGCCGCAACCGACATCGAATTCAAGTTCCCGTTCGGATTCAAAGAGGTAGAGGGTATTCACTCCCGAACAGATTTCGACCTGGGAAATCACCAGAAATTCAGCGGAAAGAAGATCCAATATTTCGATCCGGAGACGAACGAAAGCTACGTCCCCTATGTCGTAGAGACCTCGATCGGTGTGGACCGTATGGTTCTCCAGGTATTGTCGGCCGCATTCCACGAAGAGAAACTCGAAAACGGCGAAGAGCGTGTCGTCATGCACTTCCCGCCCGCTTTGGCCCCGATCAAGGTGGCCATATTGCCGCTGGTGAAAAAAGACGGACTGCCGGAGTTGGCCCGCACGATCATCGACGACCTCAAGTTCGACTACACCCTGCAATACGACAAAAAAGACAGTATCGGCAAACGGTACCGTCGCCAGGATGCTATCGGAACGCCGTTCTGCGTAACAGTAGACCACCAGAGCCTTGAAGACAAGACGGTGACAATCCGTCATCGCGACACCATGGCTCAGGAGCGTGTAGCCATCGCCGACCTGCACCGTCTGATCGAGGAAGAGGTCAGCATGCGCAAGTTGTTTGCAAAAATCAAACTGTAACCACACGACAGCCGAATAAACACCATAAAAAGAGAACTGCCCACGCGTGGGCAGTTCTCTTTTTTGTTTTCCCTTCTTACCAGCCACCTACCCCACCCAAAGATTCATGTTCAGCCTCCGAAAATGATTCGTCAAACATTTTACCTCGCACAAGGGAGATTTATGAAATATATTTCTATTTTTGTCCACGGAAACCCTCAAAAGACAATGGACTAAAAAACAAAACATGTTATGTGATGCCATATCCAACCGCAGAGCCCAAGACAGCCTCCGACAGTAAAATCTCGCAAACCATACACATGTAAAGTCCCCACAGAAACATTCAAAAAACGTCATCATGGACAGAACAGCACTATTTCCCGGATCTTTCGATCCCTTCACCCTGGGACACCAATCCATTGTCGACCAAGGGTTGAAGATCTTCGACCGCATCATCGTGGGCGTAGGCGCCAACAGCGAGAAACGCGGCCTGTTATCCACGGGAAACCGGGTACGACTCATCCGGGATATCTATGCGAACAATTCGGCCGTGGAAGTAGTCGCCTACGAAGGCCTTACGGGAGATTATTGCCGTCAGCGAGAGGTACGCTTTCTATTGCGCGGGATGCGTAATACGGTCGATTATGAATACGAACGCGGCATGATGCTCATTAACCAGAAGCTCTATCCGGAGATCACCACGGTACTGCTTTTCACACCGCCCGAATACGTAGCGATCAGCTCGAGCATGATCCGCGAACTGGTCTCTTTCGGAACCGATCCGATCGAGCTGATGCCCAAAAACATAGACATTAAAAATTACCTGTAAAATAAGTTAAGAAGATCATGGAATTCAGTGCAGAAATGATCGCCGGGTTCCTCGGCGGAGAAGTCATAGGAGACAAAGAGACGAAAGTATGGACGATTGCCAAAATCGAAGAGGGCAAGGAGGGAGCCCTGTCGTTCCTCGCCAATCCGAAATACGAGCACTACCTCTATACTACGGAGTCGAGCATCGTTATGGTAAACAAAAGCTTCGAGCCTAAAGAACCAGTCAGGGCGACGATGATCCGCGTGGAGGATGCCTATGCCTGCTTTGCAAAACTGCTGGAGCTCTATGTGGCCAACAAACCGCAGAAAAAAGGCATCAGTCCGCAGGCCGCTATTCATGAAACAGCTACGCTGGGCGAAGATTGCTACGTGGGCGAATTTGCCGTGATCGGAGAGAATGTCAAAATCGGCAACGGTTGCAAGATCTATCCGCAGGTATATGTGGGTGACAACGTAACACTGGGCGACCAGGTGGTGCTCAATGCCGGAGCCAAGATTTACGAGGGATGCGTGGTAGGCAACCGCGTGATTATCCATTCGGGAGCAGTCATCGGGGCAGACGGTTTCGGATTCGCCCCCACGGAAACCGGTGAATTTGAAAAAATCCCGCAAATCGGTAATGTCGTGCTCGAAGACGACGTGGAGATCGGAGCCAACACCTGCATAGACCGTGCAACGATGGGATCGACTGTCATCCGCAAAGGGGCCAAGCTGGACAATCTGATCCAGATCGGGCACAACGTGGTGATCGGCGAAAACACCGTAGCCGCAGCACAAGTAGGTATTGCCGGGTCGACAAAAGTAGGTGCGAACTGCATGTTCGGCGGCCAGGTAGGCGTTGCCGGACACCTGAAGATCGGCAACCGCGTCAAGGTCGGCAGCCAGAGCGGCATAGACAACAACGTGGGAGACAACGAGATGCGCATGGGATATCCGGCTCTTCCCGGATTGAAGTACCATCGATCGAACGCCATATTCCGCAACCTGCCCGAATTGGCAAACGATGTGCATCAACTCAAGAAGCAGATGAAACAGCTGCTCGAGGAGCAACAGAAATAGCCCGCAGGGAGAAACCGAGCGTCACCTCAGTACGATGGAAGGGAAAAAGACGGCTACCACACAGAAAATTATCCTGGGTATCGACCCCGGTACCAACTACACCGGCTATGGCCTATTGGGGATAGGAGGCCATACTCCGCAGTGTATTACACTGGGCTATATCGAACTGGTAAAGTTGAAAAATCCATACCAGAAGCTACGTTATATCTTCGACCGGGTGAGCGCACTCATTGAGGAGTATCGGCCGGACGAGGTAGCCCTGGAATCCCCGTTCTTCGGTGCCAACGTGCAGAGTATGCTCAAACTGGGACGAGCCCAAGGCGTAGCGATGGCCGCCGCGCTGACCCACGGATTACCGGTCTATGAGTACGCTCCCCGGCGAATCAAACAATCGATCACCGGACGGGGCAATGCCTCGAAAGAGCAGGTAGCCTCCATGCTACGAAGCATGCTCCATGTGGAATACACTCTCCGGAAGCTGGATGCCACGGACGGCCTGGCAGTTGCCCTATGCCACCATTTTGAAAGCAGTTCGCCGCTGAATACCCTCGCAGGCGGAGAACGCAAGAAAGCCCTCGGAGGCGGGCTGAAAGCCACCTCAGGGAAAGGCAGCCGATCGTGGGAGAGTTTTCTCTCGGCTCATCCGGAAAGAATTATCAAACCAAAATCATAAAAACACGCTATGAGAAAAGTACTTTTTACAATAGCTGCGGCAGCCATGGCTTGCGCATGTAGCAACAGTTCCCAATTCTCGATCAAAGGGAAAATTGAAAATCTGAACGGAAAGATCTACCTCGTCACGGCAGATTATACTCCAATCGATTCGGCAGAGGTCCAAGATGGAAAAATCTACCTGAAAGGACGTGTCGAAGAACCCGTCATCGCCTTTTTAGGGACCTCGGAAGGCGGTCTGGCACGCGTAGTATTGGAAAATACCCGATTAACCGTCAGCGGAGACCTGAATGATCCAGCGAATATCCGAGTAAAAGGATCGCCAGCCAACGACGCTTACAGTGCCTATCTCGATCGTCTGTCCCAACTGACGGCCCAATTCTACGATCCAAATACGACCGAAGAACAAAGAAACGAAATCATCAGACAAGACAGTATCGCCCAGGCAGAACTCATCGATGCAAACCGCGACAACATTCTCGGCGCCTTTCTATTCTGTAGCGACAAGATCTATGGACTCAACGGCGAACAAATCGAGGCCGAAGTTGCCAAATTCTCACCGGAAATGCAGCAGACCGACTACCTTCAGGAGGCACTGAAAGAGGCCGGCATACAGAAAAAGACGGCAGTCGGCCAACCTTATATGGAGATCACCTTGCCCGATTCGACCGGGGAACAAATCGCCCTTTCCGCATTCGTAGGCAAAGGGAAATACGTATTGCTCGACTTCTGGGCCTCATGGTGCCGTCCCTGCATGCAGGAGCTTCCCTATCTGATCGATGCTTATAATAAATATCACGCGAAAGGATTCGAGATCTATGGGGTATCACTGGATGAAAACAAAAGCAGTTGGGAAAGTACTGTAAAATCACAGCAAATGGATTGGATACAGGTCAGCACTCTTGAAGGATGGGAATGCCCTGCCGCCCAGCAATACGGCATTAGAAGTATTCCCGCCAACCTGCTGATCGACCCGGAAGGAACAATCATCGCCAAGAACCTGCGTGGAGAAGAACTTGTCAAAACATTAGCAGGCTTATTGGACAATAAGAAATAATCAAAAAATTATGAAAAAAGTTTGCGGGCTAATGAAAAATGGCTATATTTGCACTCGCAAACAAGGATGGCTCCGTAGCTTAACTGAATAGAGCACTTGACTACGGATCAAGAGGTTACAGGTTTGAATCCTGTCGGAGTCACTGAAAATGAGCAACCAACAGAAATGTGGGTTGCTTTTTTTATGTCGTTTGGGGCAGGTTTTCGATCCGAATTATCCCATTTGTTTAAACCAGTGTTTAAACCGAAAATCGGCATGAACACATCAGTCTCAGCAGTGCTATTTACCTCAAAAACACTTGCTAACGGAGAACATCCTTTAATGCTTCGTCTGACAAAAAATCGCAAATTGAAGTACGTAAGCCTACATCTTTCTCTTGCACCCCAATATTGGGATGCATCTAAAGGTCGTCCACGTCGTCATTGTCCCGATCGGGAAAAAATTGTCGCTTTGATTGAGCGGAAAATCAATGAATATGAACAGCAGATCATCGAATTTAAAACCAACCAGCGGGACTATACTCTACACACGCTCGTAGACAAGGCCTCTGCTAAGGTCGTGCGTCAGACCGTGGGAGAATATCTTTCGGCCTATATCCAACGATTGAATGGGGAAAACCGTATCGGGAATGCCATGACTTTTACACATCTGAAAACTGCCCTGCAGCGTTGTTTCGGCTCCCTCGATTTCTATTTTATCGACATTGATCATGATTTTCTCAGAAAGTTTGAAATGTGGCTAAGAACGCAAGCGCATTACTCCGACAATTCGATCGGAATCCGTTTCCGTTCGCTGCGTGCACTCTATAATCAAGCTATCTCCGATAATTTGATCAAAAAGGCCAATTATCCGTTCGATACATTTAAGGTCAGCAGGTTCAAGGAAGCAACCGCTAAACGAGCTATCTCTAAAGAAGATATTATGCGTTTAGTGAATTTGGATGTTCGGACACTGACCAAATATCCTAAACCGTTCCTTGCACTAAGCAAAGATTTGTTCCTATTCAGTTATCTCGGTTGTGGCATCAATCTTACAGACATGCTGCATCTGAAATATAGTGATTTGACAGGCGATCGAGTAACCTTCAATCGTCAAAAGACGGGAAAATTAATCACATTTCGATTGCAACCTGCTGCGGTGGATATTTTACGGAAATATATGAAAGCAGAGCACAATTCTGACGATTATATTTTCCCCTGCCTTAAACGGACCATTCATGTAACGGCAGAACAACAATACGCTCGAGTGAAGCGGGTTACAAAATTGGTGAACAGATATTTAAAGATGATCGGAGAATATTTGAAATTTCCAATTCCGCTGACCACATACGTTGCCCGACACTCATTTGCAACCGTTCTGAAACGTTCGGGAGTCAGCACGTCGATTATTAGTGAATCGTTAGGACACAGTTCAGAGAAAATCACCCAAATCTATCTGGATAGTTTCGAGAACAGTCAGATCGACGAGGCGATGCGGAATCTGTTATGAAACAAGAAAGGACACCCCTTATTCCTCGGGGTGTCCTTCTTTCATCATGTAAGCCTATAC
>CALVFI010000021.1 GCA_944326815.1 uncultured Rikenellaceae bacterium | reverse complement strand
GAAAACACAGCTTGCTGTGTCCCGAACATAATATGTTCCGGGGACACAAAAACGGGCCGGATTCTCCGGCTCGTTCCTTTTCAGTCGCCGGCCAGCACAAAGAGGCGGCTCCCGGTTTTCGGTATCGGTTTCAGAGGCAAAGATACCGACCTGTTTAATCGGTTGTATACCAGTACGCAGCGCCAACCGCTGCCAAACCGACGCCAACCACTGCCACCGATCCTTATAGCTGAATAATAAAGTCTATATGCCTGTTTCTTTGTGTGCACAGACAGTTGAGCACTTGAGTAAAAAGAGAGACAAATGGGTACTAACTCACGCATACAAAAAGATACTTGTCCGCTCAGACACATCTTGTCGGTCCTGTTCATGCAGACAAGGACAACCGCACAAACGCAGTTGTTTGTCTGTTTGTGCAACAACGTAACAACGCACTTACGCTGGTACGCATATACGCATTTACAACATGGCGCAGAGGCTTGTTTATTTGAGGTGATAACTGAGTGGGCAGACACACAGACAACTAAGCAAACAGAAAGGCAAGTAGGCAGGAATACACACATTTACCATAAAAAGAATAGTAAGATGAAAGGGAAAACAAAGTATGTCGCTTTCTCGACACAGAAAGGCGGCGCAGGAAAAACAACCATTACGGTATTGGTTGCTTCGTATCTGCATTATGTAAAGGGTTATAATGTTGCTGTTATCGATTGTGATTATCCGCAACATTCGATTTTGGAGATGCGGGATCGGGATCTGAAACTGGCCATGGAGGATCAATACTATAAAGGGCTGGCTTACGAACAATTTACACGGTTAAACAAAAAGGCCTACCCCGTAGTGGAAAGTAATACAAAAATGGCTCTTGCCGATACGGAACCGTTGTTGTCGCATGTCGATCTCGACTTTATCTTTTTTGATCTGCCGGGGACCATCAATGACCACGATCTGATCTATACGCTTGCGCGGATGGATTATATCATTGCTCCTATTTCTGCGGATCGTGTCGTGGTCGAAAGTACGCTGAACTTTATTGTAGCCATTAAGGAACACCTCATTGACAAGGGCAAATCTGACATTAAAGGGCTCTATATGCTTTGGAATATGGTGGACGGGCGCGAGAAATCGGAGTTATACGAAGTTTATGAGCAGGTAATGAAAGAACTGGGCCTCCCGATTTTGCGGATGTTCCTTCCGGATACCAAACGCTTTCGACGGGAGCAATCCCTCAGCAGACGGGCAGTTTTCCGCTCGACCCTGTTTCCGGCAGACAAATCCCTGCTGCGCGGCAGCCACCTTGAAGAGCTTGTGGATGAATTGATCGAACTGTTTAAGTAAGTCGCTATGAGTTCCACAAAACAGGAAGATTTCGATGTTTCCTTTATCATCGATCAGGCTCGAGGACGGAATCGTAAGCCGAATCCTTATATATCCGATTCTGAGACGACAGAAAATATCTCCTCTGCAGCGGAGCTCGAAAAGTCGGCCGAGGCGGAACCTTCTGCTGAGAGTACCTCTTCAGATCGCGAGGCTCCCAAACGTCGTAAGGGAAAAAACTCCGATTATGAACGTCTTTTTATCCGAAAGACTCCCTCGAATACGCGCAGCGGAAAGACGGTCTATATCCGGCAGGAGTTCCACGAACGGATCTTACGGATTGTGCAGGTCATCGGTCGTAATGAGATCTCGCTGTACAGTTATTTGGATAATGTATTGGCGCACCACTTTGAGATTTATCAAGATGAAATATCGACTCTGTATCACAATCGGAACCAAGACATATTCTAAAAAACTTTTAATCGAACCAGTGTATGAAAAAGAACCGCAATGTTTCGCAGCAGAGTTATACAGAATGCTATTTGCGTTTTTGTCCACTTCCTTCTCGTCAGCCGGTTTATATCAGCCGGCAGTTGCATCAAACTGTTACAAAGTTGGTTCATTTACTCGCACTCTCGGGTAACAAGATCAGTGTAGGAGGATACATAGACAATGTACTTGCCAATCACTTGTTGCAATATAAAGATGAGATCGAAAAACTGTGCAAACAATATCCGCCTAAAACTATTTTTTAGTTCATGGGGTATGCTTCCGAACAGGGAATAATACTTTGCCATGACTTATAAGATTAGAAGATTAAAGACAAGAGAAAGGGAAAAAAGCCGATCAGCACCACGAAAGAGAGCATACAGGATAAGATACCCCGCAAGAGATTCGAGCAGAAAAACAAGGCCAAAACAACCCAAATAAAGCCGCTCCCAAAGAGGCAGAACCCCACGGCGATCGCCCCGATTTTCAGCCCGAACCGCACTCCAGCACCTATGCTGAGTGGAAGGTTGGAGGTTTTCTGGTTCCTGTTATTTTTTCTGCGCTTTTCATCATCTACGATTTTTTTATGCCGTAGCGGAGCCGGTATGGATGGTATCTTGGTTCAGGAGCCTTGAAAGGAAGGGCTTAGCCTGTGCAAGATTTTTGCGGGAAATACGCTCGCCTGCAGGGAAAGAGGAAGATTTTTCGCAAAACCGCTCGTCGGCCCGATCTTGCTCTGGCGGGAAGCCCGTCGATACCTTTGCTCCCGAACCGAGATGCTATCCATCCGATTCGTCAAAGGGAAGCAAACGAAAGTCAGACCCTATAAAAATCATTTTGTCTATAAACGAACCAAGCAATCCTTCTCAGGATTGCTTGGTCAAGATTGTGAGATGGCAAATCAGTTTACGCTAGAACATTCCTGCCTGGCGATCCTGATTACAATCGTCGGGAACTGAGGCCGTCGAAGCAACCACCGCCGGAATGCCTCGCTTTGTGGACTTTGCAGTCGGAAGGCCAATGCCGCAATCATCTCCAGATTATAGAGATCGACCTGTTTCATTTCCCGGTGTGTGCGATATTCGCTCAGGGAGCCGCTCCGGTAGATCGCCCGGATATTGGCATGTACGGCGGCCACAAAGACTCCGAACACGCGGGCAATTTCGGACCGTGTCAGCCAGACCTCCCCGGAGGCAACTTCAACTTCCCAGTTTCCTATGGTCGTTTCGATGATTTGAATAGGCGTTTTCGTTTCCATAACTTTCTTGATATTAAAGATTGGATGCCATAATTTCTTCGAGGCCTTTGATCTTATCGGCAAATTGCGACATATCCTCTCCGATCTTTGTATCCAGAATGCGAGCGTAGATCTGGGTCGTTTTGATGTTGGTATGTCCCAACATTTTGCTGACGCTTTCTATGGAGACTCCTTTCGTCAATAAGTAGGTCGCAAAGGTATGCCTGGCGGTGTGAAATGTAATATTTTTATTGATCCCGCACAGATCTGTGATCTCTTTCAGGTAGGCGTTCATCTTTTGATTCGATAACACCGGGAGCAATTTCCCTTTGGAAAGTTTTCCCTCGTATTTGTGTAGAATCTTCCGGTTGATATCCAAAAGTGGAATATGGAATGCCACTCCAGTTTTTTCTCGTTTCCCGGAAATCCACAGTTGGTTGTCAAACGATCTGACAATATTGTCTTGACGCAGGTTAGCCATGTCGATATAGGCAAGTCCACAAAAGCAGGAGAAAATGAATACATCGCGAACCTGTTCAAGCCTCGGCGTGATGAACGGTTTGCTCATGATGGCCTTGATCTCCTCCTCGGTCAGATACCCCCGATCCACCTGATTGATCCGGATCGGATAATTGATGAACGGATCGTAATGTATCTATCCGTTATTTCTGACGATCAATAGATCCGTTTGAGAGACTGCATGAACTTGGCCGTTGTGTTGGCATTGCATCCGCAGACGGTTTTCAAATAGGCTTCGAAGTCAGTCAGGAACATGTGATTGATCTCTTTCAGAGACAGGTCGCTCACCCGGTATCGGGATTTCAGAAAATCGGCCAAATGATGCTTCGTGCGTTCGTATTTCTGCCAGGTCGTCCTGGATTTACTGATGCCCACCAGTTTCAGAACATCATCATTGTGCTTTTGAAACAGAGCCAGAAGGGTATAACTTTTCGGTGAGAGTCCCAGAAATTGATTTTTTACTTTTTCGGCCGTTACGTCCAGTTCGTTCAACTGAATATCCTGATAGATATGGATCAACGTGGTTCGTACACTGTCGAGCAGCGCATTGATCTGGAATGCCTCGGAGCTGCGTCCCGATGCTTTCCCCTCTTTTACACTCCACAATGCGGGATCTACATCCTGCTTGATGCTAAAACGGGCTTCCTTCCCACAAATCGTAATACGACAAAAAACAGGAACCTTACCATTTCGTTTTTGACGATCCCGTTTTAAGAAAAACAGGATTCTGAAAGTGCTTCTCATAACTCAAAATTTCATGTTACAAAATTAGGTTAACAATATCATTCTGAGTGTTATAAGACACAGACAATGTGCGACAGCATGACGACAATTCCAGACAAATCGTACCCCATTTCTCTCCTGCCTCTTTGGGGTACGATTTGGAGCGCAAACTTTGTCTTGAGTTGGCTTTTTTCGGTCTTCGAATGGCGGGGCACAAAAAGAAAAAAGCCTTCAAGTTCATGAACTTGAAGGCTTTGGCTTCGGATTGGCGTTCTTTGTCGCCATCCCTGGCGGAGAGAGAGGGATTCGAACCCCCGGAGCCTCGCAGCTCAACGGTTTTCAAGACCGCCGCAATCGACCACTCTGCCATCTCTCCGGGGACAAAAATATAACCTAAAATTGTTTTTTGCAAAAAACAATCCCATTCTTTTGCCAAAAGTTCTTATAATCTATTAGATACTAAATTAAAAAAATGGGAAAAACTTCATAAATCGATTTTTTACTTATATTTGTATGAATCATGAGGAAGAGTAAATTGACAGCAACAATATAAAGAAATTCACAGACTAACTCTAAAATTTACTACCATGAACAAAACTCAACTGATTGATGCAATTGCCGCAGAAGCAAAATTAACTAAAGCAGATGCCAAAAAGGCGCTTGACGCTTTTATAACAGTTACTGGAGAGGCACTGAAAAATGGAGATAAGATTGCCTTGGTAGGGTTCGGGGCTTTTGCTGTTGCCAAGAAACCGGGCCGTACGGGACGCAACCCGCGCACAGGGGCCGCTATTAAAATTGCTGCTAAGAATGTTGTTAAATTCAAAGCAGGTGCCGAGTTGAACGCAAAAGTGAAATAATTCACCGTCGCAGTTTGACGTAACAAGAATATTTCGTAGGAAATTCCTTTCAAGCCACACATTTTTGTGTGGCTTTTTTGTTAGGTCATGGAATTTGAAGCTATAATTTAGACAAGAAAGTTTCTTTAAGAATAGCTGCTCAGGCAGTGTATCCAGCCGAGAACAGGAGTCACAAAATCCATGGCCAGAAATCCTCAATCCATATCATATATGACATAGATATTTGCAAAAAATTCAGATAATCATTTGTTTTATTGCCTGATTTGTTTATATTTACAATACCAAACATTTTTTATACTAACTAAAACCTACTACCACCGAGATTCATGTTTATGTACAAGGAAGCACTATTAATCCGGAGAGTTACTTTGAATATATTATAACTACAGCTAATGGCAAACTTGTCGCCAGAGGACGCACCACCAGTACCGGAGTGAGTCATGGTCCATTAGCTGCAGGTGTATATTTCGTACAAGTCAACTCAAAAACATATATGGCAACCATCATTTAAATTCCCAATTACCGTATGAAAACAAGAATCTTTATTTTGGCATTGCTTTGTACCTTTGGGTTTTGTGCGCTGCCCATGTATGGCCATGCCGCTTTGAACAATACCGCATCCACTGTATATGATTCAGAAATAAATACGACAGAAACAACTATCGATATGGCATTTGGTAGAAGTTTGGTGGCGGAAAGCAGGAACCTTTGGCCGAAAAGTATATAGTGTAACGGTTAGTTAAATTTATTTCTGTCAGATGATAAGATTTTTTACCCGGATTATATTCTTCGGACTGTTTGGGTTGGCGGCCAATTCTGCACTCGGGCAGGTTAATTATACAATTCATGAAGTGACGGGAGTCGTTGTCGACTCCCTCACGGCGGAACCTCTCTCCGGAGCTTTGGTGACCGTCATCAACCGGGCAGGGTCCTTTCATCAGGTGGCGGACAGGGCCGGGAAGTTCAGCCTCAACATGGTGAAGGATGGCGATGCCATCAAGATCGAAGTGGCATTCCTGGGTTACCGGCTATTCCAGAAATATGTGCCGGCGAACCGAAAGAAAATCGACGCAGGAACGATACAGATGGTAACCGACCCCCAGGAGATCGATGCCATCGTCGTCAAAGGGCGCCAACTGCTTTTCAATCAGAACGGCGATACGCTGATCTACTTCCCCTCCAATCTTTATATGCGGGAAGGGAGCTCGGCCCTCGACATGCTCAAGAAAATGCCCGGCGTGAAGGTCGAAAACGGAGAGGTGGAGGTACAAGGGCAAAGAGTGGAACGGACCTATGTGAACGGCCGGCTCATTTTCGGCAAGGACAACCCTCTGCATGCGCTCAACTACCTGGAAGCCAAGGATATTTCCCGAGTGCTGGCCTACGATGAATATGATGAACAATCGGCGCTGCTGCATGGGAAGCACGGCCGAAAGCGCAGAGTCATCAATCTTCTGACATTCAATCTTTTCGATCAGAGCTTCAACATCAACACACTGGCCGGTATCGGTGCTGACCTGCGGGAGGACGAAGAAGGCAAACACCGAACGCGTTATATGTTGGGTACCGATATGGCTTTCTTCAAGGAGGGACAGTCCATTGTGGCGGATTATTCTCTGCAAAACTCACTGGGGATCGAGCCCGGAGGCGTCCCTGCTTATAAACTCTACTCCGGAGGAAACACCGGCTACGAAAGGCAACAAGCCGCACATTTAGAATATTCCGGCAAACTATTCCCCAAATGGGACATCACGGGGAAATACGGCTACAACGACAACTATTCTCGGGGAAACAACATTCAACAGAATCAATATTTCGGCGATGGGGCAGATTTCGCACGAACCTACTACGACAGTCTGATCTCAAGGGCACAATCGGATGTTCATCAAGCCTATATAAAACTGGAGCATATCGGCACTCGCGCAATCACTACCATCAATGGAAGCATGAATGCCCGAAAGAACTTATCCAGCAACCATTCATCCAACCAGATAGATCTGGAAAAGCAGGTTTTCAGCCGTATCTCCAACGACATCCAGTCCCAACGTCAGGCTCTCGGATTCAACCTCAACGCACAGGTGGCCGTGAAGGTAGGCAAGGGCGCCCTAAGAACGGCTCTGTCCGGGGAACTGTCCGACGCCGATAGCGACGGGGAGCGCAAGGAGGATTCACTGGCCCGCATCGGCAACAAGTTTATTCTGACGACAGGCACGGGTCGATCGCGAGACTTGTCCGGAGAAGTAGCCTATAAT
This sequence comes from uncultured Rikenellaceae bacterium, assembly GCA_944326815.1. Classification (GTDB taxonomy): domain Bacteria; phylum Bacteroidota; class Bacteroidia; order Bacteroidales; family Rikenellaceae; genus CALYBN01. The sequence goes on along the minus strand of CALVFI010000021.1, from coordinate 14,535 downwards.
CTGAACTTTGCTGAAGCAGGATCCTTTTCGTTAGGATACAAGGCCGCATACCACTATGGCAAGGAGCGCACGATGGCAACCAACACCTATTCGGGAGAAATCGATTCGACCCTGACACGGAACTACACCAACGACTATCTCAGCAACTCCCTGATGACCGGGATATTCCCTTAGCAAAGGCAAATGGTATCTCAATGCCGGAGTAAGGTTTGAACACAAAACTTTGGGCCGGGACGACGCATTCCCGGAACACTCGAAAATAGATAAGGTATTCAAGGCGGCTTTGCCATCACTTTCGGTACGTTATGCTTTCGGCATATTGAATTCCATCTCCCTTTCTTACTCTACTTCGGGCGAAACCCCCTCGTTGGAGATGCTACGCGACAAACTGGATTATGAGAATCCGCTATACCTGACAACTGGAAATCCTAACCTGAAACAAGGGTATACCCATAATGTAAATATCCAATATTCGAAGTCCAATATAGAAAAACAGATTTTCTGGTCTGTCGGATTCTCTGCCACGGTAACCAACAACACCATCGGAACGAAAAGGACACTCTTTACTGAAGGGGTATACCTCCCCCAATACGACTATACCACAACTCCGGGAGCTACGCTCACCTCTTTCGAAAATGTGGGCTCGGCCACCCATCTGTCGACCTTTTTCAGCTATGATATACCAATCAATTTCCTAAAATGCAGAGGAGGAATAAGTGGAGCCTATAGTTTCGACCAACTTCCCATGTATGCCGGAGATGCCAAAATCGACCGGACACAACACAAGCCCTCCCTGTCGCTCTCTTTGGAAAGCAACTTCTCGGACAAACTCGAATTCAAGATCACCAACCATGTCGTTTATCTGTTCAGCAAAGGAACGGAAGGAACGTTGGAACGGTCATTGAACAACACAACATTCTGCAACGTATCTGCCGACTTCCTGAAACGGATGTTCGGGGATATTCTCTATACCTTCTATACGGATCACAGCTATACGGAGAAGAGCGACAGGATCTCCAACCATCTGCTCAATGCGACCCTCGGAGTCCGGTTCATGAAAGATCGGAAAGGGAGCTTGAGCTTTACGGCCTACGATCTGCTAAACAACAACAAATCATTTACAAGCAAGGTATTTGCCGATCGCATCAGCAATATATGGAGTTATAGAAGCGCAGGGTTCTTCCTGTTTACTTTTACCTATAAATTCGGACAACTGAAATAAAAAGATTCGAAGAGATGTTTTTGTCACTTCTTTATGATTTTCTTATTGTCCTCAGATTTGCATATAAAAAAATAGAAAAAGAGGGTTCAAAATGAACCCTCTTTTTCGAGCCGCAAGCCGGACTTGAACCGGCGACCCTTTCATTACGAATGAAATGCTCTACCAACTGAGCCATTGCGGCAGGCGGTATTAATACCGTTTGTGGGTGCAAATATCGTAAAATTTATTGAAAAATTACTAACTTCGCCAATAAATTTACAGAAGTGATTACTTTTTTAATTTGTATCGTACTTTTAGTAGGGGCTTATTTCGCTTATGGTAAATACCTTGAGCGTTGTTTCGGTGCGGACGTAAACCGCGCAGTTCCTTCCAAAACCCATTTCGACGGAGTGGATTATATTCCTCTGCCAAAATGGAAGACATTTCTCATACAACTACTTAATATAGCTGGCCTTGGGCCTATTTTCGGCGCAGTATTGGGAGCAACCTATGGTCCCGTCGCTTTTCTGTGGATTACCCTCGGAGGAATCTTTTTCGGAGCCATGCACGACTATCTTTCGGGAATGATCTCCCTCGAAAACCAGGGACTGAGTCTGCCCGAAATCGTCGGAAAATACCTGGGTATCGGCGTGAAGCAGTTGATGCGAGCCTTCACTGTCTTTCTCATGGTACTGGTAGGAGCGGTATTCATGCTGGGTCCTGCCGAAATTATCAGTGGGATGGCCGGTTTTTCAACACTTCAGATCGGGTCGCTCTCGATCCCTTCATTTTGGGTCTGGGTGATCCTTATTTATTATATTTTAGCTACCCTGTTACCGGTAGATAAAATCATCGGCAAAGTTTATCCGCTATTCGGTGCGGCTCTGCTTATCATGGCATTGGGGCTGCTGGGCGTGCTGCTTACCGGGAAATATACCATTCCTGAACTCACGACATTGAACAATCTGAAAACAGATGCAGCTCAATTTCCCATTATACCCACACTCTTCATTACCATTGCCTGCGGGGCCATCTCAGGATTCCACGCCACGCAATCGCCTTTAATGGCACGTTGCCTGCGCAACGAACGAGAAGGTCGCGGAGTATTCTTTGGCGCCATGATTGCCGAAAGTCTGATTGCACTGATCTGGGCAGCAATCGGCATGGCATTCTTCGGCGGCGTTACAGGGTTGAATGAACAATTGGCTGCGCACGGCAATAATGCCGGATGGGCCGTAGATGTCATTTCCAAAACAACCCTGGGCAAGGTCGGTGGCATATTGGCACTGCTCGGTGTCGTGGCAGCTCCGATTTCGTCAGGTGATACGGCATTCCGTAGCGCACGTCTCATTATCGCCGATTTTCTTCATTTGGAGCAACGTAGTTTTTTGAAACGGGTGTATATCTGCATTCCTCTCTTTTTGGTAGGATACGGCATCACGCTCATGGATTTCGATGTTGTATGGCGTTATTTTGCCTGGGCCAACCAAACGCTGGCCGTCGCCACGCTGTGGACGATTACTGTTTGGCTACATATGCGGAAAAAGCCGATCATCATATCGCTTATTCCGGCCCTATTCATGACATTCATCACTTCGGACTATCTGTTTACCTCTTCTCAGATGTTAAATTTGGATGAAACGACAGGAGCCATATGTGGCGGCATATTAACCCTCTTGATTTTCGGAGCCGTAATCCTTTTAATGAGAAAAAATGAAAAAAGCGCAGCTTAAACCTACGCCAGAAAATACATTCCGCATCGTCTATGGAGAAGGGCATGACGGAATCGCATGTCACTTCGGAGACGCATTACAACAATCGCAGGAACAGGAGAGCCGTGGCGATATCGAAGGGGCGTGCAATACCCGTTTTGCAGCGTTTCAACAATTGATGGAGTTGATTCCCGACTCGACAGATATTGAGTTGGACTGGGAGGACCGGAATAATCAGGATGCCCTGTTGGTAATTAGTTTCTCGGCAATCGACCATTTTCTGGTGGGCGATTTCGAGATGTGTGCCGCCATGCTCGAGATGCTGCTCGAACTGGACCCGGAGGATCACCTCGACGCCTCGAAACGACTCGCCTACGCATATGTCGCTCTCGGCGAATACGAACTATTCGACGAGGTCATCAACGATATCAGCGATAAATATGCCGACAAAGAGTTGCTGACACTTTGGAGCGAATTCCGCCGGACAGGACAGTTGCCCGAGGGCGAACTGTTCCATTTCCGGAAAAGTTTCAAGGTGTATTACGACGAACTGGTCGCAGAAGAGCATCCCGTCGACGATGCCTATCTGAAAGATATCGAAAGCGAACACCCTTCGCGTGAAGCATTGGCGCGGGAACTTTGGCTCCAAACCGAGCACCTTTGGACACTCTTCCCCGGCTTCATCGAGGCACTTAAAGCGGCCCACCGGCCATGATCTATCCTTGGGGCGACGAACGACGGTTCAACAGCTACTCGGGTTATTTCCGGCGGCTGTTCGGTGGTCGCATCCAGAAGGTGACGGTCAATGCCGGTTTCACCTGCCCTAATCGGGATGGACACTGCGGCACAGGCGGTTGCACATTCTGTAACAACGAGGCATTTACCCCCTCTTACTGCATGCGTGGCGGCGATGTGACATGGCAAATCCGGGAAGGAATCGAATTTCACAACAACCGTTACCGCACAGCTGACCGTTTTCTGGTCTACTTTCAGTCATTCTCCAACACCTATGCGCCGCTTGACCAGCTAAAAAAGATTTACGACAGTGCCCTTTCCTATCCTCAGGTGGCAGGCATCGTCGTGGGGACACGTCCCGATTGCGTGGATGAGGCCAAACTGGACTATTTCGCAGAACTCGCCCGAAGCCACTATGTAGCGATCGAATACGGTATCGAATCGTGTCACGACGAGACGTTGCGCGCCGTCAATCGAGGCCACGATTTCCACTGTGCCGCCGAAGCCGTACGCATGACGGCCGAGCGGAGACTGCACGTAGGTGCACATTTCATCCTCGGACTGCCCGGGGAGAGCGACGAGATGCTCCTGGCGCAGACCACAGCAATCAATGATCTGCCACTGACCACGGTCAAATTCCACCAACTTCAGATTTTCAAAGGGACAGCCATGGCCGCGGATTATGCCGCTCATCCCGAGCGATATCGTTTCTGGGCTCTTCCCGACTACATCGACCTTTTTATCGATATTTTGCGTCGGTTGCGACCGTCGCTCGTCGTGGAACGTTTCGCCAGCGAAGCACCCCCACGCTACCACGCCGGTCCTACCTGGGGGTTGATACGCAATGAGCAGCTTTTGGCTATGCTCGAAAGGCGTCTGGCCGACCGCAATGCCTGGCAGGGAGAGTTGTATGGCTCCGGGCAACGTGTTTAACAAACAGAACTCTTCCCCGATTATTATTCTACCACGCTGACCGTATTGGATGAATCCGAACTGATCTCCTGCGTCGGAACGATAGCCGATACACCGGTTCTGGAAATCTGCAAATCCATGGTTTTATCGCCTATTTTCAATTGATAGAGGAAAAAGGCGTTACCGATGGCAGGTTTTACGTAGTCGATGCCGGTAATCGTATAATCCTTGACCTGAAAGGCATCGGAGAATGCTTTCCGTATCGAATCCGGCACCTCCTCCGGAGAGACGCTCCAGCGCGTATTGAACAGAAGACCATCGTTCTCAAACGACAGGAACTTGATGTTCTCTCCATCTTCGACCACTACGCTGTACGTTCCGTCATCATTCCGATTGCGATCGACAATCCGAGCCTGCGGATAGTTGGTCTGCAGGTAGAGTTGCACCGGTTGCGGAAGAGAAGCGGGGATTTGCGTCGTGAAATCGCCCTGCCGGGCTCCGTAATCCTCCATGGCACGGATAAACAAGCCATCCGGGGTATAGAACAGGTCGGACTCCGTCTGACCGTTCCATACCTGAATAACATAGACAGGCTCCAGTCCGGCACGGTCAAGTCGAAAAGCATCCACAAAACGCTGACTAACATACGGACCTGTTTTATAACGCTCCTGTACGGAGGTCGGCAATGCCTCAAGGGCCATGCGGGTTTCGGTAAGGAACCAGGTGCCTTGATTGTCGAACCAGGCGCGACGCATTCGAGTACTGTCTTCAAAGCTTGCCACATAGTAGTTACCCTCGGTGGTCCACTGCGTATGACGCACCACCGGGAACATCTCTTTGAATAGCATTTCAGTGGGAGCAGGAACATTGGTTCGATTGTGCCGACAGCCCGGCAAAACAGCGCTAATCAGCACCAGTACAGAAAATACAAGAAAATACTTTTTCATAATCTCTATTTTCGGGTTTACGGTTATCTAAAGGTTTATTGTCCCTGTAAACCCTGCAACTTCTGTGCAAACCTGCATCTATCGTCTCCTGAATATAAAAAAGGATGTCTGCAATAGATCAGACATCCTTTTTATGCCACGTCGGCAATCTTCTCAACAAGAGCGGTTACAAGACGCTTCGTTTGATATCCTTAATCCGGAGTTGAGGTGTCACCGTTCCCCGGTAGTGATTCTCCACGACGCAGTAGCAGACATCTACCGGATGACCGCTCCGAATATATTCATAATGCGTCGGTTGCTGGAATGCAATCGCAGCTATCGTAGTATTCGGTTTCTGTCCCTGCATCAGATCCATGCGCAGATGCTCCAACTCCGCGCCGACCAGTTTCGCATCGCCTCGGTTGCTGACAGCCTTTGTAGCGAAGACAGGAGCGTTGTTCCCAGGCCCGAAAGGCTGAAACCGGCACAGTTGTGCCCGGAACTCCGGCGTAATGTCACTGAACAGCAACGGGGCATCGATCTCCACCTGCGGAATGAGCATCTCCGGGTCGATATGTTGCTCGACATAATCGTTGAAACGGCGGGTGAACTCCACCACATTTTCCGGTTTCATCGTAAGACCGGCAGCATACATGTGACCTCCGAAATTCTCGAGCAGATCGGCACACGACTCCACCGCCTGATAGAGGTCGAAACCGGGTACGCTACGCGCCGAACCGGTAACAAATCCATTGCTCATCGTGAGCACCACCGTCGGCCGATAGTAAGTCTCGATCAATCGTGAGGCAACGATACCGACAATTCCTTTCATCCATTTCGGGTTGTAGATCACCGTGCTCTTCTTGGCCTTCAACTCCGGATGGCTCTCAATAAAGGCATGAGCCTCCTGTGTAACGCTACGGTCGATATTTTTGCGGTCCTGATTGCAGGTATCGATGAAGTTACCGAACTCTTCGGCCGTTTCGGCATCGCGTTCGATCATCAGATTCACGGCCGAGTGCCCTCCCGATGGGACGTGATGTTCGTCGTCCGCATCGACAGCCATACGTCCTGCCGCATTGATCCTCGGCCCGATCTTGAAAACAATATCATCAATAGTAATCTGATGGTTCTCCAGTCCGCAAATCTTGATGATCGACAACAAACCCTTGTTCGGTTTTTCATTGAGACGTTTCAGCCCATAATAGGCCAGAATCCGGTTCTCTCCCGTCAACGGTACGATATCCGATGCGATGCTGACCACTACCAGGTCCAACAACCGTTCGATATCCGAAAACGGAATCCCCTTTTTGTTACAATAGCCCTGAACCAGTTTGAATCCCACACCGCAACCGGCCAGCTCCTTGAATGGATAGGAGCAATCCGGTCGTTTGGGATCGAGCACCGCCACCGCCTGCGGAATCTGCTCTCCGGGCAGATGATGGTCACAGATGATGAAATCGATACCTTTCTCTTTTGCATAGAGGACCTTCTCGGTAGCTTTGATTCCGCAATCGAGGGTAATGATCAACGAAACACCCTTGCGATGTGCATAGTCGATTCCTTTGATCGACACCCCATATCCCTCGGTATAACGATCGGGAATATAGAACATCAGATCTCGGTGTCCCAATTGGCGGAGAAAACTGTAAACGAGCGCAACGGCAGTCGTTCCGTCCACATCGTAGTCTCCATAGACCATGATTTTCTCTCCGCGTTGCAATGCCTGCTCAATACGGGCTACGGCCTTGTCCATGTCTTTCATCAGGAAAGGATCATGCAGGTCGGAAAGCCTCGGATTGAAGAATCGCTCCGCATCCTTACCGGTCTCTATGCCACGCTGTACAAGCAGGTTGGCAAGCACCTCGGGCAGCCCCGTCTCGGCGGCCAAAGCCGTCACTTTCGAGGGATCACCTTGGGGCTTGAGCACCCATCTTTTTGCTGTTGGCATAATTGTTCTGTTTTTATTTTAATATTCATAATTTTCTCAAAGTGCGAGAGGTAGCATCTCTTTACCTCTTCCATGTCCAATGGTCTCCCCAACTCCTGCTGCATGGAGGTCACTCCTCGGTCAATAAAACCGCAGGGATTGATATGGGTAAAATACTCGAGCTGCGTGTTGACGTTCAGTGCAAATCCGTGCATCGTCACGAAATGCGAACTTCTGACGCCAATTGCACATATTTTACGCAAGCTCCCTTGATCATCTGCCGGAAGCCATACTCCGGCTGCTCCTTCCGAACGCCCGGCCCGAATGCCGTAGTCGGCCACCATATCAATGACCGTCTGCTCCAGTGCATGGATATAGCCTTTCAGTCCCATGCCGAGACGTTCCAGATCAAGAATCGGATAACCCACCAACTGCCCCGGGCCATGATAAGTAATGTCACCGCCCCGGTCGATATGATAATACGAAGCTCCGATCTGTTTTAAAAACGTTTCCCCGATCAGCATATTGTCTGCATGGCCACTCTTGCCAAGGGTATACACATGCGGATGTTCACACAATATCAGAGTAGTTTGGGGAGCTTGCAAGGGCGTTTCGCCTTTCTTGGTTGCTACGAGAGCATGGAACAGGGACTGCTGGAGTTCCCAGCAGAGGCCATATTCGACCATTCCCATATCTCTATAAACCACGCTCTCCATGAATCTTCTCTTTCCCTTTTCTACAATATTCGAGTGCCTGTTCGGCCAAATAAGAGGAACGCACCAGCGGCGCACTCGCCACATATGCGAATCCTCGTTCCAAAGCACGTTCTTTATACCAGTTGAACTTTCCGGGAGTTACATATTCCGCCACAGGCCAATGCTGCTGTGTGGGACGCAAATACTGGCCGATAGTGACTATCTTACACCCAACCTCTGCCAAATCATCCAATGTACGGAGCACCTCCTCCTCGGTTTCTCCCAGGCCCACCATCAGGCCGCTCTTGGCTATCATGCCGCGCTCTGCAATATGGCGCAACGTAACAAGACTGGTACGGTATTGCGCACGACTTCTCACCTCGGGAGTGAGCCGCTCGACCGTTTCAATATTATGACCAGTGATATCGGGATGCGCCTCGAGAATAATATCAATCCACTCGGGGCGGGCATCGAGATCGGGAATCAGCACCTCGATGGTGGTCTCTGGATTAGCTTGCCGCACGGCACGCACCACAGCGGCCCATTGCACAGCTCCGCCATCCGGAAGATCATCCCGGGTGACCGAAGTGATTACGGCATGTTTCAATCCCATCAAACGAATGGAATCGGCGACCCTTTGCGGTTCGTCTTTATCGATCGGTAACGCCTTCCCCGTTTTCGTCGCACAGAACTTGCATCCTCTTGTGCAAATATCGCCCAAAATCATGAATGTGGCGGTACGTCTGCTCCAGCATTCTGCCTTATTGGGGCACATTCCGCTACTGCAAATGGTATGCAAAGCATGCTTCTCGACGATTTTGGCCACTTCACCGAAGCGTTCATCGCTATGGAGCCTGATCTTGAGCCATTCGGGTTTTATGTCGGAGGTTACCTTGTCATAGACTTTAGGCATTTTAGTTTATTATTTTCCAATTAGTACAAAAGTAATCATTTTTTGATGATTTTTTTATTCGTTTTCATTTTTTTTCATGGCAGCTACTCCACAATAGGGCAAAAAAACAGAGCGTTCCACTCCCCGCGCAGGAGTCGAAGAAGAACTTCCGAAATAAAAATCAAGAGAATATAACGAAACAGCTATTCCATCTCCGTGAATTGTCGGGCGACGGTGCGGATATCGTAATTCGAAATATCGGGAAGGCAGAGTGCGCCGGAATAGTCTCCGGAGAGGAAACGATTAAGGAGTGCCCGGTCGAAGTTCGTCGCAGAGAAAGAAAATACCGGACGACCTGCGAGCGAATAGTCGATCAGTTTGATCGGCGTTGCAGTGGCATAGGTATAGTCCTGGTTGATGATGAAGTCCATGCCGCTCAACTCCCGGATCAGCTCACGACGAGGCAGAGGCGAGCGAACAACGATCTTTCCCCGCACTTTTCCTTGAAATTCTTCAATCAACCTGGTAAAATAGGGTTCGCAATCGATCAGATAGAGCACGAATAGAAAATCGCCTTCGTAAGCGGCGAGACATTCGAACAGCACCCGAGGATCGCGGGTATGTTGATAGAATCGTCCGGCGTATGCGAATGTCGGACGTTCGTGGGGCGTATAGGATTGACGCTTGACCTCGGCGAGGTCAAAGCCCTGTGGAATGACCCGAATCTCTCCTTCCGGTTTATAGGCAGTATAACATGGCAGGGCATTCCGTACGGGTATGACAAACCGATCGAAGAAGCGTCCCATGCGGTGCAGGAACAGGTGATAGGCCGGAAAAAACGAACGGTTGAATTCGCCCCGCATTGGCGGATCGCTGAACTCGGCCACCTTCATCCGAGCGGTAAGGCTGGAATTACGACGAAACGCCTTCATCACCGCACGATGTATCGCTACCGGATAGGACGAAGAGATCAGCAGATCAAAGTCTCCCGACATTGCAACAAGACGTCGTTCTATCCCCTCATCGTATTTGGCAAAAAATTCATGGTTGTAAAAATAGAGCAGGATTCGGACAACAAACTCCGGAATAAAGCGCCGCAACCTTTTCCGGGAGGATACCGCACCTTCGCGTACCGGAGCAGAATCGCCGTAAAGAACGGTTACTCCCGACAAGTCGAAAGGATGGTCATGATAGATCTGTTTGTTGGGCAGTACGACCGTGACACGATGTCCCTCCCGAACGAACTCCCGGACCAGAGCCGTAATACGCAACGCCCGCGGAGTAATCTCCGGATAGAAAAAATGGGAGACAATCAGTATGTTTTTACTATTTGCCATGTTGCACTTTCTGTGTTTCCATTGCGGGCGGTTCACGATCGATTGCGAACCAAGCCCAATAGCCCCAGTGTGATGTTCCAACGCATCTTGAACAGATACCACCCTTTGGTCGGATGACCATTCAGCAGATAACCGGTTGCCAACACCCCGGTTCCTCCCCATTTAACAAGTTCTGCGCCGAGACGTTTCCAGTAGGCTTTTCGGGAGATATTCCGGGTGCGAACACGCTCGCTCACCCCCACCATCTTGGTCAGACGATCAAAGTAGGCCGGAGTGAGTTTCTGCTGAGGAATGATATGCAGGATTTCTGCTTCGGGGAGGTAATAGATCTTCTCTCCCGCAGCCGCCAGCCGCCGGAAAAGGTCTTTCTCCTCACCGGCGAGCAACTGTTTGCCGGTACGTCCCAATTCAGGATTGAATGCGCCGTACTTCTCCAGAACGCTGCGACGGACCCCCATATTACCGCCGCCGGGATATTTCTCCCCCGTAAAAGGAACCGTCTTCTCTCCGAGGTTGAGCGTTCCCGCAATGGGGCGTTCCGCATACGACGAGAGCCACTTCGGCACTTCATATTCATAGAGGGGCGTGATCTTGCCTCCGCAAGCCGCCACGTCCGGATGACGGTCGAAGAAATCGATATATGCACGACCGAAACTTTCGTTCACCTCCTCATCGTCGTCGATAATGGCGATATACTCTCCCCGGCTGGCTGCGATACCGGCATTGCGGGCATGAGAAAGCCCCTGTTTCGTCTCCTGGACGATCCGAAGGTTAAATGCAGAGTGGGCCGCGGCAAATTCCCGGAATCGCTCCTCCGTATCATCGGACGAATTGTTGTTTACGACAACAGCCTCCCACTCCGAAGCCGGAAGGGATTGCCGGAGAAGACTTTCGAGCGTTCGAATCAGATTTTCCGCCCGGTTATAGGTCGCTATGACTATTGACAAACGAATCATTCGAGAAGCATTTTTCGGATGGCTTTCATATCACCGTCGTTGGGAGCCGGCTCCACATCCAACAGATGACAAATCAGCAGGTAAATATTCAGATTCTGGAAAGGCTTCTGCACATAATTCTTCCGGAAGGCAGGGCCGGCAGCATAAAAGACCATGTGCATATCCCGGTCGAAAGGGTCGAATCCATGACCGCCGCCCTTCTTTGGACTATCCCCGACCCGATAATCGACGATCCAGCCGGTTTCGGGGAGTACAACCAACTTCATAATACGATTCGTATCGGAACCATAATGGTACTTTGCCGGAATCTCTTCCCGCCGGAAAACAGTCAGATGATCCAGTTTCTTCAGTTTCTGGTAAACGCTCTTTTCGTGGCCGGCACGAGGTTCGAGTTGCAAGGGTGTGCCGGGTACCGCCTGTACGATCTCCGTGCTGTCGAGCACGGTACGCAGGTTGATGTATCGTTCAGGAGCGAGAGCTGCCATGCCGTGATCGGCCGTAAAGATGAAATTGATCTTGTCGTATACCGGCGATTTTCTCACCTCACGCAGAAAGTAACACAGCACCGAGTCGATGTGTTCCACGGCGGAAACCGTCTGCGGAGAATCCGGAGCGTAGCGATGTTCCGAGAGATCCGGTTCGTCGAAATACCACATGATCAGATCGGGAATCGAATCCATGGGACGATTCAATGCCTCAAGCACCCAGTCGGCCCGTTGCCAATAGCTCACGCTGCCATCATAAGGGGTCCAGACCGAGGCCTGGCGGCCATTGACCGGCGTCTCGCTCCCGACCCACATAAAAACATTTGCCACCAACCCCTGTCGCTCCACGGTGTTCCAAACCGGTTCTCCATGCCAGAAGGCCGTATCTTTGATCGACTCCTGGCTGCCCATCGAGTACCATTTTCCTAAACGTTTATCATAAAAGGTATTGTTCACGATGCCGTGGTGATCCGGATGGAGTCCCGTGGCCATGGAGTAATGGTTCGGGAAGGTATTGGCAGGAAAACAGGGATAGATCTCGGCATAGGAGCCTACCGTTTTCAACGAATCGAGCGTGGGAGTATGGGCTTTAGAGGCCAGATCCCAGCGAAATCCGTCCATGGATAGAACAACCACATATTTCTCGGGTCGTTGTGCCCGTAATCCTACGGTCAGAACAAGAAAAAACAGGATGAGCAATACTCTCTTCATAGGGTTACATATTTTCGGAAGCCGGTATCACTTCTCTTTCATAGCTTGTACAAAGGTAGCAAAAAACGCCAACTCCTAAACAGAGCAGGGCATGACCCGAAAAAACAAACAAGCGATAAAAACTATGCCCGTTCCGGCGTATGTTTATATTTAAAAACAAGAGCAAATGCAATGGCGATCACCAACGCATACCCGGCAAAAATCAGCCATGCAGTACGCCAGTCGGTCACACCTGCGGAAGAGGTGAGCATATCGACCACTTTACCGGCACCGTACGAGCCAACCGTGGCTCCGAAGCCATTCGTCATGATCATAAACAGCCCCTGGGCACTGGAACGGATCGAGGAGTCGGTCGATTTTTCCACGAAGAGCGAACCCGAGATGTTGAAAAAATCGAAAGCCATGCCGTAAACGATCATCGACAAAAGCAGCATCCAAAGCCCGGAACCTGGATTGCCGAATCCGAACAACCCGAAACGGAGTGCCCACGCTACCATACTGATGAGCATCACGCGTTTGATTCCGAATCTTTTCAGGAAGAAAGGAATGGCCAGAATGAAAAAGGTCTCCGACATCTGTGAAACGGATAAAAGCACCACGGAGTGCTGCACACCGAATGAATCGGCATAGCGAGCGTCGGAAGCGAAACTGCTCAAAAACAGATCGCCGAAGCCATTGGTAATCTGTAACGCTCCACCCAATAACATCGAAAAAATGAAAAATACCGCCATTTTACGCTGCTTAAACAGTGTAAAGGCTTTGAGCCCGAGAGATTCCACCAGCGATTTCTTCCCGCTACCCCTCGAAACCGGACATCGAGGCAAAGTAAAAGCATAGAGTCCCAGGACTAAGGCTGCTGCTGCTGCAACATAAAGTTGCGCAGCGCTATATTTGAATCCCGTAAAATCGACCACCCACATGGCGCAGATAAATCCAACGGTTCCCCAGACTCGAATCGACGGGAAGTCTTTTACAATATCCAGCCCTTTCTCCTCCAGTGCATTATAGGTAACGGCGTTACTCAATGCAATCGTCGGCATATAAAGCATCACGCTCAGAAGCATCATCGTATAAAGCGGCAGGTATTCAGTTTGAAAAGAGGCCGCCAACAAACAACCTGCGCCTAAAATATGACAAATGCCAAGCAATTTCTGGGCCTGAACCCAGCGGTCGGCAACAATACCCAGCAACGCCGGCATGAATAACGAAGCAAGGCCCATCGTAGCGAAAAAACTGCCAACTTGCACACCACTGAAATCCAGCGTGTTACCAACATAGCTTCCCAAAGAGATCAACCAAGAGCCCCAAATGAAATATTGCAAGAAGCTCATGGCAATCAGTCGAAACTTAATGTTCATAAATGTGTAGTTTTAAATAGATGAGGTAAATATACGCATTTTCCGAAGATATTCGACCGTCAAGAAAAAAACCATCCTGCGTATTGTCAGGCAAGAAAAAGTAATTCGCCTCTATTACATGAAGTTATTATTTGTTTTCTTTTTTTAAAGATTTCATAATGATTTTACATAAAAAAAGGAGAAATTATTATAAATTCATCTATATTTGCGTCGAAATAGAATATGAACTCTGCCAAGATGAGTCATTCTAAAAAGCGATCATATGTCGATACAAAACGTCATATTTCCCATGAAATCGCACTCTATTATTAACCAAATCCATTTTATATGAGAAAACTCGCCTTTTTGTTTTTATCGGTGTTCATCTCTGCTGCCGCCATGGCACAGGTTACCACCTCGAGTATCAATGGTACCGTTACGGACGAACAAGGGCAACCGCTGATCGGAGCGACGCTGAAAGCTGTCCATCTCCCAACCGGAACGATTTATGCCATCTCTACTCTCAAAACCGGCAAGTACACCCTCAACGGTATGCGCGTGGGCGGTCCGTATGAGATCGAATGCTCTTACATCGGCTACAACTCCGAGAAGATCACCGATGTTCATTTGACGGTCGGTGAAGAGGCTACTTTCAACTTCAAGCTGAAAGAAAGTACACAGACGATGGATGAAGTAGTGGTCGTAG
>CALVFI010000020.1 GCA_944326815.1 uncultured Rikenellaceae bacterium | reverse complement strand
CTTAATCGTTCTGTGGCTTCTGGTGACAACGTGCCTGCGAGGTATTGGTGGCATAATGCCGGAAGGTCGGAGTTGTAGGCCAGATTATGCGAGGTCAACCACCAGTTACGGATGCCGATGGCGATGGGTGGAGCGAAGAATGCGCCGATGTTGATAAACATATAGAAAATCTGGAATCCGGTGTCGCGCAGGGCGGAATATTTTTTGTCGTCGTACATCTGACCGACGAGTGCCTGCAGGTTTCCTTTGAAAAGACCGTTACCAAAGGCGATTACCAATAGACCGAAGCAGGTGATTGCCAGATAAAGACCCAGTTGCGGAACAGGCGTAGGGGTGGGGATGGCAATAAGAACGTAACCTACTGTCATGAGCAACAAACCGCCCAGAATGGTCCCCTTGTAATTCCGCGTTTTGTCAGCGATGATACCGCCTACGAGGGCCAGCAAGTAAATCAAGGCATAAAATACGGAATAAATAACTGCGGCCGGAGTCTTCTCCAATCCGAATTTGGATACCAGAAATAGCGACAGGATCGCCATCATGATATAGAAACCGAAACGTTCTCCCATATTGGCGAGCGCTGCTGCGATCAAACCTTTGGGATGATTTTTTAGCATAGCGTTTTAAGGAATTTTGGTTAATGATAATATTTCACGTGGACAAATATATAATAAATTTTCATTTTGCTTGGCCTGTTCCGGAATTTTCGTTATCTTTCATAACTGAAAAACGAGGATTTTGATAATGGCAGCAGAAAGTCGACATGCTTTACCCATAGTGGATTGCGATCCGTGGTTGGAGCCCAGCGAAGGGGAGTTGATATACCGGCATCAAAGGTATGAGGATAAGTTGCGGAGGCTTACCGCAGCTTCGGGTTCCATGGTCGATTTTGCCAATGGGTATCGTTATTTCGGATTTCAGAGAGACGATGCGGCCCAGGGATGGTGGTTTCGGGAGTGGTTGCCGGGAGCGATCGACGTCTATCTTTTCGGCGATTTCAATGGCTGGCAGAGAACATCGCTGCCCATGCAGAAAGGGCCGGGGGGAGTTTGGTCGATTTTTCTGTCGGATCATACTTACAAGGAGCGTTTGACGCACGGTTCATTGGTCAAGATGCTTGTGCATGGTGAAAATGGATGGCTGGAGCGAATTCCCTCTTATATCCGTCGTGTGGTGCAGAATGAGGAGACCAAGGATTTTTCCGGGCAGTTTTGGAATCCGCCTCGTCCGTTCGATTGGAAAGGGGACGATTTTGATATTGCTTCGGTCGGTAATCTGTTGATTTATGAAGCCCATGTGGGTATGGCTCAGGAAGAGGAACGAGTAGGTACCTATCGGGAGTTTGCCCGCGATGTGTTGCCTCGTATCAAAAAACTGGGATATAATGCCGTCCAGTTGATGGCTGTGGCCGAACATCCGTATTATGGCAGTTTCGGGTATCATGTCTCCAATTTTTTTGCTCCCTCGTCGCGTTTCGGAACGCCTGAAGAGTTGAAAGAACTGATTCGCCGGGCTCATAAAATGGGAATAGCCGTCATTATGGATTTGGTGCATTCTCACTATGTGAAAAACATCAATGAGGGGCTGAACGAGCTTGATGGTACGGACCATCTATACTCTCCTCCGGGAGATGCCGGCAATCAGCCTTACTGGGACTCGAAGCTGTTCGATTACGGGAAAGACCAGGTGCTCCATTTCCTGTTGTCCAATATCAAGTATTGGCTCGATGAGTTCCATTTCGACGGATTCCGGTTCGATGGAGTTACCTCCATGTTGTATTATCACCATGGTTATACGGAGTTCGATTGCCGGGAAAAATATTTCGACGATACGGTCAATCGAGATGCGTTGGTCTATTTGATGCTGGCCAATAAACTGATTCACGATTTTCGCCCGCATGCGGTGACGATTGCCGAGGATGTGAGCGGGATGCCAACGTTGTGCAGTCCCATAGACGATGGCGGGGTAGGGTTCGATTATCGGTTGGCTATGGCGGTGCCGGATTTCTGGATCAAAATGCTCAAGGAGGTGCCGGATGAGCAGTGGAATATCTGGGATATATGGAATATCCTGACCAATCGCTTGCCTTATGTCAAGACGATTGCTTATGCCGAATCGCACGATCAGGCCCTCGTGGGGGATAAAACGATAGCCTTTCGGTTGATGGACAAGGAGATGTATACGGATATGAACCGGGCCTACAAAAATATCATTATCGACCGGGGTATGGCGCTTCATAAGATGATCCGGCTCGTAACCATCTCTCTGGGCGGACAGGGGTATCTGAATTTTATGGGGAATGAGTTCGGACACCCAGAGTGGATCGATTTCCCGCGGGAGGGCAACGGTTGGAGCTATGCCCATGCCCGACGGCAATGGAGTCTCTCGACCAATCCTTTCTTGCGATATAGTTACCTGAATCAGTTCGACCGCGAAATGATCCATATGGTGAAGAAGTATAAGATCCTTTCCGATACCTATGCTTATAACCAGATGATGGATGAAACGAACAAGACGATGGTCTTCTCTCATCGTGATCTGCTGTTCGTATTTAATTGGCATCCGTCTAATTGTATCCCGGACTATGTGGTTCCTGTGCCGGAACCGGGGAAGTACAAGGTTGTATTGTCTACGGATGCCGAGCGGTTCGGAGGATTAAATAGAGAAGAGGAGAAGGTGGTGCACTTCAGTTATCCGGCAGTATGCGAGGATGGAGTGACTCGTCATTTTATGAAAATCTACAATGTCAGCCGAACGGCAGTGGTATACAAAAAAAGCAGGTGATAGGCCTGCTTTTTTTGTATGATTAGGATCGTGGAGGTGTTAGTATTGTTCTTTCTCGTTGGGAAAATCGCCGTTCTTCACATCTTTGATGTAGTTGGTGAAGGCGTCGGTCATGATGGTGTGGAGATCGGCATAGCGACGCAGAAAACGCGGGGAGAACTCATTGGTAATGCCGAGCATGTCGTGTACGACCAATACCTGCCCGTCCACACCCCCGCCGGCTCCGATGCCGATGATGGGAATCTTCAATTCATTTGCTACGCGCGAAGCCAATACGGCCGGAATTTTCTCCAGGACGATACCGAAACATCCTGCATCTTCCAGCAGATGGGCATCTCGAATCAGTTTGTCGGCTTCAGCCTGTTCTTTGGCACGTACAGAATAAGTCCCATACTTGTGAATGGATTGTGGCGTGAGCCCCAAGTGTCCCATGACGGGAATTCCCGCTGATAGAATACGCTCTACGGATTCGAGTACCTCCTCGCCTCCTTCCAGTTTTACGGCGTCGGCTTCGGTTTCTTTCATGATGCGAATGGCCGAAGAGAGCGCCTCTTTCGAATTGCCCTGATAGGTTCCGAATGGGAGGTCTACGACGACCAGGGCCCGCTCTACGGCTCGTGCTACGGCTCGTCCGTGATATATCATATTGTCCAGCGTGATGGGAACCGTCGTCTCGAATCCGGCCATGACATTGGCTGCGGAGTCACCTACCAGAATTACGTCGATACCGGCGGCATCCAGAATCCTTGCCATCGAGTAGTCGTAAGCCGTCAACATGGAGATTTTCTCTCCATTCTGTTTCATTTCCGAAAGGCGATACGTCGTTACCGCCCTAACCGTTCCTTGAGTTGACATAATTTTCAGCGTTTATTGCGGACAAAGGTATATAGTTTTTGTCGGAAAAGCCAAAATTTTATTTCATACGGGGCCAGAGTGCCGAGAAAAAGTGCCACAGAACGACTCCTCCGCAGACCGATACATTGATCGAATGTTTCGTTCCGGCCTGAGGTAGTTCAATGGCGGTATCACACATATCTACAACCTCTTGTGATACGCCGTCCACTTCATTCCCGAAGATCAGTGCGTATTTTTCTTCGGTTTTGCACATGAAGTTTTGTAGAAGAATGCTGTTTTCTACCTGTTCGATAGCCACAAGCAGATAACCTTCCGTTTTGAGGCGTTGGAGAACCTCTACGGTGGATTTGCCGTATTCCCAGGCTACCGTGTTCTCTGCCCCGAGTGCCGTTTTATGTATCTCTCTGTTGGGAGGCGTCGCCGTAATGCCGCATAGGACGATTCGTTCCATGGCGAATGCGTCGCAGGTTCGGAAGAATGCCCCTACGTTGTTCAGACTTCGGATATTGTCCAATACTACGGTAACCGGCAGCTTGGGCATCATCGCAAAAGTCGCTGCATCGGGTCGTCCCAAGGCTTCATTCGGAATTTTTAACATGTTATGTTGATATTTTGTTCCGGCAAAATTAAGTGAAATCTAAAATATATGATAACTTTGTTCTGTTTTGTTTCATTTTATCCACTATTTAAAATTTCTAACCTAATTTTTATTTTTTATGGGTAATACACCTGATATTTTTTGGTTGGTGCCGGCAGCTTCGGTACTCGCACTGGGATTTGCCCTCTATTTCTTCCTTCGGATGAAAAAAGAGAGCGAAGGCAGTGAGCGTATGAAGCAAATCGCAGCACATGTGAGGATGGGTGCAATGGCCTACCTGAAGCAGCAATACAAAGTGGTTACAATCGTATTTGTGGTGCTGGCTCTGTTTTTTGCTTTTTTGGCATACGGACTGGGCGTCCAGAATCCCTGGGTTCCTTTTGCATTTTTGACGGGCGGATTCTTTTCGGGATTGGCTGGTTTCTTTGGAATGAAAACAGCTACTTATGCCTCGGCACGCACGGCAAATGCTGCTTCCGAGTCTTTGAATCGGGGGTTGCGTGTGGCGTTCCGTAGTGGTGCTGTAATGGGATTGGTCGTAGTCGGTCTCGGATTGCTTGATATTTCGGTATGGTATCTGATTCTGAACCATTTTATCGATGCGACAGGGGCCCAAAAACTTGTTACGATGACCACTACAATGTTGACCTTCGGTATGGGAGCTTCGACACAGGCGCTGTTTGCTCGTGTTGGCGGCGGTATTTACACGAAAGCCGCTGATGTGGGAGCAGACCTCGTAGGTAAAGTGGAGGCGGGCATCCCAGAAGACGATCCCCGCAATCCAGCCACTATTGCAGATAATGTGGGAGATAACGTGGGTGACGTGGCCGGTATGGGCGCAGACCTCTACGAGAGCTATTGCGGCTCGATTCTCGCTACGGCAGCCCTTGGTGCCGCTGCTTTTGCCGTTGTCGGCGACCCGGATCTGCAGGTGAAAGCCGTACTTGCTCCCATGTTGATTGCTGCCGTAGGTATCGTTCTCTCCATTATCGGTATTTTCCTTGTTCGGACCAAAGAGGGGGCAAGCATGAAGCAACTTCTCGGTGCTCTGGGTACGGGAGTCAATACCAGTTCGTTGCTCATTGCTGTGGCTACTTTCGGAATCCTTTATCTGCTTCAGATGCCCAACTGGGTCGGGATCTCCTTCTCGGTGATTACGGGACTGATTGCAGGAATCATTATCGGTCAAGTGACGGAGTATTACACCTCTCACTCGTATAAACCGACTCAGAAAATTGCGAAAAGCGCAGAAACCGGTCCTGCTACGGTGATTATTTCCGGTATAGGCCTCGGGATGATCTCGACGGCGATTCCTGTGATTACGATTGGCGTGGCCATTATACTTTCATATCTTTGTGCCATTCAATTTGATGTGGCCAATATGCTGACTGCCCAGAACCTCAGCCTCGGGTTGTATGGTATCGGTATTGCAGCTGTGGGCATGCTCTCTACATTGGGTATTACCTTGGCAACAGATGCCTATGGTCCGATTGCTGATAATGCCGGCGGTAATGCTGAAATGAGCGGTCTCGGGTCGGAGGTTCGTAAACGTACCGATGCTCTCGATGCCCTCGGCAATACGACGGCTGCAACGGGTAAGGGATTTGCCATTGGATCGGCAGCGCTTACGGCACTCGCCTTGTTGGCTTCTTACCTGGAGGAGATTAAGATAGGAATGGCGCATATCGGCCAGACGGTGCTCACTTTTGCCGATGGGACACAGAAAGCGCTTTCTGAAGCGGGTATTCTTGATTTTATCGATTACTATCAGATTAATGTCATGAATCCTAAAGTGCTTGTGGGCGTATTTATCGGGTCGATGATGTCGTTCCTTTTC
This sequence comes from uncultured Rikenellaceae bacterium, assembly GCA_944326815.1. Classification (GTDB taxonomy): domain Bacteria; phylum Bacteroidota; class Bacteroidia; order Bacteroidales; family Rikenellaceae; genus CALYBN01. The sequence goes on along the minus strand of CALVFI010000020.1, from coordinate 7,185 downwards.
TGTGGACTTACGATGAATGCCGTGGGGCGCGCTGCGCAGAGTATGGTGACCGAGGTACGTCGTCAGTTCCGTGAAATCAAGGGAATCCTCGATGGTACGGGCACTCCGGATTATGCCCGTTGCGTAGAGATTTCGACAAAAGGAGCTCAGCGAGAGATGCTTTTGCCTTCGATTCTTGCTATTCTTGCACCTGTGGTAACAGGCTTGATTTTTGGCGTACCGGGGGTTATGGGACTGTTGGTTGGCGGCCTGGGGTCGGGTTTCGTGCTGGCCATCTTTATGGCCAACTCCGGCGGCGCATGGGATAATGCCAAGAAATTTATCGAAGAGGGAAATCTGGGCGGTAAAGGCTCCGACCACCATAAAGCTACTGTTGTTGGAGATACCGTAGGTGACCCATTCAAGGATACATCGGGCCCGTCGCTCAATATTTTGGTCAAACTGATGAGCATGGTCGCCATCGTGATGGCCGGCTTGACGGTTGCCTTTAGTGTTTTCTAATATCGAACAAATCCACGGAACGGGATAACATAAGTGAGTGTTATCCCGTTTCTTTTTGGAATTATTTATACCTTTGTGCCATTTGGAGAGAGACCCATCCTATGAAAACAAGAAACTTATTCCTTATCGTCCTGTGCTCCATTTTGTTCGGTAGTTCAGCCTCTGCACAAAAGTTGTTGTGGGATATTGACTTCGACAGTCGCTTCGACAATCGGGAATACAATACGACTTTGGCCGGATCGCAAACCTTGTTCGGTGCCCGTCTTTCGCCTCAGATAGGAGTGGGTTGGGGGCATGGTAATAGTATTCAGGTCGGTGGAAATTTTCTGGTCGATTTTGGTGCTCGGGCCTTTGATCGTAATCCAGAACTTGTATTGTATTACGGTTATGAATCGCGCAAATTCAATGTTTTTGCAGGGCTTGTTCCGCGTGGCCGGATTATGGGAGACTATTCCTATGCGATTTTTAGCGATTCGGTGCGTTTCTATGATACGAATATCGACGGATTGTTACTGCAATATACCGGTCAGAAAGGGTATCTTGAGTTTGGATGCGACTGGAACAGTATGATGTCCGGCGATCGGCGTGAAAAATTCCAGATTTTTTCGGCTGGAGAGGTACATACGACCTCTGGCCTTTTTTTCGGCGGATATAACCTTTCCATCTATCACCACTCTCATTCCGAAAACGAAACGGGAGTTGTGGATAACGGCCTTTTCAATCCTTTTGTGGGATTGAATCTTTCGAAACGATTTTTGCTCGACTCGCTCGTGATTCAGGCCGGCTGGATGCAGGGCTATCATCGCGACCGTCGGTTTGAAGGTAAAACCCGAATGCCGGGCGGTGCTCAGATCGAGTTGCGCTTGGAAAAATGGAAGGTCGGCATCGATAATACGCTGTATATCGGGGAGGGCCAGATGCCGTTTTATGCTCAATATGGCAATGGACTCTATACAGGGTCGCCGTTCTACAGAATGGCCTCTGATCTATACAATCGTCTGGAGATCTATTGGAATCCATTGCGCCGCAGGGATATGAATCTGAAAATCTCCTCCGTCCACCATTACGAGGGTAAATCCTGGAGCTGGCAACAAATGGTGACATTCTCCGTACGGATTGATGAGGGAATGTTCAAGCGCAAAGCCCAAAGGTGAGCTGACGGTATAACTAGTAGCCCAGAATCCGCATCATGGAGCGGTAGCTCTGTTCCTTAGCGAATAGACGCGTATAGTACTCTGAATCGCCTTTCTCCCGGTCGATAATGATATGTTTGGGTGCGGGAGTCAGGCAGTGCTGGATTCCTCCGAATCCTCCCAATGACTCCTGATAGGCACCTGTGTGGAACATACCTATGTATTGCGGCTCACCATTGAGTTTTGGCAGGAAGATCGCATTCGTATGAGATTCGCCACTGTAATAGTCTTCGCTATCGCAGGTAAGTCCGCCCAGGAATACGCGTTGATACTCCTTATCCCAGTTGTTAATTGCTAACAGAATGTAGCGCTGATTAATGCCCCATGTGTCGGGGAGGGTGGTCATGAAAGAGCTGTCGACCATGTACCAGCACTCTCGGTCGTTCTGTTGCTTCTGGTTGATAATCGAGAAAAGAGTGGCGCCGCTTTCTCCTACGGTAAACGATCCGAATTCGGTAAATATATTCGGTTCTGGGATATCGGCCGTATTACAGAAGTTCTTGATCTGGGCGACAATCTCTTCTGTCATGTATTCATAGTCATAGTCAAAGGCGAGTGAGTTTTTGATAGGGAAACCTCCTCCGATGTTTAGCGAATCGAGTTGCGGACAGATCTTCTTCAACTCACAGTAGACATTCATGCACTTGCCCAGCTCATTCCAATAATAGGCCGTGTCTTTGATTCCGGTATTGATGAAGAAGTGCAACATCTTCAGTTCAAACTTCTTGTTGTTCTTGATTTTTTCCCGGTAGAAGTCCACGATGTCGTTGTAACGGATGCCGAGCCGCGAGGTATAGAAGTCGAACTTAGGCTCCTCTTCCGAGGCGATTCGAATACCGATTTTACATTTTTTATCTATAGCTTGATCGAAAAGGTCGATCTCTTCTTTATTGTCAAGAATCGGAATGGTGTTGGAAAAACCGTTGTTGATCAGCGTGGCGATATTCTCTACGTATTGTGGGCGTTTGAATCCATTACAGATGATGTATCGGTCGCGGTCGATCAGCCCACCATCGTATAAAGCATTGATTATATGGATGTCATATGCCGAAGAGGTTTCCAGATGGATGTCGTTTTTGAGCGCTTCTTCCAAAACGAAGGAGAAGTGGGAACTTTTCGTGCAATAGCAGTAGTTGTATGAGCCTTTGTAGTCGACTTTGGCCATTGCGACGTTGAACATGCGTTTGGCTCGATTGATCTGGGAGGAGATTTTTGGCAAATAGGTGATTTTGAGCGGAGTCCCGTATTGTTTGATGATATCCATCATGGGAACTCCGTTGAAATTCAGCTCATTGTCTGTTAAGGTGAACTCCTCCTGCGGAAATTCGAACGTTTGTTCGATCAAATCGATGTACTTGTTTTTCATTGTTTGTTTCCTGAATAGATCAATCCGACTCAGCTACATTGAATAAAAATTACCAAAGTAACAAAGGTAAGTTTGCTTATATTTGGCGATGCAAATTAGATAAATCTTTTTGAAAGTAACAAGATATTTCCTGAAATAAGTCTTCGGAACAGTAAATTGTTGGATATATCAGTAAGAAAAGCGATTCGATCTTCATGAACGAATCGCTTTTCTTACTGATAAAGTGAGTGCTTGCTTTATTCCCACTCGATAGTTGCTGGGGGTTTTGAACTGATGTCGTAGACGACGCGATTGATTCCGCGGACTTTATTGATGATGTCATTGGACATCTTGGCCAGGAATTCATAGGGGAGATGTACCCAGTCTGCGGTCATTCCATCGGTAGATGTTACGGCACGCAATGCCACGCAACTTTCATAAGTGCGTTCGTCGCCCATGACGCCGACGCTCTGAACGGGAAGTAAGATCACTCCGGCTTGCCACACCTTGTCGTACAGTCCGAACTCTTTCAGTCCGTCGATAAATATCTTGTCTGCTTCTTGCAGAATCCTTACCTTTTCTGCCGTTACTTCGCCCAGAATACGGATACCTAATCCTGGTCCGGGGAAGGGATGACGCCCCAAAATATCGTTGGATATGTTGAGCTGCCTGCCGACACGTCGCACCTCGTCCTTGAATAATAGCCGCAAAGGTTCCACGATCCGAAGGTTCATCTTCTCCGGAAGTCCGCCCACATTGTGATGTGATTTGATCGTAGCAGAGGGGCCGTTGACCGATGTCGATTCAATAACATCGGGATAGATTGTCCCTTGTGCCAACCATTTTACGTCCGTGAGTTTCTGGGCCTCGCTTTCGAATACATCGATAAAACCTTTGCCTATAATTTTGCGTTTGCGTTCCGGATCGGTCACCCCTTTCAATTCGGCAAGGAATTTCTCGCTGGCGTTGACTCCGATAACATTCAGTCCCATATGTTTATAGGACTCTAATACTGAGCTGAATTCATCTTTACGCAACAGGCCCATATCCACGAAGATACAGGTTAACTGCTCTCCCACGGCCTTATGCAGCAGCATGGCAGCCACCGATGAGTCCACTCCTCCGGAAAGCGCCAAAATGACTTTGTCTTGGCCGAGTTTTACACGAAGTTCTGCTACCGTAGCATCGACGAACGAGGCTGGAGTCCAATCTTGTGCGCAGCCACAGATGCCTACGACAAAATTCTTTAGCAGTTGAGTGCCGTCGGTGGAATGGTATACCTCGGGGTGGAACTGGATGCCCCAACTCTCTTCTCCCTCGATTCGATAAGCAGCCACCTTTACATCTTCCGTGCTGGCTATGATTTTATAATGACTCGGGATGCGGACAATCGTATCTCCATGCGACATCCATACTTGGGTGCTGGAGGGGATGCCATTGAGTAATGGATCCGAACTATCAAGGACAGAGAGCATGGCCCGGCCATACTCGCGCGAATTAGAGGGAGCTACCTCGCCGCCGAAATAATGCGATAGATATTGTGCTCCGTAGCATACGCCCAGAAGCGGCAACTTGCCTTTGATTTGCGAAAGGTCTACCTGGGGCGCCTTTTCGTCGCGGACAGAGTACGGACTCCCCGAGAGTATCACTCCTTTTATCGAATTGTCGAGGACGGGAATCTTGTTGAACGGATGGATTTCACAATAGACATTCAACTCGCGCACTCGTCGGGCGATCAGTTGTGTATATTGCGAACCGAAATCGAGTATCAGAATTTTTTCCTGCATATGATCTGTTTGGGATTATCGTTTGTTAGGCTCGGATCGTTGCTCCGCACTGTTTTTCGAATTGAACGATCAGATTGTTCATTACACGGTCGATGACTTTATCCGTAAGGGTTTGACTCTTGTCTTCCAGAATGAAACTCAGTGCATATGACTTCTTGCCTTCGGGGAGTTTGTCCCCTTCGTATACGTCGAACAGCGATACGCTTTTGAGAAGTTTCTTTTCTGTTGTGAAAGCTACATTATATAATTGGGCAAACGTAGTCTGTTTGTCCAACAGCAAGGCAAGGTCGCGTTTGACCTCCGGGAACTTCGAAAGTTCTTGTGCGGTTACCCGGTGTTTCTTCGTAGCTTGTATCAACGTCTCGAAATTCATCTCGAGGAAATATACATTGGCTTTAATATCGAAATTATTCCGGATTTTACGTGCTACGCTGCCGATTTGGAAGAGCTCTTTTCCGTTTATCATGATGGAAAGTCCCTCGTCATATAGATCAGAGTCCAATGGTATGGACTGAAGATGGTTGATGTTCAATCCGAAGCGCTTCAGGATTTTTTCTGCATATGCTTTAAGGTGGAAGAAGTTGGTCGGAGTTGGCTTCTGATTCCATGAAGCGGTACTTTTTATCCCTGTCATGGCAATGCCGAGACGAGTCGTTTCGAAATAGGGCGCAAGTCCACCTTCCTCCTTCTTTGCAGCATTATAGCGGTAGCACTTACCAAATTCATAGAGTTTCAGGTCGGAATTCTTGCGATTGCTGTTGAGTTCGATGGCTTCCATGGCATTGAATAGCAAGGTCTGGCGCAGTACGTTCAGATCGGCACTCAATGGATTCACTATCCTTACACACTGTTCTGCAGGATAGGAGGTCAGCCCTTCATAATAGGAGGCCTTGGTCAACGAATTGCTCATGATCTCTGTAAAGCCGTTTGCAGTCAGAAAATCGGCCACATAATCGGTCAATTTGTCCTTGTCTGGCTTCGGAGCATATGAAAGTGTGGAGTGAACCGTCTCCGGAATTTCTACGTTATTATAACCGTAAATACGGAGAATATCCTCGATCAGATCGGCTTCGCGCTGTACATCTACGCGATAGGGCGGAACGGCTACAGACAGTACGCCGTTATTTTCGTTTTCGATCGTCACATCCAGGGCTGCCAGGATACCTTTAACGGTTTCCGGCGGAATAATTTTTCCTATCAGTCGGTTGATGTTCTGATAACTGATGTCGAAGCGGAAAGGCCCGATCGGATTGGGATAGATGTCGATGATTTCGGAAGAGATCTCCCCTCCGGCCAGCTCTTTCATCAGCAGGGCTGCCCGTTTGAGTGCATAGATACACATATTGGGGTCGATTCCTCGTTCGAAACGGAATGAGGAATCGGTGTTGAGTCCGTGCCGTTTGGCGCTCTTCCGCACCCATACGGGATTGAAATAGGCGCTTTCGATAAAGATGTTGCGCGTAGTGTCGGATACGCCGGAATCCATACCTCCGAACACTCCTGCCAGACACATCGGACGCTCGGCATCGCAGATCATCAGGTCCTGAGCCGACAGTTTTCGCTCCACGCCATCCAATGTGACGAAGGGCGTGCCTTCGGGACATGTACGTACCACCACTTTCCCGCCGCCTATTTTATCGGCATCGAAAGCATGGAGAGGTTGTCCAACTTCATGCAGGATGAAGTTGGTGATATCTACGGCGTTGTTTTTCGGATTGATTCCTACGGCCCGTAAATAGTTCTGCATCCAGTCGGGTGATGGAGCCAGAGTTATATTGCTCACCGTGATGCCTGCATAACGAGGCGCTGCTTCATGGTTTTGTACTTCTACACAGATTTCACGCTTGTGACTCTCTACTGCAAAATTCCCTACTGAAGGCAATGTCAATTCGCATGGTTGTCCATTGGCCTTTAGATAAGCAGCCAGATCCCGGGCTACCCCATAGTGGGACATGGCATCCGCACGGTTTGGTGTGAGTCCGATTTCAATCAAATAATCGTCTTTGATATCGAGCAACTCCTTGGCTGGTGTCCCCGGAACGGCGGAAGCGTCGAGCACCATGATGCCCGCATGGTCGTCACCGATACCTAATTCATCCTCTGCGCAAATCATCCCTAATGATTCAACACCGCGGATTTTGCTGCGTTTGATTTTAAAACCTTCCGTCTCTCCCTTGGGATAGAGTACGGTACCGATGGTTGCAACCAGTACCTTTTGCCCTGCAGCAACGTTCGGAGCTCCGCATACGATATTCAGGGGCGTTTCGCCTCCGACATCTACGGGGGGGTTGTGTACATGGACCGAATCCGGATGTCCCTCGCAGGTTTGGACGTTGTCTACCACATCGCCTTCGAGGCC
>CALVFI010000019.1 GCA_944326815.1 uncultured Rikenellaceae bacterium | reverse complement strand
TTCATTAGAGTTATTTGTTGTTGTGAAATCCGATGCAAGAAACTGAAAAACAAACCATTAAAAACGAAGTTCGGAAAAAGCTGCGGTAACGATCTGGTAACGCAACTCTTTCCGAACTTTGCCTTTTAATGCGGCTGAACCGCTCATTTACCTCCGGAACAATCTCGCAAAAACACTATTACCGTGCGTTTTATACGTTATTGCTCCTATTCTGTTTTTTTAAGGACGATCATGCCGGAAAAGACCTCTTTAGTAAAATAATAACTCTCCGGTTTTAACCGACAGATTCTTATAATTACTCAACCTGTTTTTCACCGGAGGTCACCACTTTAATGGCTCCGACTCCGGGTACAGTAAGATCAATCGTCAAATCGAGCGACGTTCCATTCGTCACACTTCCCGCAACGGTAATGGGAATATTAGGAATACCCATAGCGGTAATGGTCCCTGTATAATCAATGGTCACGTCACTCTCCGAGCCGGTCACCGGAACATCCGCTACCGATACAGGGATTTCCATCTCTCCGAACTTAAATCCCTGAAGACTCAAAGAGACCGAAGAGGCAGAAACCTTCCCCATCACAATCGTCCCCATTCCCATCGGACTGGGAGTAGCACCTCCAATACCTACATTGAGAACCATATCCGGATAATTACCGACGATCACATCAGCCAAACCGGACTCTTCAGCCTCCTGTAACACCTCTATAATCACATCGGCTACGCCTTCGGCCTTCAAGGTAATAATAGCCGTCCGAGGCTCGGAGGTTGTATTCGGTTCAGCTGTGACCGTCACCGTCTGCGTCGACGTACCGTTTATCTGCTGTTCCACAGAGGAGTTCTCCTCGTCGACAGACAATCCAAGCCAGGTTTCACTGCTGGTTGCGGTCCAAGAGACATTCTTCGCCTTAATCGTAAAGGTTTTCGACTCACCAGCCGCAGTGAAGGTAAGAGTGGTCGGATCTGCGCTCAATGACTTTGCATCATCCTCTTTTCCATCATCACTACAAGAACTCAAAACAGCAGCAGACAATAATGCTGCACAGTACATCCAAAATTTTGTTGTCATTTTCAACACGATTTAAATAATACACTTCATCATTGTTTCCCGGGATACAGTATTATGATACATTCCATTCTCATATCGTTGCACTGCCTTCCCATAGTTTCTTTTTGCAAAAATTTTCCCACAACCCGCGGAAACAAAAAAATCCACCAATTATCGAGCCACTTTCCCATGAATCCGCAAAAACTTTATTTATACAGGCCCCAATACAAAAAAGAGAGGAAACTCACGACGGAGCTTCCTCTCTTTTATCGTTGATCCTAAATTCGAATTACTCGGAGATAGGAGTTACACTGACATACGATTTACCCGATACTTTCTTGGTGAATTCAACTTTACCATCGATCAACGCAAAAAGCGTATGATCCTTACCCATCCCGACATTCTCTCCGGGATTGTGTACCGTACCCCTCTGACGAACGATAATATTGCCCGCTTTGGCAAACTGCCCGCCGAAGAGTTTCACACCCAGTCGTTTGCTCTCTGACTCACGACCATTCTTGGAGCTACCAACACCTTTCTTGTGTGCCATTTTCTTTCACTCTTTAAAGTTATGCAATAATATCTTCAATGAGGATCTGAGTCAGATACTGCCGATGGCCGTTCTGCACCTGATATCCTTTTCTCCGCTTCTTCTTGAAGACAATCACCTTGTCATCTTTCAAGTGACGAAGAATCTTGGCATTGACCGAGGCATCTTTCACTACAGGTGTGCCCACTGTGACCTGACCGTCGTTATCCGTTAGCAGTACCTTGTCGAAGCTCACAGAGGAACCTTCTTCCCCCGCAAGACGGTGAACATAGAGCTTGCGACCTTTCTCAGCCTTAAATTGCTGACCTGCAATTTCAACTATTACGTACATTCAGAAAAACGTTAAATGTTTTTGTACAAATTGGATTGCAAAGATAGGCAATATTCCCTACAAAACAAAACACCTGGCATTTTTTTATCATAAAACACCAAATCTCTTTTTCCCGGAGCGGTTTTTGAATACTGCTTTTCCGTAACAACTTCAGCCTATGAATCTATTAATCGCCACCTCGGAACCGACTCTCGCAGAGATTATCGCATATCATCTACGCGAGCTTTCCTCCATCATTCAAGTAACCAGTACGGAAGAGAGCTTCTGTCGGATCTGCTGCCGATATCCTCTGGATATTGCTGTCACCTCCTTCCTCAATCCCTTTCTTAACGGAACAGACCTGGCGAGACAGATTCGCGAACAGGGATTGAAAAAGCCTCTTTTCTTCCTTATTTGCCCTCAGCAATACGAGCCGACGATCCTCTCGCTCTATGAAAGCGGTATCGACCAATATTTCACTCTCCCCGTGAATATGCAAAGATTGCGGAACCGCATCTCGGCACAATTCCCGACGTCCCTATGAACGAGAGCCTCACCATAGCATTCATCCTATTGGCCATGTTCTGTGGCATCCTATTGTCAGGAGCACTCTACCACTCGTTCCGCCAGCAGATTAGAGATCGGCATCGGGCGTTTCACAGAAAAAACTTTTCAGAAAAATATGCCGAAGCAATCTATCGTTTTTTGAATGCTCCCGTCTCCGAACGTGTCACCTTTCCCGGCATCCGGCAATACGGTTCACGGCTTCTCCTGGCCAAAATATCGGCCGGATACGCCTCGCTCATTTACGGATATGACCGCCGACGTATGGAGCAGCTCATACACGATCAACATCTGGACCAATACCTGATTCGTCGCGCTCGTCGTACACATGGCATTCAGCGTGCCTCTGCCATACGACTCCTCTCCTTACTGCCCCTAAAGGAAAAAATTGCCGATAAGACCGGACAGGAATTCATCGACGACCACAACCGATACGTACGTCTCTACGCCCTGCTTCTGCTGCTGGGACACTTTCCCGACCGTACCATCGAACTATTGGCAGCACATCCCTACAGACTGGGCGATTTCGAACTCTCCGAAGTGGCCATGCTTTTAAGGAATCGCTTCGTACCGCCGGACATCTGGAAACCGATGCTTGTTTCAAACGACCGGAACCTGATTCTTCTCGGACTCGGATTCATCCGTTTTTTCCAAATCGACACCGCACAGGAACGCATCATTGCCATAAGTGCCCTCCCCGACCCGGAGATCCAACTCGCCGCCCTACGCACGCTGGCAGAGCTCCATGCCTCCCTCCAGGACGACCGAATCGCTGACCGAATCATCACCCAACCTTCCAGAGTCCGCAAACAACTATATCTGCTTCTTGCCTCCGAAGGCTACTCTCTGCACGCTCTATCAGCCCTGAAAACACGGGAAAAAGACAAGCGGCTTATCCGTCTCATGGAGCAGGCCGTCAACTCGCACAAACGCTCACTGAACAGAAACGAAGCGGTCAACTGTCAACTCTCATGAACCTGTTAACCGACATACTGGCTATCTACATACTCGCGGTCTCCCTGATTCTGCTATTGTCGGCAGTCGCCGGGGTTTGGTTCTGGACTACGAGTGAACGCAAATACGAACTGCTGACCCACTCCCCTCTCTCTCACGGAGAACATGCCGAACAGACCGGCATCTCCGTGATAGCAATTGGCATCGAATCCTCCGAGGAGCTCAAAACTTTACTCTCTCTCGACTATGCACATTACGAAGTGATCGCCATCTGCGACTTCGGCACGATAGCAACTCCGGCCGAAATCATCCGGCACTATGCATTGACCGAAGTGGACCCAATCGCCCCCGGAGAATTGTCCTACAATCCTCCTGAAGCGATCTATCGTTCCCGACAACGTCGCTACCATCGGCTATTGGTTGTCAACAAACGTCACACCACCGTATCGGACGACCTCAACTGCGGGGTAGCCCTGGCCAGCCACAATTATGTCATCTGCACCGGACACTGGGACAGGCTCACTCCCGACGCTCTCCAACGACTCTCCATTTCCTTGCACGAACACCGATTTGACACGATTTATGCCGTTGGCGGATTGGAAAGGCCACACCCTCCAAGGTCCTGTTTCGGAATGCTGCAGGCTCTCACAGGCATCATGACACTCGGCTGCGGGGCCGGCACATTGCTCGGCATGGGATATTATCCCGGCATAGCTGTATTGTTCGAACGAGAATCGATCGTAGAAGCCGAAGGTTTCCGCAACGACTTCTATCCGGTTCCAGAGTTACTCGCCCGCATACGCCGACTCCCGAGCAACCGCCGTCGGCACGAACTGTTCATCCCTGCCATCACCATGGAGGAGATCGAAGCATGTTCCACACCTTGCCACTGTGCCCTATCTCGAGTTCCTGGCGGACGCATCCGGATCGTCTCCGGTTCGATCTGTCTATTGGTGCTGTTCGTAATCATCGTCACGCTGACAAAAGCCCTCATAACCGCACAGACAGGCATCGTACAAACACTGACAGCAGCTCTTCTAACCGCCTACCTGACCACCGTAACCATCGCCGCCCTATCCGTTTCGATCGCGAAACAGCTATTCCACAGAGCACAGACATCCCCCCGAGATTCTTTTTCAAAAGGCCGACTTTTATCTACGCTTCTCTGCTATCCATTCTTGCTGTTAAAATGTTTCATATGGCCAAAAAATTTTATTAAGTCGTAATTTAGTACTAACTTAGAGCTGTCAAAAAAACCATCGTCATGTATATCGTCAATACGACCTTCGTCGTAGAACCCGAAGCCCAGGAACAGTGGCTCGACATAATAAATAACCGCTACATACCGTTTATAAAAGAGAACGGATTTACCGTATTGGCCTTAAGTCGGGTGATTTCGGTCGAGGCCGTGAGCCACTTCACCTACTCGCTGTTGGTCGAAGCTCCCGAGCTGGAAGACTACCGCCGACTATCGGGTGAATTATTTGACGAATATGTTCGAATTGCCGATCCACTGTTCGGGACAAAAGTGATGTGGCTGACCACACTGATGAAAAAATTAGCATAACGAAAACCCTTATAACACGACAAATGCGTAGATTATCGTTTCTAACCCTGCTTTTTTCGCTTTTCACATTGGCCACGACGGCCACTCCGAAATATGTCACGACCACTGAGCTTGAACGGGGAGAGAAATGGTGGGGAGTTTTCGTTTCTGGCGCCCCATTAGAACCTTTTATCCGACCGTTCAGCATTAACACTGCAGATGCCGTTTCTGAAAGTTCCTATACTCCCATGATGATCTCTAGCAATGGACGATACCTCTGGAGCAGCCATCCGGCAGAGATCTCGTTCGACGGCACCCGGATTGTCATCGGATCAGATTACGAAGAGGTCAAAGTTCTTAAAGGAGGCCGTACGTTGCGCGATGCCTATCTTCTCTGCTGCCATAAAAACTTTCCTCCACAAGGGAAAATTCCCGACGCCGATTTGTTCACCCTTCCAGTATACGACACAGAGACTGAATTCGGATACATGCAAACTCAAGAGGAACTGCTTGCCTATGCCGAGAAATTGCTTACCGAGGGTTTCCCGGCCGGCATATTACTCATCTCCGACGGATGGCGTTCGGCCAGCCGCGAATACAATTTCGACCGTGCGTTCTATCCCGACCCCAAGGGGATGATCGAACGTCTCCACCAACTGGGATTCAAAGTAATGCTCACCATCACTCCCTACGCCCCGGCTTTCGGACGCACCTACGTCTCCGACGTCAAGAAAGGATGGTTCGTACGAAATACCGAAGACAAACCCGTCATCACGGAAAACGAAGGGGGTTTCAGCGCTTGCTACGACCTGAGCGACCCGGAACAGGCCAGGATGATTCAGGAAGGTTTGCAGCGCTTGAAAGAGTATTACGCGGTGGATGGCTTCCGATTCGATTGCCGTGCCGTAATGCCCAGTTTGTCGAGTCTGCCGGGAAAGAAAGAGGCATTCATGACTCAATGGATTGCATTGGGAAACGATTATCCTTTATGCGAATACCTTCCTGGGCTGAACCAACCCTTCACGCCTTACGTGAACGGCATCGAAAATCACAACGAATACAACTGGGAAAGCATACGCAAAGCTCTGAACGACATGATATCAGCCGGACTGTTAGGACACTCTTACTGTCACCTCTCCTTCCCGCGACATGATCTTTCGGAGCTCCCCCGCGATGAAAAACTATTGGCATCGGCACTCCAACAGGACCTGTTCATGCCGGTAGCCAACGTAGAGTTCGCTCCCTGGCGAATTACCGACCGTACGCTTTATACTGCCGTCAAGGAAGCCATCGGATTCCGCACCTCTTTGGCCGAGTATCTTCGGGAGACAGTTTCCGAATCGGCTCGTACCGGAGAGCCTATTATCCGTCACATGGAATACCAGTTCCCTCGCAATGGGTTTGCAGACTGCAACGATCAATTCATGCTGGGGGCAAAATACCTATTCATTCCCAATACCAATGATGTCGACAAACGCACAGTACGTCTTCCGCGCGGGGTATGGACAGACCGCGAAGGCCAACGTTTCCGGGGCCCGGTGGTTCTGGAAGTGGACTGCTCCGACGGACGGATGCACTGGTATGAACTCGACACCAAATAATCCATCAATTCCAACCGCCATGCTGACCGAAGAACAAAGGGAGTTCCTCCTGCCCAAAGCCTATAACGCAGCCCTCAGAGCGGGTGCAGGCATCCTCGACATATACACAAAAGGCGAAAGCTACACCATCGATATTAAAAGCGACAAAACGCCCCTCACCGTTGCAGACCGTCTTGCCCACAACCTGATCAAGGAGTATCTGGGCAAAACACACATTCCGCTACTGAGCGAAGAGGGGCGTGAAATGCTTTATGAAGAGCGGAGAGGATGGGACCTGTTCTGGATGGTGGATCCACTGGACGGCACGAAAGAGTTCATCAAAGGGAACGGTGAATTCACCGTAAATATCGCCCTGATGGTCGACAATCGTCCCGCAATGAGCGTGGTATACGTACCTTATCTTCAAAAGATGTATTTCTGCGACCGTGCATTGGGAGCATTTGTCAAAGAAGAAGTTGCCGACAGCAACGCCAATTACGACATGGAGGCTATTTTCAAAGATGCCAAACGGCTTCCGTTGGTTACGCAAGCCAATAAGCCGATTCGTATTGCTGTCAGCCGTTCGCATAACACACCCGCGACCTTCGAATTCATCGAGATACTCAAACGACGTTTCCCGGATGCCGAGGTCATCGAACAAGGCAGCTCCTATAAATTCTGTCTGTTGGCGGAAGGGGTCATCGAATGCTACGTTCGCACGACAAACACTTATGAATGGGATACGGCAGCCGGAGAGTTGCTGTTGGAATTGGCCGGAGGGTCGACACGCTCTTTGCTGGGACGTGAACCATTTGAATACAATAAAGTATCGCTATTGAATCCCCACTTCATTTGCCGGAGCAAATTCATGCCGAAATTCTGATCCGGCAAAGAGTATCTTCGGGACATATCATTCGCCATCGACCCACTCCTCCTACTTGTCCGGGCAACGCAGAAGTTGCAGCGTCAAGGAAGAGAGCGCAGCCACAGCATAGGACAATGCCTCCTCATCGGGGGCAAACGTAGCCGTATGAAGTTTTCCCACAGGCTTGGCGACAGGGTCTGATCCACCAACGCCCAAACGATAAAACAACGAAGGATAGACCTGCGTGTAATAACCGAAATCCTCGGCCGTCGGCCGCAATTCAAGTCGCACCGTATGCTCCGATCCAAACATTGATGCAATCAGGCGTTCGGCACAATCGGTCAAACGAGGATCATTCACCACACAAGGATAGCCATCACTCACAGCCACCTCGGCCGTTGTTCCATAGGCAGCTGCAGTATGCTCCGCAATCTCATGCACGCGCCGTTTCGCCTCTGCCCGCCAGGTTTCGTCAAATGTTCGTAATGTACCCTCCATCAGCACACGATCGGGAATGACATTGGTCGCCCCATCGGCAACCACACGCCCTATCGACAGCACCGTCGGCATACGGCTGTCGGCATTACGGCTCACCACCTGCTGCAAAGCTGTAATCACGGCTGCCGCAGCCACCACCGGATCATGCAGACGGTCAGGCATGGCGCCATGTCCTCCTTCGCCCATCACCGTAATGCGCAACTCATCGCTCGAAGCCATATATTTCCCGGCCCGGAAACCAAACACCCCCGTCGGCAGATCGGGATCGACATGTTCCCCGATCATAGCGATTACGTCATATCCCTCGAATGGATGCTCTTTCAACACCATCGATGCCCCGCCCGGACACAACTCCTCTCCGGGCTGAAACAATCCGAACAGTGTCCCCTGCAACTCCGTGCGACGCCGATTCAACAACGTCAATGCACCCAGCAGAGCTGCCGTATGCATGTCATGTCCACAGGCATGCATCACGCCCCGATTCTGCGAAGCAAATGGGAGGTCGCTCCGCTCCTCGATCGGCAATGCATCCATATCGGCACGCAACACCACGGCACGACGCAACTCGCCTCTCCCTTCGATCCTTGCCAGCACTCCTGTCCCGGCAATCCGACGACAGGCTATCCCCTCCGCCTCCAGCACGGAGATTACATAATCGGCCGTCGCCCGCTCCTCGAACGACAACTCCGGACAGGCATGAATCCGTCGACGATGCTCGCGCGTACTACCGGCAAGTTGTTCTGCTTCGTCGCAAATCATTCGCAGGTCGGTCCGTTCTATCTTTACATCCATACGGTCTTGATTTTACAGTTCCATCAGAATATTTCCTTGGCAATTTTATACATATTATCGGTCTTGCCCATCGTATAGAAATGAATCATGGGCAATCCGGCTGCTTTCAACTCACGAGACTGCATAATAGCCCATTCGACACCCACCTGACGCACCTGTTTGTTATCGCGACATTTTTCTACCTCCGAAACCAACTCCTGGGGAAGATCGACATGGAAAATCTGCGGCAACATCGTAAGTTGTGCCTTTGTCGAGAAAGGTTTGATCCCGGGAACGATTGGAATCGATATGCCCGCTGCACGGCAACGATCGATAAAATCGAACATCTTTCGGTTATCGAAACACATCTGCGTAACGATATACTCCGCCCCTGCATTCACCTTCTCTTTCAGAAACTTCAGGTCCGTCTCGGCATTGGGCGACTCGGCATGCTTCTCCGGATAGCCCGCCACTCCGACGCAGAAACGGGAGTGATGACACTTCTCCACCTCCCCATCCACAAAAACGCCACTATTCATTCCTGCGATCTGACGCACCAGATCACACGCATGCGCATGACCCTCGGGATGAGCCGAAAAGGTATGTTCCCCGCGACGGTTGTCGCCTCGAAGTGCGAGTACGTTATGGATACCCAGAAAATCCATATCGATCAGCGCATCCTCGATATCATATTTCGACAACCCGCCGCATATGATATGCGGGACGACATCCACGCCATAACGCATCATGATGGCAGCGGCAATTCCCACCGTCCCCGGCCGACGACGTACCACCCGCTTCTCGAGCGTACCATCAGCATGCTCCACATACTTCACATCCTCGCGGTGATAGGTCACGTTGACATACGCCGGATCGAACTCCATAAGCGGATCGATGGCGGCAAAAATCCCTTCCGTACCATCGCCTTTGAGCGGCGGCAGCAATTCGAAGGAGAACTTTGTTTTTCCCGCGTTCTGCGCCTCTTTGATCACCTCTGTAACCTGCATAGTTTCTCTTTTTTATCGTTTTACAAATGCTGCGGGATCAACTTTTGCATCTCCTCCACGGTTAACCCCCGACGCCGGGCATACTCCTCCAATTGGTCGTTCCCGATGCGTCCTACGCTGAAATATTCCGCCCCGGGGTCGGCAAACATCAGACCGCAAAGGGCCTCTCCCGGAGAAATCATATAATTCTCGGTAATCGTCATTCCGGTCGTTTCGGCAGCACCTAAAAGCGAGAAAATCGTCTTTTTCAACGAATGGTCGGGACAGGCCGGATAGCCGAACGCCACCCGGATGCCCTGATATTCTCCCGCAATGATCTGTTCCGGAGTGAGATCCGCACCCTGTTCGTATCCCCACAATTGCCGCCGGACAAACCGATGCATCACTTCGGCAAAGGCCTCCGTCAGACGATCCGCCAGCAACTTGGACATAATGGCATTATAATCATCTCCGGCATCCCGGAACCGCGCCGTCAATCGATCGAGACCGATGCCTGCCGTCAGGGCAAAAGCCGCCACATAATCCTCATGGCCCGTCTCCCGATCGATCACAAAATCGGCCAACGACAGATTTCTTTCCACACTTCCCTCCTGATTACGTAACTGGGCCAGCGTATGTTCCACGCCCTTCCGGTCGCGCACCAGAATATCATCGCCATTCGACACAGCGGGATAGATCTCCACGACGCCATTCAAAGTCAACAATTTATCCCTTTCAATCTCTTTCAACAGGGTCTTTGCATCGTCGAGCAACTTACGCGCCTGCTCTCCCCTCTCGGGATCGGAAAGGATCTCCGGATAATGGCCTTTCAGCTCCCACGCCGGGAAGAAGAACGACCAGTCGATATAAGAAATCACCTGAGCCACCGGATAGTCATGGAAAACCACTCGTCCCGTCTGCTGAGGAACGACAATCTCCTCCGGGCGCTTCACCCGTCGCCGTACACGCGCCTCGGCAAGCGGCAAACGATTTCGGCCAGACTCCTTCCGGGCATACTGTTCCCGCAAAGCGGCCTGTTCCCGCTTCACCTCTTCGATATAAGCCGCACCATCCGGTCCCAACAGACGATTCAAAATGGAGACATTATCCGAGGCATCCCGGCTATGAATGACCACACCCGAATAGTGCGGTGCGATCTTCACCGCCGTATGCATCTTCGAGGTTGTTGCCCCGCCGATGACTACCGGAATCGTCATCCCTCTGCGCTCGAGTTCCTCCACCACCTTGATCATCTCATCGAGCGACGGGGTAATCAGCCCGCTCAACCCAATGACATCCGCCCCCCACCGCACCGCCTCGTCCACGATTCGATCACGCTCCACCATCACACCGAGGTCCTCGATCTGATAGCCATTGCAGGCCATCACCACCGAAACGATATTCTTTCCAATGTCGTGCACATCGCCCTTAACCGTAGCCATCAGCACCTTCGGCGCATTGGCCGTTCCCTCCTTCGCCTCCTGTTCTATATAGGGGGTCAGCACACCGACCGCCCGTTTCATCACACGAGCGCTCTTCACCACCTGTGGCAGAAACATCTTACCGGCGCCGAACAACTCTCCGACACGTCCCATCGCAGGCATCAACAAAGTATCGATAACCCCCAGCGGCGTTCCCACCTCCCGGTATGCCTCCAACGTATCTTCCTCGATATGGTCTGTCACTCCCTTGAGCATTGCATAGGCAATTCGCTCCGCGAGAGGTTCTTCGCGCCACTTTTGCGCCGAAGCTTCATGCTTGGCACCCTCTTCTCCCGCACTTTTTATCTTTTCAGCATAGGCAGCCAGACGCTCCGTAGCGTCGGGCCGACGAGCCAGCACCACATCCTCGGCCAGTTCCAACAACTCCGGGTCGATCTCCGAATAGACCTGCAACAAAGCAGGATTGACGATTCCCATATCCATTCCGGCAGCAATCGCATGATAGAGGAACACGGAGTGCATCGCCTCACGCACCCGATTGTTCCCGCGGAACGAAAATGACAGATTGCTCACTCCACCACTCACCTTGGCATAGGGCAGATGGGCCTTGATCCACCGTACCGCTTCGATAAAATCCACTCCATAACGGTCGTGACTCTCAATTCCCGTAGCCACGGCCAGCACATTGGGATCGAAAACGATATCCTCCGCCGGAAAACCGATGCCGGTCAACAGATCGTAGGCACGACGCGCCACGGCAATCTTACGTTCATACGTATCGGCCTGTCCCTGTTCATCGAAGAGCATCACCACGGCTGCCGCCCCATAAGCGCGCACCAACCGGGCACGACGCAGGAACTCCTCCTCGCCCTCTTTGAGAGAGATGGAGTTGACGATGCTCTTGCCCTGCACACATTTCAATCCGGCCTCGAGCACCTCCCATTTGGAGGAGTCGATCATAAAAGGTACTCGAGCCAGTTCCGGTTCCGACATCGCCAGATTCAGGAATCGGGTCATAGCCGCCACGCCGTCGATCATACCATCATCCATACAGACATCCACGACCTGCGCCCCGGCCTCCACCTGTTCCCGAGCCACGGCAACCGCCTCTTCATACTTCTCTTCACGAATCAGTCGGGCAAACTTGGCCGATCCAGCCACATTGGCCCGTTCGCCGACATTGACAAAATTACTTTCCGGGCTGATCCTCAGCGGCTCCAACCCGCTCAACACCGTCTCATGCCGAATTTCCGGTCGCGGCCGCGGCGCATATTTTTTCGCTACCTGCGACACCAGGGCGATGTGGGCCGGAGTGGTTCCGCAACAACCGCCCACGATATTGACCAACCCCTCTTTGAAATATTGCTCCACGTCATCGGCAAACATCTGCGGCGTCTCGTCATAGCCTCCCATCACATTGGGCAATCCGGCATTCGGGTGCGCCGACATTCCACATTCTGCCACCGCAGCCAGCCGCTCCAGATAAGGACGAAGCTGTCGGGCGCCGAATGCACAGTTGAATCCCACGGTCAGCGGTCGTGCATGAGCTATCGATGCATAGAATGCCTCCACGACCTGCCCCGAGAGGGTACGTCCACTGGCATCGGCCAACGTACCCGAGATCATCAGAGGAATCCGTACTCCGCGATGCACCTCCTCGCTCTTGACTGCAAAAATGGCGGCCTTGGCATTCAGCGTATCGAAAATCGTCTCGCACAACAGGATATCCGCCCCGCCGTCCAACAATCCACGCATCTGATCCCTATAGGCTTCTACCAACTGATCGAAAGTCACCTCGCGTGCCGCAGGATTATTTACATCCGCCGACATCGAAGCCGTCCGATTGGTCGGCCCCACGGACCCGGCAACGAAACGCGGCTTTCCGGGGTTCATCCTCGTATATTCGTCCGCCACGGCACGCGCCAGCGATGCCGCAGCCCGATTCATCTCATAAGCATACTCCTGCAGATCATAATCCGCCAACGATACGGCATTGGCATTGAAACTATCCGTAGTAATGATATCCGCACCCGCCTTGAGATAGGCCTCATGGATGCTGCGAATCACCTCCGGCCGCGTCAGGGTCAACAGGTCGTTGCACCCCTTGAGAGGAACCTTCCAGGCCGCAAACCGTTCGCCGCGATAATCCTCCTCGGCGAGCGAGAATCCCTGCACCATCGTTCCCAAACCGCCGTCGAGCACAAGAATACGCTCCAGCAGGCACTCTTCGATTTTCCTGTTCATCATCTACTCTTCCTTTTTCTTCAGTTCTATTTCAAAGAGTTTGTCCCAGTTTTTACCCGTGACAAAGATGCGTTTTGTTGCCGCATCATACGCAATGCCGTTCAACACATCCGTATCCGGATTGCGATCGCTCTCGGGCAATAATCCCGTCAGATCAACCACACCCTCCACCGTACCCGTCGTCGGGTCGATAATAACGATCACATCGGTCGTATAGACATTGGCCCATATCTTGCCGTCGATCCACTCCAGTTCATTCAGGTAGTTGACACGGCTGCCTCCCAGTCGGACATCGACCGACCCCGTATGACGGAATCCCGCAGGATCGACCTTATAAAGACGGCTGGACCCGTCACTCATATAGAGCACACTGCCATCGGTCGTAAGACCCCAGCCCTCACCGTCATAATGGAACTCGCCCGCAGGTTCGAGCGTCTCCGCATCATAGACAAAGGCCACACCATTCTGCCAGGTCAACTGATAAATCTTCCCGTCGAGCAAGGCAATACCCTCGCCGAAATAGCTCTTATCGAGCGGCACGCTAAACAACGTCTTTCCACTCTTCAAATCGACCTTCCGCAATTCGGAGCGCCCGTTCAATCCCGTGCCCTCCCACAGTACGCCGTCATGCCAATACAACCCCTGGGTATAGGCTCCCGTACTATGCGGATAGACCGCCTTCACCACGTAGGTGTATTGTACCGGCTTCGAATGGACACTCCAAGTCTCCGCGCTATCTGAAAGCCTGACATGCTCCCTGTCGCGGGCCGTATTTTTCCCGGCCCCCAGGCATGACCACAGAAACAGGGGAAGCAAAATGGAAAGAATTATATCGATACGTCTCATAAAATGCCTCTTATACTAATTTACAAAGGTATAAAATTCCCGGAAAACAAACACCATCATATCCCGAATCCCGCTTCATATCGGACAGGAATGAACAATCTAACCATATTTTCCGTATCTTTGCAATTCAAAAGAACATAAAAACACGAAACGCCATGTTGACCATCAAACAGATAAGGGACGACAAAGCCTACGCCATCGAGCGTCTTGCCGTCAAAGGCGTGGACGCCGCACCCGCCATCGCCCGCATCGAAGAGCTTGACGACAAACGAAAAGCCGTACAGGCAAAACTGGATACGCTGCTGGCCGAGCAGAACTCCATCGCCAAAGAGGTAGGAGCACTCTTCGCTCAGGGCAAGAGAGAGGAAGCCAACGCCGCCAAAGAGCGTACCGCCGCACTCAAAGAGCAATCGAAAGGGCTTGAGGAGGAGTTGCGGGAGATCAACTCAAAATTGACGGCCGAAATCGTATTATTGCCCAACTTCCCGGCGAAAATCGTCCCCGAAGGAAAAACGGCCGAAGACAACCTGGTAGTTAAAATCGTGGAGGACATCCCGAAGCTGCCCGAGGGTTCACTGCCCCACTGGGAACTGGCAAAAAAATACGACATCATCGACTTCGAACTGGGAGTCAAACTTACCGGAGCAGGATTCCCCGTCTACAAAGGCAAAGGGGCTGCGTTGCAACGCGCCTTGATCACCTTCTTCCTTGATCGCAACATCGCAGCGGGATATAACGAGGTGATGCCTCCAATCATGGTCAACGAGGCTTCGGGATTCGGCACCGGTCAACTTCCCGACAAAGAGGGTCAGATGTACCATGCCGAGGTGGACAATTTCTACATGATTCCTACGGCCGAGGTTCCCGTAACCAACATTTACCGCGACGTCATCCTCAACGAGAGCGATTTCCCGGTCAAGCTGACCGCCTACACCCCCTGCTTCCGTCGTGAAGCCGGTTCTTATGGCAAAGACGTGCGCGGATTGAACCGCCTGCACCAGTTCGACAAAGTCGAAATCGTGCGCATCGAGCATCCCGACCGCTCTTATCAGGCACTGGACGAGATGGTCGCCCATGTAGAAAGCCTCGTCAAGGATTTGGGCCTTCCTTACCGGATTCTGCGGCTCTGCGGCGGCGACATGAGTTTTACTTCGGCACTCACCTATGACTTCGAGGTCTACTCCGAGGCTCAAGGCCGCTGGCTGGAGGTATCATCCGTATCGAACTTCGAAACGTTCCAGGCCAACCGTCTGAAACTACGTTTCAAGGGAGCAGACAAGAAAACCCAGTTGGCTCATACGCTCAACGGCAGTTCGCTCGCATTGCCACGTATCGTAGCGGCGCTGCTCGAGAACAACCAGACCCCCGAAGGAATCCGGATTCCGGAGGTACTGGTGCCTTACACCCATTTCGACATGATACGGTAAATGTTTTTTACGTTTATTGTTTGCTAATACGAAAAGTACTCTTATTTTTGCGAAGTATTCCTAACCAAAAAAATTATAACAATGGCTTACAAAATTAAAGAAGATACCTGCATCGCTTGCGGTACCTGCATCGACGAATGCCCTGTAGAGGCTATCTCCGCTGGAGATGTATACGTGATCGACCCGGCTGTCTGCACCGAGTGCGGCACCTGCGCCGGCGTATGCCCCACCGAGGCTATCGTGCTGGCTGAATAAGCGGCAGACAGAGAGTATTCCGGGCAATCGGAGAAACACAGATACCGTATCCCGACCGGACAGAGACAAAAAGCCGTTCTTTTCTACATGGAAAGAACGGCTTTTTCTATGATTCAGGATATATTTACGCTCCACGTCACGACGGAAGATACCGGGGACCCTGAAGGACCTTTCCCGAAACAATACGAGGATCTAAATCTCGCCGCGAGCGTGACGTTCACCGATGATCTTCAGCATATCGGCAGTCATATCGCTCAGATTCCATCGCGGATTCCACCCCCATTCATCCCGCGCACAAGTGTCATCCAGGCTGTTGGGCCAACTGCGGGCAATAGCCTCTTTCGTCGGATCGATCTTATAATCCATCTTGAAACCGGGCATTTGACGCGCAATCTCTTTATAAATCATATCGGGCGTAAAACTCATCGAAGCAATATTGAAGCTATTGCGATGCACCAATTTCGCCGGATCGGCCTCCATCAACTGCACACAAGCATTCAGCGCATCGGGCATATAGATCATATCCATATACACATCGGATGAAATAGGACAGGTGAAGCGTTTGTGTTTCACCGCCTCATAATAAATCTCTACGGCATAGTCCGTAGTACCTCCACCCGGCAAAGTCACATTGGAAATAATCCCGGGAAAACGGACACTACGCGTATCCACCCCATATTTCGTGTAATAATAGTTACTGAGCAGCTCACCGGTCACCTTGCAGACACCGTAAATGGTCGACGGCTGCATAATCGTATCCTGCGGAGTCTTATCCTTCGGGAAATTTCCTCCGAACGCCCCGATCGAGCTGGGGGTAAAAAGCGCACAGCCATACTGACGCGCTACCTCCAAGGAATTCATCAATGCCCCCATATTGATTTTCCAGGCCAGTTGAGGATCCTTCTCTCCCACCACCGACAAAAGTGCGACGAGATTAAAGATCGTATCTACCTTGAATTTATTCACAATGTAGCCATACGAATTGGCATCGAGGGCATTCAGTACAGCAAAAGGGCCGCTTTCCCGCAACGTTTTGCATTCGCGCACATCCGTCGCCACCACATTGTTATTCCCATAAATCGACCGCAACAGTACCGTCAATTCGGAACCGATCTGCCCACCGGCACCGACAATAAGAATTCTCTTCATCACTATTAATTTTTTTTGTTCTCATTCCTTTGTTGGTCACGCTCCTCCAGTTCCCCGATCAATCCAAGCGAAAGTCGAATCAGATACAGGCACATCAGAGCAATGACGGCCAGCGTAGCCCATATAAAAAACGAATGGGGACGAATCATGACAATCAACATGACCAGTTCCACAACCAGCAATGCCGAAGCCATCCACACAATCGTCTTGAGCATTTTCAGTTTTTCCATCATCCAATGACATTTTCGGACGATAAAGATAAATATTTTCGGCGAACTTCTGCATTAAGTTTGCAGAATTCGAAAATGATATTTACTTTTGTCCCGCTTCGAAGCCGAAAGTTACGGCAAGGAGTTGCAAAGCGGAGCAAATCCAGGGAGAATACCAGAGTGGCCAAATGGGGCAGACTGTAAATCTGCTGACGTATGTCTTCGGTGGTTCGAATCCATCTTCTCCCACACAACATAAGCGGAAGTAGCTCAGTTGATAGAGCATCAGCCT
>CALVFI010000018.1 GCA_944326815.1 uncultured Rikenellaceae bacterium | reverse complement strand
GGGATATTTTTGTGCTCTCCTGTTTCACGGGATTACGGTTGGATGACTTGCGGGAATTGACTACGGATAATTTTACGGTAGGAAGAAACGGAGAACTCTCCTTACAGGTCACTCGACGCATGACGGGGCAGGTAAGTTATATCCCTCTATTGAATATTTCCCGCCGCATCTTGCAGAAATACATCGGTCGCAGACAGGAAACGTTGCTTCCCTGTATTACCGGAGAAAAAACCAATTATTACCTGAAAGAGGTTGGGACCGCTTGCGGTCTTTCGAAAAGTTTATGTTTTACCATGGCAAGAAATACCTTCGCAACCACAGTGACTTACGCGAATGGTTTGCCGATTGAGATCGTATCCAGAACATTGGGGGACAACTCCAATGTCTCATTTGAGAAAATGGATTCCAAAGAGCAGGATCGAATAGAACGGGGATTTGCTCTGTTGGACCGTCATATTACAAATTTCACGAATGTCTTTGTTTTATAATAAAGTTATGGAAACGAAAACGCCTATTCAAATCATCGAAACAACTATAGGAAACTGGGAAGTTGAAGTTGCCGCCGGAGAGGTCTGGATGACACGGTCCGAAATTGCCCGCGTGTTCGGAGTTTTTGTGGCTGCCGTACATGCCAATATCCGGGCGATTTACCGGAGCGGCTCCCTGAGCGAATATCGTACACACCGGGAAATGAAACACGTCGATCTCTACAATCTGGAGATGATTGCGGCATTGGCTTTCCGGCTCCGCAGTCCGCAAAGCGAGGCATTCCGGCGGTGGTTGCTTCGACGGCCTCAATTCCCGACGATTGTAGTCAGGGTCGCCGATCAGGAATGCCCTATCATAAACTGATTTTCCATCCCACAATCTTGACAAAGCAATCCCGAGAAGGATTGCTTTGTTGTTTTATAAGCATCTATCTGACACCAGAAAGCGTGAAATTTCCTAAAAAAGAATTGGGGTAAAGAAAAAAGCTATCTTTGAAAAATGTAAATGATTGAAATATCGAAATGATGAAATGTATTTTTGATAAAAGCATATTCACAATTTCTGCTATTATATGCCTGGCCTTGAATTGCGGTAACTCCAATGCCCATGGTATTACAGAACGGTATAAGACTTATGATATAGGCTCCTGCACAGACAGAGGGAGAGTTAATCCGGAAAACGAAGATACTTGCGGTATCTTTACGATTGGTGGGGATATAGTTTTCGTCGTGTGTGACGGCGTTGGAGGATCTGCTGCAGGAAGCACAGCTTCTCGTACTGCGTTTGCGGCAGTAAGGGAGTACCTCGAACGTGAGGGCCTCGGTTCTGGCTTAACTGAGATCAACCAGAATCTTGCTGCCGCATTCGCTTTCGCAGACAGAAAAGTCCGGGAAACGGCTGTCACAGACTCTCTTCTCAAGGGAATGGCAACTACCTGTTTAGTTGCAGTTGTCCAAGACGATACTCTTTATTATAGCCACGCAGGAGATTGTCGGCTCTATGTCGGTGATCTTTCCAGGCTTGAGCAGATAACGGAAGACGACTCCTATATCAATATGCTGCTTGCCGATGGAGAGATTACTAAAAAAGAGGCCAAACGGCATCCGCTGAGAAGAGCGATCATCAATGCCGTAGGAAGCAAATCCAACGAACTTTATGTGAACTCCTGTACAGAAGGAATTCCTATTCGAGATGACAGGTATTATCTTATGTGCTCCGACGGATTGTATGAAGAGTTGTCGGCAAAACGAACCAAAAGAATCATTCAACGAAACATGGATCAGGATAGCAACAGCATATCAAAAGAGCTTGTTCGAGCTGCAAACGTGGCTGGAGGTCATGATAATATATCAGTGATCTTCATCCGTTGCGTGAATCATGTTATGTCGTCCGGTTCCAGATAATACTACTAAGATGTTATATTGAAATTATACTGATTTTGTCTGATTTTTAGAATTTAAGATATTACACCATACAAATTGATTCGAAGATGAAACCCAGAATATATGTATTTGTTTTAGCAATCGGTTTACTGTTTTCTTGCAATCAGAACCATTGGTCCGTCAATAATTTTGACGATAAAATACTTTTTATCGAAAATGACCCACAACTCTATTTATCGAGAGTTGACACAACGCAATTACATCAAATAAGGAACGGGAAAGAGGCGACCGATTTTATATTGTCGGCCCTGACACTCAATTACATGAATAACGACTGTTACCCGCCAAAAGAACAATTGCAAAAAAGCATTCGGATTTTTAAGGCTGAAGGGTTGGTGCAACAGCAATTAGAAGCTCAATACCTCCTCGCGGGAGTATACAGGAAGGAAAAAGATCTGCCCCATGAAGTACATGTCATAGAAGAAGCTGGAAAAGCCACGCAAAGTGCCGTTATGGCATGCTCTACACGCTATCGTCCTTTGTCTTTTTTTAAGAGAACGGGCACTGCATGCAGTGCCCGTTCTCTGTAATCGGCTCCGGAGTGAGTGCCGGAGCGTCGTGATCCGCTTAATTTGCCGTATGTGTCAACTTAATAGTGAAGATCGACGATTCTTCATTGCCCCATTTGTCGGTAACGGTCACTTTCACCTTCTGCAATGCCTCGCCGGTCCATGCCGTGATATTGCCTTTCGTGGTGAAGGTCACCTTGTCGGCTGTGCTGTTGTCGATAACGATCAGGTCGGTCTGGCCTGCCGGCATCTGGATGTTGGTGCCGTTGTCGTCTACGCCGGCCGGAGCGAACACGACGCTTTCGATACGCGGATCGGCCTTTATGGCTTTATATCCGCTGACTGTGTATGCGCTGCCTGCGGCGTCGGTGAACGTAACCGAAGTGAGCGTCGAGGTGATGTCCTGTGCGGTCGCTTTTGCCGCATCGAAATCGATTGCAGTCGAGATCGTGCCTCCGTCGACAGGATCGGTTACCATGTCCGTAAGTTTGTCCGAGAAGATGGCTACGTAAATCTCGCCTTCGTTGCCGGCCTTTGTGGTGGAGGCGTTTTCAAGTACCTGTACGGGGATTTCCTGTCCGGTAGCATATTTTACCAGGAGGGTTACGCGCTGTGCCACACCGTCTGTCTCTTCGGTATAGGTTACTTCGGCAGGCGAAGCGATAAGTCCTTTGCCGTTGCCGTCGAGGGTCTCGTTTTCGCTGACGAATTCATATCCCGGAGCGTTCGGAGTTTCCGTCTTAACGGTGGTCAGATCGAGCAGGTCGGCGAGATCGACTGCATATTTGATGACGTCGCCGTCCGATGCGTATTCCTTATACGTCAAGACCTTTTCGCCGGCGGCATTCTTGAGCATCTCAAGCGTGATGCCGGATTTCAGATTTACCGTATAATCGGCTGCCGTTACGAATACGGGTACTATCGCGTGAAGCGTCCTGTCTTTGATGGTGAACGGAACCTTGACGTAGTATTTGCCTTCGTTGATGGTGTTCTTCACGGTGATAACCATATTTTCCCCGTTTGCGTACGGAACGGCCTCGATGCTTTGGGCGTCTATACCCGTGGCCGGTACTGCGTCTTTAAGAGAAGTGTTGTTGCCCCAAGCGGCCTTCAGCAGTACCCATTCCGTGCCGATAACTGCCGATTCGGCTTCTTCCCGGGTGTAACCGGCAGCCTGTACGGCCTTGATAAAGTCGGCCCAGGTGTAGTTGTCGAATACCTTGTCGGCTATCGGGATCAGCGTTTCGCTGCGGGAAAGGACGATCTCGCTCTTAACCTTGCTGACCTTGATCGTCATGGTAGCATCGCGTTCTGCGCCCGTCATGTCGGTGGCAACGACTTTCACGGTGAGTGTCAGCACATCGCCGGTCGCAATCTTGTTCCACAGGGCATCGTCGGAAGCTATCGGGCTTACCTTCACTGTGCCGAGCACGTTGTCAGCAGCACCGTCCTCCGGAGTAGAGGTGGCAATAGTAAAGTATGTATCCGATACAGCACCCTTAT
>CALVFI010000017.1 GCA_944326815.1 uncultured Rikenellaceae bacterium | reverse complement strand
AAGTGTTTTGGCTACCGAAGCGAACGGGTCGTTGTCTGCCGACATGACGGCATTCGTGAACAATTATCTCGATGTATTCAACACAGGATTCCATTACGCATTCGGGGCCGCCATATTCGCCATGCTGATTTCACTTGCTATCTACTTGACCAATAAACGGAGATTTCCCGATCCGGCCAGCAAAGTTATCGCAAGCAAAGAGACCGAGGAACAACCGGCAGGCGCAGGTGCTGTGGCCACAATGGATGTTAAAGAGATCCGCCAACGCATGTATGCCCTCTTCTCGGTATTCGCCGTGGTAATCTTCTTCTGGTTCTCCTTCCACCAGAACGGAATCACGCTCACCTTTTTCGCCAATGATTATACGAATCTGAGTATGATCGACTTCGACCTCGGCTTTACCAGCATCAAGGGAGCGGAGATTTTCCAATCGATCAACCCCTTCTTCGTTGTCTTCCTCACACCGATCATCATCGGACTCTTCGGGTGGCTGCGTGCACGCGGCAAGGAGCCGTCGACACCACGGAAGATCGCTATCGGTATGGGCATCGCAGCCATTGCATTTATCGTTATGGCCATCGGTTCCTACGGACTGCCCGATGCAGCCGAAGTGAAAGCCATGGGAGGATTGAGCGACGCAGCCCGCGTCACCCCATTCCTGCTCATCGGCACCTACATCATTCTGACCATCGCCGAATTATTCATCAGTCCGCTGGGGCTGTCGTTCGTATCGAAAGTTGCTCCTCCACAATATCAGGGTCTTATGCAAGGTTGCTGGCTCGGAGCGACGGCTGTCGGAAACCAGTTGCTGTTCATCGGCACACTGCTGTATGAACACATTCCGATTTGGGCTACCTGGTTAGTATTTGTAGCCGCCTGTCTGATTTCCATGTTCACCATGCTCGCCATGCTCAAATGGCTTGAACGCATTACAAAGTAGCCCTACGACAAAGAGCAATTTATAAAAACGGGATGGATTGAGTTCCATCCCGTTTTATTTTCGTATCTTTGAACGGTACAAAATCAAGTTATGACGAAACTGACTTTTCTGGGAACCGGGACCTCCCAAGGCGTTCCGGTCATTTCCTGCGGATGCTGGGTATGTACGTCACCCGACAGCCGGGACAAACGGCTACGCACCTCCGCTATGATAGAGACCGGAGGTGTTCGTATCGTAATCGATGCCGGTCCCGACTTCCGGCAGCAAATGTTACGCGAAAACATAAAAAAAATCGATGCGATTCTTCTTACCCATGAGCATAAAGATCATATCGGAGGCATCGATGACGTCCGCGCATTCAATTACACGCAGAAACAAGCCGTAGACATCTATGCTACCGAACGCGTGCAGAAAACGGTAAAAAAGGATTATGACTATGCCTTTTCGGCAGACAGATATCCCGGTGTCCCGGAAATCAACCTTCATACGATCCTCCCGGATAAGCCGTTTGAAGTGAAAGGCGTAGAGGTAACGCCTATCCTCGGACAACACTACCTGATGCCGGTGTTGGGTTTCCGTATTGGCGGAATCGCCTATCTGACTGATTTCAACGCCATTTCTGAGGAAGAAATTGAAAAAATTCGCAACGTAGACATTCTCGTCATCAATGCCCTGCGCCGCGAACACCACATCTCACACTTTACGCTGGATGAGGCGCTTCATGTCAGCTACCTGGTACATCCGCGCCAAACCTACCTCACACATGTCTCCCACCAAATGGGACGACAGACACAAATAGAAACGGAGTTGCCTGACAACACCTTTTTTGCTTATGACGGCCTGGTCGTCGAATCCCTGGAATAAATGAGCCACCTACTGCTGATAACCCCGCCCTTCGTACAGGTCAACGCCCCCTACCCGGCTACGGCCTACCTCAAGGGCTATCTTTGTCGGAAAGGATATGACGTCCGACAATATGACCTGTCGATTGAACTGATCTGGCGTATTTTCTCTCCCGAATTTCTGGCAAAAGTTTTTAATGCCTATACGGAAAGTGAGGATAAAAATCTCAAACGGATTTACACCCTACGAGACAGATACATATCGACGGTTTCGACCGTATTGGACTTCCTGCGCGGAGGTGATTCGACACTGGCCAATCTGATTTGCACTCCCGAATTTATCCCGCAAGGCGGTCGTTTCGAGACTATTGCCGACCTGGATACCGCATTCGGTTCTCTGGGCACGCAGGATTGTGCCAAATACTTGTGCACGCTATACTTGCAGGACCTCAGCGACTTCATTCGGGCCGTCATCACGGAACGATTCGAAATCGTTCGTTATGGAGAGCAACTCGGCCTATCGGCCCCAGAATTCAGTTTCCTGGAAGAGCAACTAACGCTCTCACCCAACCTGATCGAAAAGAAGATGCTGGCCATGCTCGACCACACTATTCAAAAAGAGGAACCGGAATATGTAGGCTTTACGATTCCCTTCCCCGGGAATCTATTTGCCGCCTTGCAATGCGCCAAATACATCAAGGAAAAATATCCGAACATCCGGACGGTTGCGGGCGGAGGTTACCCGACGACCGAACTCCGACAAATGAGCGATCGAAAGATTTTCCAATATTTCGACTACGTCATTCTGGACGACGGAGAACTGGCACTCGAGCGTATTCTCTCTGGCGGCGCACTGATCAACACCTACACGAAAGAGGGATTCCATGCCTCGACAGAGCGGATATCGCATGAAGAGCGAGGTTGTCCGGACTTCTCCGGATTACCCCACGAAAAATATTTTTCGCTGTGCGAAGTTATTAACCCAATGCACCGCTTGTGGAGCGACGGCCGTTGGAACAAAATGATGCTGGCCCACGGATGCTACTGGGCGAAATGTGCCTTCTGCGACACCTCACTCGATTACATCAGATGTTACGACTCCGTCCCAGCCTCCACGCTTGTCGATTGGATGGAGGAGATATACCGACAGACCGGGTCACGCGGTTTTCACTTTGTGGATGAAGCCGCCCCACCCAAACTATTAAAGGAGCTCTCCCTGGAAATATTGCGGAGAGGGTTCATCTGCAGCTGGTGGACAAACATCCGGTTCGAAAAGGCCTATACGGGAGACTTGTGTCGTCTGATGGCAGCAGCGGGATGTATCGCTGTATCGGGAGGACTGGAAGTGGCCTCTGACCGACTGCTAAAAATGATCAACAAAGGGATTACAATCGAAACAGCGACGATTGCCATGCGCAACTTCTACTATGCAGGGATCATGGTTCACACCTATTTGATGTACGGTTTACCGACCCAGACCCTGCAGGAGAGCGTCGATGCACTGGAGGTCGTGCGCCAAATGTTCCGGGCAGAGCTGATCAACTCCGGTTTCTGGCATCGGTATGCCATGACCGTGCACAGCCGCTCCGGACAGCACCCAGAGGAGTTCGGAGTGCGACGCAAGAATAACCACGTGAATGGTTTTGCCAACAATGAGATTACCTTCGTGGAAAACCGAAGCTATAACATTCAACTCGTCGGTGAAGCACTACGAACCTCATTGGCCAACTATCTGGTAGGAAATGGACTGGAGCGTCCGGTTCATAAATGGTTTGCAGGAAAAGTTCCGCCAACAACGGTTGAGGAGTCACTCATCACAGACCACCTAATCAAACCCGATGCCTCTCGGCTATTCGACGGACAAGCTCGACTCATATGGATCGGAGCCATCCCCTGCAAAACGGCCGAAGGAATATCCGTACATAGCCCGTCGCAACGGAAAGAGATCCGGTTGCCGGAACATGATACAGCGTTCTTACTGGAGATTATGAAGCGTTGTGCAGATCTGAATCATAAAGTTACGTTGAAGGATGCACAGACTCTTTATGCCAACTATGGAGATCAACCTTTCTCCATACTGTACCATTCGAAGAAGTGGGATCAGTTACGGGAATTCGGACTACTGCAAATATAGCAAAATCTAATAAACGACAATAATTCAACAGAACTCATGGAAATCAAGGATAAAGTGGTGATTATCACCGGAGCATCATCGGGTATCGGGAAGGCGCTCGCCCGGGCCTATGCCCAAATTGGCGCCAAAGTCGTACTCGGAGCCCGCAGCGAAGAGAAGCTGAAAGAACTTGCCGACGAAATTGCACACAACGGCGGTCAAGCAGCCTATACAGCGACAGACGTGACCAGCGAAGCGGATTGCAAAAAGCTGATCGACTTGGCAGTGGAACAATTCGGAGGCATCGACATTCTGATCTGCAATGCAGGAATCTCCATGAGAGCCTTGTTCACAGAGGTGGACTTGAGCGTTCTACATCGGCTGATGGATGTCAATTTCTGGGGAACGGTCAACTGCGCGAAATACGCACTCCCCTACTTACTCAAATCCAAAGGCTCTTTGGTAGGAGTCTCCTCAGTCGCCGGCATACATGGCCTGCCGGGACGCACGGGATATTCCGCCTCGAAATTCGCCATGACCGGTTTCTTGGAAACCGTACGCATCGAGAACTTGAAAAAAGGGTTACATGTGATGATTGCTTGTCCGGGATTCACCGCCTCGAACGTACGATTCTCCGCCCTAACGGCTGATGGAAGCCAACAAGGCGAATCACCTCGCAACGAGAGCAAGATGATGACGGCCGAAGAGGTAGCACAACGTATCATGAAAGGAGTTGCACATAAGAAACGGACCGTACTCATGGAATTCGACGGCCGAGCTACGACTTTCATCAAAAAATTTGCTCCGGCATTACTTGATCGATTATTCTACAATCATATGGCCAAGGAGCCCGATTCACCGTTCAAGTAATTCCACTCGTCCCTCTCGCCTACTCAAAAGACTGACAAAGAGCATTCTCCGAAACTGAGAGCCCCATAAGATTACTCCTCAATGAGGAAAATCTCCTCGCCTTCCCGTTTCATCATATAATGCTCCCGAGCATACTTTTCCAGAAACTCATCGCTTTTCAACTGCTCGATGATAGCACTATCTTCAGCGATTTTCTGAAGATAGTAATCTCGTTGCGTCTCCAGTTCGCGAATCTGTTCCTTCAGTTTAAAACGATCGATGAAGTTGTTCTTGTCGAAAAAAGTCAAAAGCAACAGGAATAGGATGATCGTAATAATCCACAACCGTCTGTCCCTTATGATCTTATTGGCCTCCATCAGTAAACGGGATTATGGTATGTGCATGAACTTATGCGTCTGCACAGAGATATTCCACGCAGGATGTGACTTGACATACTCCACAATGGCAGGTATCATCCGCTCATATACACTCCATTCGGGTTGCAAAAACAACATGCATTGAGAATTTACCTTTTGAGCATTCTCTTCGGCCCAGGCAAAATCAGTTTCGCCCTCCACAATCACCTTTAACTCATTGGCCATCGGATAGACCTCGGGCAAGGGAGGCTGTTGTTTTTTCGGAGAAAGGCACACCCAGTCGAACGTACCGCTCGGTTTATGAGAACCCGACGTTTCGAGAAATATCTCCAGTCCCCGTTCATGCAGCCGATCTGTCAAATAATCCAATGGATAGAGGAACGGTTCGCCGCCCGTAATGACAATCGCCTGTGCCGGATAGGAAGCGGCCCGGGATACAATACTGTCTGTATCGACAGGAGGAAAATGTTTCGGATTCCAGGTAAATTTCGCATCACACCACTTACATCCCACATCGCATCCGCCCAAACGGATGAAATATGCCGGTTTCCCAGTGTGATACCCTTCGCCCTGTATGGTATAAAAATCTTCTACCAGAGGCAATTTCCGGCCTCCATCGAAAGCATCACTATTCATCTACGATTTTGTATATATCACACAAATTACGCCCCAATTGGTCATAATCCAACCCGAAGCCTACGATAAAATCGTTCGGAATGGAGAGTGCGCTGTACTTGATAGGTACATCCTTTTTATAGGAATCGGGTTTGAATAACAAGGTGGCCACCTCTATACTGGCAGGTTCATGCCCGACCAACGAACGCATCAGATGCTCGATGCTCTCTCCCGTATCGACAATATCCTCGACCACGATAATATGTCGTCCCTGAAGATTATCGGCCAAACCTATCAACTCCGACACCTTCCCGGAGGACTTGGTACCCCGATACGAAGCCAATTTCACAAACGACATTTCACAATTGAAGTCGACCTGCTGCATCAACTCGGCCATAAACATGAATGCACCATTGAGAACTCCGAGAAACAAAGGAGCCTCTTTATCTCTGTAATCCCGATTGATACGATCGGCTACTTCAACAACCGCTGCATGTATCTTTTCATACGGAATAAAGATCTCAAATGTCTTATCCTTTAACGTCACACGTTTCATTTTACGACAATTTTAGTCCCGGGACAAGCTAAAATCCGGCAGGAAATATTACCTTTGCGAAGGTAAGCATAGAATTTAGAATTCACAATTCCGAAACGATAAAAATTAACTCGACATGAAAGCAAGAGTAAGCATAATCATGGGCAGCACGTCCGACCTGAAGGTGATGGAATCGGCGGCCAAATTCCTTGACGAGATGGAGATTCCATATGAAATAAACGCACTTTCCGCACATCGCGTACCAGAGAAGGTGGTGGAGTTTGCCAAAGGAGCTGCCGAACGTGGCATAGAGGTAATTATTGCAGGTGCAGGAGGTGCAGCACACCTCCCGGGAGTCATTGCAGCACTCACGCCGCTACCTGTTATCGGCGTACCCATCAAATCGTCCAACTCCATCGACGGGTGGGACAGCATCCTCTCGATTCTCCAGATGCCATCAGGCATCCCGGTAGCTACGGTAGCACTCGACGGAGCCAAGAACGCCGCAATTCTTGCCGCACAAATCATAGCCACAGGAGATAAAGAAATTCGCGCCAAGGTTGTCGCTTTCAAGGCCGATCTGGCGAAAAAAATCGACGCAGCGAACAAAGAACTGGCTTCGATCCGAATGCCGTTCAAAACGAATTGATCGAACATGCAATGATCCGGTGGTATAAGCGTCAAACGCCGACGGCAAAAGCGATGTTAATACTCCTGCTCCTTTTATTAATCGGAGTTGTCATCCGACGCGAATACATCGCAGAGCAACTTTCAGCGACTTTCAAGACCTATCTTTCCATTATTTCGGATAGTACGGACATTCAAAAATAACTGCTACTGCCGAAATTCCTACTATCATTTCGGCAGTACATACTTCCCTAATCCGGAACAGACCGTTCCGGATTTTTTCATGGAGAGGAGTAAATAATTTACCATGAAATAATCGGGAAAAATGCAGAAAATTCGATTAACTGATGTATTTTTGTAACGCAAAACAAGACGCAGCATGAAAGTATTGATTATCAACGGGCCAAACCTCAATCTTTTAGGCAAAAGAGAGCCCGCCATCTACGGGAATACCGGATTTGAAAGCTATCTGCAAAAGTTAAGAGAACAATTTCCGGAAGTTCAAATCGATTACTTTCAATCCAATATCGAAGGAGAAATCATTGACCACATACAACAGGCAGACGGGACCTATGATGCAGTACTACTCAACGCAGGAGGATACACCCATACTTCTGTAGCCATTGCCGATGCTATCGGAGGCGTTGATATTCCTGTCGTGGAGATTCATATCTCTTGCATACTGGCTCGGGAAGAGTTCCGTCATGTGTCGCTGATTGCTCCAAAATGCAAAGGGTCCATCATGGGGTTCGGCCTCGACTCCTACCGTTTGGGCCTACTGAGTGTATTGAAATAGAAAATCACTGATAAACACTTTATGGATAAGAAGACAAAGATTGTTGCCACGATCTCGGATTCCCGATGTGAACCGGATTATATTCGATCATTGTACGAAGCCGGCATGAATGCTGTTCGTATCAATTCGGCTCATGCCTCTATCGAAGGCGCCAACAAGATCGTGGATAATGTACGAAAAGTATCAGAACAGATAGCCATCATCATCGACACTAAAGGTCCGGAGATCCGGCTAACCGGGATGACAGATGAATATGCAAAAGGCATCGTCGTAGCTCCAGGTGACATATTGAACATCAAGGGAACGAATAAAGACCTACGTTCGAACCGCCAGATCATCTACATGAACGACGCCACAGTTTACCACGATGTCCCGGTAGGAGCTCATATTCTGATTGACGACGGCGAAATGGAACTTATCGTAACAGATAAAAAAGATGAAACGTTAGTTTGCCAAGTACAAAACGGAGGCGTTATCAAGCCCCGGAAAAGTGTCAATATTCCCGGCGTACAACTTGATCTGCCATCCGTCACAGGCAAGGATAAGGAATTTATTCTGTGGGCCATTACCAAAGATATAGATTTTATAGCCCATTCGTTCGTCCGGACCAAAGACGATGTAATGGCTGTCAAGAACATCCTCAAAGAGCACAACAGCCCGATTAAAATTATCTCCAAGATCGAAAATCGGGAGGGTGTAGACAATATCGACTCCATTCTCGAAGAGACCTATGGAGTGATGGTGGCCCGAGGCGACCTTGGCGTAGAGATTCCTGCTGAGGAGATTCCTGTTACGCAACGATTCATCGTACGGAAATGTATCGAGAGCAAAACGCCGGTGATCATTGCCACCCAGATGCTCCACTCTATGATTTCGAATCCCCGGCCTACCCGTGCCGAGGTGAGCGATATTGCCAGCGCCATCTACCAGCGTGTGGATGCCATCATGCTCAGCGGCGAGACCGCCAACGGCGAATATCCTGTAGAGGCTGTCAAGACAATGGCAAAGGTAGCTGCCGAAATTGAAAAAGATACCGCCTGCCATACGCCCGACAGCGACATGAATATGGTACGCATCAACAATGAAATCACCGCGCAGTTGGCTCGTTCAGCTGTACGTGCCACCCTCAATCTTCCCGTTAAAGCCATTATCATCGATACGCTTTCGGGCCGCACGGGGCGCTATCTGTCCGCTTTCCGAGGGCACAAGCCTGTCTATGCCGTCTGCTACCGGAAGAGTGTAATGCGCCAACTAGCCATCTCCTATGGCGTGCATGCCATGTATCGCGAACCGGCCGAAACGCACGAAAGTTTCCTGCTCAGCATTCTCTACTATCTGGAAGACAAAACCTGGTTATCGAAAGAGGATATGATTGTTGTAATCGGAGGCAGTTTCGGTGCTGCCAAAGGTGCATCATTCATGGAGATAGGAACAGTCATCAATCTGGAACACAAAGCACTGAATCGCAGATAACGCATTGCTTCCATAAAATGGGCAGCAAAAAAGCCGATACTTCTTTGTGAAGTATCGGCTTTTCAATCTATTCCATTCAGTAAGTCACAGATGCCGAATCGTCTCAAGCGTATACTTTCGGATTCTCCTCGCCTGTCATCACCCGCAATGCGTTCATAGCCAGAGCCTCCAGTTCATTTTCCCCTGGCATAACCACTACCGGTGCGATGAATGAAACCATCTTTTCAATATAGTCACACACACAAGCGTTATAAGCAATTCCGCCCGTCAGAATAATCGCATCGACCTTACCTTGTAATACAGCAGCCATCGAGCCGATGTATTTGGCTACATTATAACACATGGCATCCAATACCAGACGCGCAGCCTCATCTCCGGATTCCGCTCTGCAAATCACCTCACCCGTATTGTTCGTACCGAGATGAGCCACAAATCCACCCTTACCCGACAACATCTTCCGAACCTCCGCATGAGTATACCGGCCGCTGAAACACATGGCAGCCAGCTGCCCGGCCGGAAGGGTTCCTGCACGCTCCGGTGAGAATGGACCCTCACCATCCAATGCATTATTGGCATCGACTACCACACCCTGGCGATGCGCTCCGACAGAAATTCCTCCGCCCATATGTGCAATAATCAAATTAAGCGACTCGTAAGCCTTTCCCTCTCTGGCTGCATACGCCCGGGCTATCGCCTTCTGATTCAAAGCATGGAAAATCGAAACTCGATTCAACCCCGGAAGACCGCTCACACGAGCAACCTCCTGAAGCTCATCCACCACGACCGGATCAGCAATAAAGGCACGTGCACCGATCGCCGAAGCAATCTCAGCAGCAATCAATCCACCCAGATTGGAGGCATGCTGTCCAATCGGACTCTGTTGCAAATCCCTCTTCAACGCATCGTTCACCTCGTACACACCCGAGGGAATCGGCTTGACCAACCCTCCCCGACCAATAACTGCGTCGAACGTCCCAATATCGAGACCTGCATCGCGAACAGCACGAAGAATAATATCCTTTCGAAACGAGAATTGATCCATCACACTGCTGAAATGCGACAGTTCCTCGCTGCTGTGTCGCAGTGTCAACTCTTTTATCAGCTCCTCGCCGTCATAGACGGCTACTTTCGTCGAGGTCGATCCGGGATTGATCGCCAGAATTCTGTATTTCTTCATATTTATTTAGCGGAAAGACAGGCCAATGCTATGGAGTAGAGTTTCGAGGCCTTCGAGTCACCACGGGAGG
The DNA here is from genome assembly GCA_944326815.1 of uncultured Rikenellaceae bacterium. GTDB lineage: Bacteria > Bacteroidota > Bacteroidia > Bacteroidales > Rikenellaceae > CALYBN01. Next base: position 59,622 of record CALVFI010000017.1, on the reverse strand, counting down.
TGAGCACACAAGGCACCTTCGTTCCGACTACCATAGCAGCCAGCTCAGCCTTACACAATTTGGTTGCCGATTTAAAGAAAACATTCGCGGCATCGATGTTCGGGAAAAGCAGACAATCGACATCGCCTGCCACGCCGCTTCCCTGTACCTTTTTCACTTTGGCCACTTCTTCGAACAATGCCACATCCAACGACAGAGGTCCGTCGAAAAGTGCATTACCCAACTGACCACGATCTCCCATTTTCGAAAGAATAGCAGCCTCTGTACTCGATATCACATTGGGAAGAACTTGTTCACTGGGGGCTATCAGAGCAACCTTTGGCCGTTCGATACCCAAAGCTCCCGCCGTTTGTATCAGATACTTCACAATGGCTTTTTTTTGAGCAAAATCAGGATAAGGGATGACAGCCACATCGGAAACAAGCAACAATTTATGATACTGCGGCATTTGGAACACCACGACATGACTCAACACCCCCTTTGGAGGTAATAACCCATATTCCTTGTTCAAAATACCGCGCATGTACTTGTCCGTCGACACAAGTCCCTTCATCAAGACATCACCCTCTCCTGCACTTACCATCCGAACTGCGCGGGCCACACATTTATCATCACTCGCTTCGGGCAATATAGTAAATCGCCCGACGTCGATACCCTCCTGTTGACAAACCTCTGCTATTATTTTCGGATCGCCAATCAAGGTCGCCTCTACAAGTCCCATCTCCACCGCATCATTAACGGCCTGCAGCGTATGTGTGTCCTGTGCATAAGCAACGATCAGCCTTTTTTTGCCTTTGTTTCGTGAAACATCAACAATCTCCTGAAGAGTACGTATCATAATCTTATTTTTTAGTTTTGTTGAAGCGAATATAATAATTTAAAATTAAATTCGCTAAAATAGTTAATAAAATTAACTAAAAACCAAAAATCACTTTACATCTATTCTATTATGAAGGGCATGAGCGATTGTCAATTCATCTGCATACTCCAATTCATCACCAAATCCAATACCACGTGCAATTGAGGTGATTTTCAATCCTGCACATTGTTCCAGACGACGTGTAATATAAAATTGCGTAGTTTCGCCCTCCACCGTCGTACTGACCGCAAGAATCACCTCCCTGACAGCCTCTTGTGCAATCCGATCCAGAAGCAGATCGATTTTCAAATCGGAAGGGCCCACGCCCTGCATCGGCGAGATCACTCCGCCAAGCACATGATACAAACCATTGTATTGTCCCGTATTTTCAATAGAGATTACATCGCCTACCTGTTCCACCACGCAAATTACCGAATGATCTCGGGCAGGATTCGAGCAAATCGGGCAAATCTCCTCGTCAGAAAGATTATTGCAACGCTTGCAATACTTGATATCGTGACGGAACTTGTCAATCGCAGCGGTCATATCGGCGACCTCTTCCTTCGGCATCCGCAACAGATGCATAGCAAGTCGCAAAGCTGTCCGCCGCCCGATTCCCGGCAACTTGGACAACTCACTCACCACTCCATCCAGTAATTTTGACATCTCAGATCGTTTCTATTGCACTCACCAATATCCACCCCTTATTTCCATCCGGAATAGCAATCTCTCGCCACTGATCCAACGAACCGAGCACCTTGACCTTCGTACCCTCATGAAGCACAAAGATATCTTTGCTCGAGTTATCCGGCGAACTTTTCACTGGCGCCGCCGAACTCATCACAACAGCCTCTGAAGAGTGAAGTAGCTCCCGACGTTCCTTAATCGAGAAGCCCATGCTCACAAAAAATACGACAAGTGCTATGATAGCCGTATAGAATCCCGATTTTCTCCAGGATATACGCCCTGCCAACAGGTAGATCAACATGGCGGCCATAGCCCCAGTCAATGCTATCAGACTGATAATTGCCCACGTATTGGAGCTCACCGAGAGACGCAGATTATGAAGCCATGTTTTCAGGAAAAACTCCGGGACCTTTTCAATATTGTCCTTGACGAAACTGTTAGCAACCAAAAGATTGTGCTTCACGTCCGCATCCGATGGCGCCAATCGCAATGCCCGATGGTAATTCAGGATGGACTCCCCGATTTGACCCGCCTTGAAATAAGCATTTCCCAGATTATAGTACAGTTTATAACTCGAATATCCAGCCTGGACAATAGAGTCATAACCATGAATTGCCCCGTCAAAATCGCTATTGATATAGGCCGTATTGGCCCTGTCCCATATAGCCTCGGGAGCGGGCTGGGCATGACCCGACAGACATGACAACAGAACGACCCAAAGAATTATTAAATATTTCATGACTATCTCTTTATTACAGATTCCAGTTTCGAAATAATGGCCACCGCGTTTCCGTATACCTCGTGCATCTGTCCTGAAGCTGCAGGAGAATACTGGGCGTACTCACATTCCGAAATGATGTCAATATATTTCTGAACAGACTCCTGAGCGACATTCCGTTTAAGAAGCTCTTCTCGTACATTCTCGCGCGTCAGATTGGCAACAGGAATATTCAACTTATCACTCATGTAGCCCCATAATGCCCGAAGCATCTCTTCATAGAATTGTCGTTCATTACCCGCTTTCATATAAGCATCTGCTGCTTTCAGCCTTTGCAAAGCCACCTTATTGGCTCTTTTCCCCTTCACCAATACAGCATTGCGCATCTCCTTGATTCGTTTCTGCATATATATCAATGCTAAAACGAACAATGCAATAATTAAGACTATCAGTATGAAATATAGCCAACTTCCCATCAACACATGGCCTGCTGGTGTTAAATTCGGAGCCCCGATTTTAATGAAACGAATATCCTGTCCCAAGATTTTAATATCCTCTTTCGACATCCCGCTGATGAGTGCCCCAGCAGCGGTTGCTCCCTGTGTAGAATCAGGCAGAATCTCTAAATTCACGTTTTTTGTCGAGAGTGTCACATATTTACCGCTTTCCGGATTAAAGTAGGTGAACTCCACCGGAGGAATCTGGTATTCTCCTTCAGCACGGGCAATAAACGGGTACTCGAATTGACGATAGCCATAAATACCATCAGTGCCGGTATTCAGCGATTCCGTCGTTTTCGTGGTATAGGTTTCGAAAGAAGAGGGTAAGTTCGGTTTCGGAGCTTGGATAAGCGGCAAGTTCCCCGTACCGGAGATTTTAATCGTATACGCAGCGGCAGAATTGGCAGCAATACTACCTGACGGCATATCGGACGACATGGTAAAATTCCCCACTGCACCGCCAAAATCCTCCGGAGCACCGGCAGGTAACTCCCGCACAGTAATCTTTACCGGCGATGCAACCAGATGTTTCCGGACTTCCCGCACCTCTGGACCTCCACTGAAAAAATCATCCATCAGCGACCGACGACGGTTCTGAATAATCTGCTGTGCGATCACTGTCAGATCCAACTGCTCGATATGCAATACGCCGGCTTGCTGCGGATAAAGCAGATATTCACGCAAAATACGCGTATCATAAACACGCGATTTATAGGTCTCCCGTTGCCAGCGATAGTTATCCGTATTGATCTCCTGAGTCCAGAAACCGTTGAATGCCGGATATTTGGCGCTCTCAAGTCCTGCAATTTGGACATTCCTTACATAGAGCTTAAAAGCAACCCGTATTGGTTGGCCTTTATAGACGTTATCTCTACTTACCACTATTCTAAGCAGTAAATCGTCTGAAGAGATCTCCGGCTGTCCCCCTTCTCCTTGTGATCCGCTATCTCCACGCTGATTGCTGCCCTGACCCGCTTCGGCGACCACTTCAATGGGAAATGGGCGTGAGGAATAAGTTTTACCCGATATTTTAACCGTTGCTGAAGGAATCGTATATTTCCCGGCCTTCGAAGCGACTAAAGTATATGTATACGAATATTGGTTTTGTGTAACAGTTTTACCATTGATTATCGATACAAATTTTCCTCTTGACATTAACGGACCTGCCAACACCTCAAAATCAATAAATGCAGGAGGATTAAATTCATCCGGTTCCTCTATCATAGAGAATTTGACATTGAACATCTCCCCCACAGAAACAGCAGAAGGAGCCTCCACCTCCACACTCACATTCTGACCATATCCAGTGAGCCCCATCAACACCATCGGCAACACCACACAGATCCTTTTCAGAAAACGCATCATAGGCAAAAATTTTACGCAAAATTAATAGTTTTCGCCGAAACTCGAAGCATTATTTCCAACGAAAACAAACCTCGATTTAGTATGTTTGTTTTCAAAACAATAGATACAAATCTTGTGAAAATTTTTGCATGGAGAGCAGAATCGCCTCACGGCTTCTACCAACCAACTGTCAGTCAATACCATAAAACAACGGGAGGGCGTTTTTTAACGCCCTCCCGTTAAACTTATCCATTTCTAATGTTTGAAATCCGCAAAGAAATCGTTGCCCTTATCATCAACAATAATAAAGGCCGGGAAATTCTCGACATAGATCTTACGAACCGCCTCCATACCGAGCTCGGGGAAGTCTACAACTTCCACGCTCTTGATGCTGTTTTTGGCCAAAACGGCAGCCGGACCACCGATTGAGCCCAGATAGAATCCTCCGTGCTTCTTGCAGGCATCGGTCACCTCCTGAGAACGGTTGCCTTTTGCCACCATCACCAACGACCCTCCATGTTCCTGGAAAAGATCCACATAGGGATCCATCCGTCCGGCAGTCGTCGGACCGAAGCTTCCCGACGGCATACCTTTCGGGGTCTTGGCTGGACCTGCATAATAGATCGGATGATTCTTGAAATAATCCGGCATCGGTTTCCCTTCGTCGAGCATTTGTTTGATGCGGGCATGAGCGATATCCCGTGCCACGATCAGCGTACCTTTAATATTCAAACGGGTTTTAATCGGATATTTCGAAAGTGTCTCTCTCACCTTATCCATTCCCTCGTCCAAGTCGATTTCCACGGCCGGAGCCATACCCGGAGCCTGTTTGGGCAGGAAACGAGCAGGATTCTTCTCGAGTTGTTCAAGGAAAATACCATCCTCGGTAATTTTAGCCTTGATATTGCGGTCGGCGCTGCAGCTAACCCCGATGCCTACCGGACAGGAAGCCGCATGACGAGGCATACGGATTACACGTACGTCGTGCACCAGATATTTTCCACCGAACTGGGCACCCACGCCGCTCTCTTGACATATCTTGAGAATCTTCTCCTCCCATTCCAAATCACGGAAAGCTCGACCGCCCTCATTCCCCGAGGTGGGAAGATGGTCGAGATATCCGGCAGAGGCTTTTTTCACCGTAGCAAGGTTGGCTTCAGCCGAAGTACCTCCAATAACGACAGCCAAGTGATAAGGAGGACACGCCGAGGTCCCGAGATCCTTGATCTTCTCTTTGATGAATTTCGTCAGCGATGCCTCATTCAACAAAGCCTTGGTCTGCTGGTAAAGGAAAGTTTTATTGGCAGAACCTCCACCCTTTGTAATAAACAAGAATTTATAAGCATTTCCGGGTGTAGCATATATGTCAATCTGAGCAGGCAGGTTGTTTCCGCTATTCTTCTCCTCTGTCATGGTAAACGGAACCACCTGGGAATAGCGCAGATTACGATCCCGATAAGTCTCGTAAACCCCTTTAGTAATGTATTCGGCATCGTTCACACCGGTATATACATCCTCACCTTTTTTGCAAATAGCGATTGCCGTACCGGTATCCTGACAGGTCGGAAGTTCTCCTTCTGCAGCGACTACCTGATTGATCAGCATGGTATAGGCAACGAATTTATCGTTATCGGTCGCTTCGGGATCTTCGAGGATATTAGCCAGTTTCTGGAGATGAGCAGCACGCAGATAGAACGAGACATCTGCATATGCCTCACGAGAGAGCAACTCGAGCCCTTTGGGATCGACTTTAAGGATTTTACGTCCGTCGCATTCCACGACCTTTACGTAATCTTTCGTAAGCAGCCGGTACTCGGTAGTATCTTCTCCCAGTTCGAACGGCTCCTGATACTTAAATTCAGACATAACTACACATAATTAGATTTTCCCTCACAAAGATAGTGAAATCCCCCAAGATTGTTATCATACTAACAATAAAAAATCCGCTATTCGATTTTATTCCTGCTGCAAAAGGATTGTTTTCCATAAAAAATTCTTACTTTTGTAAATATTTTAAAAAATATACGACATACCAGATTAACTAAAATACGTTCAACTATGATCTCTTACAAGGAGTTAGGCTTGGTAAACACCCGCGATATGTTTGCCAAAGCAATTAAAGGCGGATATGCAATTCCGGCTTTCAATTTCAACAACATGGAGCAGATGCAGGCCATTATTCAGGCTTGTGTTGAGACCTCCTCGCCCGTAATTCTTCAGGTATCGAGCGGTGCACGCAAGTATGCCAACCAGACCATTCTGCGTTATATGGCACAGGGTGCTGTCGAATATGCCAAAGAGCTCGGCAAAAATATTCCTATCGTTCTTCACCTCGACCACGGCGACAGCTTCGAACTGTGCAAATCTTGCATCGAGATGGGATTCTCCTCGGTGATGATCGATGGTAGCCACCTGCCCTATGAAGAGAACATCGCGCTGACGAAAAAGGTGGTAGATTACGCACACCAATACGATGTAACCGTTGAAGGCGAACTCGGTGTGCTGGCCGGTATCGAAGACGACGTTAAAGCCGAACACCACACCTATACCGAACCGGATCAAGTTGTCGATTTCGTAACCCGCACGGGCGTTGACTCGTTAGCTATTTCGATCGGTACTTCGCACGGTGCCAACAAATTCAAACCCGAACAGTGCACCCGTAATGCCGACGGTATTCTGGTTCCGCCCCCATTGCGTTTCGACATTCTGAAGGAGATCGAAAAACGTCTTCCGGGCTTCCCCATCGTACTCCACGGATCGTCTTCTGTTCCGCAGGACATGGTTGCCATCATCAACAAATACGGTGGTGCCGTAAAGGATGCCGTAGGTATTCCCGAAGAGCAACTCCGCGAAGCTGCCAAATCGGCCGTATGTAAAATCAACATCGATAGCGACGGTCGTCTGGCCATGACAGCTGCCATACGCGAAGTATTCGCTACCAAACCGGCAGAATTCGACCCGCGTAAATACCTCGGTCCGGCTCGTGACTGGTTGAAGAAACTTTATATGCACAAATGCGAGGAGGTCCTCGGCAGCGCAGGTAAAGCTTAATCTAAATTATATGCGTACACAAAAAAGCAGTCCATAGCGAAGGTGGACTGCTTTTTTTATTATTCAGGACTATTCAAATCCCACAATCTCGGGACGACTCGGCAGATAGCGATATTGCTCCATACGTTGCTCATTCGAAATGCGGAAATACTGACTCTTGATCCATCCCTCTTTCCCCCATCCGATTCCGAGACGTATTTGAATCGTATTGAACACCAAACGCTCATTTTTGATCCGAATACCAATTCCAAAGGTATTATAGAAACTGTTTTTGAACATATTGGGCGATGTACCCAGCAATCCGAAATCGGCATAACCAAACAGCACAATCCGAAAACCGAGGGGCTGATAAGGAGTAAAGAGCACGGTTTCTGTATTTAACACCGCACGGTTCACCCCGGCAACATACTCTCTGAATCCACGAGGACCGTTATCCTCCGTAAAACGAATCACCTCATCAGCTCCAGTGCCACGATTCCACCCCTGCGTATAATCCAGCGATAGGAATTGACGAATCCGGCTGCGTCCCGCCACAAACAAGTTTGAGAACCATCGCATATTAACATCCACGGCACTCCGCCACCACGATCCGTCAGAAAGATCAATATAGCTTCCCAAACCATATCCCCCCATCAAATAACCTATCCTGGTAAATCCTCCAACCTTGTAACTGAGACCCAGATACATGTTGTCGTTAAACTCGCTCCAGGAATAACCGCTGACCAATTCGGCTTTATAGCCTGTTGCCAAATACTCCTTAAAACCAAAGCCATAAATCATACTGGTCGTATAGAACTTCTCCCGATAAAGGCCAAGACCAAACAAAAGATTGTCATAATCATGAAATGCCGGATTATGGGTCGGACCTACTTCCGGACGCCGCAGGTAATTGGCAAAGCCATAACGAGCTGTCAGGAAAAGGCTGGAATTGATCGATTTAAAATATTTCGATCGGCCGGCCCACACATCGAAATTACGCACTTTCACCAAATTGGAGGTATCGAGATACACCAGATAATGTTTCGATTTCACCTCCTCATAAGAGATACCGGCTTCATAATCGGTCGGCAAAATAAATTCCTTACGGACATTCAATTTCAGCTCGCTATTGTAAAAATCTTTCCCTGCCGAAAAATCTGCCTTATAGAAGGTTCCGAAAATATTAGGAATCTGATACTCCACCACATTGCCTCCGTAGTCAAAACCCGAATAAGTAAAGTTTGTTTTGAGATTCAATCGGTTTCCCGTACCAAAAATATTGTCGTCCGAGACACCGAACATAGTACGCCTTTCCGAGCGGAATTGCAGATCGGCATTAATGGTCCAGCTATCTCGCGTTTCAACAGTCACATCCACCACCGACGTATCCATTGGGGAAAGTGATAAGATCATATTGGCATCATAAATATAGCTTCGGGAACGCAACAGTTGTGTATTACGGACTAACACCTGTGGATCGAGTTTCTGTCCGGATTTGAACAACAGATCTCGTCGAATAACATATTCCCGTGTAAGAACGTGCGTTTTATCTGCCAGACGTTCAAGTTTAGTATCTGCCGGTTCGAAGATCTGCTTACGGTCAATTGTTATATTACCGATGGTTTTACCGGCATAGCGTTCCATGGCCTGGCTTTCATCCAGTACACGACCGTTATTGGTTGTATCACGCAGACGGCGGAAAAGCGAATGATACAACAATCGTGGCACGGTATGACGTGTAGTTTTGGAGTGAATACTGTCATAAAAACGTTGTGTACGCTCCGCCGATTCTATGCTAACACTGTCAAAAGCAGAATGATCCGGAGAGACAGATAGCCCTTTTCCTCGCGAAAATCCGATATTGACTCCCACAAGCAATATCAACATCAATATGCCTCGCCGAAAAACCATATATCAAATATAACGTATTTTTCGCACAAAATCGCATATAATAGAGAAGAGCGGCCGATGGCCGCTCTTCTCTATTATCGTTATCGTTCACAGAATCAGACGAGTCCTGAGAATCCCATAAATGCCATGGCGAGAATACCTGCCGTAATCAGGGCAATAGGCACCCCTTTCATAGCCTTAGGCAGGTCCTCCAGTTCCAACCGTTCACGAATACCGGCGAACAATACAAGTGCCAACGAAAAACCGATGGCCGTAGCTACGGAAAAGACCACCGACTCTCCAAGATTATAGCTCTTCTGCACCAACAAAATCGCAATACCCAATACCGCACAGTTGGTCGTAATCAAGGGCAGGAATACACCAAGCGCCTGATACAACGACGGGCTGACCTTCTTCAGAATGATCTCCACCATCTGTACCAATGCGGCAATCACAAGAATAAACACGATGGTCTGCATATACTGAATACCCAGAGGTACCAATACATAGTACTGCAACAGATAAGCCACCACCGACGTAATCGCCATAACGAACGTAACGGCTGCTCCCATACCGAGCGACGTGCTCACCTTGTTCGACACACCCAGGAATGGGCAGATGCCGAGGAACTGAGCCAATACAATATTATTGACAAATATGGCGCTGATAATAATTACGAAATATTCCATACTTATTTCATTTTAGCCGTTAGTTTATTGAAAATCACCAGCAGATATCCCAATGCGATAAATGCCCCGGGAGCCAATACGAACAACAGGATTCCGTCTCCGGCAATAAACTTGTAGCCGAAAATAGAGCCGTTGCCCAACATCTCACGAACGGTGCCTAAGACCGTCAACGACAGAGTGAAACCACAGCCGATTCCCAACCCATCGAGAGCAGAGCTGAACACCCCGTTTTTGGAGGCAAAGGCTTCGGCGCGCCCCAAAATGATGCAGTTCACGACAATCAGCGGAATAAACACACCGAGTGTCTCATATAGTGCAGGTACATAAGCCTGCATACAGAGTTGCAACACCGTCACCATCGAAGCAATGACGACGATAAAGGCCGGAATACGCACTTTCCCGGGAATATAGTTCTTAATCAAGGAGATTACGATATTGGACATTGTCAGCACGAAAAGCGTTGCCACGCCCATTCCCATACCGTTGATAGCCGATGTCGTCGTACCAAGCGTGGGGCACATTCCCAACAACAGAACGAACGTAGGATTCTCCTTAATCAGCCCCTTGGTAAATGTTTGCCATTTATTCATGATTTCCTCCTTTCTGATTCTCTTCCTCCCAGTCACCCGTGGAAGTTGCACCTGAGACGCTATCGATTACACTTTTGCCCAGCATTTGCTGCATGGCATTATAGGCACGTTGCACGGCATCGACATATGCGCGCGATGAGATGGTCGAAGCAGTCAAGGCATCTATATCGCCGCCATCTTTTTTTACGCTCATTTTCAGATCGGCCGGATTCTTACCGACAAAACTTACGATCAGCTTATTGCCCGGTTCGGTCATTTTACTTCCAAGTCCCGGAGTTTCACTATGCTGCAACACTTGTATATTATAAATTTCTCCATCCGGTTTAAAACCCACCATCATACGGATCTCTCCCGAGAATCCTTTCTGCGTAGAGGTCTCCACGGCATAGCCGACAACCTCTCCACCGTTGGTAGCCGTATAAATAACCGCCTCTTCGGTTTCCATCTTACCCTCGGCCGGATTATTGTCGAAAGCAGGAAGAACCTCAGCCAGGGCAGCTGTTGTTTTGGCTTGCTGTGCGACTTGAATCGGCTCCTCCGTAACCGAATAGACCAAACCCAACACTCCGGAAGCCACCAACGTAATGATGAATAGCGTAAGGACCATATTTTTCAACGAACTCTCCATACTCTCCCCTCCTATTTTTTAACGGCACCAAACCGTTTGGGTTTTACATAACGATTGATCAGAGGAACCACGGCATTCATAATCAGAATGGCGAACGATATTCCCTCGGGATATGCTCCCCAGACACGGATCAGAATCGTAATAACGCCGATTCCGATGCCATAGATTGCCATTCCTCGTTTATTCATCGGAGAGGTAACATAATCCGTAGCCATATAGACCGCACCCAGAATTGCACCTCCGGTCAGCAGTTGGAACAGCGGGCTCATGTACTTCTCCGGGTCGATTCCCCAAAGAATCCCGCTGAATACAGCCATCGTCCCGAGAATGAATACCGGAATATGCCACGTAATCACCTTCCTCCACAACAGGTATACAAATCCTAATAAAAGAGCTCCTGCAGCTATTTCGCCCAACGAACCCGCCTTACCCAAACCGGTAAACATATCAGAGTAAGATAGTTCCGGCAGAATATCACTCACATTCAATCCTTTTTTCAGCGCCTCTTTCACAAAAGCCAACGGCGTCGCACCCGACATGGCATCCGGAACCGGACTGCTGAACGAGGTCATCGCCACCGGAAATGAAAGCAGCAGGAAGACACGTCCCACCAACGCCGGGTTGAACGGGTTACGTCCCAAACCGCCGAACGACATTTTGCCAACACCAATAGCTACCAATGCACCGAGGACAACCAATCCAAACGGAATATTTGCCGGAAGATTGAATGCCAGCAACACACCGGTCACAATGGCCGAGTAATTGCAAATCGTATTTTTGCCCTTCAGCAGAAAACGTTGAATCAGGTACTCGAAAAGTACGCAACTGGCCGTACATACGACCGTCACAAAGAAAGCCCGCGCACCGTAAACCCAGACCGTAACGAGAAATGCCGGAATCAAGGCTATCAGCACATCGCGCATCAATCGGGCTGTAGACTCCTCTCCATGGACATGAGGCGAGGGCGAAACAATGATTTTATTCTCCATTCTTTCAGATATTTCGCAGTTTTTCAAATCAGGATTTCCGGGCACGGATAATTTTCATCACTTCCGCTTTTCCAAGCCGGATATAATCCAACAATGGCAGGGATGCCGGGCAGGTAAACGAGCAGGAACCACATTCGATGCAATCGGTCACATGATAGCTCTCCATCTCCGGGAACATGCCCAACTTACCCAACTTGGAAAGCATGAATGGTTCCAGCCCCATCGGACATGCACTCACACATTTTGCACACTTGATACAAACGTCCGGCTCATTGCGTTTTGCCTCGGCTGCACGCATAAGCAACACGCCTGAGGTTCCTTTGGTAACAGGACTGTCTATATTGGCGACGGCACGCCCCATCATCGGCCCTCCGTTGATAATCTTGCCCGTATCCTCCGGCAGCCCCCCGCAATGGTCTATCAGAGCACGCAACGACGTTCCCATCCGTACACGGAAATTTCCCGGATTCGTCAATGCCTTGCCGGTTACCGTTACGACTCGCTCGAAAAGCGGCTTATTCTTCTGCACGGCCTCATAAACCGCCAGAGCCGTACTGACATTCTGCACCACTGCGCCCACGTCTATCGGAAGTCCTCCCGAAGAAACTTGTCTCCCCGTCACGGCAGCTATCAACTGCTTCTCACCACCCTGCGGATACTTCACTTTCAATGGAACAATCTCCACGTCGCCATAGGCAACTGCAAGAGAGCGCATGTGCTCAATGGCATCGGGTTTATTATTCTCAATACCGATATAAGCCTTCTCAACACCGAGGGCTCGAGCCAGAATGCGAACTCCCACCAGCACCTCTTCGCCTCGTTCCAGCATCACGCGATGGTCGGAGGTCAGATAAGGCTCGCACTCCACACCGTTGATAATCAGAAATTCGGCTTTCTTTCCAGCAGGAACTGACAGTTTCACCTGTGTCGGGAAAGTGGCGCCTCCCATACCGACAATACCTGCATTGGCTATCTTCGCAATAATCTCGGCAGGCGTAAGCGAACATTCCTTCATGAGCGCACTGCTACGGTCGATGGACTCCTCCCAATCGTCACCTTCTACTTTTATAGTGATAGCGGGTTTACGCACTCCGCCACCATCCGGAACGGCATCTACTGCGGTCACCGTTCCAGAAACAGACGAATGGATATTGGCAGAGACGAAACCACCTGCCTTAGCAATCAGTTGCCCAACCTTCACCTTATCCCCTTTGGCAACGACAGCCGTAGCCGGCGCACCGATATGCTGAGAAAGAGGAATGGTCACCGTCTCGGGCAACGGGAAAATTTCAATATTTTTCGCAGCACTCAACTTGTTCTCCGGCGGATGTACTCCACCGATACGAAAAGTTTTCAACATATGATTTTGTAGTTTTAAGTCGGTTAATGGGTTTCAACGGATGTTCCGGTTTCGGCAGCCGACACGGGACGCACAGGGAAATTCACCGCCACGATTGCTCCCGTAGGACATTCAGCTACACATTTGCGGCACAAACGGCACTTAGCAGGATCTATGTATGAAAGATTATTCTCAATCGTAATAGCCTCAAAAGGACAAACTTTCACACACTTGGTGCAAGCAATACAAGAGACGTTGCAACTCTTGCGGGAAACAGCCCCTTTATCTTTATTCACACAGGAGACATACACACGTCGTCCCTTAGGACCTTTTTTCCGTAATTCGATAACCATTTTCGGACATGCCTTCACACAGGCACCACATGCCGTACACTTCTCTTCGTCCACCTCCGGAAGTCCCGTTTCCGGATTGATCGTTATCGCTCCGAAGTTACATGCAGCCACGCAATCGCCCAATCCCAAGCATCCATAGGTACAACCTGTCTCACCTCCATACAGAGAAGCGGCAACGGCACACGAAGGGGCTCCGTCAAACAGATTGGTGCGAGGACGATTCTCGCAACTCCCTCCGCAGCGCACCACCGCCACTTGGGGTTCTTTTTCCGGAGCCGCCTTTCCAAGAAAGTCAGCAATGGATTTCATCGTAGGTGCACCGCCCACCGGGCAATACAACGCTGAAATATCGTCATTTTTGACCAACGCATCGGCCATGCCCCGACATCCCGGGAAGCCACAACCTCCGCAATTCGCTCCAGGCAACATTCCCTCCACCGTATCGATACGCGGATCTTCGTACACCTTGAATTTCTGTGCAACGAAATAGAGAATCAGAGCCGCCAACACTCCGATGGCACATAAGGTCAGGATCGTGAATAGTATAACTCCACTCATGCTGTTTTTCTGATTTTAAATACGATTTCCCGTTCTATTTTTTTTCTGAAAATATAAAGCACACAATAATATATAATAACAGTCCCCAACGAAAAAAGCCCTGCAAGGGCTTCTTCCATTCCTGCTTCCAACAATACCAACAAAGTGCACAATAGAAGTAAGAAAGGCAGCACATAAGCCATTAGGACTGCTTTGAGTCCCATTCCCTGCTCCACAGAAACGACCACCTCCTCACCAATCTGAAACGCAGCAGGCTCGTCCACCATTACGGAGACGAGTTTTTGTTCATGTTCCCCCATCCCGCAGACACTCTTCACCTTGCAGGAAGCACATGCTTCGCGAGCTTCGACCGATACGTCGATCCGTTTACCGACAATATCGAATACCACCCCGCTATGTTCGATTTCATGGCTGATTGGCACGACAGGTTCGTTTTAGGTTCTCGCAAAGATAGTAAAATTTGCTTATACTTATTCCAAATTAATAACCGTATTTACTGGTCAAAGGCATAATTCTTCCCTGCCCAAAAGTACAGGTGGAGAGTCGCAACACAGGACAGAACTGATAACGCTTATGCTCGTTCTTCTTAATCATGGCATAAACCTTATAGACCACTTCCGCGTCAAATCCCGCATTGATAATCTCTTCGCGATGCTGCCCCTCCTCGATCATCCGGTACAGAATAGCATCGAGCACATCGTAAGGTGGCAACGTATCCGAATCCTTTTGTTCCGGCCGCAATTCCGCCGAAGGCTCTTTAATCAGGATATTCTCCGGAATAATCTCTCGATCGCGGTTGATATATCGAGCCAGATCATATACCTCATGTTTATACAAATCGCCGAGGATGCTGATCGAGCCGATACAGTCGCCGTATAGCGTACCATATCCCACAGCCTCCTCGCTCTTATTGGTCGTATTGAGTAAAATATAACCGAACTTATTAGAGAGAGCCATAATCATGGTGCATCGGATACGTGCCTGGATATTCTCCTCGGTCACATCGAAATCCGTACCGCCCAATACCGGCTTCATGCTCTCGACGATCGCCCGATAGGCATCCGTAATCGGTACCACATCATATTCGATATTCAGATTCTCAGCCATCTCGATCGCATCATCCACGGAATGATAGCTGGAAAATTGCGATGGAAGCATCAACACCTTGATCCGCTCCGGACCAAGTACCTCCTCGGCAATCGCCAGCACCACAGCCGAATCGATACCTCCCGACAAACCGAGACAGGCTTTTTCGTATCCGTTTTTATCGAAATAGTCTTTCAGCCCAAGTTTAATCGCCCGGTACACATTGATGGTCTTATTCTGGAAAGGTATCTCGACGGGTGTTGCCGTTTCCAGTTCAAGGGAGGCATAATCTTCCTCGAAACTTTTCAACAGACAAACGGCCTCTCCCTTCGTATTGAAAACGGCAGAAGAACCGTCGTATACAATATCCGTCTGGCCGCCTACCTGATTCACATACACCACATTTTTCCCCGTCTGATAAGCAAGGTGTCTGAAAAAATCGTAACGTTTCTCAATAATTCCCCGGGAATAGGGATTAGCACCCAAACAAACAATCGTATCGGCATACTCGCCGTACTCCTGTTCCTTCAAAATATCCTCCCCGACGACCACTGCAACTTTATGTCCATTGACCTTAACATATTCACATCCCTTGGAGGCAGAAAGGAAATACATCTCATCACGAGAGGAGACATTCTGTTTACCAATATATCGAATTACCTTTCGATTCTGAATGAATGCAGCGGCACTGATGGTTCTGTTGGCATGCGGAATCGGCAAACCGACCAGCACTGCAATATCGTCACAATAGGACGCTATTTCCACCAAGGCCTCCTCGCCCAAGTCCAAGAATGTGACCTTATTCAACAAATCGTATGCTGGAGTACCGCTAATTGCCTGCTCAGCAAATACCAGTAAATCTACCTTTTCCGATTTCGCTCTATTGATATTATCGATTATAGCGACCATGTTGCTTTCAAAAGCACCCACGGTATAATTTAACTGAGCAATGGCTACCTTCATTGAATCATCGAGTTAACAACTGAGCAAAGATAAGTCTTTTATATATAAGAAAAAAATTGGGCAACAGTATTGTTTTATTAATTTTTATCTCTATCTTTGCACCCGTCTTCCAGACACAACCAATGGTGCCATAGCTCAGATGGTAGAGCAAAGGACTGAAAATCCTTGTGTCCCCGGTTCGATTCCTGGTGGCACCACGAAAGAGGTCGAATGATTTGATATAAATCGTTCGACCTCTTTCGTTTTTACAACATATTCCAACTCTCATATCAATAAAAAAGAGAGGAGAGTTTCCTCTCCTCTCTCTGCACAGACAGCTTTCTCTATTTCATGTAGAGCTGTTTATAACGATACAAGGCTTCCATAAAATAATAGTCGGCAAAAGAACACGGCACATCCACATTGCTGTTTATCGGATAATACTGCACCGAATGGTCGAGCAAACAGTTCGTATTCTTACCCTCGGTAAAGTACGGCTTCTGACATAAAGAAGACAACATCAAATCGGCCTCACGGCTATAATGATCTTTCTCCGCGCCTTCGGGCAAATAGGTAATCAATTCATACAGGGCTGAGGTCACGATAGCCGACGCAGAGACATCCCTATAATCTACTTTCGAATGAAAATCCCAGGCTGCGATTCTGTCTTCCGGCAGATTCCGGATAAAATAGTCCATGGCCAACTTGGCCTTATCCAAAAATTGGGTTTCATGCGTAAACCGATAGGCTACAACCAGGCCATAAGCCAGCCAGGCATGTCCGCGCGACCAGGTTGTTTCAGTTCCCTCGCCCTGCAATTGTCCTTTATTGATGATATCTCCCGTACTTTTATCGTAACGGACAATGTGGTAGGTTCCACCATCCGTACGGACAAAATCTTTCCACGTAGCCACCGCATGAGAACGTGCCATCTCATAATATTTCTCATCCCCGCCATTCTCTGCCGCCCAGAAGAGCAGTTCGAGATTCATCATAATATCGATAACGACCGGGACGGAATTAGGTTCAGGAAATTTATCCCAATTGGAACTGAGCAACTGGAAAAGAGGGTGATACCTTTTCGATAAGGTTTCAGCTGCTGTCAAAATATTGGCTTTATAGGAATCAGCCAACTTAGGGTCCCCCCACAACAATCCATTCCCGAAAGTACACATGAATCGGAAGCCCAAATCGTGGGACTCCATATTATATTTCTCCTTGGCGATTCCCGAGGTCCACTGACGAGCCCAGGTTTCGAACTTCTTATCGTTGCTCAATGCATAGGAATACCACAAAGCGCCGGGATAAAAACCGCTGACCCAATCACCGGAACCATTCGTTTGCCAACGCAAATCTTTCGTCCCATAGGTAGGATATTTCAATGTATCACCCACCTCTGCCACACTCCGTTCCATACAAACCAGAGAGGTCTTTATCGTCCGATCCACCAAGCGGTTCATCTCGCTCCGTGCAGGATTATCCGATGCATAAGTCAGGGAGATTGACATAACCCCCAGGCCAATGCTCCACAAAATAGAATGTAAGGTTTTCTTCTTCATAGTTTTTGGTTATTTATTGTCTTTCGTATCTTTCTTTTTATCCTCATCGCTCTTTTTGTCTTCATCGCTGCTCTTACTCCACCATGTTGCAATAAGCGAGAAGGTGGTATTCATAATAGGACCATTGACCGCCGCAGCCAACCCCACGGTTGCCACCTTCCCCATCGTAAATGCAAAACCCGAGGCCAGACCGCCATTCTGCATACCGACCTCTATGGACACCGTACGGCACTCTCGCTTACTCAACTTAAACATCTTAGCACACAGATACCCCAATGTAGCACCGATGGTCATGTGTAAAAACATTGCCAATATCAGCAACGGCCCCACCGACAGGAGGCTTTTTTGCCCGGCTGCTGTCACAATAATGATAATGAACGCAATACCAAGCATGGAAATTATCGGCATGATGGTCTGTAACTTCGTTGCAAGTTTCCCAGCATAATAGTTGATGGATACGCCTAACGCCACCGGGATGATGACCATCTTGACAATATCCCACACCATGGCCCAAAAATTAATGGCAATAAACTCACCGCCCCAGAAAGCCATCAGCAAAGGGGTCAGCAGAGGAGAGAGGAGGGTTGATATCGAGGTCATGGTCACGGACAGCCCCACATTGGCTTTGGCAATATAGGCCATCACATTGCTGGCCATTCCTCCGGGCATACACCCCACCAATACGATTCCGGCCGCAACTTCATCCGGGAAGCCGCCGATTTTCGCTATCAGAAAACCGACCATAGGCATAATGATGAATTGACAGGAAGCCCCCACTGCAACTGCCTTATACATTTTAAAGGCCCGCGTCAAATCTTCCCATTTCATGCTGCATCCGACCCCCAGCATAATAATCTGCAACAAGGGAACAATCAACTCAGACAGTTGAAAATCGCCGATAGAGATGAAATACTCCGGGAAAGACAAAGAGATCGACACGGCACTCAAAATCATCACCGTATAGGCATAACGCTTGAATTTCTCCGAAAGCAACATCCGGAAAGCCAACAGGATAAAGAACAGAGCACTGCTCAATCCCGCTTGGGCATAGGTGTGCTGCACAAAAAGATAAATGGCACAAGCGAATGCCAGCAAGGACAGGATGCTCAGCAATAAACTTATTTTCTTTCTCATAATTATTTAATGACTTTTACGTGCAAAGGTTCGGAAAGAGATTCTGCCAATTCCTGAAGATAAGCATAAAATCCGTCTTTTGTATTAAAGCGTTCATCAGTCGCTCCCCAACAAGCAACGAAATAGAGAGTTCTCTCTTTCGGCTGCGGAGTCAAAACCACATAGGTTGAATTCTCCGGTTGCGCATCGTTGCCGTTGGTGCGATAAGAGTCGTATTGCTCGGTCTCGAACATAATGGCCAATCCCATGGGTTTATCGCTTCTGTCGGCCTGCATGCCGTAGGAAGAGAGAGACATATATTTACCTCCATGGTCCTGCAAACGGACCTGATTGTCCCCAAAATTTGCGAAACCTACGACCAGTTTCTCCGCATCAGTCAACGGCCGGGATATTTGATTCTTGTAATAAAACTGCCCCTTCTGCATGGAAATCATCTCATAGCCATCCACTTTCTGCGGGCCCCCATCCCATCCCTTAAACGACAAAAGATAAGAGGCCGCCAAAGGTCCGGCATTGCATACCTTGAAATAAGAGGTATCCGCATCGCCGGCTACGGTAATCTGGCCATCAGACATAACGGCCAATGTTCCGGCGCCCAATGATTTTCCCACCTGGAGCACATCTTTGCCCCACCACAACAAATCGTGCCAGCTCCCTACGACCCCGACAACGTCGAGGACCGGTTCTGACACAACCTTTCCATAGATATCTTTCCCATTCCGATAATCGAAAAAAGAGCGGAAAGCAACCTTATCATTCTCAATACCGGGACCTTCCATTTGGTAAACAGGATTCGAAATGTCTTGTACAAATCCGCGTGCCCGTTTTGCGTAAGGCAAAGCAGGCGAAGGTTTTCCGGCCGTGCTGCGATAGCTGAGACGGACAGCCACCAATGTATCGCTTCGCAGGCCGGGCTCCTCACTCCATGACAGTTTTACCTTCATCTTCGCCGAAGGAGCCACCGTAATCTCAACCAGCACATGGTCCGGTACTCCATCTCCATCCTCGTCCATCAACTGCGAGGGAAGAACCACTCCTTTTGCAGAGGCCACAGGTTGCAGTGTCCGGTTTTCGCTCTTCAATGGAATCGAGACGATATCCGTACGTTCCTTGGGGAGCGGATTGACTACCTCGACCACTCTCTGGGCTTTCGCGTTGCCTGCAAACAAAGCAACAAGAGCCAGCAAAATCGTATATCTACATTTCATATTATTGATTGATAAACAAATGATAATTCCCTGTCCATGAATAGTTCTTGCCATCCACCGTTATCCGATGTTCCGAATCCGTACCATACGCTCCATTCAGAGTAACGAACAATAACTTTTGCCCGTCAACTTTCGATATGCGGACGGCCGTATACTGGTCATTGTCCAATAAAAGCTCTATATCCTGCACCTTGGTTTCGAACTCTGCCGTCAGTTCTGCCACCAAATCGTATTCCCCATGAATATCCAACGTAGAGACAAACGTATAGTTGTCCGCACGGGGGCATCGAATGATATAGCCGGGGTCTGTACGGATATTCATATTGGGATCATTGGCTCCCATCCTGACAAAGAGCAGTTCCATCTCCGGATCAGCCAAAGTATTCAGGCTGTAAAAGCGATTTTCGTTAAACCAGGTCATCTCCGCCAGTTTATGCAAAGGAGCACTCTTCCCCTCCAGCCACAAATGCTGATAACCGTTATCCTGGCCCAACACAGACAATTGCGTGGGATAACGCGTCATTCCGAAATTGGTAGAAGAGAGCGTACCCACATAATAGTAAGGCAAATCATATTGGTGCTTCTCTTCCGATTTTATTTTATAGATATCAAGAATCAACGGATAGGCGTCATCCGTTTTAATCATTGCTATCGTCCGGGTCATGGAGACTCCCGGCACGGCATGATTCTCCGAGGCAGACATAACCTGGCATTCGGGATGGTCGAAATCGTAATAATTGACATGGGAGGCATGACGACTGGACAACTCGAAGTTCCCGTCGAAATGACTTTTTCCATCGACCGTAACCGTATTGTGAGCAATGGTCTGTAACGCCCAGCTACTATTCTCCTTGGTATAACGTCCGCCCTCCCGAGGTTCCAGATTCAGATAGCGGACAGACCCGTAATCCTGCAAAATCTCATGCCCGTTATCATTCAACAAAACAGACAATTTGTCGTAATGCCCGTGAGACTGGCCATGAGCCGTAGCTTTGAACAACAGAGCTGTGTGCCGCTCTCCCTCTCCGCTGCGCATGACACCCAATCCGCCCTGTGTACCGTCAGCTCCGTCGCGTAAAAAACAACTCTTAAAAAGAAACGGTTCCGTCTCATTGTGAGCAATAGCTAAAGCCGTTCTCAAACCGCCGTCGCTGACGATAAAATTATTCTGCGCCAAAGCAACACTCAACAAATCTTTCTGACTACTATCGAACAGATAGCTGGCATCGACAGCATTGACCGCATCCAATGAAGCCAGAGTCTGATAGACAGCATCATTGATTCTGAACAGCTCCGTATTATACGACATATTGATCAGCGCCCGTGTCGCTTTCTTGAAGATTCCGTCCCGATACTCGGAAACGTGCATCTCGGGATGGTTATGCTCCAGAATCTGAGCATACACGACAAACGGCCACAAAGCATAACGCTGATAATAAGCCCCTTCCATATAATACCCATCCGGAGAGAACAGTACGTCCAGTTGCTTCATATAGCCCCCGGTCCCATCCTTGTGCAATCCATACAAAGACTGTTCGACAAACGTCTCGTCACCAATCACATGGCCGATCATCCCGACCGCCACGTTCGCCCATGTTCCGTGATTATGCATCTTATCAAACACCTGACGATTGTATGCATTGCCGTTGCTGATAAATTCAGCCATCGGTCTGAATACATCTTTCTCGAAAAGTGCATGCTCCTCCTCTGACAGCCAATCATAAACGTAGTCATAGGCCATAGAAGCAAAACAAGACCACACACAATCATTCAACGGCTGAAAAAACAACCGGCCGGCCTTATCCGGAGAGTTGCAGGGATGAGGACCCAGGCCGGGAATCATCTCCGCATATTGAACAAGCATATCTCGGACAAAACGGGCATACTTACCCTCCCCCGTAATTTGATAAGCAATCCCCGCATAATATAGGGCATAGTAATTATCCTTATGTTTCTCATGGCTATACCCGCCCCCATTATCCAATGGTTCCGGCACCACTATCCCCATTTCGATCGCCTTATCCGCATCTCGCACAATTCGATCTATAGTTTGATCGAACAGCGCCAATTTACCTCGGTGGGCCTTGATCGTCTCCACTCCCTCAGCCGTCAAAAGCAGACAAGGGTGTTGCAATGCCGCATGGACATCCCATGCAACCATAAAAAACAAAAGAAATATAAATGTTCGAATTCTCATAACCGAATTCTTCCATTCCGTAAAATAACACCAACAAACTGGTAAACCAGTTCACAGGCTAAAGATAGCGATATATAATGAAACATTCAACATTCTCGGTCATTAAATTTACAATAAAAAAAACTTTTAATCACAAACATAAACCCATAACATAATATATAACAATACAATATATAACAAAATAAAATACTAGTTAAAGAGAATAAAAATAAACCAAAAATAGGATCTCATAATTTGCTTATAAAAAAAAGAAAATGTAATTTTGGAAAGCCAATTAATCTAACTACAACACAAAACGTAATTATTATCTAAACTATAATAAAATGGATATGAAAGGAAAAGTCGTCATCGTAACAGGTGGCGCACGCGACATAGGCCGCGCAATTTCAGTAAAATTCGCTCAAGAGGGATCCAATGTGGTAATCAACTATTGCAACAACCCTCAAAATGCTGAGGAAACCCTGAAAATGGTTGAAGCTGCCGGAGGCAAAGGAATTATTGTACAAGGAGATATGACCAAAGCGGCCGACGTAAAAAAACTGTTTGACACGGCAGTCGCGACATTCGGCAATCATATCGACGTATTAGTTAACGTGGCAGGAGGCATCGTTGGCCGCAAATTGGTCACGGAACAAGACGAGGCTTGGTACGATTATCTGATGGACCTCAACATGCGCAGCGTCTTTTTATGTACGCGTGAAGCCGTGCCCTATATGAGCGCCGGTTCATCCATCATCAACTTCTCGTCGTTGGCAGCACGCGATGGAGGAGGTCAGGGAGCCTCCCTCTATGCAGCCGCCAAAGGCGCCGTAATGACCTATACGCGTTCCATGGCAAAGGAATTAGGCCCCAAAGGGATTCGGGTAAATGCTCTGGCCCCCGGGACAATAGCCACATCGTTCCACGACCGCTTCAACACGCCCGAGAATCGGGAGCGAATGAAGGGCAGCTATGCACTGCGTCGCGAAGGTGAGGCCAAAGAGGTTGCCGACACAGTCGTTTTCTTAGCTTCAGAAGAGTCTTCTTATATCACAGGGACCAATATCGACATCAACGGAGGGTGTTTTTTCTCATAACCCCATATCCCTCCGCTTTCGAAGAGCAGCTCCCGAACAGCTGCTCTTTTTTATCCATCCGACACATTGAGTATACACTTTATTATCTCCAAACAGACAGCAGCGGCCATTGGTAAACCAATAACAACTTAACAAAAACAGCTTGCATAGTGAACAAAAAAACATTTTCACAAATATCACCAAACAAAAAGTCATAAACTAATCGCTATCTTTGCCATTATTTCAAACGCACAGTCATGCCTGATATATTAGGACTTTTAGAACCTGCCGGCAATAATGCAACGGAAGACATTATCCGGCAAATTCGCTCTCTACTCAACTCCGGCGACCTCCAACCAGGCGATCGTCTGCCGGCCGAACGTAAACTAGCAGAGAAATTCCAAGTAGCTCGCACCCAAGTCCGAGAGGCATTCAAGAAGTTGGAATTCTATAATATTATCAAAACCATGCCCCAAAGCGGTTCGGTTATCTCCAGCATTCAATCCACCGCGCTCAACAGCCTCATCAGCGACATTTTAAAGATGGATAATTGCGATTTTTACTCACTGGTCGAAGCACGTTCCATCATTGAAATCAATGCGGCCAAATTATGCGCCATACGTCGTTCGGAAGAGGATCTGCGGATGATAGAAAATGCCATGAACAACTACGCCGAAAAAATAACGCTATACGGTACGGCTTTGGAGGAGGACTTTTATTTTCACCGAACTATCGCAGAAGGATCCAAAAATGCAGTACTTAAGTCCATGATTATGACCATAACTCCTGATATCATGGATAATTATGCCAAATTCAATGTCTGCAAAACGAATCATGATATCACCATCAGCGAACACCGGTTACTTTTCGAATATATCAAACACAACAATCCGGAGGGAGCCAGCAATATCATGAGCCAACATCTTACCGGAGTCCTCAACTTTGCCAAGACACAACAATTGACGTTTTAATTCCCTTGAGCCTCAAATATCCTCTTATACGACCACTTGAAGGAATCATTTTGTCTTCTTCATCCATTTTTTGTCACCGATTTCAACCTCCTCATCTCTGGGAACCAAAACAAAGTTTCCTCTTCAAATAAGATAATGAATTAAAAACATTTTTTCCCATGTTTGACAACGCTATATTCACAGACCGAATGGGAAAATAGTAAAAACATGAATACCTACTTTGTTGGATAAAATATAAAACTTATATTTGTATGATTTAGAGGGGAGATTTCCCTCTTAATGTAATGGAGTTGATTTTGTCGAAAGAAACTAAATACGCATGAACCTTATTCTGTATGTTCTCATACCGATAGTAATTGCGGCCATTGCAGTACTATTCATTCACCCCCAGCTGGTCAAGATCGCCCTACTCAAATCCATTGTAGACAGGCCCAATGCCAGGCGCTTGAACAGAAAACCCGTTCCGGTTCTCGGAGGTGCAGGTGTATTTTTTGGTATACTACTTAGCGTATCCGCCCTCTCTTTCCTGACGGATACAGCGATTCTATATATCATTTTCGCTGCCATGTCATTAATGCTATATACGGGCATTATTGATGACATACTGAACATCAGATCCACCACAAAATTCTTACTTCAGATATTAGCAGTATGCATCCTGATGTTTTTAGGCGGATATAAAATCAATGACCTACATGGCTTATGGGGTATCCATGAATTACCCAATTATGTATCCTATCCATTAACCGTAATCGCATGTGTCGGCATTATCAACTCCATCAATCTCATTGATGGAGTCGACGGTCTATCTTCCGGTTTCGGCATCTTCACCTCCACCCTTTTAGGCGTTTTCTTCCTACATTCAGGCGAACCCACTTTTACCATTCTTGCCTTCGCTACGGCAGGCGCCATGATTCCATTTTTCATGCATAACGTATTTGGCCGAAAATATAAAATGTTCATTGGAGACGGTGGAACCTTAACTCTTGGCATTATATTCTCGGTTTTTGTTTTAGAAATACTATCCCTGAAATACGAGCATATTAACATCGAAGGCATTGTCAGTTTCTCTCTGGCAGTTTTTTCCATTCCGGTATTCGATACGCTGCGTGTGATGACAACCCGGATAGCACACAAGAAATCGCCCTTTCTACCGGACAAGACGCATCTTCACCATATGTTCATCGACATGGGATACAGCCACGCCATGACGACTGTGCACATGCTCTCTCTCAATATTATTATCATTATCATATGGTTCATCACTGAATATTACACCCCACTTTCTCAGGAAGTACAATTATATATCATCGTCGCTCTCAGCGTAGCAGCCACAACGGGACTCTACTATTTCACAGAGCGCTTAAAAAAGAAATATCCCGAGAAGTATACCCAAATAAAACGACACACACAAATACGCCAATTAAAGCACCAAAACATTTATTTTAAAATACAACATTTCTTAGATAGTCTTTAAACCATGAATATAGCGATTGTCGGTACAGGATATGTAGGTTTGGTCTCCGGGACCTGTTTTTCCGAGATGGGCATGGATGTCACCTGCGTAGATGTCGATAAACAGAAGATAGAGAAACTAAAAAACGGTATTATTCCCATATATGAACCAGGACTGGAGGAGCTAGTTCAAAAAAATATTGCTGCAGGACGATTGCACTTCACTGAAGACCTCACTACATGCCTAGATAATGTAGAGGTCGTATTCTCAGCAGTCGGCACACCACCAGATGAAGACGGAAGTGCAGATTTGCGATATGTATTGGAAGTAGCCCGAACCATCGGACAACACATGAACCAATATGTGCTTGTCGTGACCAAAAGTACCGTTCCGGTCGGCACGGCGGAAAAAGTTAAAGCCGTCATCCGGGAAGAGTTGGATAAACGAGGCCTCAATTTGGATTTCGATGTAGCCTCCAATCCGGAGTTTCTCAAAGAGGGAGATGCATTGGGCGATTTCATGAAACCTGACCGTGTCGTGGTCGGCGTAGAGAGCGAACAGGCCAAGATTTTGATGGAACGAGTCTACAAACCATTCATGATGAACAACTACCGAATGATTTTCACAGATATTCCCTCCGCCGAGATGATTAAATATGCCGCAAATTCCATGCTGGCAACCCGCATTTCATTCATGAACGACATTGCCAATCTGTGCGAGATCGTGGGAGCCGACGTCAATATGGTACGCAAAGGAATCGGGGCCGACAGCCGAATCGGGAATAAATTCTTATTTCCCGGATGCGGATATGGAGGCAGCTGCTTCCCCAAAGATGTAAAAGCACTCATCAAAACCGCGCAACAACACGGTTATGAAATGAAGGTACTGAAAGCGGTGGAAGAGGTAAACGAGCACCAGAAAACAATCCTTTTCGAGAAGCTCCGCCGACACTATAAAGGGGATCTAAAAGGGAAAACAATCACCCTTTGGGGCCTTGCTTTCAAACCGGAGACCGATGATATGCGGGAGGCTCCAGCACTGGTCTTGATCGACCTCCTGCTAAAAGCTGGATGCAAGGTGCAAGCCTATGATCCCATCGCCATCAAAGAGTCAAAACGACGCATCGGCAACGTCATTACTTATTTCGATAATATGTATGACGCCCTGCAAGGAGCTGACGCATTGCTATTGGTAACGGAATGGAAACAATTCCGCATTCCAAGTTGGCCGTTGATGAAACAGAAAATGCAGGAACCGGTTATCATCGACGGGCGAAATATCTACGACAAAACAGAATTGAGAAACGCTGGATTTACCTATTATTGTATCGGACAATAAGGCTATGAAAATCTTAGTGACAGGCGCCGCAGGATTTATCGGATTCTTCGTCGCCCACCAATTGGCAGAACGAGGCGATCAGGTTGTCGGAATCGATAATCTGAATGATTATTATGACGTACGGTTAAAACTGGAACGTCTGAAAGTATCGGGCATCCAGGCGGAACATTTATCATACGGAGAATGCGCGTACAGTGTAAAGTATCCGAATTATCGCTTCATCCGCCTCAACCTTGAAGACCGGAATGCGCTTCCGGCTCTCTTCGAAGAGGAGAAATTCGACATCGTATGCAATCTGGCTGCACAGGCCGGAGTCCGATACTCCATCGAGAATCCGCAAGCTTATATCGAGAGCAATATCGAAGGATTTATCAACTTGCTGGAGTGCTGCCGTCACCACCCGGTAAAACATCTCGTATATGCCAGTTCCAGCAGCGTATACGGCATGAATACTAAAGTGCCCTTTTCGGAAGATGACAAGGTGGACAGTCCGGTCAGCCTCTATGCCGCAACGAAAAAAGCGAACGAACTGATGGCTCATGCCTATTGTAAATTATACGGCATCCCGGCTACCGGACTCCGATTCTTTACGGTATACGGTCCATGGGGACGCCCCGATATGGCTCCCATGCTGTTTGCCGACGCCATCATGGCCGGCCAACCGATCAAAGTATTCAACAACGGAAACTTGTCGAGAGACTTTACCTACATAGACGACATCGTGCAGGGGGTAGTCAAAGTGATTGACAAAGCTCCCGAAGGGGAGTTGCCCTACAAGATCTACAACATCGGGTGCTCAAAACCGGTTCAACTCATGGACTTCATCCACACCATGGAGCGGGCATTGGGCAAACAGGCTAAAATGGAGATGCTGCCCATGCAACAAGGAGATGTCTACCAGACCTATGCAGATACATCAAAACTCGAAAAGGATTTCGACTATCACCCTAAGGTTCCTCTCGAAACAGGCATAGAATGCTTCATCAAATGGTATAAAACCTTTAATTTATCGAAAGAATCATGAAAGGTATCGTACTCGCCGGCGGCTCCGGAACTCGGCTCTA
This sequence comes from uncultured Rikenellaceae bacterium, assembly GCA_944326815.1. GTDB lineage: Bacteria > Bacteroidota > Bacteroidia > Bacteroidales > Rikenellaceae > CALYBN01. The sequence goes on along the minus strand of CALVFI010000017.1, from coordinate 31,438 downwards.
TCCGATCACCAAAGGGATCTCCAAACAGCTCCTGCCCATTTATGACAAACCGATGATCTACTATCCGGTCTCAGTATTGATGCTCGCCGGCATCAGAGAAATCCTCATTATATCTACACCGACCGACCTGCCCATGTTTCGTCGGTTATTAGGGGATGGCAGCGACTTCGGTGTTCGTTTCGAATATGCGGAACAACCTTCCCCGGACGGTCTGGCACAGGCCTTTCTGATCGGCGAGGAATTCATCGGGAAAGACTCGGTCTGCCTGGTTCTCGGAGACAATATTTTCTATGGCCAAAGTTTTACAAGGATGCTCCATGAGGCCGTTTCCAATGCAGAAAACCAGGACGATGCGACAGTTTTCGGTTATTATGTGAATGATCCGGAACGTTACGGCGTAGCAGAATTCGACGAAAAAGGCAACGTACTGAGTATCGAGGAAAAACCGGCTCAGCCGAAATCAAACTATGCCGTAGTGGGTCTCTATTTCTATCCGAATAAGGTGGTTCAGGTAGCCCATACGATCAAACCATCGGCCCGAGGAGAACTGGAAATCACCACCGTCAACCAAGAATTTCTAAAGGATAAACATCTGAAAGTTCAACTTTTGGGACGCGGTTTCGCCTGGTTGGATACCGGGACACACGATTCTCTGAGCGAAGCCTCTACATTTATCGAAACCATCGAAAAGAGACAAGGCTTGAAAGTTGCCTGTCTGGAAGAGATTGCCTATCGCAAGGGTTGGATTACCCGTGAGAAGTTGCATGAACTGGCTCAACCGATGCTGAAAAACCAATACGGGATCTATCTGAGTAAATTATAATCTGTCTCTACATACATTGCACTAAAAAGAGTCGCTGCCATCAATAATTGTATGAACAGCGACTCTTTTGGCATGATTATTTCCTATTTCTCTTAAACAACTCCGATTCTATCATATCGGACAAATAAAAAACGAGAAATATGAAAAAGTTATTCTTAATGCTTGTATGTGCAGGAATCTGTATGACTGCAGCCTATGCAGAAAAACCTATCCAAAAGGATCAACTTCCCAACGCTGCAAAAGAGTTCATAAAAAAACACTTTCCAAAACTGCAGGTATCCCATGTCACGATGGATAAAGAGAAAGAGGCTACAGACACCACCTACGATGTCATGTTCACAACCGGTGAGAAAGCCGAATTCGACAAAGCCGGCAAATGGACCGAAATCGATTGCGGGAAAATGGCCGTTCCGGAGTCCATCGTTCCCAAACCGATTTTGGGATATGTAAAAAAACATCATCCCGGGCAGGAGATCGTAAAGATTGAACGCAACAAAAGAAAATACGATATCGACCTAAACACAGGTCTGGAACTGGAATTTAACGCCAATTATGATCTGACAGGAGCAGATCTTTAACCACCAAGCCAATCATAAAATACACTCACATCAACGCACCGGGGAATGACTCGGTGCGTCTCTTTTCTCAACCTTCCGACAGGTTCTTGACGCACCCCAATCTAAATTCATATTCACTGACCATAAACACGTTTATACCAATCGGTTGTCTGATAGTCCACATTGGTCTGTGGCAAAGAAAGAAGCGGAATGTAGGTAGTGATACCCGAATATTTCGCAGGATCGATCAACATCGAGAATATCCGTCCCGTAGTAGCCTTATACTGCACAACCGCAGCTTCAGCACGCTCGAATTCTTCACGCAACGGATCACTCTCCGCAAGCAAAGCACGTACGAATCCTCTCAAATCATACATCATATGCAGCGAATTGGTACGGTCATAATACTGTATCCCATAGGCTGACGACAATGGAAGCTGCATTTGCTCCTGATGTATGATACGGCTCATAACCTCGGCCAATCTTTCCATTGCAGTACAATCGTAAAGTGCAATCGTAGCGGATTTATATCGAATATCGCCATCTCCGTAAGGATCGTATGCCGCATAAAAATCGTAGAACTCCTGAGCCACCCCTCCGGCACCCAAGCGAGGCGAAACGGCAAACAGATGGGATAAAATACGGTCATAAGGCATACCGTTTGCCAAAATCTCCGCAGGAGAAGCCACCAGATAGTTCGTCTTATCTTTCAGGCTGTAAGCCACTTCGACACTGCCCATATAACAGGCATCGAAAATAATGTAGTCGAACATACCCGTAGGCAGGGCTGTCGCTAAATCGGAAATCTCCATATAGGCATCTTCTCCGGCAGTACCGGTATTCTGATCCTCGGCAAAGGAACGGGTCAACAAACCTGGAATACGCATGAGTCGTTCCGCTTTAGGGTCCGAATCTTGAGTGGTTTCCACGCCAGCGTCCTCATCCCACTTGCGCGTCGATTGCGTCGTTTTCTTCTCCGATGATTGCCAATTCAGTCCGTGCGACCAAAGAATCAATCCATAACTCGACGCTGGAGCATATCGTTTCATATCAGCAATAGCAGCCACCAGAGTAGAAGCCTCAGCCGAGTTCTGTTCCGGGTAGGATCTCAGCACCTCCATTTTCCCCAGTCCATTGCTCCCGGCATGGATTCCCAATAAACGCGGAGTTCCGTTGGCCGGATCCTGATAGACTACAATACGTCCTTTGCCTATATTAGCAGCGGTAGCCCCCTTAATAAGATTCTCGATATTCTCCTCATCATATCCATACTGTCCCAAAGAGTTATCGGCAGCCATATAGATAAAAACTGTTCTGGCATCCTTGCTTTGCCTGTTCCAGATACCCTCTTCCTTTTTCTCGCAGCCCAAGAAGAGAACAATGGTTAGTGAAATGAACAGAATATGTGCAAATCGGCTATTCATATCACTTGTTTCTCATACTTTTCGGTTTTATACCATTGATTTCAAACCCCTTGACCCGTTTTTCCGGCAATGTTTCCGGCCTTTTCCAATAGACGCGCCCGAAATCGAAATAATAGCCTTTCACCTTGCCATCCGGTTTCATCAGGGAGATATACTCCACGGTTCGGGTTACGACCCTGCGTTTCAACGGATCGAGATTCCGTGCGGCCAACACATCGACCGAATGGGAAAACTGCAGGACATGCCACGGAGAGTCTTCTTTCAGTCCCGTACCGGAAGACTCGATGGTTGCAAGCACCTTAGCCAATCGATCCGCATTGATACGTCCATTGAGCGTATCGCTCAGCACCCCGTAGGCATAGGTCATAAAATTCAGATTCCGAGGGCTAAACGGATCGGCTTTCATCACTTCCTTCCCATATTTAATAATCTCTTCGGATTCGATGATATTGGGCTGTGACTGACGGGCAAAGATATCCAACACACGGTCCTCTGCCGTAATCGGTTCCAAAGGCTTATAGGCATCCTGATAGGGATACCCGTAATATAGATAGTAATAATCGTCCAATGTCAGCGTCGTATCGCCATTCATATAGCGTTCGAAGAGCACCGGATAAAAATAGGGAGAGGAAGTATCTGAAATCCGGTATTGAATATCCTTATTATCCGGTACACGCTGTGCCGAGATGACAAGTGGCAATAAAACTGTAAACAGAAGCAGAAGACGTTTCATGATGCATATTGTTTATCAGATAACGACAAATGTATAAAAAAATTTGGTCGTACCCGAAAAAGTTACGACCAAACCTTCCATTATGCAAAAGTTATACCTAAAGTCCGTATCGATCGATAAGCGTTCTGAATCTGGCCAGTAATGCATCCGAACCAGCCACCAAAGGCAAACGCAAACAATTCTCAATCATCCCTTTGACGGCAAGTGCAGCCTTAACTCCGGTAGGATTTCCTTCGGCAAACAGAGCCTCAATCGCATCGAGCAAACGCATCTGAAGTCCTGCTGCAACCGCCGTATTCCCAGCAAAAGCTGCTGCAATCATTTCGGTAAAAGGTTTCGGAAATGCATTGGCCGCCACAGAAATAACGCCATCGCCACCCAACGATATCAATGGCAGGGAGAGAATATCGTCTCCCGAGATCACACGAAAGTCCTGCGGACGGTCTTTCAGGATATGAGCCATCTGCGACACCATCCCTCCGGCCTCCTTAATGCCCAATACATTCGGAATCTCATGAGCGATTTTCAACGTAGTCTCTGCTGTCATATTCACTCCCGTACGAGCCGGGATATTATACAAAAGCAGAGGAACGGGCGACTCTCCGGCAATCGCACGATAGTGCTCGAACATTCCTCGCTGAGTAGGTTTATTATAGTAAGGAACCACGCTCAGAATCGCAGCAACGCCACTCAGATCAGTCTCTTTCACCGTATGGATCACCTCAGTCGTATTATTACCTCCAATGCCCACAATCAAGGGCAGACGCCCCGCATTTCGCTCTTTGACGCAAGAAACAATCGAGTGTTTCTCTTCCCGAGTCAGAGTCGGTGTTTCGGCAGTTGTTCCCAGTACCACCAAATAATCTACTCCGTTCTCCGTTACATAATCTACCAAACGGCCCAATGCCTCATAATCCACCTCCCCATCTCGCCCGAACGGAGTCACCAATGCTACACCTACGCCCTGAATGTTATTTTTCATACAAATTGTATAATTTTATCGCAAAGGTAATCATTATTCTAAAACAAAGAACCTTGTTTCGGATTATTTTGCCCGTTGGTTAAATTTTCATCATCACTGTTCTCGTCGGTAAGAATTTTATCACCTCCATCGGCAATCATGGTTTCGAACTGCTCCTCGCCGATAATGGTCACACCGAGTTTTGTCGCTTTAGCCAGTTTGGCGGGGCCCATATTGTCTCCGGCCAACAGAAAATCGGTTTTAGAAGAGACGGCAGCCAGGTTTTTTCCACCGTGAGACTCAATCAACCCCTTCAACTCATCCCGGCTATGCCGTTTAAAGGTACCGGAAATAACGAATGTCATGCCTTCTAATTGGTCCGAGGCGAACTCGCGTTGCTCGGCCTCCAGGCGTATGCCAGCGTCACGCAACCGTTCAATGATAGCCAAGTTCTCCCCGTCTGCGAAATAGTCGATAATGCTGTCTGCAATCTTGCCACCTATCTCATCAGCCTCCATCAACTCCTCCTTGGAAGCATTCCGTATAGCATCGAGACTACGGAAATGCGCTGCAAGGTACTTGGCGGTCGTCTCTCCCACGAAACGGATTCCCAAGGCAAAAAGCACCCGGTGGAATGGCACCTCCTTCGAACGCTCGATACTTTGAATGATATTATCAGCCGATTTTTCGCCCAAACGCGGAAGCCGGGCGATAGCCCCCCGCTTAAGATCGTACAAGTCGGCAATATTTCCGATCAAATGTTCTTCATACAAAAGAGCGACCGTCTCCTCGCCCAGCCCATCAATATCCATCGCACGGCGACCGATATAATGATTGATACGGCCGATGATTTGTGGCGGGCAATGTCCCTGATTCGGGCAATAGTGTTTCGCCTCACCTTCATACCGTACCAACGGCGTACCGCACTCCGGACATGTCTTGATATATTCCAAAGGCACGCTATCGGCAGGACGTTGCGAAAGATCGACCCCGGTGATTTTCGGGATAATCTCACCGCCCTTCTCCACATATACCATATCCCGCAAACGGATATCGAGCAAGGCAATCTGATCGGCATTATGCAAAGAAGCACGTTTTACTGTCGTCCCGGCCAACTGAACCGGATCGAGGTTGGCCACCGGGGTAATCGCACCGGTACGACCCACCTGAAAATCCACGGAATTCAAACGTGTAAGCGCCTGTTCCGCCTTGAACTTGTAGGCCACGGCCCAGCGAGGGGCCTTGGCTGTACTACCGAGCTGGCGCTGGACTGCGTAATCATTCACCTTTATCACCACGCCATCCGTATCGTAAGGCAACTCATGGCGCAATGCATCGACCCGGCGGATATAGTTGTCAATGCACTCCACGCCGCGACACAGTTCCATATGGTTGGAGATTTTAAATCCCCACTCCCGTGCTTTGTTCACACTCTCCCAATGGCTGGTATAAGGCAGATTCTCCCCTACCACGAAATAGAGAAAACTATCCAAACCACGACGAGCCACCACCGCTGAATTCTGTTGTTTCAACGTTCCGGCAGCGGCATTACGCGGATTGGCAAAAGGCTGCTCCCCATTCTCTTCACGTTCGGCATTGAGACGTTCGAAAGAGGCATGCGGCATGATGATTTCGCCCCGGATTTCGAAAAATGCCGGATAATCGTCGCCCATCAACTCGAGCGGAATGCTGCGAATGGTCCGCACATTGGCGGTAACATCGTCTCCGGCAACCCCGTCTCCACGTGTTACAGCCTGCACCAGTCGGCCATTCTCATAGGTCAGGCTAATGGCCGTACCGTCGAATTTCAACTCACACACATACTCCACTTCGCCAGCCTCCTTTCTCACCCGCTCACAGAACTCGTGCATCTCCTCCAGCGAATAGGTATTGGACAAAGAGAGCATCGGGAAACGATGTCGCACCGTACGAAACTCTTTGGTCAGGTCACTGCCCACACGACGGGTCGGAGAGTTGGGATCGTCATATTCCGGATTTGCACGTTCCAACTCCTGTAACTCCCGCAACAGAACATCGTAATCATAATCGCTGATTTCCGGAGAATTCTCGATATAATACTTGTAATTGTGATAATTCAGCTTTTTGCGAAGCTCCGTTATTCGGTCAAGCACTGCTTTCATTGGTTCAATTCATTAATAAATACAGGAAACACTTCATCGGAAATGAATCGTGATACTCACCCTCTCATCCGTAGTTTCCCACTCGGGGCCGCTCGTTATCAGTCGAATCGCCTCCCGGTTTGCATCTCCGGTAGGTCCTTGAACGACTCTGATTTCCGACGGTCGTCCATACTTATTCACCCGGAAGGTCATGAGAACATCCCCCCGGGTATCTGACGATACGACAGCGGCCTTCTGCAAATATTCATTGAAAAGTTTATAACCAATCCGTGGGCTCGAAAATTCCGGAGTGTCTACTGATATATAGGTCTGTGAAGATCGTTCCTGGGTACCATACGATGTTGAATCAGCAGGCGCCGGGATTTCCGTCACCTGTTGCCCGGCAGCCGCTGTCGAATCAACCGCAGGCTCCAATATTTGCCTTACGGGCATATCTTGCAGCAATTCTTTTTCTTCCAGTTGGGATATTTGCTGTTCATCAGCCTCATCCTCCCCGGAAGAAAAACCCGCATAATAAATAATAAGAGCTACCCCCAACACGCATGCACAACCTATCGTCGCCCATACATAGCTCTTCTTTCCACACCTCTTCCCGAAAAAACGAACTTCCACGTCTCGGGTAATCTGCTCCACATTTTCGACATCCGATTGCTGAGATGCCGTATAACCCTGCAACGCCTCTCCCAGAAAAGGATCGTACAGAGCAGTTCGCTCAATCTTATAAGCATTGGCTCCCGTACGATCTCCCTTGAGATAAGATCTTAAATGCGCCGCTAAGTTCGGCCATTCAGGCATTATCCGGGCCATACCATCGATGCCGTCAGCTGTTTCTAAATGGGCTAAAGCACTCTCGATATATTTATTACGGATATCATCGCTCAGATAGCCCGTCATAGCGGCAATCTCATCGAACGACTTCTCCTCCATAAAAAACAGACGAAGACACTCCCGTTGCGGTTTAGTCAATTCCCCCCATCGGGCCATAAGACTCTCATATTGATCCGTCTTCTTGTTTTCCAGAATAGTCAACAATGCGATTCGCCGTTCCGAATAAAAACGGGCGTCACTTGTCGAGATATGGGAAGTTTTTTGGAGCCGCACGACACAGAATCGGACCGTTTCCCGATAGAGCCACATTGCCACCGACTCCACCGGGATCTCTTCTCCTGCTTCATCCATCAACTGGTCTAAAAGTTCGCAAACGGCACTTCTGACCATTTGTGCCTCTCCGAGACGATTTAAACAGACTCCATAAATACAAGACAGATAACGCAGATACAACTCCCCGAAATATGCCTGTTTCCGAGTAGAACAATAGAGTTCTAACAACTCATTATCAGACAATTTAGATATTTCTCTGCGTCGGACGTTCATTCTGAAATTTTTCCTAAATATAGGAATTTTTTTCAGAAATCCGCACTTCGACATCCGATTCTTCCCCACATAAGCAGCGAAGCGTCCTATTCATCTTGACGCCAGGGGAAAAGATATAGCTACGAGATATGTTTCCGCAGATTTCTCAACTGCATGGAAAATGCCATCATAGAGACTCCTGCCACCAGGAAAGAAGCGCCAACCCATGCCACAACCGCATCTTCACCATATTTGAGAGGATGAATCAATATGATAAAGGCAATAATGATCAACATAATCGCAGTCAAGAGGGTCCACCCCATTCCTGGCACCTTCATCGCGCGGATGTCGCCGGCCAGACCGATTAGACTAAAGCCACGGAACAACAACCAAAATCCAAGAAAATAAGGAAGGGTCATCGCCGAGATGGCCGGATGAAACATCAGAATAAATCCAAGTACCAACTCGATGATTCCCCCGGCAATCATCCACCCCCGACCGGCATTCTCTGCGCCATAGGCGCCCAAAAACAGCTGCAAGATCCCCGACAAAAGAATCACCAGTCCAAAGACACCCGACAAAGCGACATAAGTAGCTCCGGGATAACCGAAGACCACCAATCCGAGCAGAAACAGGACAATTCCCAACAACAGCATCAGCCACCAATGTTTCACTGCATGACGGTATTTTCCTACCTGAGACAAAATATTTTCCATAATCATTGAAGTTTTTAAACAACACTTTCAATAACTATGCAAATTATACGCCTATCTCATCTCTTTCTGTCTTCAAACAGAATAAAATGATAACACCTTCACTCTTTCCTCACGGAGAGACATTGGACAGGGGTCCTCTATAAACAGCAGATTGTTCCTATCTCTGACAACATCCGCGCTCGACATCAGGATCGTTTATAATCAAGCGAGAATTCATACATACCCGGGTCGAAGAGTCATAAAGCCGGCAATTTGTACAGCAACTTTTCACTCCTCCTCCAAGCAAATCACCTCCAGGTTTAATAAATGTTCCATAAACACCTCGCCACAAGGCAATAGCCAAAACTATCAGCAAAAGGAACGCACCGAACAAAGCAGTCAACAGGAATATAACGATCAGCAGAGGCACCGATTTCAATGAAGCAGGATTACGCTGGTATAAAATACGGCCCAGCCATAGCGTACCAGCCAGTATACCGATGCCATAATTTATCAGAATCGACAGCGTATAATTCTCCGATGCTTCTGTAATACCGAACATATGTTTCGCCACAAGATTCCCGGCAATGCAGGCTCCGATACCGACAACAATACACACCAGAACGGATTTTGCATTCAGCCGAACGTTATAATGACGCAAAACGGCTCCACACATCTGGAAACCGGCATAAACATTGGTTATCATCACCACCAGGGCTGGTATTACGGCTGCCAATATAAAAATTTCGGCTGCACGAATATTAACTCCCCTACCGCCTACGATCAAGATAAAAATGACAATCTGTGACACCATCAACAGCACACCTATGCGAGGAAGCAGCAACGACCCCGCCTCCTTGTTCGAGCAAATATAACCGACAAGCAGAAGCAGCAAGGCCGGGATACAGATATACCAAAAATCGGTATCGGCACTCTGAGCCGTTTTCGGAGGATTGCTTCCATCGCTCAACATAATGACATTATGCGACGTAAGAAAATCATCCAACCCAGACAGGTAGTCGGGCGATTCACTCTCTCCGTCTACCGCGGCCTGATACTGTTCGGGCGACAACAAAGCCAGCACAGACATCTCGACATCAAATTTTTCTCCGTTAGAAGTAAGCACTATGACATCCTTATCCGGCAATTGGTTCATCGATATCCATGCTCCTTTCTTATATTCTCTTGCGACAAGTGTCTCCGGACCTTCCTCCTGAGTAGCCAGCCACTCGGCATTGACCCGGGCATCATAGTCGCGGGTAAAAACATAGACATAGACATTTCTGTTTGCCTTGGCCACCCCATCACTCGCACAACCCGTGCTAAGCAAAACGAGACATAGAATCACCGCAGAAAAAATCGGAACAAACCACCCCATCTGACGGCGTAATGCATAACCAACTGTATTAAGGCTCATTTTTATATTTTTTACGTTTATTTACCAAATAAATAATCCGCATAGAATCTCTGATCGGGTATTCTATTCGGACTCCTTTCTGTCTTTTTTCGTTTTGCAAAGAAAACCTTTTTCTGCGAAGATTCAAAACATAAAAGCGTACAATTCCACTACTCTTTTCCCAATGCCAATCGTTCAGTAATGATATCCGGCGCCTCCTCCTCGTAGTGGGTCACATAGATCAGCGATTTATTGTCGTCGGCCCATTGTCTGATAATCTGCCGGACTCTCCGTTTATTCTCAACATCAAGTCCATGCATCGGTTCATCCAGTATCAACAGATCCGGATCTTTCACAAACGCCCGAGCCAACATGACCATCTGATGCTCTCCGGTCGACACCTCCAAAAAAGAGCGTTGGGCAAGATGTTCAATACCAAACGTCTTCATCCACGCCAAGGCAGGTTGTATTTTCCGTTCATCACATCCATAGGGAATTCCTATGGTATCGTAAAATCCGGATACCACCACATCCAGACATTTGACAGGTTTTCTGTAATAATTCGTTATCTCCGGAGAGACATATCCAATACGACTTTTCACCTCCCAGATACTCTGCCCGACTCCGCGTTTGCGATCGAACAAAGTGATATTATTGGCATAAGCCTGAGGATTATCGCAAAAAACAAGGCTTAAAAGCGTCGATTTCCCCGAGCCATTCCTACCGGAAAGCAACCATTTCTCTCCTCGCTTTACCGACCAATCGATTCCATCAAGAATCGTCCTGTCGCCATATTTGATCTGGATATTACGAAACAGCAAAACATGTTCAAAATCAGGACAGGAACGATTACCCACAGGCACATCGGCGTCTGTCTTGGCCGGGAAAAGCATTTTCTGCAAAGAGTGATCGGCGATAAACTCCTCCCGAGTCATGGCTGGCAGAAGCTCCTTATCCTTAACAGGCAGAACATGCGTCGAGACCGCCGGCACATCGCGCGGATCGGCGACCAAAGTGATTAATTGCAGGCTCTCAGTCAAAGAGCTGAACGCATCCTCCAAAATCATGCGGGATTCTGCATCGAGACCTATATAAGGATTATCGAGTATGAGTATCTTCGGCTCCTTACGTAGAGATAGTACGATTAACATCTTACGCAACTCACCACTGGAGAGCATATTGACTCTCTTTTCAAAAAACGCCTCGATACTGAACAGCTGCATAAAATCTCGCACCATAGGGGTGTCGATTTCCTCAAACAGTTCCTTGACAAATGGAGCCGTTTGCACATCTCCCACATTCCATCGTTGCTGGTAGTACGAATTCTCCACATCGAATATCGAGTATATATCGGTGAAAGCAACATACTGAGCGATTTCATTCACTCTGCGGCCATCCACTCCACACACGGTTCCGGAACGCAACGGCTGTTTTCCCAATAAGAGAGATACAAGCTGACTCTTTCCTGCGCCATTAGCCCCAATCACACACCAATGCTCTCCCTCTCTAATGGTCCAGTTCAATGGCTGGCGAAATGCATAAGCACTGAATCGAGCCTCTGCTCTATCCATTTCAGCGACTATCTTTCTCATAATCTCGATTTGATTTCCACAAAGATAGTCATATTATTTCTCTCGGAGCACCATCTCCGGCCGCAATCGCCAAGATTAACAAAATCAAAACGAGTCTCCTGGATTATTATCCGGAGACTCGAATCATACGACAACTACCACGAGAGCTATTGGAGCATCCGGTTTATATCCTCAGCGGCCTTACGCCCGGAAGCGATAGCCCGAACCACGAGAGATGCCCCATGTGCCGCATCTCCAGCAGCAAACACTTTCTCCAAAGAACATGCAGAATTATTATCTGCCAGAATATTCTTGCGAGCATCTAGGGCAAGGTTTAATTCACGGACAACATCATTGCTACATACATGCAAAAAACCCATTGACAAAAGTATCAAGTCTGCTTCAATCACCTCTTTCCGTCCAGTGCGAGTCATACTCCAATGTCCTTCAGCATCTTGTGTCCACTCTACCAATTCCACCTCCGCTCCCACGACACGTCCTTCCTCTCCAATAAACCTTACCGTATCGAGATTCCATCGACGCACACACCCCTCCTCGTGAGATGAGCTGATTTTCAATATCTTAGGATACATTGGCCAAGGTGTCGCCGGATTATATTCCACTGGCGGTTTCGGCATAATCTCAATCTGCGTCACCTCAACCGCCCCTTGACGTATGGCAGTTCCCACACAATCCGAACCAGTATCACCTCCTCCAATAACCAATACTTTTTTCCCGCAGGCATTAATTCTTGCCTGTAAAGGGATATCCTCGCCCGCTAATACACGATTCTGCTGCTTCAGGAAATCGAGCGCAAAATATATGCCTTGCAAATCTCTCCCTTCAACCATTAGATCACGAGGCACACTCGCCCCTATGGCAACACAAAGTGCGTCATATTTGTTCAAAAGCTCTTCTGTCGAAATATCTTTACCCACCCAAGTATTAGGCCGAAAATCGATGCCTTCTGCCGCCATTAGATCGATACGCCGCTGTACAATCCCTTTATTAAGTTTAAAATCCGGAATCCCCAGTCGAAGTAAACCACCCACATACGAATCTTTTTCGAATACCGTTACAGAATGTCCGTATTGATTCAAGCAATTTGCCATAGCTAGCCCCGCTGGGCCAGAACCTATTACAGCAACTCGCTTCCCTGTACGTCGCTTCGGCACACGTGGTATAACATACCCCTCTGAAAAAGCCATCTCCACAATAGCCACCTCATTCTCCCGAATCGTAACTGGCTGATCGAACTGCTTGAGAACACACGACTTTTCGCATAATGCCGGACAAACACGTCCAGTAAACTCAGGAAAATCACAAGTCTGAGTCAGAACTTCATAGGCTTCTTTCCAACGTCCGCGCCAAGCCAGATCCTGCCATTCGCTCTGCCTATTACCCAAAGGACACGCCCAATGACAAAAAGGAACTCCACAATCCATACAACGCGACGCCTGGAGACGACGTTCTTCAATGCTCAGCACACGCTCTACCTCGGCAAAATCATGTACTCGTTCCTGCAGAGGGCGATAACCTGCCTCTCTGCGATTTATGGTAAGAAATGCTTTAGGGTTACCCATATCAATAATCTCTTTCTACGTTTGCTATCTTTTGCTCCAACTCTGCCAACTTGCGCATATGAAGGATCTTTTTATATTCGATCGGCGTAACTTTAATAAAACGGCCAACATAAGATTTCCAATCATCGAGCATACTACCGGCAAGAGGACTGCCTGTATACACATAATGTTTTGTCACTAATGCATGCAATTCACGGTCATCATAATAATCTTCAATCAGCGAAAGCTCAACCATCTCCATGTTGCAGAAATAATCAAAATTTCCGTTCACATTGAATATGTAAGCCACACCGCCACTCATCCCTGCTGCAAAATTACGACCGACAGGGCCAAGCACCACAGTAACTCCGCCTGTCATGTATTCACAACAATGATCGCCAACTCCCTCTACTACCGCCGTAACCCCACTATTCCGCACACAAAACCTTTCGCCCACACAACCGTTTATATACACCTCTCCGGAGGTAGCACCATATAATAGCGTATTTCCTGCAATGATGTTATTCTCCGGAGCAAAAGTACTATCGGCCGGAGGCATGACGATAATCTTTCCACCAGATAGACCTTTCCCAAGATAGTCATTCGCATCTCCCTCGAGTTTAAAGGTCAATCCTGGACATAAAAAAGCCCCAAAACTTTGCCCGGCTGAGCCATGGAACATAAACCGCACTGTATCCTCAGGCAATCCCCGGCCTCCAAATTTTTTAGTCACAACCCCTGAAAGCATTGCACCCATAGCCCGATCCGTATTCTTAATAGGCAAAGTAATAGCAACCGATCGTCCTTCTTCAATAGCGGGGGAAGCCATATCGACCAATATTTTCCCCTTATCATTATTAAATTCCTGCACAACTCCATTTACATGTCGCAAAGCATTTCCGACAAATCCCTCCGGCAGAACAAGCAACTTAGACAGATCGACCTTTGACGCTTTCTGACAGGCAATATCTCCTTTTGCACAACACATTTGGAATTGCTCGAGCAAATCTACTCTTCCAACAATATCATCCAATTTCCTAAATCCAAGTGCCGCCAAATGCTCCCGAACATCTTCAGCCAGAAAGTTAAAGAAGTTTACCAGATACTCATAGCGGCCTATAAAATGTTTTCGCAGTTCTTCGCTCTGAGTAGCCACCCCCATAGGACACGTATTAAGATGGCATTTCCTCATCATCACACAACCCAGCACTATCAATGCACTGGTTGCAAATCCGAACTCTTCTGCTCCCAACATAGCGGCAATCACTATATCACGGCCGGTCTTAAACTGTCCGTCGGCTTGAAGTATAACATGTCCCCGCAAACCATTCAACACAAGCGTCTGCTGCGTCTCGGACAAGCCCAACTCAACCGGTAATCCTGCATGTCTAATTGAACTTAAAGGACTTGCGCCTGTACCTCCCTCGGCACCGCTGATAAGAATCATATCCGCTTTTGCTTTAGCCACACCTGCAGCAATGGTTCCCACACCCGTTTCAGAGACTAATTTCACACTAATACGTGCTTTAGGATTGACATTTTTCAGATCAAAGATCAATTGAGCAAGATCCTCTATAGAATAAATATCATGATGTGGAGGTGGGGATATAAGCGAAATTCCAGGTATCGAATGACGTGTTTTTGCAATCATCTCATCTACCTTATATCCAGGAATCTGGCCTCCCTCGCCCGGTTTTGCGCCTTGAGCCACTTTTATCTGTATCTCATCGGCATTGACAAGATATTCCGCTGTAACGCCGAAGCGCCCTGACGCCACCTGTTTGATAGCACTACGTACCGATGTTCCATCTTCGCGCGGTTGGAAACGAGCAGGATCCTCTCCTCCTTCTCCGGTATTGCTTTTACCTCCAATCTTATTCATGGCTATTGCCATAGCCTCATGAGCCTCACGACTAATAGAACCGAACGACATAGCTCCGGTAACAAACCGTTTCATTATATTGGATGCCGGTTCCACCTCTTCAAGACTAATCGCATGACTATTTTTAAACCGTATAAGATCGCGTAAAAACATCGGGTACTGTTTCTCATCCACCATATGGGTATATTCTTTAAACTTTTTATAGCTACCCAAACGGGTGGAAAGTTGCAACGCAGCAATTACCTCGGGACTCCACGCATGTTTCTCTCCTGTCTTCCGATATGAATACATCCCGCGATTCTCCAGCAGAAGTTCATCGTCCGAAGGTTCCTCATCACTTCCAAATCCCCCTTGATGAGCCACTGCTGTTTCGTTGGCGATATCACTAAGATCTGCCCCACCTATCTTAGAAGAAAGCCCTGCGAAATACTTATCAAGTAGCGTCTGAGAAAGTCCCACCGATTCAAATATACGAGCGCCACGGTAACTACGAATAGTCGAAATACCCATCTTCGACATCACCTTCAGCATACCCTTATTAATCGCCTTGATATAATGTTTCTCTGCCGTGTCATAGTCCAGTTGTAACTCTTTCTTATCCACAAGGCTTTTCAATACGGCAAAAGCCATATAAGGATTCACCGCACTAGCACCAAAACCAACCAACAGTGCAATATGCATCACCTCACGGGCTTCACCCGTTTCAACCACCAAAGCAATCTGAACTCGTTTCTGCTTGATCATCAAGTAATTATGCACAGCAGACAGACCAAGCAATGAAGGTATTGGGGCCATTCTTTCATTCACAAACCGATCACTAAGAATCAAATAGTTACATTTATCATCCACAGCCTGTTCTGCTTCGAGACACATCCTGGCAATCGCCTTTTCAATACCTGCAGCCCCTGCCGTCACATCATACACCATGTTTATGGTACGCGATTCGAATCCTTTATATTTCAAATGGCGCAATTTATCGACATCTTCATTAGTCAGCGCAGGACTAGTCAGTTTCACGACCTTGCATAATTCCGGCGAAGGATCGAGTACATCTCCGTCCACCGCCCCGATGTAACTCGACAGCGACATTACAAGTTCCTCGCGAACCGGATCAATGGGAGGATTAGTCACTTGAGCAAACTGTTGACGAAAATAGTTAAAGAGCCGTTGCGGTTTACGCGACAAAACTGCCAATGGAGTATCGTTTCCCATCGAAGATAACGGCTCGGCCGCAGTTGCACCCATTGGAAGGATCACTTTCTCAACATCTTCTTTCGTATATCCAAACACACGAAGCATACGCCCATAATGTTCCACTTCGCAACTGGCCTTACGTCCAGAACTTATTTTATTGAGCATAATACGATTCTGATCGAGCCAATCTCCATACGGATACTCCGAGGCCAACTGTTCCTTAACCTCTGCATCATAATAGATGCGGCCCTCCTGGGTATCCACAAGCAATATCTTCCCTGGGCGTAAACGGCCTTTCTCTCTAATCTCGGCAGCAGGAATATCCACGACTCCCGTTTCAGAGGCAATCACCATCATATTACCTTTCGTTATCAAATAACGAGCAGGACGCAAGCCGTTACGATCAAGCATTCCTCCCGCATAGCGTCCATCCGTAAACAGCAATGTGGCAGGCCCATCCCACGGATCCATCCATATACTATGATATTCATAAAAGCTTTTGAGTTTCGGAGAGATTGGGTTTTTCTCATTCCAACTCTCCGGCACCATCATGGCCATTGCATGTGGCAAACTGAGGCCGCTCATAACAAAAAATTCAAGCGCATTATCAAGAGATGCACTGTCACTCATTCCACTTTGCAGAATAGAGCCCAATTCTGACATCGCCCCTAATCCTTTAGGATGAAGTACACTTTCATGCGCTCCCATCCAGGCTCGGTTGCCCTTTATGGTATTAATTTCCCCATTATGGCCGATCAAACGAAACGGTTGTGCCAGATCCCAGGTTGGGAAAGTATTCGTACTAAAGCGAGAATGGACCAATGTTATTGCACTCGTAAAATACGGATGCGACAAATCCAGATAATACTCCCTCAACTGGCACGAAGTAAGCATCCCTTTATACACAATCGTACGAGTCGACAAACTGGGCATATAACCCATACTGGGATGTGCAGGAAATGTTTCAGCCACCTTCTTTTCATAACGTTTGCGAGCCACATAAAGCTTTCGTTCCAGATCATCGCCGGCAAAAGGACCTGTCACCACAACCTGTTTAATATCCGGCTCTGTAGCACGTGCCGCCTCACCCAATGCTGCATGATTAACCGGTACATCTCGTACATAGGTAAGTGCAAGGCCTGTGGCAACCAACTCGTCTTTTAACAACTCGAGGCACTTGTTCTGAGCATATTCCTCTCGTGGCAGAAAGATCATCCCAGTGCCATAACGACCTTTTTCAGGAAGAGGAATTCCCTGCAATAAAATAAACTCATGCGGTATCTGAACGGTTATTCCCGCACCATCACCGGTTTTACTATCTGCCCCCTCCGCACCACGGTGTCGCATATTTTCCAGCACCCGAAGCCCTTTTTCAACAATATCGTGATCTTTTACACCATCGATATTGATCACCATACCCACCCCACATGCATCATGTTCATTAACCTGATCGTACAATCCAGGCTGTTCAGGTAGCCTATTCATTTTTTTCGTCATGCCTTTTAAATGAACCGCCCATAAAACATTGTTTCTGAACGGATTTTATTAAAAATTAGTAACAACATGCAGATCCATACTGCAATTCTTCTCTGTCCAAGCCAAAATTACCCTTCAATATACAGGTCAACCGAGACCTATCGAACAGATAAATTTATCGAGTAAACACCAACTCGCGATATTTAGGCAAGGGCCACAATTCATTATCTACGATAAGTTCAAGTTTATCAATATGATATCTAATCTTATCCAAATAAATTGCTACGGTATCATGATAAGCAATGGCTTTTTCTCGTTCTGACACAATTTTATTAGCCACTTTACGCGCATCAATCATTTTTTCTGTCAATTCATCAATCTGAAGCATATGTTCCGCCATCTTCTCTGCCAATTTAACATCATACGCAACCATGCTCTCTGATCTACCATTAAATAGACGGTTAACCTTCTCAATTCTACCTAATAGCATATCCTGATAACGCATTGCCACGGGGATAATATGATTCATAGCCATATCTCCGAGCACTCGGGCTTCAATCTGAATTTTTTTCGTATATGTTTCCAACTCCACCTCGGCACGAGCATGCAACTCTTTCTCATTCATTACTCCGGTACATGCATACATTTGAATCGTATCCTCCGCGACAAGTTTATCAAATACTAACGGAACGGAAGTTTCACAGTCAAGACCTCGAGCAGCAGCTTCCACTTTCCACTCATCACTATAACCATTCCCGTCAAAATGAATTGCCTTACACTCTCCAATATAACCTCGTACAATGGTAAAGACAGCATCCTCCACGGTCATACCGGAAGCTATTTTCTTATCTACCTCGACCTTGAAAAGTTGAAGTTGTTCTGCGACTGCCGCATTAAGGGCTATCATGGCTCCAGCACAATTAGCCGATGATCCTACGGCACGAAATTCAAAGCGATTTCCCGTAAAAGCGAACGGAGAGGTACGATTACGGTCAGTATTATCCATTAATAGTTCAGGAATGTGCGACACACTGAGTTTAATAGCTTGTTTCGGCCCCATATGCAGTGCATCTTTGGCTCCCAGTTTTTCAATATCATCGAGAACCTTTGATATCTGACTCCCAAGAAAAATGGAAATAATGGCAGGTGGAGCCTCATTTGCTCCAAGTCGATGCGCATTGGTGGCATTCATAATCGAAGCCTTAAGCAATCCATTATGCTTCCAAACAGCCATCATTACATTCACTAAGAAGGTCACAAACTGCAGTTTCTCCATTTCCGTTTTACCAGGGGACAGCAGATTCACCCCGGTATCCGTTCCCATCGACCAGTTATTATGCTTGCCACTACCATTAATTCCTTTAAATGGCTTCTCATGAAGCAATACACGGAACGAATGGCGACGAGCGACTTTCTTCATTATGGTCATCAATAAGACATTATGGTCGTTAGCCAGATTGATCTCTTCATAAACCGGAGCCACTTCGAATTGATTCGGAGCTACCTCATTATGACGGGTCTTGACCGGAATACCCAATTTAAGACATTCGAATTCAAGATCTCTCATAAAAGCAGCCACACGTGTAGGTATCGACCCAAAATAGTGATCCTCTAATTGTTGATTTTTAGCACTCTCATGTCCCATCAAGGTTCTTCCTGTAAGCACAAGATCAGGTCGTGCCGCATAAAGTCCGTCATCCACTAAGAAATATTCTTGTTCCCAACCTAAATAAGAGTAGACCTTATTCACACTCGAATCAAAATAACGGCACACAGCGGTTGCAGCCTTATCCAATGCATCCACGGCTTTTAGCAAAGGCACCTTATAATCGAGAGCCTCTCCCGTATAAGATATAAATATAGTAGGTATACAAAGTGTATCATCTACGATAAAGGCAGGCGATGTAGGATCCCAGGCAGAATATCCACGCGCTTCAAAGGTATTCCGAATTCCACCATTCGGGAAACTTGACGCATCGGGCTCTTGCTGTATAAGTAGTTTCCCAGAAAACTCCTCTATAACACCTCCCTTTCCATCTAACTCGATAAAAGAGTCATGTTTCTCTGCGGTTCCACCCGTAAGTGGTTGGAACCAATGGGTGTAGTGCGTAACACCCATCTCCATCGCCCATCTGCGCATGCCATCTGCCACGCCATCTGCTGTAGCACGATCCAGTGGCGTGCCATTGTATATGGTTCCACACAATGCATCATAACACGTCTTAGAGAGATATTTGAGCATCTTCTCATTATTAAAAACATGTATTCCGAAATATTCTGAAGGGTCTCCCTCCGGAGTCTCCACCGGAATAGCCTTTCGAGCTATTGCATTCTCAATAACCTTGAATCTCAATGACATAACAACAAGTTTTAAACATTATTTCAAATAAATATTGTTTTGCATGCACTTCTCAATCATCTCCTCTGGCCAAATGCTTGCCTGAACCTCTCCAATGTGTGCACACCGCAATAAAAACATACATAAACGAGACTGGCCAATACCTCCTCCGATTGATAAAGGAATCCGATCCTCAAGTAACATCTTATGGAACATCAACTCAGCCCGCTCCTGGCATCCTTCCAGGGCAAGTTGGCGCATCAGAGCTGTTTTATCTACTCGAATACCCATACTGGAAAGTTCATAGGCATTTTCAAGAATCGGATTCCATAAAATAATATCTCCATTGAGGCCCTGATACCCCTCTTTTGAAGGAGTACTCCAATCATCATAATCTGGTGCGCGACCGTCATGTTTCTCTCCATCGGCCAATCTTCCCCCTATACCTATTACGAAAATGGCCCCATATCTTCTGGCCGCTTCCGTTTCTCGTTCACGTGGAGACAAGTCGGGATATTCTTTTAACAAATCTTCACTATGAATAAAAGTAATTGTATCGGGCAATACCGGAATAATATGTCGATAGCGAGCATAAACCTGCAACTCCATTCGCTTCACAACCTCATAGATGCGTGATGCAATTTCTTTAAGAAAATCGAGATTACGATCCTTCTCGGTAATCGTACGTTCCCAATCCCACTGATCGACATAAATCGAATGGGTATTATCCAACTGTTCATCTGCCCGTATGGCATTCATATCTGTATATATACCATATCCTGCAGGTATTTTCGAGAGTCCCAGCTTCAAACGTTTCCACTTCGCCAGTGAATGGACAACCTCTGCTTTACGATCTCCCATATCCTTAATGGCAAAACTCACAGCTCGTTCTGTACCGTTCAAATCATCATTAATTCCTGTTCCCGAAAGCACGAACAAGGGGGCTGTCACTCGTCTCAGATCAAGTTCTGTGGCAAGTGCTTGTGGAAATTCATCTTTCAATATCGTGATGGCTTGTTCCATCATCTCGGGCATCAACGTCGCCCGGTAATCCTTAGGAATGTAAAGTGACATATCAATTATTTTTTTATTTACATACAATACAATTAGTTATAGGCCGTTTCACCATGTTCGTAAACATCCAGGCCTTCTTCCTCAACACGACGATCTACACGCAATCCGATGGTCTTTTTAATACTCCAGAAGATAAGCAATCCCATGACAATAGCCCAACCGGCAGTGGCTATTGCTCCGAGCAACTGCACCCCGAGAAAGGCGGTTCCTCCACCGTAAAACAACCCTTTCTCGAGAGCAAACAAACCGACCATTATTGTCCCAAGCGTACCACAGACGCCATGTACTGCAATAGCACCTACTGGATCATCTACCTTGAGAATACGGTCAATGAACACAACGGCATAAACCATAACCACACCACAGATCGCTCCCATAATAAGAGCCCCCGCAGGAGAAACAAGATCGCATCCGGCAGTTACTCCAACAAGGCCGGCCAAAACGCCATTGAGGGTAAGAGAAAGTGTTGGTTTCCCATATTTATACCAGGCCGTAAACAAGGCCGCAAGCCCGCCTGCTGCTGCTGCCAGATTTGTCGTTAAAAAGACATGAGATATAGCTATAGCATTATCTGTCCCCGTTGCGCCAAGTTGACTACCTGGGTTAAACCCGAACCATCCAAGCCACAATAAAAATACCCCCATACAAGCTATAGTAAGATTATGGCCAGGAATTGCATATACCTTTCCGTTACGATATCTTCCGATCCGGGGACCGACCATGGCTGCCCCCACAAAAGCTATCCAACCGCCAACAGAATGCACCACAGCACTACCTGCAAAGTCATGAAAACCAAGCGCAGAAAGCCAGCCCCCACCCCAAGTCCAATGTCCGGATATAGGATAAACTATCGCCGATATCAAAATACAGTAACAGAGATAAGCATGAAATTTAGTTCGTTCAGCAACCGCCCCCGAAACGATAGTTGCTGATGTTGCACAAAACATAGTTTGAAATACAAGAAAGGCTTCGCGCGGAATATTTCCTTCCCAACCAGCAAATCCCATAATATCCGGTTTACCTATCAGTCCGGCAACATTAGGGCCGAACATCAAACCAAAGCCCAAAATCCAGAACAAGATAGTCCCTACAGAAAAATCCAACAAATTCTTCATAAGAATATTGGCCGTATTTTTTGAGCGAGCAAAGCCTGACTCTACAAGCGAAAACCCCAACTGCATAAGAAAAACCAGCATTGAGGCCAATAATACCCAAACGGTATCCAAGGAAGAGGCAAATTCTCCCATACGGTCCAAGAATGTCATTTCCTCCACAATTTTCGCAGCCCCGTCTGTTGTCCCAACAACAGAATCCAGAGCTGTATCAATCATATTTGTAATAAATAGAAATTTCATAATCTTTTTAAGTTGTTTTATTCCTCCTTATCAGTAATATAAAGCGTCGTATCTCCTTTCTCCCCCGTCCGAATACTATACGAATCCAGCACCTCTGAGATAAATATGCGTCCATCGCCGACCTCCCCCGTTCTGGCCGCGCCAAGGATAGCATCAACAGTCTTCTGCATATTTTTAGAACGGACTACGATGGTCAGCATGATTCTTTCAATAATATCCGTACTATAAGCTACTCCACGATAAATACGCTCCTTCCGGGCTTTACCTACGCCACGGACATCCGTATACGAAAACCATTCAATATCGGCCTCAAGCAATGCCTCCTTAACCTCCTCGAATTTGGTTCGTCTGATAATTGCTTCAATCTTTTTCATTGCATGCGTTTTTTTACTTAACACCTCATTAAAAAGAGACTCCCACGATTAAATGAGCCATATCAGTTGCCGGCGAAGCAACCCCTTGCACAAATACGGTAGCAGAATATTTCGAAGAGAAACGAATCTCTTTGGCTGCCCTCAATGCGAATTGAGATATCTGAAAGCCTTTCCCTCCATGTACAGGAGTCAGCCACGCATATGAACTCCATGGAGCCCCACCGACCAAAACCGTAAAATCAACCTCTCGGAAACAAAAATCATAACCGACCTCAAAATAGGACGAATACTGCTGTGCTCCTTGCTTGTCTTGATCCATATGGCCTGCAAAAAAAGTACTCCAAGAAACATATAAAGGAAATTTACTCCCAAACTGATAGGACAAAGTACCTTCCAATAGATGATTGTCCATATAATGATCATAGAAAGAGCCCTTCTCTCCATTCCAATAATAATCGGTTACAGACAGAGACAATCCCGCAACAGAGTACTTTACCGTCATATCGAGCTCTTTAAACTGTGAAGACCCTAAAGTCGTAGAACTCCACGCACTCAAAGAGAGTCCAGCATATCCAACGCCTATATTAGGTTGCAAACTTGCCCCAGCCTGATATACCCCTCTCCACACATATTTACTCACAAAATCCACTCCCCCAGTCAATTCCACCGAGGATCGAGTTGCTGCCGACAAACCCATGCTTTTCATCATCAACACGCATAAGCCAACAACTATTTTTTTACTATGCAAAACTGTTTTCATAATCTCAAGGCTTTAATTTCATTATGTATCTTCCTAAACTCAATCATTGCTCATAGCAACGATCAAAAGAACTTTAAAGAATCCCCCACCGGGGATTCTGAGCCTTGGCACATGAGTAAATATTCTTTTTTAAACGCATACCCTCTATTTTTAGAGGGGTATCACTCCACAAATATACATATTTTTATAATATACCCCATAATTTTACATATAAATTTTTATTTTTTATATAAAAAAATCCCTCACCCCCCCCCTAATTAACACACATCATACTAAAAAGAGAGAAAATCAATACGCAATATAGAATTACCATAACATATGGTTATGGTAATAATTAATTTTATTTCCCGTCTGATATGGACATATCCTCAGAAAGAATATATTTGCACAATAAGATAAAGCGACAAAGAATCTATATACAAAACCTTCATATGCAATTAAACAACACAAACAGCAATGTATTGACACGGATCTCATATGTATTCTTCTAAACATAGGACTCATAAGTTCTTCTGGATGCACATCTAATCCAGATGGTTACATATCTCCCAATGACAACGAATACATAAAATTGATTTTAAGAAAAATTGAAACACGCACCAACCTTGAGGCAAATGGTTCCGGCCTATTCAGCGAAGGAGACCAAATAGGATTATACATAAAGGATGATTCAGAGATACGCTATCAAGAACTTACGTTTAAAAATGGCGAATGGCTACCTCGACTAAAACGGAAAGATTTTGGTACAGATAGATTAATACTCTCTGCTCACTACCCGATCATGCCCAAAATTTCGAGCCACACCCCCGAAAACCAGGAATTCAGTGTAGCTCAAGACCAAAATGGGCCAGGAAAAGAAATGTCCGACCTGCTTTTCGCGCAGACAGTTATAGAAAAAGATAATTATCAAGCCAAGCTCTATTTTCACCACATCATGCACCGCCTAAAAATTGATCTGTCCGGCGACACCAATAATGCAAATGTCGCTGTCAGAAGCAGACTCGGAGGCGTAGTTAATCTACTAACAGGGAATTCTCTATTATCCGACAACGAATTTCAATGGATCAACCCGGCAAAAAACTCCGACGGGAGTTTCGAAGTTATCATTTATCCACAAACTGTCTCCGCATATTGCAATGACAACGGAGCATTGCTAAGAGTCTCCGCCAACGGGAAGGAGCATTATTTTAACCCCCCCTTGTAATCAGAGCGATGGCACCCCATTAGATTTTTTTGAAGCAGGCAAACAAACCACCATTAGGTTGTCACTAAAAGAGTCCTCGGAATCTGAATGGGCTAATAGAAAAGTATGGGTTTACGGCATAACTCCACCAGAAGACAATGCCTGGAAACAATTATACCCGGAATGGTACACAACGTATTATTTACCCTGGAAAAAAGAGTATGGATGGTATGATTGCAACAAACTCAATCCCACCGGAAAACTGGACGGAATTCCCGACGGAAATATGTGTTGGGCAGCTGCTGTTTCCAATTTATTACATTGGTGGTTTGCTCAAAATAAGGAATACATCGATCTGTATGGAAACAAATACTCTGGACCCGAATACAACTATCCTCAACCCAAAGCCCAAGAAAGTGACATATTCCAATGCTTCATCGATTCGTTTGAGGACAAAGGAGGTTATGGTGATGCCGGCATAAATTGGTTTATTCATGGAGACATACTATCCTATCCGCGAAGAGATTATCCTTACAATGATGGCGGCTATTTTAAGGAAGTATTTCCACAGGGCGTAAAACTAGGAAAGAATATCAGAGGCATGAGTAAAGCAACTTTTAACAAAACGATAAAAGATGCCTTAACAAACAAAAAGGCAATCGGAGTATCCATTGGAACAGCATCGACATCAAGCCATCTTGAAACCATATGGGGGGGGGAATTTGATGCCAATGGAGAGGTTGAATACATCTATATGGCCGACAATAATGACCGTGAAACATTCGAAAGCTACGGCGTAGGATGCGGACGTTTCAAGATCGTCTACAATGAATATCCAGAAGGCGGGACATATACAGGATACATAACAGGATACATAGGCAATAGCACTCCCATCAATATCAGCAGCCTTACAACAATTGAATTGGGCGAAGAATATTGGAAACAATATCTAGGACTATAGAAAGTAAAAAAACCACATGAAACATTCTTAATCAACAAACATGAAAATAAAATATTACATCTTATTACTGGCCATGGCTATATTAGTTACGGTCGGATGCAACAATGACGATAAGCCATCTCTGAATCCCAACAAAAAAATAGAATTCAAGACCTCCATCGCTACAGAAACAGCCATCACAAGCATAATGAAATCCCCCCAGTTAGATCAGAACGGTAAAGGCAATTTCACCAATGGAGATACCTTTTCCTTACAAATCTCAGCTCAATCAGGGGAAGTCACTGTCTTAAGATACACCATTGAGGAAACAGATCTATATTGGAAAGATATTAATATAAATTCCGAAGATAAGGCGGTCGATTTTGCGGCATGTTACCCAGAACAGAAGTTAATTGATGGAAAGTTCTCATTCAACATAGAGACCGCTCCGTACAAAGACCTACTATGGGCTCATGAAAAAAAGGTGCCGGTTCTAACCATTTCGCCCGTCAATCTGACATTCAAACATGTCATGCACCGCCTTATCATTAACTTCACAAAAGAATCTGACATTAACCCTGAACTAATAACAACGATTTGCACAGCAAAATCAATGTGCGAAGTCGATCTAATTAAAGGAACACTAAACGATATTTCTTCTGCCAAAGCCTCTTTATCAGAAGTAGGCCCTCAGGCCGTATTCCAAATTATTCCACAGAAAACCTCCGATGTATTCATTGAAGTAAAAGCAGAACAATTAGAAAGAAAATTCAATCTTACCGAAGCCATTAAGGAGTATGACAATTTAGAAAGCGGCATGAGTTTAACAGTCAATATAACCTTAAAAGACGGGAAAATTCTATTTGAGGGCAATTCAATTGCCGGGTGGGAAGATCAGGGTTCCGTAGAGGGAGAAATTATCATGTAATATTTCGGACTCACGCCTTCTATCATATAAACAAAAAACAATCCATCTATGCCATATCTATTTGGCATACAGAAACCCACACTTATTAAATCATACTGCAAATCAATAAATTACGTACATATATCTGATTCTCTGTAAACAGCATTGAAAAATCGTCCGTTTTTTTAAAGAGACACTTTTCCCTCTACCAAGTTAGTAAAAATATCAATCTAATTGATAATATATCGCACGCTCAAAATTTTGCAATTCTAAAGTCTTTTTCATAACTTCGCTCTCACTAACGTAGAAAGCAACTCGCTTTTTATTAGTTAGAAAATTTGTTTCAAAAAATCCCGATGAGAGGCGCGGCAAAACCGCTTTAATGCTTTAAGCAACCTCCCAGCGTTTAGAACAATCTTACCGTTATGGTGATTATTCTAATTCGCCAAACTCTAATTACAAGTGTCCAGCTCATAATAAGAAAGTTTGTCGGGGTTTTTCCTACTCCCTTTTTCCCATTTCGGATTTCTGGCCGCCTCCAAATTCTCGGAGGCTTTTTTTATTCTATTCAAAAAACCTTTTTCTTGCTTCTCGATGCAGAAATACAAATAATTTATTTGTATTTACTGTTGGGTTGGTTGTGCGACAACACAAGAGCCAAGCGAAGGCACTGAGGTCAAACATGGGACGGAGTATGCCATACTAACATTTCAAATATACCCGAAGGGGTTAAGTTATTTGAAAGCACATTTGAGGACATATCGCATACGAAGCCAGCGCACAGAGAGATATAAGTAAGTGCAGTAGGCTTGTTACGTAGTCAGTCGATGTCGGTTTTAGAAAATATTCCGGAATTATCAGATCATCGGGCGTCTGCGATACTCAAGTCATTGGGATTAGAGGATGAGATGCGGAGCATAGAGTTGGCTACTGCGACGACGAAGAGCTGGGTAGATTTATTGACATCGAAGATAAAGGCGGTGTTGTCTACGATAAAGTTGGCGAGTGAGACCACAGCGCAGATAGAGGGATCAGAAAATGCCTATCATGGCAAAGGATATGGATTACAGCACATCTAACTTGAAATCCTGATCCGTTCCCGTCTGAAAATAGAATGGCACGCCCCTCGGTAAAAAAACGATCTCATTGTGATGATTACCCTTTTATCGTTCAACTTTATTTTTGGCTATCTGGAAAACAATTAAAAGATAAAAAGCCATGAAAAACAACATTTTAAAGATTGCTATCGTATTGGCAGTTATTATTATTCGAGGATGTAAATTAAACTGTGTTAGCAAAGTTAATATTTTATTTTACTCTTTGCTAACACAGTTTAATTTACATCCTCTCAATCTCGAAAATCAAAGTGTGTTGATAAGAAAAACTCTGTTTTACTTTTAATCTTGCACCGACTTTCCGAAATAATTTCGTACCTTAGACTAAAATTATTGGTTCTATTCATCAGATCGACAATCTTATAATTATGCAGCTTATTGTTTTGCCACGGACATTGGTATATTCTCCATAGATTATCGAGCGCTCGGTGGAAGCTGTCCTTCTCTGATAAGTCAGAGAGCAGGGCATATAAACCTATCCTCTGACGGTCACGGAATCGTATATTTCTTTCTAAAAATAGAACGGCTTTATATATGCCGAATTAGTATCTAATTATTACCATCTTATTATCATCATGGACAACCAATACCTACAACCTGAAATCGAAACGATGAAACGAGCCGATTTAGAGGCCCTTCAAATAAAACGACTGAAAGAGACCCTGCGAGTTGCACTTCGGAGTCCATTCTATAAAACCCGATTGGAAGAGGCGGGTATTACGCCGGATAGTATCCGGACTCTGAATGATCTCCGGAAGATACCGTTTACCACCAAAAATGACTTGAGGAACCATTATCCTTTCGGTTTGGTGGCGGCTTCGATGGATCAGGTCGTCAGGCTTCATTCCTCGAGCGGTACAACCGGTAATCCCACAGTAATTTGCCACTCGCAACACGATCTGGAGCAATGGGCCAATCGGGTAGCCCGCTGCCTCTATATGGTCGGATTGCGCAATCATGATGTTTTTCAAAACACGTCTGGCTACGGGATGTTTACCGGAGGCCTTGGCTTTCAATATGGGGCGGAAAAGCTCGGGGCGCTGACGGTTCCTGCTGCTGCCGGCAATACGATTCGTCAAATCAAATTCATTCGGGATTTCGGCACAACAGCTATACACGCAATTCCAAGCTATGTTTCCCGTCTGTACGAAGTGATGAGGGAGATGAATATAGATCCTCAGACCGACACCAAACTGACGACCCTGATTATCGGTGCAGAACCTCATACCGATGCACAACGTCGCAAAATAGAAGAATCTCTCGGCGTAAAAGCCTACAACTGTTTCGGAATGTCAGAAATGAGCGGCCCGGGCGTGGCCTTTGAATGTCAAGAGCAGAACGGGCTTCACTTATGGGAAGATTGTTATATCATGGAGATTATCGACCCCCAAACCTTAGAGCCTGTTCCCGACGGAGAGATTGGAGAGCTGGTGTTGACAACATTGGATCGAGATGCGATGCCATTGATTCGTTACCGTACCCGAGACCTGACCTGCATTCTTCCCGGCGAGTGTCCCTGCGGCCGCACCCATCGAAGGATTGACAGGCTCAAAGGTCGCAGCGACGATATGTTTATCGTGAAGGGAGTAAATATCTTCCCGATGCAGATCGAAAACATCCTAATGCAGTTTAAAGAACTGGGAACGAACTACCTGATTACGGTAGATACGGTCAACAATAACGATGAGGTCATGGTGGAGGTCGAATTGAGCGATCTCTTTACTGACGACTACTCCCAGCTTCAGGGACTTACTCGCGAAATTACCCGACAACTCAAAGACGAGATTCTCCTTACTCCCAAGATCCGACTGGTCGACAAGGGTGCTATCCCGCAATCTCAAGGTAAAGCGGTGCGAGTAAAAGATTTACGAAAAAATAAATAGAGCCGAATATGATGACGATTAAGCAATTATCCGTATTTCTCGAGAACAAATCAGGACGCTTGAATGAAATCCTCGACATTTTGGGCAAGGCTGATATCCGCATTATTGCCGCCACGGTAGCCGACACCTCCGAGTATGGCATCTTGCGATTGATTACCTCCGATACGGCCCGGGCCTATGAGGAACTCAAATCCCACAGTGTAAGTGCCCAACAGAATGATGTGGTGGCGTTGACCTGCCGTTCGATGGCTGATGTCTTGGCCACTCAGTTGAGATCTTTCGCACAAGAGGGTCTTTCGATTGAATATATGTACTGTTTCTCGATCCGCGAGAGAGCCTTTATGATTCTTCGGACAAGCGATAGCGCACAGATAGAGAAAGTTGTCTCAAAATACGGACTGAGCATTATCACGGAAAAAGAATTTCTGCAACTTTAGGCATGGCTGTTTCCGTCGGTCTTGCCAGAAAATTGACGTTGAGTAATTTCCCGGTTTTGGTACCAGATGGGCAAAAGAAGAGGTGTGTCGGTGCGATTGTCATACGCCCTTGAATGTGACAAAGTAATCATCTCACATTTATATTACGAGAATAATTTGGCGGATCAGGATGTAAATGGCAGGTCCATACCACACATTCAAGTCGGACATGAGCCCGATGGTCAGTAGTCATATAGCCAGGATTCACACTCTTTATGATTTGGATATACACCAAAACATACAGAAATACAAGCCTGTGTATCGTGAATCTACGTAAAGATATCTGAGAGAAAAAAATTCTTTAATCAAGCCTGATAAATAATCTGAGGACAAATATATGAATACGAAACAAATTTTGAGTACAACAAGAGCGACCCGAAAGTCGCTCTTGTAAGTTTTTAAGAGGCGTATTTTGAGGTATTTGCCTCCGAAACAGGCCTAATATTCCTCCTCGTTGAAGAAACTTATCTATATTGGTTATCAATATATTAACTATGTCTCAATGAAATTTGCGCAAACAAACCTCACCGTCTGAGACGGTCTGAGACGATGGAAGGAATTGACAGACAAACAAATGTTATCTCTTAACCAATAAAACCTTAATAACTGTGGCTTTTATAGTAACTTTTAACTTTTTACTATTGGCTCCATTCTTTTTAGGATTTAATTCATAATTATTCGGGACGCTTTGCCATATATAAATTAGTGTAACTGTTAACTATTAAGTATTAAATGACTCTTTAGGTTTATTTAAGCCTCAATACTCCCTCTTGTATGAAAAATGGTTTGTCAGTACGGGATATTTTGCAGGAGTCGACATTAATACCGTTATGTAAATTTAAAAGTTATGATTACAAAATGATTCATACAATAGAACGATTTACTTTTCTCTAAATTAGGAAACACTCTGAATATTTTTTTAGAGTAGAATATCTTTATCTTTGGAAAATGCGTATATTTATCTCACTGATTTAAATAAATAAGAGATGAGATTGCTGATCTGTTTAGGTATTCTGTCGCTGTTTGCCTGTACATCGCCATTGGTTCAGTCGGACCTTCCCGATGAAACCCGCAAAATGATTGACAGCACTGTTCGAGTTACCCCTGGGATAGATTCTTTGTCCATCTTATTGGATCATTTTGAGGCTGAAGGGAACAAGTATGGGATGATGTGTGCCAGCAAAGCGTTGGGCAAGCGTTACCGGGACGCAGCCAAGTTCAACGAAGCCGTCATCTATCATCGTCAGGCATTAGGGTTGGCGGAA
>CALVFI010000016.1 GCA_944326815.1 uncultured Rikenellaceae bacterium | reverse complement strand
GTATAGGCTTACATGATGAAAGAAGGACACCCCGAGGAATAAGGGGTGTCCTTTCTTGTTTCATAACAGATTCCGCATCGCCTCGTCGATCTGACTGTTCTCGAAACTATCCAGATAGATTTGGGTGGTCGACAGGTCTGAGTGTCCGAGAACCTCACTAATTAGGGCCACGTTCACACCCGATTTCTTCAGCACGGTGGCAAAACTGTGCCGAGCCACATAGGTGGTCAAGTGTGCTTCAATCCCGAGTCTTTGGCCAATGTACTGTAAGTTCAGATTCACTTTCGACAGAATTTTGTGGATACGGTTGTGGCGTTGTGTCGGCGTACGGTGTTCTCTCACATGAAGAATCGGGAACAGGTAACCGCCATTGTAACCCGAATAATCTTGCAGTATCTGAATGGCCTTCCCGCACAGCGTAACATTAATTCGTTTACCTGTTTTCTGTCGGATATAGGACAACCGTCCGTTCTCGATGTTCTCGGGTTTAAGATAGGCCATATCGACAAAATTGATCCCGCCACACAGGTAACTGAACACAAATAGATCACGGCTTAAACGTATGTAATCCCGCGTATCCGTTAAATCAGCTTCCATGATCTTCATGACGTCCATTTTGGAGATGGCCCGTTTCTTAGTCGAAGTGTCGAATTTACTGATGCGAAAATCATTGAACGGATAATCTTTCTGCTCGGCAATGTTAGCTTTGATCGCCTTGTTAAAAACGCTCCGCAGAGTTCGGAAAAGTACGCTCATGGTCGTCTCTTTGCACTCCTTATCCCTTAGCCATTTTTCGTAATATTCGCACCATTTAGGTGTAATATCCTTAAAACGGAGATTCATTTTACCGTTGCAGTAGGAGCGTAACGACCGCAGGGAATCAGTATAGACATGGCTGTTTCCTGTTTTTCCTTGTCGTTGATAGTCCTCAATCAATTCCCTATAAAAGTCCTCTATTCGACCCGTTTGGGCGGATTGTTTTGGTGTGGCGAGTATGTCCTCAATCGAATAGTCGCCCCTCATGCCGAGTTCGAAAATGCGTTGCTGCATTTCGCTCTCTTTGTTACGGATGATCTGCATGATGTACTCCCGATTGGGACAGCTACGTTTGGGTTGGTTCTTCTTAAAATCCCAAAACTTAGGGTCAACAGAGATACCGATGCTGCTATATTTTCGCTCTCGGTCTTTGGTGATCCGCATCATTAATGGAGAAGTCCCATCTTTTAGTTGCTTAGAGGAATAGCAAATCACTGAAAATAAGGCATTCATGTGTAAATTCTGGTTTACACATCGGTTTACACAAATCGTCAATTCAAGAGGCTAAACCGCCATTTTCATGGAGGAAAACGAAGAGGAACATCTGTCCGAAATCTGGACATTTTCAGGTGTAATCCGAGAGGATTTTTCGGGGATGTCGGATTCGGGCGCGTGTCAAATAACTAGTTTACAGTAGGATTGATATTTTTTTGCAGATTCGGAATAATTGCGTTAATTTTGTGCTCCGAAATAAAGGTTCCGTAGCTCAGTTGGATAGAGCAACAGCCTTCTAAGCTGTGGGTCTTGGGTTCGAATCCCAACGGAATCACGTATAAAAGGGGTGGCGTAAATTAAGAATCCGCCACCCTTTTTTATTGGATTCTTGCGGATTACAACTCATCCGGTAGGTTGGGTTCGGTGATTCGGAATCGCCATGCACAGGCGCAACTGGGATCTGTGATCTCCGGATAACAACTTACCGGTTCACATAAGGCGCGGTTGTCGATTGCTTTGGCAAAGTAGGTATATTCCTTTATTCCGACCGGACGACAGGGATGCCACGGCATACCTTTCCGGCTGCGGGCCGATTGTACGCGGCAATCTACCACGCGAAACAGTAGCGAATCATCTTCCCGACGAATCTCTATGGATCGATTGGCAAAGGCTGCAAAACGCAATACCAGAGCGCGTTCCAGGCCCTCCAGTCCCGGGTGTGGAGGCAATGCAAGGAATTCACGAATACGTCGGGCCTCAATCTCCGTGAAGGTGCGCCAGACGTTTTCATCATGCCACATGGCATCGTCCATGCCCTGCTTTTGTTCGATGGATTGGAACCATAGGCCATCGAGCGCCAGAAGATTGCGGGCGTAGATGCGGACCAGTTCACTCAATTGCTCTTTGGATAGTTGGTCGAGGGCGTCGATTTTTGTATCTGTCTGCATGGAATTTCTTTTACGAGGCTTAAAGATACTATTTTTTGCGTAGATTTCCCTATCTTTGAGAAGGATCTTTTAATGTAATAGGATTATGGAAGAAGAGAGAAAATTGACGATTGCGCTGGTGGCGCATGATAACATGAAGCACGACCTGGCCGAATGGGTAGCCTGGAACTGGGAGAAACTGCTCGGCTATCATTTGATATGTACGGGAACAACGGGCCGAATGGTGGAAAAAACGCTTCAGGAGCGTCGTCCGGCCGAATACGATGCCGATGTCGCACAGATTACCTTGCTCAAATCGGGGCCACTGGGAGGCGATCAGCAGTTGGGCTCCCGCATTGCGGAGGGGAAGATCGACATTCTGATTTTTTTCTGGGATCCGATGCAGGCACAGCCTCACGATGTGGATGTCAAGGCGTTGTTGCGTCTGGCTACGCTTTACAATGTCCCTACGGCGATCAACCGTTCTTCGGCCGATCTGCTGATTTCGTCGCCTCTGTTCGGACATTATGTCCCGGTAGTAAAAGACTATAAGTCTTATATCGAACGTACGGTAAAGTTATAATTCGATACTCGACAGAAGTTGTTTGATAACAAAAAACGAAAAAGGCTGCCTCACAGGCAGCCTTTTGTATTGTACGAACGTGGCGATTTTGAATGGCTCACAATGATCTCGTTCTTATTCCATTTCCTGCGGGGCGGCGGATATGCTGATACTGTCTGCCGGTTGGCGCGGTTCGACAATCAACAGCGCATGCGGACCTATCGGTCGTATCTCTTTGCTTTCGGCAAAACGAATCAGTACGGAGTCGCGTTGCAGGTCGCGTTCGCGCAGGAGAATAATTGAACCCGCGAGACGCCCCGTGGTGTCAGCCAGATCGGTGGCCGTAAGTTGTGCGGGTTCCTGCCCGAGGTAAACGTCGGAATTCTCTACACGCCTTACTTTATACGAGTAGATAGGTGCTCCATGGTGCTCTTGAGAAGCCTCCAATGCCGCTTGAGACAGTTCGCCATAACCTACATAGGCATTGAACGAAGGTACGGCGAAAGAACCGACCAGAATGGTTGTCAGTACACCGCATGCGAGTATCCGGATGCTCCTGTTCAGATCTCCCCGAATCAGCAGCACCAGTGTCATGATGCCCGCAATGGAAAGAACAGCCAATGCCACCGGCACCCAGGCGGTTGTCAGCAATGGAAACTCAATTTGTCGGGCGGCGATGAAAAGGGCCGGCAGTGCAAGTGTCAACACGAGAGCCGGAATAGCAATCAGCCAGTTGAGCCATCTCCGGTTGCGGAACCGTACCACCCAGAGCATCGTCAGGTAGGCGATGAAAGGGAATGCAGGGAGAAGGTAAATCTGTATTTTGGAACTGATGAGCGAGAGCATGACGAATGTTGTGGCAGCTATCGTAAGGAAGAGGCGTTCAAGGTCGGTCATCGTGCTGCGAATGTTTTTGCAGCATACTCCGGCGATGATGGCCCCTATCATCAACAGGGCCCAGGGGGCCAGCGAATACCAGATGGCTACACCGTAATACCAGAAGGGGGCTTTGTGGTGGAACGAATCGACCGCCCGGTTGACCGTCTGGTTGAAGAGCAGGTTGTTAAGGTACTCTTTCCCGCCTTCGAGGTATACGCCACAGAACCAGAGTCCGGCAAGCAGGACAAGTACCGCCCAGGTCAGCCAACCCCAATAGCGTCCGATTGTGCGGAACTTCCCGCTTACGGCCAGGAAAACAAGGGTCGAGAGCAGTGGAACGAGAATGCCCACCGGTCCTTTCGTGAAAACAGCAAGGAAAACCCACACAGGGAACAGCATGCGTTGCTTGAGAGAATCCTTCCCGGTATATATCTGATAGAATGCATACAACGATAGCACGATGAACAGACACATAAGCATGTCCATGCGCAAAACTACTGCAGAGCCGATGAAGAATACGCTGGTCATGAGCATCAAGGCCCCGGAGGTGCGTTCTTCTTTCGAGAGCGCTTCTTTCGTCCAGCGGTTCATGATCCACAGGATGCCCAGCGCCGGGAGAATCGAAAACATCCCCAGAAACAGCATGCTATGAGTCCCGAAGAGCCACTTGCCCAGCATAACGATCCATAGATAGAGAGGGGGCTTGTCGGCATAATCGACTCCATGATTGGTAAAAGTGAAGATATCTCCGTTGCGGAGCGCCTCGTCGGCGATGCTCAGGTAGCGCAGTTCGTTATCCGGCGTGAAGTCGCGCAGCAGGAACAGCGGAATCAATGCGACGAGTGGTAATAGGTAGTAGATTCGTTTCATGGTTCGCTTTTTTTGAGGGCGTTCTTTCGCTCTTTGCGATATATGAAGATATTGCGCGTATAGGCAAGGAATCCGGTGGACTGTCCTAAAATCAATACGGGATCGAGTCGGAATAGGCCATAGGAGACGATCATAGCCGATCCGATGAGGCTGATGACCCAGAAGCCCAGTGGCAAGAGCGATTCATGGCGTTTATAGGAGTATTGCCATTGGTAGATGAATCGCAGTGTAAAGATGATCTGGCCGGCGGAGCCGAACAGAACCTGCCACAGCGGGACGTCGTCGTTCCGGAAGAACGTTTCGATAAAACTGGATGGATCGCGCAGTGCATAAGCAACCGCACAGGCAGGCGTAATGCAGAGAATCACACGGAACAGAAGATTCACCTTCTGCCAGACGCCTTTTTCCCGGAGATTCCAGATATAAATGTAATAAGAGATGATCTGCCCCAGAATGATGGCGAAGTCGTCGCGCAACCAACCGTAAAGAAACAGCAGGTAGGAGCCCATGATGCTGAGCACCCAGTAGATGGTCGGTGACACGACCTTTTTTGCCCGTTCCGAGAGAATCCACTGCAACAGGATGCGGCCTGAGAAAAAGGCCTGAGCGAGGAAGCCGATGGCAAAGATGGCGTAGGTCATGGGCAAAATGGGGAGTGCGGAGCCATTAATTGAGGTTGTCTCCTGCCGTATGGTAATTAATGTAACGTTTTTTCATCCAGCGGTAGGCAAAACAATCCATGAAAGGCCCCTTCAGACGGTTCCACAGATGATACTTCGATTTGCCGGCCACACGTGGGAAGTGCCGTACGGGAATCTGTTTCACCCGAGCCTCCTGTAAAAGCATGAGTGCTGGCAGGAAACGATGCATGCCGGTGAAGAACGGAATCCGTTTGGCATAATCCGTACGCAGCACCTTGAGTGGGCATCCGGTATCCTGCGCATCGTCTCCGGTCATCATGCGGCGGAAACTGTTGGCGATTTTCGAAGAGAGTCGCTTGCCGAATGAATCCTTGCGTCCGGTACGGATACCCATCGCCATCTCATACTCATCCATGTAGGGCAACAGCAGATTGAAATCCTCCGGGGTGGTTTGCAGGTCGGCATCCATGTAGCCGACATAGTCCGAGAAGGTGGCATCGATACCTGCCTTCATGGCGGCGCTCAAACCGCTGTTGCGGGCCAGGTCGAGGTAGAAAAAGGCGTCATTCCGGGCACAAATTTCCCGGATACGTTCCGGGCTCCGGTCTTTCGAACCGTCATTGACAAAGAGTACGCAGGTGGGATGAGCCAACGATTGAGGCAAAAAATCGCGGAGTTTCTCCTCCAGTGCATAGATGTTGTCCTCTTCATTGAAGACGGGGATGACGATCGTCAGTTTGTATCCAGCCGTTTTATTCATGTCCACCCTTTTTTAATCGTACAAAGCTACAAAATATTGGTGAACGGACAAAAAATGGCTTGGATTGATTACTTTTACGACACGAATCCGGGAGTGTTTGCCGGGAGTGTGAATCTATTATGGAACTGCTCAAAAAAAGGATTTTACAGGATGGCCGCTGTCTCGAGGGAGGCATACTGAAGGTGGATAGTTTTATTAATCACCAGATGGATCCTGGACTGATGAAAGCTCTCGCAGTGGAGTTTGTGCGTCGTTTTGCGGCGGAACGGATAAATAAGGTGATGACGATTGAGGCCAGTGGCATTGCGCCGGCGATTATGGTGGGCTTTTTGCTCGATCTGCCGGTGGTCTTTGCCAAGAAAAAACGGCCCAAGACCATGGCTGATATGCTCTCGACGACCGTTCATTCCTTTACCAAAGATCGGGATTACGATGTATGTATCAGCCGTGAATTTTTGACGCCTGCCGATCGGGTGCTTTTCATCGACGATTTTCTGGCCTATGGGAATGCGGCCCTTGGAGCAAGCAGGTTGATCCATGCCGCCGGAGCGACCTTGTGCGGCATGGGGTTCATCATCGAGAAGGCCTTTCAGGATGGAGGACGTCGTCTGAGAGAGAGGGGCATCCGCGTCGAGTCGCTTGCTATTATTGAGAGTCTCGACGATTGTAGAATTCGTTTTCGGGAGTAGGAGTCAGTCGTTATGTTTCTTGAGCAATCGGGTCATCATGAACGATTGCTTGTGGAACATGAAGATTGGCAGCGAAACACCGATTACCAGCGCGAACATCACAAATAGAGTCGTCAACCCATTGTGGAAAATATCTACGATGAGTTGTTGGCGGTCAGCTGCAGGATTCTGCATGAACTGCATGAGCGCCAGAATGGTCTTGTAAGCATACATCCCCGGAATCATCGGCAGCAGGGAGGGGAAGGAGAAAACCTCGGCCGGGCAGTGGATCCATTTGGCGCATAACATGCTGAATAAACCGATGATAAATGCAGCGATCATCGATGCAGTGGCAATGTCGAGTGAGGTGTGCCCCAATAGATAGAAACGCAGGGAGTGCCCTATGGCGGCTAAAATGGCCGAAATCAGGATGGCTTTGCGCGGGGGGTTGGAGATGACGGCAAATCCGATGGCTGCTACTGCGGCGAAAAGAGCATCGCTTAAAACGGCGAGAATCAGGTCTTCGTTCATAGTACGTTCCTTCCGAGAATCAATAAGGTGGCCGAGAGTCCCAGAGCGATGCATATCACGAGAATCAGAGCATTGACTGCGCGTGAAATACCCATCAGTACGTGGCTCTCAAGAATGTCGATGATCGAATTGATCAATGGAACCCCCGGAATCAAGAACAGTACGCTGGTTCCGAGTGCGATTTGCGGCGTCTCCCCGAGGTCGTACCAGATGCCCAACGATGCGATCATCGAAGCGGTGAATGCGGCCAGAATGGTGATGGCCAGGTGGTTGATCTTGCGTAAGCCCATCTCCTGTTTGAGGAGGAAACCGGCGAATGTGGCGATGCAAACCAGCCCCATGGCTGTGGGATCGCCTCCGAACAGGCGACAGAAGGCCGCATTGGCCAGCGAGACGAGGAGCAACACCTTCCAGCGTGAAATGCGTGGTGTGGTGATGATATCTACATAGCTCTCCTGTAGCTCTGTCAGCGTCAGATGGTTGTCGTGTGCCTGCCAGCTGAGGGAACTCAATCGGGAGATGATTTCAAAATTAAAGGCGGCCGGAGCAATGGCTCGGACCGAAGTGCGTCGGATGCCGTCGTCATCCTTGTGAAGGATGCTCATGGTGAAGTGGCGCGTGAAGATGGTCATGTCCGTACGGTAGCCGAACGACTCGGCGATTCGTCGCACATTACGTTCCACCCGGGAGGTGTGGACTCCGGCGGCGAGCATCGAGGAGGCAAAATCGAGCAGGAAATTCGACAAGTCCCGAATATCTGCCGGTCGGACCTTTTCCTGTATTTCGCACAGACAGGCATGGCATAGACATCCGTTATATTTACGGGCGATGTAGTTCCTTTGTGCATCGTCAAGTTCGACCTCTGCGCAATGGCAAGGGATTTTGTCATTGCCTGTACAACTGAAACGCGCACCGCATCGGGGACAAATCTTTTCCATCTCTATACTCTTAGATTGCAAAGTTACTACAAAAAAGTGAAATGCGGAAAGATATAGTGATAGAATTGAGTTACAAGGGTTTTGGTTGAAGTGGCGATAATCCGTGAAGCCATTACAATCCCTGCCGAAGCCAAATCCTGAC
>CALVFI010000015.1 GCA_944326815.1 uncultured Rikenellaceae bacterium | reverse complement strand
TAAATGTTATAATTGGACACTATAAATTTAATACTTTTATCGCTATGTTTCTAATTATCAGAAAAATATATTTGCTCTTATGTCGAATTCACGTTAAATACGTCTTCTCTGTGCTTTTCATCTCCGGAAGAGATCAAAACAGAATGCAACGAATTGTTCGATAAAATTAACCCGTCAACCGGATTTATTCTGAGTTCCGGGTGCAGCATGTCAGCCAATTCAAAGACAGAAAATGTCATTGCCATGATGGAAGCTGCAAAAGAATATGCAATCAGATAAGTTCTTCCACGGTTTTCAGAACAAAATGTCTCCATGGCGAAGTGCTTCTCTTCAACAGAGGGGCACTTCACCCCCTTGAATTACTGCACAATACATTCCCGATACAAGTATTTTAACTTGAACAAAGCTGAAGTTCGATGCAAGTTTTTGAAAAGGTCCGACACAATATAAGTTCGTATAATAATTCTATCATAGAATGAAGAATATGGCAAAATTATTACCGATATTACTCTCATTCTACGTAATGGGGTTTGTAGACATGGTTGGTGTCTCAACGAGTTATGTAAAACAAGACTTTTCGTTGAGCGATACGTTAGCCAACCTGCTGCCGATGTTGGTATTTCTTTGGTTTGCGGTCTGTTCCTTACCCGCGGGCATGTTGACAGGGAAAATTGGACGTAAAAAAACAGTCTTGTTAAGTACGGTAGTGACGTTCGTAGCCATGCTGTTACCCATTATCCACTATTCGTATGCAGTCATATTGCTGTCGTTTGCCTGTTTGGGTATAGGCAATACCATACTTCAGGTCTCCTTAAATCCGTTATTGGCCAGCATAGTCAATCCGTCGAAACTGACAAGTATGTTATCTTTGGGAACTTTTATCAAAGCCATCGCCTCCATGGGCAGTCCTCTGATTTTGGGTTTTGCCGTCAGTCTGACCGGTAAATGGCAGTGGATATTCCCCATCTATTCCGGTATCACTTTGCTGTCTGCCGTGTGGTTGTGGGCCACCCCGTTTGAAGAAACTATCGTGGAAACCAAGAGACATTCTTTTGTTTCGATTATAGCATTGTTGAAAAATTCGTTTTTATTACAATGCTTTTTAGCCATTGTCTTGAGTGTAGGCTTTGAAATAGGATTGATGACTGCTGTCCCCACGTTTCTGTTTGAACGCTTCGAAATGCCCCTGGAACAGGGAGGAATGGGATGCAGCCTTTACTATCTTGCACGTATGTCAGGGACCTTTATCGGCTCCATTGTTTTAGCGAAGATATCTCCATTCCGCTTTATCCGTTGGAACTTATTGGCAGCTCTACTGTCTTTTGTCACATTTGTTGTGTCGCCGAATACGACAGGATGTTTGGTCTCCCTGTTCTTGTTGGGTCTCTGCTGTGCCAATATTTTCCCCATCATGTTCTCCGCGGCTTTGCAGCACTCTCCGGAAAACACCGACAACCTCTCCGCACTGATGATCATGGGCATAGCCGGAGGGGCCATTTTACCTATGATAATGGGCGCAGTCGCAGATATGAGCAATCAAACGGTCAGCCTGATTGTGCCGTTCCTGGCTTTAGTATACATATATTATGTGGCTATATCCCAAAAGGATATATGCAAGAGGTGACTTCATTAGATACCGTATGACAGTTCCTCGCGGAGAGACTCCGGGCGGACATTCCTCTGCGCCAACAGATGGGTCGGTTTATAAAGGGATATATCAATATGTTTTCTAAAAAACCACATCATCTATTTCTTTTTTTAACCATTTAGGTATCTTTGTATCATTATTGCATATCTTTCTGTTGTCATAAAAAACGTCCGGTTATGAAATTGAAATCGCTGCAAGACACCTATTCACTCTGTAACGGGAACAAAATACCTTGCGTAGGATTCGGGACTTTTCTCACTCCGGAGGGAAGCACTACCGTCAATTCTGTCAAGGAAGCGCTTCGCGTAGGCTATCGGCTGATCGATACTGCCGCCATCTACGGAAACGAACGAAGCGTGGGTCAAGCTATTCGCGAAAGCGGCGTCGGCCGCGACGAAATCTTCGTCACCAGCAAACTGTGGAACCGGGACCAGGGATATGAATCGACTCTGGAAGCCTTCGATCGGACAATGAACGCCCTGGGGATGGACTATCTCGACCTCTATCTGATCCACTGGCCCATCGGCAAAGGTCACGAACACGATTGGGCCGAGATGAATCGCGAAACCTG
Source organism: uncultured Rikenellaceae bacterium (assembly GCA_944326815.1). Classification (GTDB taxonomy): domain Bacteria; phylum Bacteroidota; class Bacteroidia; order Bacteroidales; family Rikenellaceae; genus CALYBN01. Next base: position 7,479 of record CALVFI010000015.1, on the reverse strand, counting down.
GCGAGCCATGGAAAAACTCTATCGCGACGGATATATCGGGGCCATCGGGGTAAGTAATTTCATGCCTCATCATATCGAATCGTTGATGGTGACCGCAACGATTGCCCCTATGGTCGATCAAATCGAAATCCATCCGGGCCTCAACCATACCCAAGCCGTAGAGTACTGTCAATCCCACGACATTGCCGTAGAGGCATGGGGTCCGCTCTCCCAAGGTCATCTTTCCGAAATGCCTGCCTTGAATGAAATTGCCGAACGCCACGGCAAAACGGTCGCCCAGATCTGTCTGCGTTGGCATCTGCAAAGAGGAATCATTCCTCTTCCCAAATCGGTTACCCCTTCGCGGATCGAAGAGAACAGTCGTATTTTCGATTTCGAACTGACGCCCCGGGAGATGGAATTCATCGGTCAGATAAACGGACCTGTCGGGTCGGGAGCCGATCCGGATAAAGTAGCCCACTAAGCGACCCACCAACAAATTAAATCGGCGTATTCGAAATTTCGAATACGCCGATTGTTCATCTCACAGAATCAGGAATGCGGATTACTTTTTCCCCTCCGGGGACTTCTTGTCCGATTTTTCCTGAGAATCATTGTGTTTAAGCACTTTGGCATCAATATAGAAGACTATTTCTTCGGCAATATTGGTCAAATGATCGCCTGTACGCTCCAATTTACGGAAAACGCCTCCGAATTCGAAACACAGCGGAATCGCATCGGGATTGTGCTTGGCATAATCGATCAAAATACCTCCCGAAGCCCGCTTAATCCGATCGAGTTGGTCATCCATTCCCAATACAGCCGCCGCTTTCTCTGCATCCTCTTCATTAAAGGCCTCCTGCAACTCCTCGAGCATGTTCAGCACGAGAGTAAACATGGTATCCACCTGCAAATCCTGCAACAAACGGTCATCTATTTCCTGAACATCTATATCCCTTACAAAACGGGCGATTCCATCCGCATAATCGCCGATTCGCTCCAAATCGCTATTGATCTTGAGCATGGCCAGCACAAAGCGCAGATCGACAGCCACCGGATTATACAATGCAATAAAATCCTCCACATCGCTATCTATCTTCAACTCAAAAGCATCCACCCGCCGCTCACGCACCACGATTTGTTGGGCCAACTGACGATCGAGCGTCATAACCGCCTGCCGGGCCTGATCCATCTGATTGTAGACCAATGTCCACATTTGATCGACCTCTCTACGGAGCTGCACCAACTCCGATTCGATAAACTTTACCATATTATTTTCGTTTTTATCTGTTATCCACTATCCGAAACGTCCCGTAATATAGTTCTGAGTAGCCTCCTTGCTCGGATTCGTGAAGATCATCTTTGTCTCTCCACATTCCACCATCTCACCCATATAAAAGAACGCCGTTCGATCGCTCACCCGGGCAGCCTGTTGCATATTGTGGGTCACGATGATAATCGTCACCTCCTTTTTCAATTCACGGATCAGCTCCTCGATCTTCGCCGTAGAGATCGGATCAAGTGCCGAAGCAGGTTCATCCATCAGCAACACCGAAGGAGAAACCGCCATAGCCCGGGCAATACACAACCGTTGCTGCTGACCACCCGAAAGTGCAAAGGCAGATGCTTTCAACTTATCTTTCACCTCATTCCAGAGAGCAGCCCCCTTGAGAGCCTCTTCCACCCGATGGGCGATAAAACTCTTATCCCGAATCCCATTGACCCGCAAGCCATAAGCCACATTGTCAAAAATACTCTTCGGAAAAGGATTGGGCCGTTGGAAGACCATTCCCACCTCCTTACGCAACCGATCGATCTCCACCCCCGGAGCATAGATGTCCCTACCGTCGATCAACACCTGTCCCGTAAGCCGACTTCCGGGAATCAGATCGTTCATCCGATTGAAAAGGCGCAGAAAGGTGGATTTTCCGCATCCGGACGGTCCGATGAAGGCAACCACATCGTTTTGTTCCACCTCCATCGAGATGTGTTTGAGTGCATGAAACTTGCCGTAATAGAAATCGACCTCCTTGACTTCGATTTTCTTCATAAGATTTATTTCGTTTTCAGTCTGTTTTCAAAATAGCGACGCATTCCGCCCGCCAATAAATTCACCACCAGGATAATGGCAATCAGCACCAATGCCGTCCCATAGGCAATGGGTTGTTGGGCTTCGATATCTGTTCCGCTGGTGGAGATCACGTACAAATGATAGGGCAGGGCCATACACTGGTCGAATATCGAAGAGGGAAGTTGCGGAAAGAAATAGGCCGCACACGTGAAAAGAATCGGAGCCGTTTCCCCCGAGACACGCCCCAGGGAGAGAATCAACCCGGTGATGATCCGAGGCATTCCCATCGGCAGGATCACTTTCCAAATGGTCTGCAGTTTCGTGGCACCGAGAGCCAGACTTCCCTCTCGATAACTGGATGGGATGTCTTTCAAGGCCTCCTCGGTGGTCCGGATCACCAGCGGCAACGACAACAGACCCAACGTAAGCGATCCGGCCAGAATACTGTCGCCGAAGCCGAGATATTTCACAAAAAGCGCCATTCCGAACAATCCGAACACAATCGAAGGCACACCGCTCAGGTTATTGGTCATCAGTCGAATAAAACGGACCAACCAGCCCCGCGAAGCATATTCATTCATATAGATTCCGCTCATGATGCCCACTGGGAATGCCACAATCGCACTTCCCAACATCAAAAGCAAGGTTCCCACAATAGCCGGAAAGATTCCTCCGGAAGTCATCCCGTCGGTCGGCGGCTCCGTCAAAAAATCCCAACTGATCACACCGACTCCTTTGTAGATAATAAATCCAAGGATAGCAAACAGAACGAATGCAATAAAGAGACTGAAGACCCGGAACAAAGCAAAAGCCACCCATTGAGAACGACGTTTACGCAGGTCATATCTATCGGGATAACGAGGTGATTCCATAACACTATTTATTTTTCGAGGAAATATACTCCACACTCATATTGATCACAAGCGTGATAAAGAACAGAATAACGCCCAACAGGAAAAGAGCCTGATAGTGAGACCCTCCGGCAGGAGCTTCGCCCAATTCGGCGGCAATCGTGGCGGGAATGGTCCGCAAGGGCTCCAAAATCGAAGTAGGAATCACTGCGGCATTTCCGGTGACCATCAATACGGCCATTGTCTCACCAACAGCCCGTCCGATTCCGAGCACCACGCCGGATGTAATACCCGACATCGAAGCGGGAATCACCACCCGATAGATTGTTTGCCAACGGGTGGCCCCCAACGCCAAACTTGCTTCCCGAAGCGATCGGGGACAACTGCGCATGGCATCCTCTGCCACGGTAATCATGGTCGGCAGGGCCATAATGGCCAACACGATACTTCCGGCCAATCCGCTCTCCCCCACCGGCAAATCAAATCCCTGCTGCAGGAGAGGCACAATGACAATCAATCCGAAAAAGCCGTAGACCACCGAGGGAATACCATTCAACAGTTCGATCACCGGTTTGAGAATACTTCTCATCCGCTCCGAAGCCACCTCAGACATATAGATGGCCACACTGAGTCCGAACGGCAGAGCAAACAGAATGGCGAAAAGACTTACCCACAACGTTCCCGCCAACAGAGGCAACATACCAAACAATGGAGCTGGAGTTGCCGTCGGAAACCATTCCGCACCGGCAAATACTTCGGCCGGAGAGATAGTCCGGTCTTCGATATAATGCAGATCAGCCTCCTCGGGAATCATCACCCGAGGCACGAAAGCGATCGCTCCCGAATGCTCTTCGACCCATCCTACGATTGCCTCTCCGGCCCTTTCGTACTGAGGACCCAACTCCTCTTCCGAGAAATAACGATCCACATCCTCCAAACGAAAAGTCTCGATCGGCAGATCGGGTCCACCTACTTCTTTCCAATTGGCGATATCTTCGTCGAATACTCCCTTGATCTGCTCGGCAGTCAACCGACTCACCGGATTCTCCTTGTTAAGAGCCAACACATATCCCTCTTCGATGACACGTCCCCGGAACAACCCGGCCCCCTCCGTAAAAAGGAATCCGATAATCAGCAAAATAACTATACTGGTGACGAATCCGCTACCGGTCAACACCCATTGTACGATTTTTTCAAACAACTTTCTCATATCACTCTTTCGATCGTTCCTCTTGTTCGTCGTCTCTCTTTACCGGTACAAAACCCTCCTCTCTCACCAATTTCTGGCCCTCCTGCGAAAGGATATACGAAATAAAAGGAGCCACTTGAGCCTCTTTTTTCGCATCGTAATAGTAATACAGCGGACGCACTACCGGATAAGATCCGTCGAAGGCATTCTCCACCGACGGCAACGCATAATGATTTCCGCCATCGTAGGAGATAGCCAAAGCCTTTACGTATGGATTCAGATAGGCAAGCCCGATATATCCGATGGCCCCTTTGGTCTGGCGCACCGACTGAATAATGGCTCCCGTAGCCGGCATCGAGAGAATACTGCTCATATAGTTCTTGTTGGAGAGCACACTCTCCTTAAAAAACTCATAAGTTCCGGACGAGGTCTCCCGAGAATAAACCACGATTTTGCGATCGTCACCACCCACCTCTTTCCAATTGGTAATCTTCCCCCGGAAAATGGCCTCCAACTGTTCACGCGTCAGCCGATCGACAGGATTGGTCGGATTGACCACCACGGCCAAAGCATCGTATGCGACAATCACCTCGCTCACGGTCAGCCCAATCTGGGCAAATTTCATCTTCTCCCCGAATTTAATGCGCCGGGAAGCCATGGCTATATCGGTAGTATTCTCTGGCAAAGCCGCCAATCCCACACCCGATCCACCGCCCGTGACAACAATTTCCGAAGAGGGGTGTTCCCTGAGATATCGTTCTGAAAGTTCCTGTGTGAGGGGAAGGACCGTATCGCTTCCCTTGATTCGCTGAGCCTGTACGGAGAAACAGCAGCAACAGACTCCGAAAAAAATCGTAAAAATGGCTTTATTCATTGACGTTCCGTATAGGAATTTTCTCTATTCGGACATAAAGATAGAGAAGCGAACCAAACACTTTTTATGAACTTCAATTTCTTAATGATTTAATAATCCATACTTAACAATTAGATAACACCGCCCGGTCTCCGGTCACGGGAGTCGGAGAGAGGCATTTGTCCGGCAAGAAAACAAAGTTGCCCCAAAAGGTTTCATTATGGCAATTTATTTGTATCTTCGTTTTTACAATCCATAAAAACCTGACGATTATGAAAAACGTCAATTATTTCATGCTTCGTACTATCTTTGCCCTGGTGATCGGACTGGTCCTCATCATCTGGCCCGCTAATGCCCTGATCTATCTGGTCATTACCATAGGTATACTCTTCATGGTACCGGGGCTGATCGCCATTTTTGGCTATCTGCTCCGCAACAAACAACGTTACCCCGATGCCCGATTCCCCTTGACCGGTGCAGGAAGCGTACTGTTCGGTATTTTATTGCTGGCCATGCCCGGTTTCTTTGTCAATATTCTGATGTACCTGCTCGGATTCATTCTCGTATTGGGAGGTATTCAGCAAATCGCCTCGCTGGTCTCGGCACGTACATGGGGCCGGGTCCCGGGCGGGTTCTATATCGTTCCTGTCCTGATTCTGATCTGCGGAATCGTCGTACTGTTCAACCCGTTCGGAGTAGCCGCCACGGCTCTCGTCCTACTCGGCATCGCAAGCATGGTGTATGGCGTATCGGAATTGGTAAACTGGTTCCGATTCGGACACCGAAACGACGACATCGACGAAGCAAAAATTCTTCCGTAGCACGTTCACTCGAATCCATAAAAAAGGGAGACTTGAGAAAGTCTCCCTTTTTCTGTACCTCAATGTCCCAATCCATTCATTGCATCTCTTTAAATGTTTTATGAACATCTTTCAACTGAAAAGCGAATACTCCGGCAGCAATCCCTGCAAAAAGGAACGAAATGCCAACCCATGCTATCACCGCCTCCATGCCAAACACAACAGGTTGAACCAGCACAATCAAAGAAAAGATCATTAACAAAATTCCGGAAGCGATTGTCCAACCGGCCCCCGATACCCGCATCGACCTCATATCGCCCCCCAATCCCATCAAGGTAAAGCTGCGGAACAACAGCCAAAAGCCCAAGAAAATAGGAAGTGCCACCACCGACATTGCCATATTGAAAATCAGAAACAGACCGAGAATCGTCTCTATGATTCCGGCTGCCAGCAACCACCCTCGGCCCGTAATCAAATGATGATTGGCGAGTGACAAGACAATCTCGGATATTCCCGAAAAGAGAATCACGAAACCGAACAGCAGAGACATTCCCAGATAACTCTGGGCGGGATAGACAAATACAATGATACCCACTACAAAAAGGACGATTCCCAACACCAGCATCAGCCACCAGTGGCGAACAGCCTCTTTCGATTTTTCCCATTGAGCGATGAAACAACTATTCATAAGAGTATTATTTAACGTGAGTTCGAAATAAAATTAGAAAATAGCCAGTTGTCCGTCATTGACAAAGTTAACGTCAATGGCGGGCTTCTTTTCAAAAAAACAGTATGCTGCTATAGCCGACAAAGAATTTGCTATAAAGTTATTGAATGAACGATGTCTGGAATGTTCTATTTGTGCGATGTTCTTCAACTCATCATTGACCGTTTCAATCAAGGCTCTTTTTCGGAGCAAGATTTTGTCGGCAATACTCATCAGTGAGTTCTTCATATTGTTTTTAACTTTAGTGACAAGCTGTATGCCATTAAGGAAAAGGTTCTCAAACAGAGCCTGACCGATATATCCCTTGTCTGCACACAGTTTTCCTTTGATGTTTTCCATAAACTTACCCTGCTTCAACGGTTCCCGGTCATCCACGTTTCCGGGCGTAAACATAAAATTGAGAATTTCACCCTTGTCATTGATTATCAGATGCAGCTTGAATCCGAAAAACCATCCCATGGAACATTTTCCACGCCCGGCAAGTCCCTCAAATGTCTTATGAATCAAGATTCTTTGGTTACGACAAACGCGTAAAGGAGTGGAGTCAACAAAACTGATACCGGTACAGGTTCCCAGCAGTACTTTTTTAATGAAGATGGTCATGGGAAGTAATACTTCCTTCTCCAGTTCTACAAAACGGTTATAAGAAACTTGACGGGGAAAAAGGTGTTTCAGATGTTTACAGACATATTCCTTGTAGTAATGCTTGAAACAACGGAAACCACCGGAGTGGAACAGGATTAGAATAACCATAATCTCAGCATCACTCATACGGTTAGGTTTGTTACGATGCTTGGTCTTCTTATCCTCAATCATATATTTTTTCTGTTGCAATGTAAATTCCTTGCAAAAATCATCGGCCATACAATAAATCTCCGTAACTTTAGACTCTGAAAACATAGTGGTAATCGTTTAAATGTTATAATTGGACACTATAAATTTAATACTTTTATCGCTATGTTTCTAATTATCAGAAAAATATATTTGCTCTTATGTCGAATTCACGTTA
>CALVFI010000014.1 GCA_944326815.1 uncultured Rikenellaceae bacterium | reverse complement strand
ATAGCAAATTCTTTGTCGGCTATAGCAGCATACTGTTTTTTTGAAAAGAAGCCCGCCATTGACGTTAACTTTGTCAATGACGGACAACTGGCTATTTTCTAATTTTATTTCGAACTCACGTTAAACTATTAATACTTTCGACAAAACCAACGAATTTTCAGAAATCCTCTGTTCTTTATAAATCTATAGTCGTTCGATTTTCATCCCTATTTTGTTTCATGCATTCCACCAATCGATTGATTAACAGTAATTTTAAATACTAGAAACCGAGATTGCAAATGTTCCCGGCCGTTGTCATACCTTTTTCGATGATTGCGAAATGATATTATTTCGAAAGTTGTCCTATCTGTTTTTAATTCCATCAAATAAGACGCCGTACAAATACCGTACAAAATAAAAAAGAAACCGCATTGCAGCTATCTGCAATGCGGTTTCTGCGAGGTCTGAAGCGGACTCGAACCGCTGTAGCAGCTTTTGCAGAGCTGTGCCTAGCCACTCGGCCATCAGACCTTTATGAAATAGTGGTGCAAAGATAGCGATTTATATCTATTTTCCAAAAAACGCACCCTGAAAAGGAGTCCTTCCATTCTTTTTTATATCTTTACTTTTTTAAAATTCTGTCTGACGTCGTATGCTCATCGATGATATCGCTCTCACTCTCGAACCTAAAATAGGGCCTAAAACCGCAGCTCATCTAATAGCACACTTCGGAACTGCAGAGGCTATTTTTCGCGCATCAGAGGAGGAACTCATCCAAAAAGCAGAACTGAACGAGTATATCGCCCGCCAACTCCTGCGCAAACTATACCACAAGGAGGCAGAACGAGAATTGGCATTCTGCAAAAAGAATGATATTACCGTTCTCACTCCGACATCGGAGCACTATCCCGCTTTGCTGAAAGAGTGTAACGACTATCCGCATGTCCTGTATTATAAAGGAGCCCCGGAGGCCCTTACCCAACCGATGCTCTCGATGGTCGGCACACGCCTCTCCACGCCCTACGGTCGTAAAATGTGCAACCAACTGATCCGCGACCTGGCACAATGGTTCCCCGAGGTGACGATTGTCAGCGGATTGGCCTTAGGCATAGACGCCGCCTGCCATCGAGCCGCGCTCGCCTATGGGCTCCGAACCATAGGAGTCATTGCCGACCCCCTCAACCGACTCTCCCCGGCAGAACACACCACCCTTGCTCGGGAAATGGTACGCAAAGGAGGCGGCATTCTCAGCGAATATCCCTCGGGATTCATCGGCAAAGGACGCACTTATACCCCTCGTAATCGGATCATTGCCGGGATGAGCGAAGGTACCGTCGTCATCGAATCCCGCCGGCAAGGCGGTTCGCTGATCACGGCCAATCTGGCCGACGGATATAACCGCACGGTCATGGCTCTCCCCGGTCGTGCCGAAGACAAGTGTTCCGAGGGAACCAACCGTTTGATCATGGGCCACCGCGCCCATATGGTCTGCAGCGCCGAAGATATCGTCCGCGAATTGGGCTGGGAGGTTCCTTCCCATGAAGAGATGCCCGAATACCCTACCGATACACTCAGTAAAGACGCCAAAGGCTTGCTCAGCTGCATCAAAGAGGGAGAAACTCTGTCGATGGACCAGCTGGTCGAAATCAGCGGACTTACGATTCAAGAACTGGCACCTCTGATTCTAGAACTCGAATTCAACGGAGCCATCCGCATGCTTCCCGGACAAATCTACGAAAAGATATGACAACACCCATACTCACAGACACCCACTCCCATCTCTATGACACAGCCTTTGCTGCAGACCAGGCACAGGCCATGGAACGTGCGTTCGAGGCCGGAGTAACACGAATTTTTCTGCCCGCCATCGACTCCGAAAGCCATGAAGCACTTTTCGATTGCGTCAGAACCTATTCAGACCATTGCTATCCGATGATGGGGCTACACCCGACCTCGGTCAACGAATCTCCTGACTACCGGAAAGAACTCGAAATCGTAGCCAAATACCTTGCCTCGCCCCCGCAAGGCATTCCAAAATTTTACGCCGTCGGAGAGGTGGGGTTGGATTTCTATTGGAGTCAGGACCACATCGCCGAACAAATCGACGCATTCGAACGACAAATCGAAATGGCCCTGACGTACGACCTCCCGCTGGCAATCCATACACGGAATGCGCAGGAACAGATGATCGCCACGCTCCGCAAATACCAAGGTCGAGGGTTACGCGGCGTTATGCATGCTTTTGCAGGCAGCTACACCGATTACACCGCCATCAAGGAGTGCGGAGAGTTCTTCTTCGGAATCGGGGGCGTGTCCACCTATAAAAACAGCAGCATTGCCGAACTCATCCCCCGTATTCCCTTGACCGAACTCTTGCTTGAGACCGATTGCCCGTACCTCACCCCCGTGCCATTCCGGGGCAAACGCAACGAAAGCAGCTATCTCCGATACATATGTTTAAAGATCGCCGAACTCACAGGCACGACCACCGAGGAGGTAGCCCGCATCACCACCGAAAACTCCCGCCGCCTCTTCGGTATCTGATTCGGATTTTTCGCTATCTTTGTTTGAAATTTTACAAAAAAGCCAACAACTGTGAAACCATCCATCCTGCTAATCTATACCGGAGGAACCATCGGCATGAAAACCGACGCCGCCACCGGAGCACTCATCCCTTTCGATTTCAACGACATCTACGATGAGTTCCCCTACCTGAAAAAACTGGGAGTCAATATCGACATCATGACCTTTAAACCGATCGACTCCTCGAACGTTTCCCCCGAACTGTGGATTCGTCTCGCCACCCTGATCCGAGATCATTATGCCAAATACGACGGTTTCGTCGTCCTTCACGGCACCGATACCATGTCCTACACCGCCTCGGCCCTGAGTTTCATGCTCGAGAATCTGGACAAGCCGGTGGTATTCACAGGCAGTCAGATCCCGATCGGAGTTCTGCGCACCGACGGTCGGGAAAATCTCATCACAGCAGTGGAAATCGCTGCCGCTCAAGAAAACGGCCGGCCAATCGTCCCGGAAGTGACACTCTACTTTCAGAACAAACTGTTCCGTGCCAACCGTTCTTCGAAACACAGCGCGGAAGAGCTGAACGCATTTCGGTCGGACAACTACCCCCCTCTGGCCCATGTAGGTGTGACCATCCATTATAACCGGCCCTATATCCATTACCCGGAAGCGAAGACTACGGAGCTGAGAATCAGCACATCGATTGACAGTTCCATATTAATTATCAAGATATTCCCCGGCATGACCGAAACCCTTTTCCGGAGCCTGCTAAATATCGAAGGGACCCACGGTATCATACTCGAAACCTACGGGGCCGGCAATGCTCCTACGGCTGGCTGGTTCATTGATGCACTGCGTGAAACCATAGCCCGAGGCGTTCCGATAATCAACGTCACCCAATGCAAAGGAGGCAGTGTCGCTATGGAACTTTACGAAACAGGCCTTTTACTACAAAAGATCGGTGTCATCAGCGGCCACGACAGCACCACAGAGGCTGCAGTCACTAAACTGATGTACCTATTAGGGCTGAATTTACCGAAAAACGAACTGGAAAAAGAGCTAAAACGCCCTATTCGAGGAGAAATTAGTGAATAATTATTTTTTTGCCGGATTTTTTTCGTATATTTCGCAGAGATTTCGCGCAAAATAACGTTTCCCGACATTATTCAGTGAGAATTCTTCCAAAAGACAAGAAACTATTTTATTGATTAACAGTGATATGCAAACCGGAGAAATGACCGAGTGGCTGAAGGTGCGCGCCTGGAAAGTGCGTATACCCCAAAAGGGTATCGTGGGTTCGAATCCCGCTTTCTCCGCCAAATCTCCAACAATCTAAATCGACAAAAGAAAAACAGAACTTAAAACAACATTTTAACCGACACGTTTTACTGCACTAAACTCAAAAACTTAAAAACAATAATTACTAATTAATTAAACTTCAACTATGAAAAAACTTTTTTTGATTTTGTCAGTAGCCGGTCTGCTCAGCCTCGGCTCTGTAAATGTTTTTGCACAGGACGCTGCGGCAGAGGAAGCAACTGCGACTGAAGAGGTAGCAGCTACCGAGACGGTTACGGAGGAAGCCGATGTTGCCTTTAATCCTGAGACGGATGTAGAAGGTCAGCCTCTGCACCAGACTATCAAACAAAAATTCCTTGAGGGTGGTGCAGGCTGGATGGCCCCGATCCTCCTCTGCTTGGTATTGGGTCTTGCCGTGGTTATCGAGCGCGTTATCTATCTGAACATGGCAACTACCAACACCAAGAAACTTATTGCAAGTGTTGAGGAAGCTCTTCAGAACGGTGGTATTGAGGCAGCTAAAGAGGTATGCCGCAACACCCGTGGTCCGGTTGCCAGCATCTTCTACCAGGGTCTCGATCGTTACGAGGAAGGCATCGATGTAGTAGAGAAATCGGTGGTATCTTATGGTTCCGTACAGATGGGCCAGATGGAGAACGGTCTTACCTGGATTTCGCTGTTCATCGCTCTCTCCCCGATGTTGGGGTTCATGGGTACCGTAGTCGGTATGATCCAAGCCTTCGACCAGATCCAAGCAGCCGGTGATATCAGCCCGACCCTCGTTGCCGGTGGTATCAAAGTCGCCCTGTTGACCACGTTGGCCGGTCTTATCGCAGCCGTGATCCTGCAGTTGTTCTACAACTATATCGTATCTAAGATCGACGGTCTTGTAATCGCTATGGAAGACAGCTCTATCACGCTGGTGGACATGCTTACCAAATACAGCAAAAAGTAATATCAGAAGATGAAAAAGGCATTATCAATACTTAAATACGTACTTCTAGCAATATCCGTCTGCAGTGTGCTGCTGCTCCCCATCATGGGTGAATCGAGCGTGGGCTTCATGCTGACGTGGATGTATATCCTGCTGGGACTTACGGTGGCAGTGACCATTATCCTGCCTATTATCAACCTGGTAAAGAACCCCAAAGGAGCTTTGAGTACTTTCGTAGGCTTGGCTATCGTAGTTATCGTATTGGCAATCTGCTACATGGTGTCGAGTGCTACTCCGGTACCAAATTCCGGTGGCGATCCCTTCACTGATCCTCTGCAATTGAAACTGAGTGATACCGGTCTGTATGCGACCTATGTTGCATTGGCTGCCGCTATCATCATTTCGATCTTCGGCGAGATCAAGAACAGTTTTAAATAATGGTTAAAACCATCAGAATAAGATGATCAACAAAAGAAAAATACAGGAAATCAATGCGGGCTCCATGGCGGATATCGCGTTCCTCCTGCTGATATTTTTCCTTGTTGCCACCACGATGAATGTCGATACGGGTATCCAGCGCGTATTACCCCCGATGCCTGACGAAAATCAGGAGCAGGCTCCGATGGATATCAAACGGCGTAATATCATGCTTGTATTCGTCAGCAAATTCGACAACATCATGGCTGGAGGTGAGGCAATCGATATCACACAGCTGAAGGAAAAAGCCAAGGAGTTTATTCTGAACCCTACGAACGACGAGAACCTACCAGAAAAAGAGGTCACCAATATCGATCTCATCGGTAACTATCCTGTTAGTAAGGGTGTGATCTCGCTGCAGAACGACCGTGGTACGAGCTACAATCTTTACATTATGGTACAGAATGAGCTTACCCGCGCGTTCAACGAGGTCCGTGACGAACTCGCCACACAGAAGTTCGGAAAGAAGTTCATGGAATTAGCCGAAGAACAAAGAGAGGCTGTTCAGAAAGCCGTACCTTTGAAAATTTCCGAGGCAGAACCGCGTAATATAGAGGGAGGAAATTAGGATGGCTGTAATGAAGAAAAAGGGGGACAAAGGTACCCCTGCAATATCAACTGCATCTCTTCCCGACGTTATCTTTATGATTCTGTTCTTCTTCATGGTGTCTACAACCATGCGTGAGCAAGAACTTCTGGTGAAGTTTACCCTGCCGACCGCAACAGAAGTACAGAAGTTGGAGAAGAAATCGCTGGTAAGTTACATACAAATCGGACAACCGTCTACAAAAGAGTTGGTAGCAAAATTCGGTACCGCTCCTCGTATTCAGCTCAACGATGCGTATAAGACCACTCAGGATATTCTCGAATTCGTAGCCTCGGAACGCGATAAGCTCAATGAGGCAGACCGGTCATCGATGACCGTATGTATCAAAGCAGATGCTTCGACACGTATGGGTATCATCACCGACGTAAAGCAGGAACTTCGTCGCGCCAATGCGTTGAAGGTAAGTTATGCTGCAGCCAAAACCCTGGGTTACGAATAGCAGAATCTCTATGGAAATAAAAAAGGTTGCGATTTTGTCGCAACCTTTTTTATTTCAGCACATCCACAATATTTCAAAAGGCTGTTTCTAAAACAATGCTTGCCCGTCACTAACGACAATAAGTCTCTTGTTTTCGGCAAAAGCCTCTGCAATCTCCTCCCCGCCATTGGAAATGACACATCGGGTTACCTCCTCGCCCGCCACCTCCTTTGCCCGGAGTTTTCCTATCTGCCGTGTCATCGGAACCCCATCGATCTCCGACTCCAGATAGACCTTGAACAGATCTCCCTTACGAACTCCGATAGCCGTTCCACAGTGGATATAAAGTTCTTTCCACTTCCCATTGACCGGTTCTTCCATGCGCAGTATCTCTGTCTGGAATTTAAAATGGTTGTTTATGTAATTTTCCATTCTGCCGGCAAAGGATTTCATCGCTGCCTGATCAGCGGCTTCGACCGAATTGCCAGAACCGACCACCTGAATCTCCTCCGGCGCCGTATAACGTCCCGTACTCAAGTCATAACTCATCAACCTTAAGGCATAGGCGACACTCCAACTTGTATTCTCATTCTTCACCTGACAATCGGTAACAAGCCCCGTGACCATATATCGAGCCTCCAACGAGCCAATAATCTCCGCCCGGTACTCTACAGCTTTACGACACATCTCATCCCATGCCAAAGGATCTATCATGACGCCCGGCAGAGCATTCACTGCCATTTGCAGGATCCTCTCCGCATCGATGATATTATGACGCCCACGCTCCATAAAACCGGCAAGTACACCGCCACGTAAAAACGCCACGTCGTCCAAAGTAACCTTACGCACGCGGGAGAAATAATCAACGATGACTGTCTCACGAACCGGAGCTGAGCCAACGGCCAATGCGTAATTTCCCGCCGCCATCCATAGACATAAGCAAGAAATGCCTACACTAAGCACACCTTTCATAGTTGATCAAAAGATATTTTTATGATTTATTCTTCGATGAGAGAGCTATCAGGATCCATAGCAGACCCGACATCGCCGACACCCCAAGCCATAAATAATCCACACGGAAGATAAAATCCATCCGATAATTCTTCAAAAGACTCACTACCAAACAACTCATCGACCAAACAAACAGTGGTTTGACAATCGAACACATAAGAGGGATGAATCCCGTCCGACAACGAGATGCGCTCCATCCGAAAAGCCGGGGGATCAACGCCCCCGAATTCCGACACCATTGCAGATACTCTTCCCCATACTTGTTTATCGCCACATGTTCCTCAAAAGCAATGATTCTTCCCACTACGGCCAACGAGACCGGAACGATAAAAAACAGATACCATACCATTCCTCCATAGACCGACACACTATAAATAAGTAGCAGGTCGGAGAGATAATAGGGAAAACGAACGGCCGACCAGATACCTCCTGCCACAGCCTGCTCCATGGTATCATGGGAGTGACATTTCGAGGCATTCCAACGTATCACAAACCCGATTCCTGCTATTAGACAGGCAAGAAGATCCAGCCACCATCCCCGATACATGAAAAATGGAGTGGTAAAGGAAAGCGCTCCGATCAAAGAGAGAAAATAGACTACAAATAAGACTCCTCGTCGGCCACTCAACTTCCGACCGTTACGCAGATATCGCTCGTAAAATCTCATCTTTCTAGTTTTGTCATCGTCAAACGGAACAACTTCACGGCAACAATGGCCACCAATACGCCAACCAATGCCCCGGAGAGAATATCCAACGGATAATGAGCCCCCACATAGATTCGGCTGTAACTGACCAGCACCGCCCAGGCAATCATCATCCAAACGAACCACCGAGACCGAATCATCGCTATCGTAAAAGTTGCTATTCCAAAGGTTGTGGCTGCATGCGCCGATACAGTTCCGTACAATCCGCCACGATATCCATGGACAAAATGCATCAGATCGGCCAATTCCGGCGTATGCGTAGGCCGCAGCTTGGGCAAGTTATGCTTGAACAGATTGGAAATCTGGTCACACGCACCAACCGTCAATCCGATAAAGATCGCCGCTATCAACGTATGTTTCCAGCCATATCGCCGATACATCAACAGCAAGATCAGCACGTAGAGAGGCACCCAGGTCAGCTTCCCCGTCACGATCCAAAAAAACTCATCGAGGAATGCTCCTCCGTCAAAATTAAGGGCCAGGAAAAGTTCCTTATCCCACTGCAGCAATTGCTCCATCCGTTAAAACTGAAAATATATGAACGGCTGTATATCAGCCGACTTAATCTGCATGACGAACCAAATCAGCACCGCAATCATCAACGCCTTGGCGACCAATGGCATCCTTGTTACCACACCATTGACACGTCTGGCCCACATCGATGGCGAGAAATGCAGAACATATCCCACCAGAATGAGCGCAAATACTCCGGTATAACCTGCAATGACGTTTGGAATCAATGTCACGTTAAAATTAGTAAAAATTTGGCGTAAAACCTGACCGACAATGGTCATATCCTGTGCCCGGAAGAAAATCCAGGCAAAACAAACCAAATGGAAAGTAACCAGAATGCCCAATATCCGACGCCAAGGGTGCATCTTCTTTCCCTCCGCCGGAAATGCCGCCGGAAACAGACGCATAGCCCCCTTGTGCACACATAAGGCAGCCCCGTGAATACCTCCCCACAAAATGAAACGCCAGGCCGCGCCATGCCACAATCCTCCCAACAGCATGGTAATCATCAGATTGACATAGGTTCTAAAGGTCCCTTTCCGATTCCCGCCCAAAGAGATATAAAGATAATCCTTCAACCAGGTCGACAATGAGATATGCCAGCGCCGCCAGAATTCCGTGATCGTCGCCGATTTATAGGGCGAATCGAAGTTGCGGTTGAAATGAAATCCGAGCAACAACGCTATTCCGATCGCCATATCGGAATAGCCTGAAAAGTCGCAATAGATCTGCAACGCATAGCCATAAACCCCCATCAAATTCTCAAAACCACTGTACAGCAACGGATTATCGAATACCCGATCGACAAAATTAAGACTGATATAATCCGATATGATCGCCTTTTTAAAGAGTCCTGCCAGAATCAGGAATATTCCGGTTCCGAACATCTTACGCGACACGTAAACCGGATTTCGGTAGATCTGCGGAATAAAATCCTTCGCCCGGACAATCGGGCCTGCAACCAACTGCGGAAAGAACGAAAGATAGAACAGGTAGTCGATCCACCGATTGACCGGTTCCATACGGCGACGATAAAGATCAATCACATAGCTCATCGACTGGAAGGTGAAGAACGAGATTCCCACAGGCAGGAAAATATTCTGAAAATCGAGCCAGTCGCCGCCTGCCATGCCATTGGCGATCGACACAAAGAAGTTGGTGTACTTGAAGTAACACAATATACCCAGGTTGAGTACCAAACTCAGCACCAACAATGCCTTCCGCGCGGCCTCTTTTCGCGTATGATACAAGAAATGGCCGATCGTAAAATCCGACAAAGACAAAAATACCAAAAGCAGGAAGAAAAATCCGCTGGTTTTATAATAGAAGTAGAGCGAAAAAGCCGAAACATAGATTACCCGCAAGGTCAGCCGATTGCGCAAAGCCGAGTAGCCGCATGCAAACACGCAGAAGAAAAAGAGGAACATGCCGCTCGAAAAGATGATCGGTTGCAACGGGTCATATTGCAGCAACTCCCCAATTTTATGGAGTAAGGAGGATATATCGGGCATACTATTCTCTGCGAGCAACATTTTACAAAGCCACAAATTTAACGGAAATCTTTCAATTTTCAGGGTCTCATAGCTCTTCTTCCGGAAAATATCATTAGATCAATACTCCTCTTCGTCCATAGGTGATAGTAACTGCGTATCCTCGTCTTGCGTAGTATCACAAAAGCCCATCACCTCGTTATAATATTTCACGAAAGCTTCATAGAACATCTCCGCCTGGAGAAGATACCCCTTCTCCGTCAAATGAATGCGATCGGCTCCTACCAGTTGGTGTTTATACCACCTCTCAATGGCACCTTCTCCGCCAGCCGCATGGTAAAGATCCCAGTAAGCGACCCCTTGCTCTGACGCCGCACGACAGATAGCCTCAGCAGCCTGCTCAATGTTTCCATTGGGACGATAGACCCGTCGTCCGCGCGACACCGTCCGACGGCAAGCCTCCATCGGTGTCGTCACAAGGAACGAAGCTTGCGGATAACTGGCCTTCATCGTTTTGATAAAGGCAGTTGCCACTTCATAAACATGATCCGCATCGAACCTATTTCCAAAGCAGCTATTGGTTCCCAGGGAGATAACGACAAGATCCGGACGGAGCACCTCTGCCCCACCATTAAGCAGGGTTGTATGTTGCATCCACTGTTCGAAAGTCACCCCGTTGATACCAGCCGCATGATACAATACTCCCGGAGTCCCACGCTCCAGCGAGAAGCCATAATAGATCGGCCGTGGATAGGCAGTAGATATTTGTCCTCTCAAGGAGAGCGAGTCGACCGCCTCATTCAACACAATTCGCGTAGAGACCGCCGTGTTATCCTGATCACAATAACTTCCAATGGAGAGTTCTGCCGGTTCCGATAAGGCCGGGGCATCCCGATGATGCAGCACCGTCACAACCTGAAATTTCTCTTTGGCCCAAAGTTCAAGGACAATCTCCGTTCCACCAGTCTCAAAAGAGACTCCCGTAAAACCAAGACTGTCCAATAATCCGCTCTCGGAGATACGATGGGATACATACGTTCCCTGCGTACGAATTGCATAATCTCGCGGCTCATTTGTACCCGCAAGACGCAACGGCGTGATCAGGCCTCGCCCAGCATTGCCGAAATCATGTTGGAACAACTCTCGCAACCTCCCCGTAAGAAACCCAGCCTGCACATGCGAGTCCCCAATGTGGAGAATCGACACCACACTATCGCGCCGAGCCTCTACATAACCCAATTGCTCGAAAAACGAGCGCAGATGACTGCTATCGTCGACAATAACATTCCTTCCCGAATCCACCAGTTCCCTCAACTCAGGATGGGTATAAACGACCTCCGGCCGAAAAGCCTCCCTGGGTGGCTGTTGTTCTCCGACTCCGGCTCCCACATCTGCCAGCACGAACATGATAAGCGCCATCACGCAAATATATTTCCGAATCTTCTTTTGCATTGGCTATTGTTGCATGAGCGTATCGATCTTCTCCTCGGGATACTCCTCTTGATCATCCATGGAGGCAGATTGCTCTCCATAGTTCACATCCTCTGACTGTTGATGCACACTATCCGCCGTCGATTCGGAGCGTTCCGGATATTCCGGATGTTCGGGATGTTCCACTTCCAGCTCCGACCGGTCGGATGTTATCTCTGACTCCACCACGCTATGGTTCGGCATCGAATCGTAGGCAGGTTCCGGTAACGTGCTATTTCGAGCCGCGTGCAGCAACGCCTTGACCAACTCCTCGGCAATGGCTTTGCCTCCTCGGTATCCCAAATGCGTATAATCTTTAGCAGCCCATCCTCTGTCGACAAACCTCGGCATACTATTCTCTCCGCCCATAGCCTGGAAAGTATTCCAGAAAGCGACCCCACAAGCCTGAGCCGCTTCCCGCTGTCGTGCTACCATATTACGCACACCGGGCATTGTCACCGGCTCCCCATCGCGCATCGTACTCCGGTCGCCAACACCCATCACAAGAATGGTAGTCTCCGGGAAACAGGCCTGGACATAACGGATCACCTTCTCCAATTGAGAACCATATGCCTTATAATCCGTCGCGTGAGGATCCATGGCATTCAGTCCATATTGAAGCACAATCAGGTCATATCCCAGCGCATGATCCATCTGGCTGTTCACCGAACTGCTTGTTCCGAAAAGAGCCAGGCCGCTGTTGCTTCGTAAAGCATAGTTATCCACACAGACACCATTTCGCCCCTCAAAAACGACCCCATATCCGATAAACCCCTGTGGGCGATGAATCTTTATCTTCATCTTCTGTATATCTCCTCCGGAGAGATCGATCTGCTGTACCAAGGGGCTTGTCGCCGGATAGAACGTACGCCGCATACTATCGTTCACCACCACTTCAACTTCGCTCTCCCCGCCATTGACAAACAGTAGTCGAGCCGCAGCGGCAGATTTGATCCGTTTTCTGAAACCGACGCCCTCATACTCCACGGAAGCTCCCTCCTCCGGCACGCACAACAGACCCGAGACATAGAAATGATCCTGCAGCTCCTTCGGAGCCGACTTCTTATAGATCAGATTATAGCTCTTCCATGCCTGATAGGTATGCTTTATCGTCGCCCGATTCGCAGCGAATGGAGTGGCAAAAGGCACGAAGCCCACACCCCGACCTCCAAAAAGTGTTTGGAGTTGCTCCCGCACATCAGCCGTAATAATGTCTCCTTCGATGTAAGAATCTCCCAGAAAAGCGATGCGCACAATGCGTTTTTTTGAGGTTTGTTCCAACGACCGGCAGAATTCCGATACGGATGGATTGTCTCCTTCTGAAAAATCTTCAATGGGCACCACCTGTTCCGCCGGATTGGTAACCCTGGCGTCCGGTTCCGGGGTATCTTCCATCGGCGTAATTCCATTAAAATCCCAGCGTTGTGTTTCGGGCGAAGGCATCTGTCGGGCCTCTTCGAGTTGCGTCGGATTCGAGGCCTTTTCACTCTCTGCCAGGAACGATTCGTCCAGACGCTGAACGGTACGGGAGGGTGCCAGGGTATCATCCGGAAACTTGACCAGATCCGAAATGATATTCACTCTTTTAAAGAATATCCCTCCTATGGAGAAAGAACGTATTAATCCTGCAGCCCCCAGAAACAGAATAACCAGCAGGGTAATCCAAAACGAATATGTTGTATAACGCTTTTCCACGATCTATTTCGGCTCCTTTGAAGAGTCTTCTCACTCGGGAGGCAAAGGTAGGAATTTGTTTTGGAAATTGTGCTATCCGATCAATCCCTGTTGACGGAAACTGAAGCACTCTCCGGAAGTAATAATCAGATGATCCAATACAATAATATTAAAAAGCGAAGCTGCTCGAAGAATCTCCTCGGTCAGGGTCTTATCCTCTTCGCTGGGACGGGCCACGCCGGAAGGGTGGTTATGAACGAGAATCATTCCCGAAGCCAGCAACTCCACCGCACGTTTAACAATCAGCCTGTAATCCACGACAGTACCCGACACACCTCCCTGACTGACCTTCATCTTTCCCAACACCGTATTGGCCGAACTAAGAAAAAGCACCCAGAACTCCTCATGCGGCAATACTGCTATCTGATGCCGGAACAATCGGATCACATCTTCATTACTGGCAATCGTAACAGGAGTCCTCTGTTGTTCAATTTCGAGCCTTCGGCCCAACTCCAATGCAGCCGCCAGAAGCGCTGCCTTTTTCATGCCGATTCCTTCTGTTTGACGCAATGCCTGAAGCGGCATCTGTTGCAATCGGATCAAACTACCGTCCGTCCGATCCATCAATCGCTCCGCCAAAGTCAATGCAGATGTGCCCCGGGTCCCCTCCTGAAAAACAATGCTGATCAGTTCCGCATCGGTCAACGCCCCAACGCCGCGCAGTACCAGTTTCTCTCGTACCTGTTTATCCTCAGCATCACTCATCGGAAGCCTCCTTCCCCTTACCGGACTCTGGGGCACGACAACTCCGATCGATCATATTCATGAAATTGTCTCCCATGGTATCGGTAAAACTCTGCGACACGGAAAATGCCGCATGCTGTTCGGCCTCTTTCTTGGAAGCTCCCACACCATAGCCCACCTGAATCGCATCAATCAGCACCACCGAATGGAAAGAAGGTGTCTGAGACGAACCATGACCATCGCCCTCTGTTTGAAAATGAATCGTATGTTTATTCTTCTGACACCATTCGATCAGGCGGCTCTTGAAATCGGTTTCCGTTTCCGTCACATTGTCGATATTCAGGTATTTAGCCAGAATATCATTAATCATCAAACGGTTGACATAGTCGTATCCCTTATCCAGATAGATCGCTCCGATCATAGCCTCCAGGGCGTCGCCATAGATATGTTTCTGAATAAAACTTCCTCCGGATTGTGAAATTATATGATCTGCCAGGCCGATCCGCATACAGAGATCGTTCAACGACGACCGACTTACGATTTTCGAACGCATCTGCGTAAGGAAGCCTTCCGGTTTACCGGGAAACTCGATAAAGAGATAATCCGACACGATCGCCTCCAGCACCGCATCCCCCAGAAATTCCAATCGTTCATTGTTCATTGGCGTACCATCCGCCAAAAACAGAGAAGCTGACCTATGAATCAAGGCCAGCTTATAGAGTTCTATGTTATTCGGATAGATTCCGAATATCTCATCCAAAATTTGGTAATAATGCCGATCCGCGCCAAAACGCTTCTTAAAAAGCTTCAACACGAATCCAAACATCACGCCCTCCCCCTGTCCGATGTCTACTCGGCTTTTTTAAAGACGACGGCCGAGTTGTGGCCACCGAATCCGAAGGTGTTGCTCATTGCGCACTTCACCTCGCGTTTCTGAGCCTTGTTCAGCGTCAGGTTGAGTTTCGGGTCGATAGCAGGATCGAGTTCTTCCACATTGATCGTGGGGGGGATCACTCCGTTGTCGATCGCCATGATACAAGCCAATGCTTCGATGGCTCCGGCAGCACCCAACAGGTGTCCCGTCATGGATTTCGTGGAACTGATATTCATATCATAAACATGATCACCGAAAACCGTCTGTACGGCCATCAACTCCGGAAGGTCTCCAGCCGGAGTGGAGGTACCGTGCGTATTGACATAATCAACAACATCAGGAGTCAATCCTGCATCTTTCAGCGCATCTTTCATCGCCTTAATTGCACCCAATCCCTGTGGATGGGGCGCGGTGAAATGGTAGGCATCGGCACTGATACCGCCACCGGCCACCTCTGCATAAATCTTTGCTCCGCGTGCTTTAGCGTGCTCGTACTCTTCGAAAACAAGAGCTCCCGCACCCTCTCCGATCACGAAACCGTCGCGATTCTTGTCATACGGACGCGAAGCATGTTGCGGATCTTCATTGCGCGTAGAGATCGCCTGCATGGAGTTAAAACCTCCCACTCCCGGCTGATTCACTGCAGCTTCCGATCCTCCTGTAATCATAATGTCGGCCTTGCCCATACGGATATAGTTCAAGGCATCAATCATGGCATGGTTGGATGATGCACAAGCCGAAACCGTGCAATAATTCGGCCCCATGAAGCCGTATTTCATCGATATATAACCCGCCGCAATATCGGCAATCATTTTAGGGATAAAGAAAGGGCTGTAGCGGGGAACAAGACCTCCGTCTACAAACCCTTTAACTTCGTGGTAGAAAGTTTCCAATCCACCGATGCCCGATCCCCAGATCACACCCGCTGCCTGAAGGTCGATCTTTTCCAGATCCAGTCCAGAATCTTTGACAGCCTGATCGGCTGCTATAAGAGCATACTGTGTGAAAAGATCATACTTACGAGCCTCTTTCCGGTCAAAATACCGGGAAGCGTCGTATCCTTTTACTTCACACGCGAATTTTGTCTTGAACAGCTCTGCGTCGAAATGGGTGATCGGCGCTGCACCGCTGACTCCTTTTTCCAGATTGGCAAAATACTCTTCAATATTGTTTCCCAGCGGATTAATAGTTCCGATACCAGTAACGACAACTCTTCTGTTTAGTGTCATAAAATCACGTTAGTTAATTGTACATTTTTGTTTACAGCAGGGTCTCCGGAGAAGCAAACTATTTCTTTGATTCGATATAAGAAATAGCATCACCAACGGTGGTGATCTTCTCCGCATCCTCATCAGGAATGGAGATTCCGAATTCCTTCTCAAATTCCATGATCAACTCGACAGTATCGAGAGAATCTGCACCCAGATCGTTCGTGAAACTTGCTGCAGGTACTACTTCCGCTGCATCTACACCAAGCTTATCAACGATAATCTCGGTTACTTTTGAAGAAACTTCTGACATAATTTTAAATTTTAAGTTTAACAAATGTTCTTCTGCAAAATAGAAAATTTCTCACACGAAATTTTTGCAAAAATAACACTTTTTCCCTTACATTTGACAAATAAACTGTTTTTTTTAGAAAGATTAGCCCCCATTATCCCCATAAAAGCTTTAATATGAAGAATATAGCCGTTTTCGCATCCGGCACCGGCACCAATGCCGAAAACATCATTCGTCATTTTGCGCACTCAGAAGAGGCCCACGTCACCCTGATCGTCTGCGACAACCCGCATGCAGGGGTGATACAAAGAGCTGAAAACCATCACATAGAACATCAAGTCTTAAAACGTTCAGAGATCCGTGAAGGGACTCTTTTGGCCGCCCTTCTCAAAGAAAAACAAATCGATTACATCGTATTGGCTGGATTCCTTTGTCTGATTCCGCCATCACTCGTAGAGAGCTACCGGGGACGCATCGTGAACATACACCCCTCGCTGCTCCCGGCCTATGGAGGGAAAGGCATGTACGGCGACCGGGTACACGAAGCGGTAATTGCTGCCGGAGAGCAAGAGTCCGGCATTACAATCCACTCCGTGGACGAGCACTACGACAACGGCCACATTCTGGCTCAATTCCGCATCCGAATCAATCCGGCAGAGACTCCAGCAACCCTGGCTGCCCGCATCCATGCCCTTGAATACGAACACTACCCCCGCATCATCGAAAATGAAATCCGTAAACTATAAAACCAACGAACCATGCGTCTACTACTGATCAGCAACTCTACCAATGCCGGAGAACCTTACCTCAAATATCCCATCAACCAGATCAAAGAGTTTCTGGGCCCGGTGACCGATGTCCTCTTCGTGCCATATGCTGCCGTCACCTTTTCCTACGACGAATATCTAAAAAAGGTACAGGATCGGTTTGCCGAAATTGGAGTTTCGGTCCGGTCAACCCACACATACGCCCATCCGAGCGAGGAGGTAGCCCGGGCATCGGCCATCGTCGTGGGAGGAGGCAACACCTTTGCCCTTGTAAAACGGATGCAGGAGGAAGGCCTGATCGAGGCCATCCGCGAACGCATCGCTGCAGGCATCCCCTACATCGGATGGAGCGCCGGAAGCAACGTTTCGTGCCCTACGCTTTGCACCACCAATGACATGCCGATCGTCCAGCCCGCTTCGTTCCAGACCATAGGCGCCATCTCCTTCCAAATCAACCCGCATTATCTCGACAAGAATCCGGAAGGACATGCCGGAGAGACCCGCGAGCAACGCATTCTCGAATATATCGAAGCCAATCCCGGCCGATACGTGGTCGGACTTCGGGAGGGGTGCATGCTCCGCGTCGAGGGCAATACACTCTCGCTCGTAGGGCCACGCCCGATGCGCATTTTCAAAAAAGGGGAGGAACCTTACGAAGTACAGCCCGGCGACGATTTGAGTTTCCTCATGTAATCCCCGATGGACAGCCCCTCATCGCCCCGAGACCTCTCATCAGCGACTCTTTCCACGGCCGATATAGGCCGCAAAGGCGAAGAGGCTGCCGCCACCTACCTTCTTTCCCACGGTTTCACACTTCGGCATCGAAACTGGCGCAAAGGACGCTACGAACTCGATATCATAGCAACAAAAGAAGACACGCTCCACTTCGTCGAGGTAAAATGCCGACGACGAGAGTCTTTGACCACGCCCGAAGAGGCTATCACACCAGCCAAATTCCGGGCCCTAACCCATGCCGCACGTGCCTATATCGCCACCTATCGGCTCGACCTGGAGGTACAATTCGACCTGGTCGCCGTAGAACATGACGAGCAGGGATTCCATGTCCGATATATCCCTAATGCCATGCTGCCCCGATGGTAAAACGATAAACCCGAATTTCTTTTGGCGCTTTCGGAAAAAATAGCTACCTTCACCTAATAATTATAAATGCATTCTGTCATGTACGACATACTTACTCGCTGCCCCCTGTTCCGCGGTATGGACGCCGGGCAAATCAAACAAATCATCACATCGGACGATGTATCCATCACCTCTTATAAAAAGGGAGACATCATAGCCAAAAGAGATACCGCCTATTCCGGCCTGATGATTCTGCTCCAAGGAAGTGCCGCCGGAACGGTCTCCTACCCTTCGGGGAAATTGCTCCACATCGATGCCATCGAAGCACCGGAACTGATCGCCCCCGCCTTCCTTTTCGGAGGCTACAACCGAATGCCGATCGACGTAGTGGCCGAAAGCGACGTGGAGATCCTTACGCTCCACCGGGGTTATCTGTTCGAACTGATGCAGGAGAATGTACTCATTCTCTCGAACTTCATCGACATTATCTCCAACCGCGCCGATGTGTGGTCGAAAAAAATCTACGCACTATCGTTCATGTCGCTCAAAGAGAAGTTGGCCTCCTACCTGCTCGACCACTCTTCGGAGGAGAATCCGGTAGTGCCGATTCCCGACATCAAAGAGATTGCCGAATACTTTGCCGCCACACGGAGTGCACTGCTGACCGTCATCGAGGGATTGGAGAAGAAACATATCATCCGTACCGACACAGCCAACATCACCATTTTGAACCGCAACGCGCTTAAAGATATCCTGAAATAGAACAATGTTACTTTACAACGCAGGGATCGGGCTTTTCGGGCTCGGCGTGCGGATTGCCTCCGCATTCAACCCCAAGGCACGACTATGGATCGAAGGACGCAAGGGGATTTTCAGCCGCATGGCGAACGCCATCTCTCCCAACGATAAAGTTCTGTGGGTTCATGCTGCATCGCTCGGGGAGTTCGAACAAGGTCGCCCCATTATCGAAGTCGTACGGAAACAACATCCGGAGTATAAGATTCTGTTGACCTTTTTCTCCCCCTCGGGTTACGAAATTCGCAAGAACTACGCCGGCGCCGACTACATCTTCTACCTACCCAACGATACACCACGCAATGTGCGCCAATTCCTGCGCATTGCCCATCCGGAGATTGCCGTTTTCATTAAATATGAATTCTGGCTCAACTATCTGCGGGAACTCAAACGCAGCGGATGCAGGACTTTTATCGTTTCAGCCATTTTCCGACGCAATTCCGTTTTCTTCCGACCCTATGGAGGCATGTTTCGCCGCGCGTTGAAAAACTTCGAACATCTTTTCGTCCAAAATTCCGAGTCGAAACAGCTGCTCGCCGATATCGGAATCGAAAACGTCACCATTGCCGGCGACACACGATTCGATCGCGTAGCCGCCATTGCCTCTCAGGCCAAACAGCTCGATCTGGTGGAGCGCTTCTCCGCAGAATCACGTATCTTCATAGCGGGGAGCACCTGGCCTCCCGACGAACAACTACTCATGCAGATGATCGGGCACTACCCCGAAATCAAATTCATCCTCGCCCCCCACGAAATGGACCAGGCCCGCATCGACAAGTTCATTGCCGATTGTCCGCGGAAAGCCGTACGCTATACACAATGTGATGACAAGACAGACCTTCACGCCGCTCAAGTACTCATTATCGACACCATCGGCATCCTGTCGTCCATCTATCAATATGCCCATTATGCCTATATCGGCGGCGGATTCGGCGTAGGCATCCACAATACCCTGGAGGCCGCCACATTCGGTCTTCCTATCGCATTCGGGCCCAACTATCTGAAATTCCAAGAGGCCCGCGATCTGATCGCTATCGGCGCAGCCAAAAGCATCCGCACATTCAACGAACTGGAGCAATGGTTAGCCGCACTGATCGCCGATCCCTCTCTCTACGCCGAAACTCGAGAGAAATCTGCAGGATACGTCTCCTCTCATCAAGGAGCCACGAAATTGATTCTTGCAACACTTTTTCCCGAAAAGCCATAGACAAATCATCCAACCTCCTCATAGGACTTAAGTTCCCAACACACCATACAAAATCGGAAGGCGAACCTCCAATTCCATAAATTTAGGAATAGGCAAGGATATTTTATGAAAAAATATCCTTCCTATACGTTTTTTTCCGTAACTTTATGGCCTATGGAAAAGAAAAAACTCTTCATTTTAGGAGCAGCGGCCCTCTGCATAATCGCCGCAATGATTTATTGGCTTATACCCCGTAATCCGGTCTTAGATTCGACTCCCGATCCATCTGAAGTAGAGACCACTCGTTTGTTATACGGAATCGACCCCTCTCATTATACTACCGAAGAGGGAACCATCGGAGACGGACAAACGCTATCGGAAATTTTTTCGCAATACGGCGTAACACCGGCCGTAATCGACCGCACGGACAAAGCCGCCGAACCGATTTTCAGTCTTCGAAACATACGGGCAGGACATAATTATACCGTCTTTTTAACTGCAGACACGACTTCCCGTTTAGCCCATTTCGTATACGAACAAAACGTCACCGAATATGTTGTCATCTCCTTAGAGAATGACTCCGTAACCGTCCGTAAAGAACAAAAACCGGTTACAACGCAGCGAAAAAAGCAATCGGCCACCATTACATCATCACTTTGGAACTGTATGATCGAAGCAGGCATGTCTCCGGCCATGGCCATGGAGTTGTCCGATATTTATGCCTGGTCAATCGACTTTTTCGGGCTGCAGGAAGGCGACCATTTCACGGTCATATACGACGAAAAATTTGTCGACACGGTCAGTGTGGGCGTAGGACGCATCTGGGGAGCCATCTTCAACCATGCCGGCAAGGATTATTACGCCATCCCGTTCAAACAGGGCGACAAAATCACTTACTGGGATGAACAGGGCAACAGCCTGCGCAAAAACCTGCTGAAAGCACCTCTTAAGTTCTCACGCATCTCTTCACGCTTCTCGGGCTCACGCCTGCATCCCGTACTCAAAATACGCCGTCCCCATTATGGCGTGGACTATGCAGCGCCCTCAGGTACGCCAGTACATGCCGTGGCCGATGGCGTTATCATCACGAAAGGCTGGGACAGAGGCGGTGGAGGCAATATGTTAAAGATCAAACACAACTCGAAACTCACCTCGGGCTACCTTCACCTGCGCAGTTACGCCAAAGGCATCGTACAAGGCAAGCGAGTCAACCAAGGCGACCTGATCGGTTATGTGGGTATGACCGGGACCGCTACAGGGCCGCACCTCGATTTCCGGCTTTGGGTCAATGGAAAGCCGGTTGATCCCCTTAAAGTGGTCGCCGATCCGGTAGAACCCATCTCTCCGGAGAATCGGAAGGCATTCGAATTCGTCAAGGCCCGCATCCTGGCCGAATTGAAAGGCGATCTCGACGACGCACTGAAGATCACTCAACTCGACTCGGTGGTTGTATCAGATGTCGCATTGCCCGATATGGAGTCCGACACCTCAACCCAAAATGCATCGAGTGGTTCATAGCTGAACCACTCGACGAGAGAGATCCCGAAAATAGCCAATTCCTCCCGTGCATGCACTTTTTTTCGCAAAAAAGCGCATTATCTGTCTTTAAATAAATGCCCGCAGACAGGCGAAAAAATCAAAAAAACCGTTACTTTTGAGTACCACATCGCACGCCGGCAGAGGGTGATGCAAGATCAGACAACAGATCAACGAAAAAGTATGACGGAAAACATCGCAGTGATTATCGTGGCCGGAGGCCGGGGTTCCCGCATGGGAGGGCAGATACCCAAGCAATTTCTGCCGTTGGGTGGAAAACCCATATTGATCCATACACTGGAGCGCTTCATCCAAACGCTCCCCCAGGCAGAAATTATCGTCACATTACCCGAGGAGGAGTTCGGTCGCTGGCAGGAGATTGTCCGTCAGTACAAAATGGAGGGGACTCATCGCGTCGCCCCGGGAGGGGATACACGCTTCGCATCGGTTCGAAACGCTCTCGATATGCTCACCCCCTGCGACATGGTACTCATTCACGACGGCGTACGACCTCTGGTCTCAAAGAATTTGATCCACCGCACGATACACACTGCCCAACAATTCGATACAGCAATCCCCGTTACCGAACCGGTCGATTCCTTCCGAATCGTAACCAAAATAGAAAGTTCCGAACCTATTTTCTCCGTAAAGTCAGAACCATTCGACCGCAACCGCTTGCGAGCCGTCCAAACTCCCCAGGCATTTCGATATGAGCTATTAAAACAGGCATACGATACTCCGTATGATCCTGCCTTCACGGATGACGCTTCCGTTGTGGAACGTCTGGGACACCACATCACCCTTTGCGAAGGGGAACGCCACAACTTGAAAATCACAACCCCTACCGACCTCGTCCTTGCTGAGGCATTATTGCTATGGAAAAAAGATTCGCATACCATTTCGACAAACGCAGCCGACGCATAACCGCCGCAATTATCACAATCATCATACTGATTTTCGCGGCATTCATCCTCTTCGGCACAGGCAGTTACCTACCGGCATGGTTCTTCACGCTGGCAATCGCCGTGTTGGCCCTCTACATTCTTTCCATTCCTCGATTCGTAGAACTGAACGATCAGTCGCTCGATATTCACTGTGTTCTGGAACTGACCCGTATTCACATCGGAGACATAAATCTGGTTCGGAAAGTCGACCGCAAAGAGTTCAAATACCTCTTTCCATTACTCGGCAGCTACGGTTTTTTCGGATATTACGGTTATTATCTGAACTTCAGCAAATGGGAGATTATCAAGATATATGCAACCGAGTGGGACCATCTGGTCGAAATCGAAGACATCTACGAACAAAAATACCTAATCTCCTGCCGCGAGGCAGATCAGTTGATCGCCGATGTTGTAGAAGCAAATCGCCGTTATCTGGAAGAGCATCAGAGCGGCAATTTATCGCTATGAAATCTTTCGTTTATCTCTGATCCACATAGATTAATTGCCGCACATCGAATCCTCGTTCTGTCATACGTCGTAACAACCGATTCAGAACGGGCAGTGGCATACGCGGAGTTCGGCTCATGATCCATAACTCATCGGGCTCCGAACCCACAATCAGCGCATAGCCATAGGTCTCCGTATCAAGTTCGAGAATATAGTAATCCATCGAAAAGACCCACATATACGAAACCCGGACATGTCCCGTTGCAACATCCGCCACTTTCGCTTTCCCCTCTACACTACGGCATTTCCCGTCACGACTGCCCACAAACCCTTCGTGATAAATTCGCAAAACGCCATCTGGTGCCAACGAATAGGTAGCAGTCACAGCAACCAGGTCACGCTCACGAGGATTATCGAATCGGGCAATCTCATACCATTTCCCAAGCCATTTCCCATAATCGACGCAATTCACCGTAGTCCGGTCAACCTCCTTACGATCATCGGCAAACAGAGAAGACGTTGCACAAAACAGCAACATAAAATATAGGTACCATGTTTTCATTCTTCCACTCCATAGGGAAGAATATAGCGTGCATTTTTAATGCCATAAAAAGATTAAACGTCGGCCGCGCCGAACTCCATCAGATAGGATTTGATAAAATCATCGATATCACCGTCCATGACCGCCTCCACATTCGAGGTCTGATACCCCGTCCGATGGTCCTTCACGCGACGATCATCGAACACATAAGAGCGGATCTGCGAGCCCCATTCGATCTTTTTCTTGGTTGCCTCGAGCGCCTGCTGCGTCGCTTGCCGTTTTTCCAACTCTTTCTGGTAAAGTTTCGACCGGAGAATCCGCATAGCATTTTCACGGTTCATCCCCTGCGAACGTGTCTCGGTATTCTCGATCAGAAAATCGGTCACCTCACCCGTCTGAGGATCGACATGGTGATAGCGCAGCCGAACACCCGTTTCGACCTTGTTTACATTCTGGCCGCCAGCACCGCTGCTGCGATAGGTATCCCATTCGATATCTGCAGGATTCACCACAATTTCGATCGTATCATCCACCGCCGGCGAAACGAATACCGAAGCGAAAGTAGTCTGACGCTTGTTGTTGGCATTAAAAGGCGAAAGCCGCACCATACGGTGTACACCATTTTCGCTCTTCAGAAATCCGTAAGCATATTCCCCCTCGAATTCAAGGGTAGCAGACTTTACGCCCACCTCTTCGCCCGGCTGCAGATCGATGATGCGCACTTTGTAGCCGTTTCGCTCTCCCCAACGGGTATACATACGCAGCAACATGGAGGCCCAATCGAGACTCTCGGTACCTCCAGCCCCGGAATTGATATCCATAATGGCACCCAACTTATCCTCCGGGCCACGCAACATATTGCGCATCTCCAGTTCTCCGATTTTGGCAAGAGTCCGTTCGTAATGCTCCTCGAGTTCCTGTTCCGAAGCGATGCCTTCCTTGACGAAATCGGGCATCAGTTCCAAATCGTCGACCAGCGAACGCACCTCATCATAAGCATCGATCCAACTCTTGACCGATGCGACCACCTTCAGTTGCGCCTGGGCTTTGGCCGGATCATCCCAAAAATCGGGAGCCTGAGTTTTCTGTTCCTCCTCGTCCAACTCTAACCGACGGTCTTCAATATGCAAATGGAGATAGAGCGCCTGTGCACGCTCCGCCAACTCTTTGATCTGTTCACTCGATATCATACCTCTTTACTATCCTGCCACCGAACACGGAATACCCAATGCTTCCACTCGAGCAGCAATTTGTTTCAGTTCCTCTACGGAGACCTTCTCCAAATCAGGAGCCGGTGTATCGCGAGCAATCGTATAGACCATCACCTGCCGAGGAGCAATCTCCCTGACCCGCTCCAGCCATGCCTCGACCTCCCTCTCCGTGGTATTATCTACCACCTTTCCTTGAAAAATCCCCCGCAGGAACATCGTCTGCAGGATCATCCGACCACCGAACATCTTCATATGCTCCACGATCCGGGCAACCGTATAATCCGGGTTTTGAGGGTGGTCGATCAAACGGACCGTTTCGTCGAAAGCCGAGTCGAGTTTCAGAATATTATTGTCCACACGCAACAGAGCTTCGCGA
Source organism: uncultured Rikenellaceae bacterium (assembly GCA_944326815.1). GTDB lineage: Bacteria > Bacteroidota > Bacteroidia > Bacteroidales > Rikenellaceae > CALYBN01. Next base: position 308,058 of record CALVFI010000014.1, on the reverse strand, counting down.
ATACCTTCACGCCCGATCATCGTCGCGTTGCTCAACACCGACACCTTCGTGGTCGGGCAGATTTCATTACGCAAAGCAATCGTATCCTCAATAATTTCCGGAAACTCCGGATGTAACGTAGGTTCGCCATTCCCTGCAAAGGTAATCACATCAGGCGGGGTTCCGGCAGCTGCCATCTCACGCAACTTCTCCTCCAACAGACGACGCACATCCTCCCGACGGTTGAAACACGGTCTCGCGCCCCGCTCCGTCCAGCCACACTCGCAATAGATACAATCGAAGCTACACAATTTGTTCTCCAACGGCAGGAGATTCACTCCCAACGACAATCCGAGTCGGCGACTGTGCACCGGTCCGAAGATAATATCGTGATACAGCGATGTGCTCATATCTAATTCTTTTTTCTGCACGAAGATACAAAAAAGCCGCCGAATTTCGAAAAATCCGGCATTTATGGCATCCTCATTCCATTGCCAATATCAAAAAAAAGAGGGAACCTCTCGGCTCCCTCCTTCATCCCGAACTATACGGAACTATTTCTTATAGATCTTCGTATAACCGTAGATTGCCTCATCACCAAGTTCTTCCTCGATACGGAGCAATTGGTTGTATTTGGCCATACGGTCAGAACGGCTCAGCGAACCGGTCTTGATCTGACCCGAGTTGGTAGCCACTGCGATGTCGGCAATGGTCGAGTCCTCGGTCTCACCCGAACGGTGCGAAGTAACTGTCGTATAACCGGCACGGTGAGCCATCTCGATGGCGTCGAGCGTTTCGGTCAACGAACCGATCTGATTCACCTTGATCAGGATTGAGTTACCGCAACCCAACTCGATACCTTTCTTCAAGAACTCTACGTTGGTTACGAAGAGGTCGTCACCCACGAGTTGGCATTTGTCACCGATCTTCTCGGTCAGCAACTTCCAGCCATCCCAGTCATTTTCGCTCATACCGTCCTCGATCGAATCGATGGGGTATTTGGCCACGAGGCTCTCCAGATAAGCACACTGCTCAGCCGAAGTGCGTTTTGCGCCATTGGCACCTTCAAACTTGGTATAATCGTAAATGCCATCGCTGTAGAACTCCGAAGAGGCGCAGTCGAGGCCGATTGCAACATCACCGCCTTCGCACTTGCGACCCGGCTTATAGCCAGCCTTCTTGATGGCTTCGATGATCGACTCCAGAGCATCCTCCGTCCCTTTCAGCGTCGGAGCAAAACCTCCCTCGTCCCCTACTGCCGTGCTGAGACCACGATCATGCAGCACTTTCTTCAGTGCATGGAACACTTCAGCGCCCATACGCAGACCCTCGCGGAACGAAGGTGCGCCCACGGGACGAATCATGAACTCCTGGAAAGCGATCGGAGCGTCGGAGTGCGAACCACCGTTGATAATGTTCATCATCGGAACAGGCAGAGTCTTAGCGTTTACACCACCGATATAACGATACAAAGGCATACCGAACAAATTGGCTGCAGCACGTGCGCAAGCCAACGATACGCCGAGGATAGCATTGGCACCCAGATTGCTTTTGGTCGGAGTCCCATCGAGAGCAATCATGGCCTTATCGATTCCGACCTGATCGGTAACGGGCATGCCGAGGATCTCTTTGGCAATGATCTCGTTCACATTCTGAACGGCTTTCAGCACACCTTTGCCACCGTAACGGCCTTTATCACCGTCGCGAAGCTCAAGCGCCTCGTTCTCACCGGTAGAAGCACCGCTCGGAACAGCTGCACGACCTTCGGCACCGCTGGCGGTCATAACTTCAACTTCGATCGTGGGATTACCCCGCGAATCCAGAATCTCTCTTGCATGAACACTTACAATCTGACTCATAGCTTTATTCTTTAAAAATGGTTATTTTCTTCCGTCCGTTTCCGGAAACAACAATTTTTCTGCCGGAAAACGCCCCAAAGATACGCTTTTGTTGCGGATTAAACAAATGAAAACCGGCAGGCACACGCTGAAATATATATCCATTCAGTCAGAATATTCATCCATATTTCTCCTTTGTTCATATAAAAAACGATTTCTGTTGTAGAATCCAATAAATCAACCTATCTTGTATAATATTCTAACAGCTCATGAATTTATCTCATTATCTTTTTGACATCTCATCCACATCAGAAACGGAATGATTTATGCAAATATTTCCTACATTTAACTCAAGTGAATCCTTATGAAAAAACAACTTATTCCCGCAATCATCCTCCTCTCCTTCGGGATTTTCATTTTCCAGCCATCGCACGTGAAGGCCTGCACAGGAATCACAATGACGGCCGGCGACAGTTCCCGCATCGTAGCCCGTACTATCGAATGGGGAGGAAGTTTCCTGAACAGCAGTTATGTAGTAGTCCCTCGCGGATATACGCAACAATCTTTCACCCCTCAGGGAGTCGACGGCATGACCTATACGGCCCGTTACGGATATGTCGGGATGGCGGTCGAACGTGAGGAATTTGTCGCCGAGGGGTTGAATGAAGCCGGGCTGGCTGCCGGTTTGTTCTATTTCCCGAACTATGGGCAATACGAGACTTTCGACGTTGCCCAAAAGAAGAACAGTATCGCTGATTTGCAATTAGTCGCATGGATATTGGGCAGTTGCCGAACGGTAGACGACGTCATAGAGGCCGTTAAAAGCGTCCATGTCATCTCGATCGACCCGAGAGCCTCCACGGTACATTGGCGTTTCTCCGATCCCTCGGGCCGTCAGATTGTTCTTGAGATCATTGATCAAAAACCAATCTTTTACGAAGACAAACTTGGGGTATTGACAAATTCTCCGAGTTTTGATTGGCAAATCACCAATCTAAACAACTATGTTAATCTTTTTCCCGGATCAGCACCAGCACAGCAACTCGAAGCCGTAACTCTATCGGCATTTGGTGCAGGAAGCGGATTTCTGGGCATTCCGGGAGATGTCACCCCGCCCTCTCGATTCGTACGGGCCGCATTCTATCAGGCAACGGCGCCTCAAAAAAAGAATGCTCAAGAGACCATTCTGCAGTGTTTCCAGATTCTGAATAATTTCGACATTCCGATCGGCATAGAGATGTCTCGAGGGCAAACTCCTGTCGATATTCCAAGTGCAACCCAATGGACTTCCGCCATCGACATGACCAATCTTACTGTTTATTATCGGACCATGTACAATAGTACCATTCGCAAGATTGACCTGCGGTCCATAGACTTCGGTCGAGTCAAATATCGAAACGAGCCATTGGATCCCGTACTTCAACAACCGATTCAAACGCTCTCAGTCAAATAGCATGGGAAGAATGTTCTATTTGATAAAAAGCGAAGCGCTGAAAATTTTCAGCGCTTCGCTTTTTATCAAGTATGAATTTCTATTCAAAAAATCCCTACCGAAACATTAAGCCTTCTTCGCACCAGTCTTTTTAGCTACAACCTTTGCACCAGAAGTCTTGGCCACAGGCTTAACAGCCGGTTTAGCTACAACCTTCTTAGCAGGAGCTTTTGCCTTAACAGAAGCTTCTTCTGAAACCTCACCGCCCTCAGCAACAACACCTTCTGCAGTTTCAGCGGCTGCATCAGCTACCGCAGCCTCCTTTTTAGCTCCACCACGACTACGACGAGTCTTCGGTTTTGCAGCAGCTGCAACCTCTTTACCATAGGTTTCATTAAAGTCTACCAATTCAATAAAGCAGGTATCGGCAGCATCCCCCAGACGGAATCCCGTTTTGAGAATACGTGTATAACCGCCCGGACGGTCTCCCACCTTAGGAGCAACCGTACGGAACAGTTCCGTCACTGCATTTTTATCCTTCAGGTAGCTGAAAACTACACGACGCGAATGAGTGGAATCCTCTTTCGACTTGGTGATCAGCGGCTCCACATACATTTTAAGAGCCTTTGCCTTGGCAAGCGTAGTGTTGATTCTCTTATGAAGGATGAGAGAAGTCGCCATGTTTGCCATCAAAGCCTTACGGTGTGCGCTTTGCCGGCCAAGGTGGTTAAAATTCTTATTGTGTCTCATAAATTAATCCTTATCAAGTTTGTAGATTGAAACATCCATTCCGAAATGGAGATTGAGTGAAGCCAACAGATCGTCCAACTCCGTCAGCGACTTCTTACCGAAATTGCGGAACTTCAGCAAATCGTTGCGATTGAAACGCACCAGATCACCGATCGTATCCACCTCTGCGGCCTTGAGACAGTTGAGTGCCCGAACCGACAGATCCTGATCCGACAACTTTGTTTTAAGCAACTGGCGCATATGGAGTACATCCTCATCGAACTCTTCGGCCGAATTCCCCTCTTCCATATTGAGCGTGATCTTCTCATCGCTGAACAACATGAAATGCTGAATCAGAATTTTGGCTGCCTCTTTCAGCGCATCCTTCGGATGGATCGAGCCATCGGTCGTGATTTCAATGTTGAGTTTCTCGTAGTCGGTTTTCTGCTCGACACGATAGTTCTCAATCGAATACTTTACGTTCTTGATCGGCGTGAAGATCGAATCGATAGGAAGCAATCCGAATTCTGCATCTGCAGGACGGTTCTCCTCGGCAGGCACATAACCGCGCCCCTTGCCGATTGTCAAATCAATCTGCATTTTCGTCTCCGGAGTGAGACGGCAGATCACTAAATCAGGGTTCAGCACCTTGAAATTCGTAAGGAAATTCGAGATGTAACCGGCGGTCAGTTCGCTCTGTCCGGCCACGTTGACAGTCACTTTCTCGCTGTCTACGTTCTCTACCGTACGAATAAAGCGCACTTGCTTGAGGTTCAGGATAATGTCAATCATCCCCTCCATGACGCCGGGAATGGCGGCAAATTCGTGATCGACTCCGGCAACCTTAACGGTCGTAATCGCATACCCTTCCAACGATGAAAGGAGGATTCGGCGCAAGGCATTTCCGACAGTCATGCCGAAACCCGGCTCCAACGGACGGAATTCGAACTTTCCGAACGTCGAAGTGGATTCGAGCATAATAACCTTTTCAGGTTTCTGGAATGCTAATATTGCCATAATTATCTGTTCTCGATTAGTTACTATTTAGAGTACAATTCGACGATGAGCTGCTCCTTGATATTCTCCGGAATATCCTCCCTTTCGGGTTTCTGCAGGAACTTGCCCGACAGAGAAGCCTGATCCCACTCCAACCATGCATAGCGGCTCTTGCGACCACCAGCCAGTGAATCTTGGATCACCTCCAGGCTTTTCGATTTCTCGCGAACTGACACTACGTCACCAACCTTCAAACTGTAAGACGGAATATTAACCACATTGCCGTTTACCGTAATATGGCGATGCGACACCAACTGACGAGCAGCGGCACGCGTCGGAGCAATGCCCAGACGATAAACCACATTATCCAAACGGCACTCCAGCAGTTTCAACAGGTTCTCACCCGTGATACCGCCCATACGAGCAGCCTCTTCGAAGGTACGATGGAACTGTTTCTCAAGTATACCGTAGGTAGATTTCGCTTTCTGTTTCTCGCTGAGCTGCGTGCCATACTCCGACACTTTCTTGCGTTTGCGTGCAAGTCCGTGCTGTCCGGGAGGATAGTTCTTCTTCTCAAGAACTCTATCCGCTCCGAAAATAGCTTCGCCGAATTTTCTGGCGATCTTGGTCTTTGGACCTATATATCTTGCCATTGTTTAATTTTTTTGCTTTTAAAAACTGATATAACCATTTGTCCTTCCGACGTTGTCGGTCTCTTTTCCGATGTCTGCCAAACAAAAAGAGTCATCCTGTCCCCCTCTGTCGACGTAACATCCGGATCACTTAGACACGACGGCGGTTTGGCGGACGGCAACCATTGTGCGGCAGCGGTGTAACATCGATGATCTCCATCACCTCGATACCTGCACCGTGGATCGTACGAATAGCAGATTCACGACCTGCCCCGGGTCCTTTAACATACACCTTCACCTTGCGAAGGCCAAGATCGTAAGCCACCTTTGCACAATCGGAGGCTGCGGTCTGAGCGGCATACGGTGTATTCTTTTTCGAACCGCGGAATCCCATCTTACCAGCAGAGCTCCAGCTTATCACCTCGCCCACACCGTTGGTAAGGGTTATAATCACGTTGTTGAAAGTCGAGCAAACGTGAGCGGCGCCCACTGCGTCAACCTTAACAACTTTCTTTTTAACTGTTCCGGTTTTCTTTGCCATAACTCTACTGTTTACTTAGTTGCTTTTTTCTTGTTAGCGACAGTCTTTTTGCGTCCTTTGCGGGTACGGGCATTGTTCTTGGTGCTCTGGCCGCGAACGGGCAGGCCCAGACGATGACGGATACCGCGGTAGCAACCGATGTCCATGAGTCGTTTAATATTCAACTGAACGATGGAGCGGCATTCGCCTTCCACCTTGATACCATCTTCAGCGATGATATTACGGATTGCTGCAACCTGATCGTCGCTCCAATCCTGTACTTTGGTATCATAGCTGATGCCGGCTTTGTCAAGAATCTTACGGGCTGTACTCCGGCCGATGCCATAGACATAGGTCAGGCCGATCTCTCCCCGTTTATTTTTTGGTAAATCTACACCTACTATACGTGCCATAAAAATTCTTTCTTCTTGTTTTGATTAAAAATTACCCTTGGCGCATTTTGTACTTGGGGGTTTTCTTGCAGATCACGTAGAGTTTACCTTTACGTCTTACGATCTTGCAATCCTCGCTGCGTTTCTTAATGGATGCTTTAACTTTCATCTCTCAAACATCTAAATTATTTGTACCTGAAAGAGATACGTCCTTTCGACAGATCGTAAGGAGACATCTCTACTTTCACCTTATCTCCGGGCAGGATTTTGATGTAGTGCATCCGCATCTTCCCGGAAATGTGCGCAGTAATCACGTGACCGTTATCGAGCTCCACACGGAACATGGCATTCGAGAGCGCTTCAATGATGGTCCCGTCCTTTTCAATAGCAGTTTGCTTTGCCATAGAGTCTTAGTTTTTAATTGCGTCTTCGATCACCTTAAAATCGGTCAATACGTCTGCACCCTCCTTGCCGATTGCCACCGCAAACTCAAAATGTGCCGAAGGTTTGCGATCGCGGGTGCGTACCGTCCATCCGTCCCGTTCGAAAACGACCTGCTTGGTCCCCATATTGATCATCGGCTCGATGCAGATCACCATCCCCTCCTTCAGCAGGGGACCTCTGCCTCTTGCACCGTAATTGGGCACCTCCGGATCCTCATGCATATTACGGCCGAGACCATGTCCGACCAGTTCCCTGACTACCGAGAATCCATTTGTTTCGGCATGCTCTTGCACAGCGGCAGCTATATCTCCAATGCGATTGCCTGCCTTTGCCTGTGCGACACCTTTATAAAGAGCCTCTTTGGTTACGTCGAGGAGCCTCTGGACCTCCGGCTCGATTGCTCCTACCGCAAATGTGTATGCGGAATCACCATAAAACCCCTTCATAACCGTGCCACAATCGACCGAAACGATGTCGCCGTCTTTCAGAGCGTAATCCGACGGTATTCCGTGCACGATTTGCTCGTTGACCGAAATGCAAAGCGTTGCCGGAAAGCCACCGTACCCGAGGAAGCCTGGAACTGCGCCGTGAGAGCGAATGAACTCTTCCGCAATACGATCAAGTTCACGTGTCGTAATGCCCGCATGGATATGTTTACCCACCTCTGCGAGTGTAGCCGACACCAGAAGGTTGTTCTCGCGGAGCAGCTCTATCTCTTCCTTCGTTTTTAAGTGTATCATTTTCTTTTCGTAAGAACTCTTTGTCTTTAAGATCTTCCCTTGATCCGTCCCGTTTTCATCAGGCCGTCATAATGACGGAGGAGCAGGTAGCTCTCAATCTGCTTCAGAGTGTCGAGAACAACACCGACCAAAATCAACAGCGATGTACCTCCATAGAAGAGGGCAAACTGATGATTGATTCCGAGCTTCGAGGCAAATGCCGGCAAAATAGCCACAATTGCAAGGAAGATCGAACCCGGAAGGGTGATTCTCGTCATGATGGTATCGATATAATCGACCGTTTTCTTACCGGGTTTCACGCCGGGAATAAAACCGCCGTTACGTTTCATATCATCGGCCATCATGTTGGGATTGACCGTGATCGCCGTATAGAAATAGGTGAAGGCGATCACCAGAATTGCAAATACGAAGTTGTACCAGAATCCGAGGTAGTTGCTGAAGGTTGCTGCAATTCCCTGGGTAGCCTCGAATTTTCCGAACAACATCGGGAAGAACATCAGCGCCTGCGCAAAGATGATCGGCATCACATTCGCAGCGTTGATCTTCAACGGGATGTACTGGCGTACGCCTCCGTACTGTTTATTCCCCACGATCCGTTTCGCATACTGTACAGGAACCTTGCGGACTGCCTGTACCAGTGCGATCGTAGCCATGAACACGAGGAACCACATTACGATCTCGACCACCAACATCACCAAACCACCGGTAGATTCCGTGAAACGCGTATTGATTTCAGCCAACAACGCATGGGGCAGACGGGCCACGATACCTACCATGATAATCAGCGACACACCGTTGCCGATTCCCTTGTCGGTAATCTTTTCGCCCAACCACATCACGAACATCGTACCTGCGATCAGCACTACGGTAGCACTCAGCGTAAAGAGGAAACTCGACCGGCCCAACACAAATGCCGCATCGGGAAGTTGGGCATGCAGATTGGCCAAATATGCCGGAGCCTGGAGCAACAACACGATAATGGTCAAGTACCTGGTCCACTGATTGATCTTGCGGCGACCGCTCTCACCCTCTTTCTGCAGTTTCTGGAAATAGGGAACTACGATTCCCAGCAACTGAATCACAATCGAGGCGGAGATATACGGCATTACACCGAGGGCAAAGATCGAAGCGTTGGCAAACGCGCCACCAGAGAAGATGTTCAACAGCCCGATCAGACCGTTGCCGTCTACCTGCTGGCTCAACCCTTCCAATGCTTCGGGGTTGATCCCCGGGATCACCACAAAACTACCGAATCTATAAATAAGAAGAAGGCCCAACGTATAGAGAATTCTCTTACGCAGCTCTTCTATCTTAAATATATTCTTTATGGTTTCGATTAGCTTCTTCATCGCTAATGGATTAAAGTTTTATTGCTTTGCCCTGTTGTACTTCGATAGCGGCCTCTGCGCTTTTCGAGAAAGCGTGAGCAGTCACTTCGAGCGCCTTGGTCAACGTACCGTTGCCGAGGATCTTCACCTTATCGTTCTTGGATACGAATCCAGCTTCGATCAGCGTGTCCACCGAAATGGCACTGAGAGAATTCTTTGAAGCCAGTTCCTCGAGAACAGACAGGTTGATCGCTTTGTATTCAACACGTTTCAAATTGGTAAAACCGAACTTGGGCAAACGTCTCTGAAGCGGCATCTGACCTCCTTCGAATCCTAATTTGCGCGAATAACCGGAACGAGACTGTGCTCCTTTGTGGCCACGCGTGGAGGTTCCACCGTAACCCGAGCCTTGTCCGCGACCGATTCTCTTTTCGTGGTGCGTAGACCCTTTAGCGGGTTTCAAATTATTGAGATTCATCGTTTATAAGCTTTTCTCGTTTAACAACCTACTTTACTTCTTCCACCTTGACAAGGTGTGCCACCCGCTCAATCATACCTCTGATTTCAACGGTATCTTCATGCTGAACGGTCTGGTTGATCTTCCGGAGTCCGAGAGCGGCCAGATTTTTCCGCTGAATGGCGGTACTACCGATCTTGCTCCGTACCTGCGTAATATTCAATTTTGCCATAATTGCTTCCGATTAACCGTTAAATACTTTATCAAGAGATATTCCGCGCACCTGAGCTACGCTATGTGCATCGCGGAGTTCCAGCAGTGCAGCCACGGTCGCTTTCACAAGGTTGTGCGGATTCGACGAACCTTTGCTCTTTGCAAGCACGTTACGGATACCGACACTCTCCAAAACGGCACGCATAGCACCTCCGGCAATTACACCGGTACCAGGAGCAGCAGGACGGATCATTACCTGAGAACCGCTGAAACGAGCCTCCTGCATATGGGGAATGGTCCCTTTGAGAACCGGAATCTTAACAAGATTTTTCTTGGCATCCTCTACGCCTTTGGCTATAGCTGCAGTTACCTCGCTGGCTTTACCCAGACCATAACCTACGACACCATTTTCGTTACCCACCACAACGATAGCCGAAAAACTGAATGTACGACCACCTTTGGTTACCTTCGTAACACGCTGGATGCTCACGAGCCGATCTTTGAGTTCGAGGTCGCTCGTTCTTACTTTCTTTATGTTGGTATTTGCCATAATCGCTTAGAATTTAAGACCACCCTCTCTGGCGGCATCCGCTAACATTTTAACCCTACCGTGATAGAGATAACCATTACGGTCGAAAGCCACTTCCGAAATACCTTTGGAAGAAGCACGCTCTGCAGCAAGTTTACCCACGAGGGACGCTACCTGCGTTTTGTTCAAACCTGCGGTTTTTTCTGCCACTTCTTTATCCAACGACGAAGCCATAGCTAAGGTAACACCTTTGACATCATCGATAAACTGTACGTAGATCTGCTTGTTGCTCCTGAATACAGTCATGCGGGGACGCTCTGCCGTTCCGCTCACAATCTTGCGGATACGCATCTTGATCCTCTCTCTTCTTTCTATCTTATTCAATGACATAGTTGTACGTTTTTACTATTTAGCATTAGCAGACTTACCAGCTTTACGACGAAGCTGTTCGCCGACAAACTTGATACCTTTTCCTTTGTACGGCTCGGGCTTACGCAACGAACGAAGCTTGGCGGCCACCTGACCGATCAGTTGCTTGTCGATGCTCTTGAGAGTGACGATCGGATTGCTCTTCTTCTCCGTCACTGCCTCTGCCTTCACTTCGGCGGGAAGCATAAAATGAATATCATGCGAATAACCGAGACTCAACTCAAGGATTTGCCCTTTAGCCTCAGCTTTGAAACCGACACCGACGAGCTCTTGTTTGATCTCATATCCTTTCGATACACCCTCCACCATGTTATGAATCAACGCACGATACAGACCATGCATCGAACGGTGGCGAGGCTGGTTGGTGGGGCGCGTTACATGTACTGCGCCATCCTCTACCGTCACCTTGATGTCAGAATCTACCTTCTGACTCAAAGTGCCAAGAGGCCCTTTCACGCTTACCACATTATCAGGCGATACGGTTACCGTCACGCCTGCGGGCAAGTTTACAGGTAATTTTCCAATTCTTGACATTATAAAAACTTTTTTAATTAGTAAACATAACACAATACTTCACCGCCGACATTCTCCTGACGGGCCTTCTTATCGGTCATCACACCTTTGGAGGTCGATACGATGGCTATACCCAAACCGTTCTGTACTTTCGGCATGTGTTCCACGTCTGCATAACGACGCAAACCGGGACGGCTGACACGCTTCAAATCCTTGATAGCGTTCGTCTTGGTCTCTGCATGGTACTTCAGAGCGATTTTGATCATCGGATGGCCTTTCTCGTTGTTCTCAAACTTATAGGCGAGAATGAAACCCTGATCATAGAGGATCTTGGTGATCTCTTGTTTGATTTTTGAGCCGGGAGCTTCAACCACTTTGTGATTGGCTTTCACCGCGTTTCTAATTCTGGTCAGAAAATCCGCAATTGGATCTGTCATTGTTAAAAGAATTAAAAGTTAAAAATCTGTTAATTAATAAGTTGTGTTTGTTTTAGCCGCGCTTTCACACGCGTCAATTACCAAAGCAGCGCCAAAGATACGGTTTTTTTTACAAAAACCATTGATTTAGCGCGTTTAAATATAAATAAAACACATTCTGACACCGGTTCCAAGGGGCAAAGCAACCTCTTTTTACAGGCTCTTTCCCCCTTGACTCCCGGTTCAGAATGCCGTTTCTGCTACCAACTTGCTTTCTTCACACCCGGGATCAGACCTTTGGAAGCCATCTCGCGGAACTGAATACGGCTGATACCGAACTGACGGATATATCCTTTCGGACGACCGGTCATCTTGCAACGGTTGTGCAGACGGATCGGATTCGAATTGCGAGGCAATTTAGCGAGTCCTTCCTGGTCTCCGGCTTCTTTCAGTGCAGCACGTTTAGCGGCATATCTCTGCACGAGTTTGAGGCGTTTCACCTCGCGTGCCTTCATTGATTCCTTTGCCATGTTCTATTAGTTCTTTTTTGCATTCTTGAATGGAAGGCCGAACTCTCTCAGCAGAGCATAAGCCTCTTCGTCGGTCGGGGCCGAAGTCACGAACGTAATCTCCATACCGAAGATTTTCGTAATCTTATCGATATCGATCTCCGGGAAGATAATCTGTTCCGTAATACCCAACGTGTAGTTGCCCTGGCCATCGAATTTCTCGTTAATTCCCTTGAAATCACGGATACGGGGCAGTGCCACGGCAATCAGCCTTTCAAGGAACTCGTACATCTTATCGGAACGAAGCGTTACACGAACACCGATAGGCATCCCTTTACGCAACTTAAAGTTCGAGATATCTTTCTTCGACTTGGTGAGCACTGCCTTTTGGCCGGTAATCACCGTAAGCTCCTGCTGTGCAACCTCCAACAATTTCTTGTCGGCTGTAGCCTGACCGAGACCCTGGTTGATAACGATCTTCTGAAGCTTGGGAACCTGCATTACGCTCTTGTAATCAAATTCCTTCGTAAGGGCAGGAATGATCTGCTCCTTATACTTTGTCTTGAGTGTTGGTACGTATGCCATTATTTAATCTCCTCCCCCGACTTTTTAGCGTAACGAACTGACTTGCCTTCTGCATTCTTCTTGCGCCCGATGCGAGTAGCTTTACCCGTTTTGGGGTCGATCGGCTGCAGATTGGAGATGTGTATCGCTGCCTCCTGCTTAACGATACCACCCTGGGGGTTCTTCGCGTTGGGTTTCGTGCTTTTCGAAACCAGGTTCACGCCCTCGACGATGGCCCGGCTCTTCTCCACGATCACCTTGAGTACCTTACCGCTTTGGCCTTTGTTGTCGCCGGCGTTTACGTAAACGGTATCCCCCTTTTTGATATGTAATTTAACTGACATCTTGATTGACTCTTATGGGTTTACAATACTTCCGGTGCGAGTGAAATAATCTTCATATAGGAATCGCGGAGTTCCCTGGCCACCGGGCCGAAAATACGGGTTCCTCTCATCTCACCCTGATTGTTCAGAAGAACCACGGCATTGTCATCGAAACGGATATAGGATCCGTTCTGACGCCTGATCTCCTTGGTAGTTCTCACAACAACAGCCTTCGATACGGTACCTTTTTTCATATCGCCCGAAGGGGTTGCGCTCTTTACGGTCACAACGACCTTATCGCCGATGGTTGCATAGCGTTTGCCGGTGCCGCCGAGTACCCGGATACAAAGAACCTCCTTCGCACCGCTGTTGTCGGCAACAACCATTCTGCTTTCTTGCTGTATCATGACTATTTAGCTCTTTCTATGATTTCTACTAATCTCCAACGCTTGGTTTTGCTCAGGGGACGGGTCTCCATGATCTTGATGGTGTCGCCCGGATTGCAGGTATTCGTGTCGTCGGCCGCAACGAATTTGGTCGTCTTGTTCACGAATTTCCCGTAAATCGGATGCTTCACTTTCCTCTTGACAGCAACAGTAACGGTCTTATCCATCTTATTGCTTACAACCACCCCTATTCTCTCTTTTCTAAGATTTCTTTCCATAGTGATAACTATTTAAGGGTTTCCTTCTGACGCAGGACAGTGAGCATTCGTGCAATATCTCTGCGGGTTTTCTTGATAACACCGGGATTCTCCACCGGAGAAACGGCATGGTTGAGTTTCAGGCGTACCAATTCTGCCTTCGTCGCATCGATCCTCTCTTTGAGGTCGGAAACGGTAAGTTCTTTTATTTCGGTAGTTTTCATATCGCCTAAATGCTGTTTTCAGTGTAATCTCTTCTTACGATAAACTTCGTGGGGATCGGAAGTTTCTGGGCTCCCAGACGCAGTGCTTCCTGAGCCACTTCCAGAGGCACCCCTTCAGCCTCGATCAGGATACGACCCGGAGTTACCGGAGCCACAAATCCCTCGGGCGAACCTTTACCTTTACCCATACGTACTTCGGCGGGTTTTTTGGTAATTGGTTTATCGGGGAAGATCCGGATCCAGATCTGTCCTTCACGTTTCATATAACGTACGATTGCCTGACGGGCAGCCTCGATCTGACGGCCGGTGATCCAGGTAGAATCCAATGCCTTGATGCCGAACGAGCCGAATGCAAGCTGGTTGCCCCTCTGGGCGAGACCTTTCATGCGCCCTTTCTGCATTCTTCTGAATTTGGTCTTTTTTGGCTGTAACATTTCTATGTCGCTTTAAAAGGTCCTACTACTTATTATTGTTGTTTCTTCTCTTCCGGCCACCGCCTCTGCGGTCTCCACGATCTCCGCGGTCACGACCTTCCGAACGGGACGAACCACCCTGCGCATTGGCTGCGCTGGCTCCGTTAATTTCAAAGAGATCGCGTTTCGCATACACCTCGCCAGTGCAAATCCACACCTTGATACCGAGAATACCCACCTTCGTAAGTGCTTCGGCCAGGCAATAGTCTACATCTGCACGGAACGTATGCAGCGGAATACGACCCTCCTTGTAGGTCTCGTTGCGGGCCATTTCAGCTCCACCCACACGACCTGAGATCTGAATCTTGATACCCTCTGCGCCCATTCGCATGGTCGAGGCGATTGCGGTTTTGATCGCACGACGGTAAGAGATACGACCCTCGAGTTGACGGGCGATGTTGTTAGCAACGATCACAGCGTCGAGTTCCGGACGTTTTACCTCAAAGATGTTGATCTGAACCTCTTTACCGGTAAGCTTCTTCAACTCCTCTTTCAGTTTGTCAACCTCCTGACCGCCCTTACCGATAATGATACCCGGACGAGCCGTGGAGATAGTCACCGTAACGAGCTTCAACGTACGCTCGATGATGATTTTCGAAATACTTGCCTTCGCCAGACGGGCGTTCAGATATTCGCGGATCTTTGCATCCTCCACCAATTTCGAGGAGAAATCCTTGCCGCCATACCAGTTGGAATCCCAACCGCGAATGATACCGAGACGGTTTGCTATCGGATTAACTTTCTGTCCCATCTGCTTACTTTTTTTCTTCGTTAACCATTTTGTCTACTATGATCGTCACGTGATTCGAACGTTTACGAATCCGATGAGCACGACCCTGCGGTGCCGGTTGGATACGTTTGAGCATCCGACCGCCGTCTACGGAAATCTCTTTCACGCAGAGAGGCGTATCCTCCAGGCTCACGCCCTCGTTCTTGGCCTCCCAGTTGGAGATCGCCGAACGCAACAATTTTTCAAGCCGGATGGAAGCCTCCTTCTTGGAGAAACGAAGCATACCCAGCGCTTTATTGATCTCGATGCCCCGGATCATATCAGCCACCAAACGCATCTTGCGCGGCGATGTCGGGCAATCCCGCAGAACGGCTATGGCCTTCTGCTTCTTCTCAGCCTTTAATTCTTTGGCTCTTATGCTTTTTCTTGCACCCATTTCCTACTATTTTTTCTTGTTACCTGCGTGACCGCGGAAAGTTCTCGTCGGAGAGAATTCACCGAGCTTGTGGCCCACCATATTCTCTGTTACATATACCGGGATGAATTTGTTCCCGTTGTGGACTGCGATCGTCTGGCCTACAAAGTCAGGCGAAATCATGCTTGCCCGAGACCACGTCTTGATGACAGCCTTCTTACCACCCTCCTTTTGGGCTATGACCCTCGCCTCCAGTTTGGGCTCAATGTACGGTCCTTTTTTAAGTGAACGGCTCATTATGCTACTTTTTTAATTTTACTTTCTTTTTGAAACAATGAACTTGGTTGTGGTCTTTTTCGGGTTACGGGTCTTGTAACCTTTAGCCAACAGGCCTTTACGCGAACGGGGATGACCTCCCGAAGAACGGCCTTCGCCACCACCCATCGGGTGATCTACCGGGTTCATCGTCACACCGCGATTGCGGGGTCTGCGACCGAGCCATCTCTTGCGACCTGCCTTACCGTGTTGTTCAAGGCTATGGTCGGGGTTCGACACTGCTCCGACCGTAGCACGGCAGGTGACAAGCACCATACGCGTCTCGCCCGAAGGCAGTTTGATTATAGCATATTTACCTTCACGGGCCAGAAGCTGCGCGTAGGTTCCGGCACTACGAGCCATTACAGCTCCCTGACCGGGATAGAGTTCAATGTTGTGGATCACCGTTCCCAGCGGAATCTCCGAAAGGAAAAGCGTGTTTCCTACTTCGGGGGTTACGCCTTCGCCGCTCTTAACAACCTGGCCTACTTTCAGACCATTGGGAGCGAGAATATAGCTCTTCTGACCGTCTGCATAGCAGATCAATGCAATACGTGCTGAACGGTTCGGGTCATATTCGATGGTCTTCACCACTGCATCCATACCATCTTTGGCACGACGAAAATCGATCTCACGATACATCTGCTTGTGGCCGCCACCGATATAACGCATGGTCATCCGGCCGGAATTGTTACGGCCGCCGGTGCTCTTCTTGGGACTGAGCAACGACTTTTCGGGCTTGTTCGTCGTAATGTCGTCGAACGTGCCGATCACCTTATGTCTTGTACCCGGGGTAATGGGTTTAAACTTTCTTACTGCCATCTCTCTTAGATATTACTGTAAAAATCGATCTTATCTCCGTTTTTCAGGGTAACAATTGCCTTTTTGAAGTTGTTGGAGCGACCCTCCAGCAACCCGGCTTTGGTATAACGGCTTTTGGCCTTGCCCATATAGTTGATGGTGTTCACGTCGGTAACAACGACATTGTACATCTGCTCGACGGCAGTACGGATCTGCAACTTGTTAGCTCTTGGATCAACGATAAAACCGTAACGGTTCAGCTTATCGCCCTGAGCCGTCATTTTTTCGGTCAAAATTGGCTTAATTAACATTTCCATCTTTGTTCTGTTTACGCTAACATTTCGTTAATGACATTTACGGAACTCTCGGCCATGAGCACCACTCCGGCATTCATCACGTCGTAGGTATTCATGCTGGCTGCCGGAATCACCTTCACGTTCTGAAGATTACGGGCAGAAAGAATCACATTGTGGTTCGACTCCGGAAGAACCACCAAAAGTTTCTTCCCTGCAAGCTGAAGGTTCTCAGCCATTGCGATGAAGGATTTGGTTTTGGGAGTTTCGAACGTGAAATCCTCAACCACCTTGATCGACTCGCCTTTCGCTTTGTAGGTCAGAGCACTTTTGCGTGCCAACGCTTTGAGTTTCTTGTTGAGCTTGAAACTGTAATCACGTGGAACGGGACCGAATACACGACCGCCACCCGGGAAGAGCGGTGAGAGGATGCTGCCTGCACGGGCGCCGCCGGTTCCTTTCTGTCTTTTCAGTTTTCGGGTAGAGCCCGCAACCTCGTTACGCTGTTTCGACTTGTGCGTACCCTGACGCTGATTGGCCAGGTACTGCTTCACGTCGAGATAGATAGCGTGATCGTTGGGCTCGATGCCGAAGATCTCATCTTTCAGGAGAGCCTTCTTACCGGTCTCTTTACCTGCTGTATTGTAAATCGCTAATTCCATGATTAATCCTCGATTAATAAGTAAGACCCCTTTGCTCCCGGAATCGAACCTTTTACCAAAAGGAGATTGTTCTCGGGAAGTTTCTTGAGAATCCGGAGGTTAAGAACCTTAACCTGCTCGCCGCCCGTTCTGCCCGGCAGACGTTTGCCTTTGAAAACGCGCGAAGGGTAAGACGAGGCACCCAGCGAACCGGGTTTACGCTGACGGTTGTGCTGACCATGGGTTTGGCCGCCAACGCCACCGAAACCATGACGCTTCACAACGCCCTGGAAGCCTTTGCCTTTCGAGATGCCCGTAACATCCACCCAGTCGTTATCCTCGAAGATGTCGATCGTAATCACATCGCCCAGATTTACTTCGCCTTCAAACGATTTGAACTCGGCGATCTGACGCTTGGGGGTCGTCCCGGCCTTCTTGAAGTGGCCTAACAAACTGTTGCTGGTGTGTTTTTCACTTTTTTCGTCATAGGCAATCTGAACTGCGGCATATCCATCTTTCTCCACAGTCTTCACTTGCGTAACAACACAGGGACCAGCCTCGATAACAGTGCATGGTATATTTTTACCCTCGGCACTGAAAACGGAAGTCATTCCGATTTTTTTTCCAATGAGTCCTGACATTTTTCTGTCTGATTACTTACTGTTTGTTATCTATAAAAAATATTTTCGTCAATCTGTCTATACTACCTATATGGTATCAGACCTTGATCTCGACCTCTACACCACTGGGAAGCTCGAGTTTCATCAGAGCGTCGATCGTCTTGGGCGTCGAGCTATAGATGTCGAGGATCCGTTTGAATGTGCAGAGTTGGAACTGCTCGCGGGCCTTCTTATTCACGAAGGTCGAACGGTTCACCGTAAAGATCTTCTTCTGCGTAGGCAGCGGAATAGGTCCGCTGACAACGGCTCCCGTACTCTTCACGGTCTTCACGATCTTCTCTGCGGATTTATCCACCAGATTGTGATCGAATGATTTGAGTTTGATTCTGATTTTCTGGCTCATATCTGTTTATTCATTTTCTTTACGTTTGCCACTTGCCTTTTCGATGATCTCCTTGGCCAGGTTAGCCGGAACCTCGTCGAAATGCGAGAACTCCATAGAGGACGTAGCACGTCCGGAAGAGATGGTGCGGAGTACGGTCACATAACCGAACATCTCCGACAGAGGAACTTTGGCTTTCACCACGCGGGCATTGCCTTTGCTCTCCATGCCGGCAATCTGTCCGCGACGTTTGTTCAGGTCACCGATGATATCACCCATATTCTCTTCGGGTGTAACCACCTCTACGGACATGATCGGCTCCTTAATCACCGGTTTCGCCTTCAAAGCTGCGGCACGGAAACCGTTCCGAGCGCAGATCTCGAACGAAAGGGCATCGGAGTCCACCGGGTGGAACGAACCATCCAACAGCGTCACTTTCATATTGTCGATCGAGTAGCCGGCCAATGCTCCATTGGACATTGCTGCCTCGAAACCTTTCTGTACGGAAGGAATGTACTCTTTGGGAATGTTACCACCCTTCACTACATCCACAAACTGCAGACCCGGTTTTTCAGGATCATCAGCAGGACCGATTTCGAAAATAATATCAGCAAACTTACCACGACCACCGGTCTGTTTCTTGAACACCTCACGATGCTGAACCGTATCCGTCAGAGCCTCTTTGTAGTTCACCTGAGGAGCCCCCTGGTTGATCTCTACGCCGAATTCACGTTTCAGACGGTCTACGATAATCTCCAAGTGGAGCTCACCCATACCGCTAATCACGGTCTGACCGCTATCCTCATCGGTTTTCACCGTAAAGGTCGGGTCTTCCTCTGCAAGTTTACCAAGGGCTACCCCCAGTTTGTCAAGATCTTTTTGGGTCTTGGGCTCGATAGCCAGACCGATCACCGGTTCAGGGAAAGTCATGGACTCGAGTACGATCGGGCTATTCTCATCGCAAAGCGTATCGCC
The DNA here is from genome assembly GCA_944326815.1 of uncultured Rikenellaceae bacterium. Lineage (GTDB taxonomy): Bacteria > Bacteroidota > Bacteroidia > Bacteroidales > Rikenellaceae > CALYBN01. The sequence continues at coordinate 288,563 of CALVFI010000014.1, read as the reverse complement.
CGTACGAATATCCTTGAAACCTACGGCAGCGCAGATATCACCGGCGCCCACGGTCTCCATCGGGTTCTGTTTGTTGGCATGCATCTGATACAAACGGCTGATACGTTCTTTCTTGCCCGAACGGGAGTTGAGCACATAGCTACCTGCATCGAGTTTGCCGGAATAAACACGTACGAAAGCCAATCGGCCTACAAACGGGTCGGTAGCGATCTTGAAAGCCAATCCGCAAAAAGGTTCTGCTTCGGAAGGCTTACGATCGACCTCTTCTCCCGTATTGGGATTAGTCCCGACAATCGCATCAACATCCACCGGAGAGGGCAGGAAAGCCATCACGCAGTCGAGCAACTTCTGCACACCTTTATTCTTGAACGAAGATCCGCAGAGCATCGGGACAAGCTTCATCTGACAGGTAGCCTTACGGATAGCTGCGATAAGCTCATCGGGAGTGATCGAATCGGGATCCTCAAAGAATTTCTCCATCAGGGCATCGTCAACGCTGGCGACCTCCTCGATCAACTTATTCCGCCATTCAGCGGCTTCAGCCTTCATGTTCTCGGGAATGTCCTGAATGTCGTAATTTACGAGTTCGTTCTTGCGAGCGTCATCGTAAACCATCGCATTATTATATATAAGGTCTACCAATCCGACGAATTTATCCTCGGAACCAATCGGAAGAACGATCGGCAGCGCGGTAGCCCCCAAACGCTCCTTGATCTGTGCACAAACAGCCAAGAAGTCGGCCCCCGTACGGTCCATCTTGTTGACATAACCGATACGCGGCACATTATATTTATCAGCCTGACGCCATACCGTCTCCGACTGAGGCTCTACACCACCCACAGCGCAGAACGTAGCAACTGCACCATCCAACACACGCAACGAACGCTCTACCTCAACGGTAAAGTCCACGTGTCCCGGAGTGTCAATAATATTGATCTGATAGGTGTCGCCTTTATATTTCCAAAATGCAGTGGTTGCAGCAGAGGTGATGGTGATACCGCGCTCCTGCTCCTGGACCATCCAGTCCATGGTAGCCGCGCCATCGTGCACCTCACCGATTTTGTGGGTTTTTCCCGTATAGAACAATATACGCTCGGACGTAGTCGTCTTACCGGCATCGATGTGAGCCATGATACCGATATTCCTCGTATATTTCAAATCTCTGGTTGCCATATAATGTATCTCCTGCGCTGATTAAAATCTGAAATGTGCAAATGCTTTGTTGGCCTCGGCCATACGGTGCATTTCCTCTTTACGTTTGAATGCGGCGCCTTCCTGGTTGTATGCGGCCATGATCTCGCCGGCCAGTTTCTCGGCCATCGATTTCCCTGCGCGCTTACGAGAATAAAGGACAAGATTTTTCATCGATAATGAAATTTTGCGCTCGGGTCTCACCTCGGTCGGAACCTGGAACGTCGCACCACCCACACGGCGGGATTTCACCTCCACCTGCGGCGTGATGTTCTCAATCGCCTGTTTCCAAATATCAAGAGGAGCCTTGTCTGCATCCTTCATCTTCTCGCCCACGATGTCAAGTGCATCGTAAAAAATTTCATAGGCAATACTCTTCTTACCATCCAGCATGAGGTTATTCACGAACCTCGTTACAAGCACGTCTCCGAACTTGGGATCTGGAAGCAGAATTCGCTTTTTAGGCTTTGCTTTTCTCATTGCTAAAGAATCTTTGTGTTGTTAGATCGGTTTACTTTTTACCTTTTGCGGGTGCTGCGCCTGCTTTCGGCCTCTTGGCACCATACTTCGAACGACGTTGACGACGACCGTCCACTCCTGCGGAATCAAGGGCTCCACGTACCAAATGGTAACGAACACCCGGGAGATCCTTTACACGACCGCCACGCACCAGCACAATCGAGTGCTCCTGCAAATTATGGCCTTCACCCGGAATGTAGGCATTCACCTCTTTCCCATTGGTAAGTCTCACACGGGCCACTTTACGCATCGCCGAGTTAGGTTTCTTAGGGGTAGTAGTGTACACACGTACACAAACGCCCCGGCGCTGCGGACACGCATCGAGTGCGGGAGCCTTACTCTTGAACTCCATCGTCACCCGTCCTTTACGTACTAACTGTTGAATAGTTGGCATTTTAACTAGCTTTTTGTCCTTTGTTTTAACTAATTACTCGTTTTTTCACTATCAAAACGGACTGCAAAGATACGCAAAATTTCGATATCACCATATCTGAACCATACTTTTTTTGCTGATTCATGAGGTTTTTCGCCATTTTTGCCATATTTCACTATTCTTTATTCTTATAGTTTTTAAATTAATATAAGATTAGTAAATAAATTATCAGAGCAACACAACACAATATATTGTATATAAATATATTACGATTCGTAATAGCACAAAATTTATCCTAATACTAAATAATTATACTATATTTGTTACTCAAACCTAACTACATAACTTATGATTACAGCAAAAATCGAGGTCGATTGGATAGGATGCGACGATTATGCCCCTGACGAATCCTTTTTTATGAATTTCGAAATAATGCCCCAGGTGGGCGACCGTATTCGCTTCCACGGAGAAGGGGATGAAAAAATCACCAAATTGGCCAAATCCAAAGGCATGCATCCCGGGAGCATCTCTTATGTCAGACGTTTCATCAACGACGGAGGAGCACAGCCGATCATTCGCGTAGGCCCTGATCCACAGAAGATTCACATATGGATCTATCGAGCCTCATCCAACGATCCGAAATACGAGAACGTACACCATTTCATCACCCCCGGAACATTGCCTCGTCGCGGGGATCAGATTCGGGTCATCTCCAAGACAGAGAATGGAGAGCCATACGATAAATGGTTATTCGTAAAATACATATACCATGACAAATGGGCACGGGTCCATGTAGCCACCTCAGTCAATCGGGTAGAGCCCTTCACAGAAGTATCCATACCCAAGGCCATCGACGCCAATATCGTCAACACCGTGACCACCTATGTCGATAATACAGTCTCTGTCCAACCCGACGGATTCTTCCCCGTCGAGGTGGAAAACCGCAGCCCGATAGAGGTAGAGGTCTCCAATCGATGCATTTACGTATCAAGTTACGACAAATACGGCGAGTAATAACAAAAAAAGATTATCTTTGCAGGTCGATCAATCAGACAATCTTTATGGAGTACAATTTCAGAGAAATAGAAAAGAAGTGGCAACAGCGCTGGAAAGAGCGCGGCACGTATAAAGTAGAAGTAGACCATACGAAACCCAAGTTTTATGTCCTTGACATGTTCCCCTACCCATCGGGAGCAGGACTGCACGTGGGCCATCCGCTGGGTTACATTGCCTCCGACATCTATACACGTTATAAACGTCTGAAAGGTTTCAACGTACTCCACCCGATGGGCTATGACGCCTTCGGATTGCCTGCCGAACAATATGCTATCCAAACGGGACAGCATCCGGCCGTAACGACCGAGCAGAATATCAACCGTTACCGGGAGCAACTCGACAAAATCGGCTTCAGTTATGATTGGGACCGCGAAGTACGCACCTGCGAACCAGGTTATTACCACTGGACACAGTGGGCGTTTCTGCAGATGTTCGGGAGCTACTACTGCAACGACAAGCAACAGGCCCGTCCCATCGAAGAACTCATTCAGGCCTTTGAACAGGCCGGCACTGAGGGAGTAAACGCAGCCTGCACCGAAGAGCTGCATTTCACCGCGGAAGAGTGGAAAGCGATGGACGAAAAACGACGCGAAGAGGTGCTGCAAAATTACCGTCTCGCTTTCCGGGCCGATACGATGGTCAACTGGTGCCCCCAGTTAGGGACGGTACTCGCCAACGATGAAGTGAAAGACGGACTCTCGGTGCGCGGAGGCTTCCCCGTAGAGCAGAAACGGATGAAACAGTGGCTCCTGCGCGTGACGGCATACGCACAACGTCTGCTGGAGGGTCTGGACAAACTGGAATGGAGCGACTCGCTCAAGGAGATTCAACGCAACTGGATCGGTCGCAGTGAGGGAGCCCAGGTCTTCTTCCCGATTGACGGTCACCAAGAAGAGTTAGAGGTCTTCACCACCCGTCCCGACACCATCTTCGGAGTCACCTTCATGGTCATCGCCCCGGAGCACGAATACGTCGCACGACTCACCACGCCAGATAATCAGAAGGCAGTAGAAGACTATCTCGAAGAGACCAAGAAACGCTCCGAACGTGAACGTATCGCCGAAACGAAACGCGTTTCCGGCGTATTCACGGGCAGCTACGCCATCAACCCTTTCAACGGGAAGAAGATTCCGATCTATATCAGCGACTACGTATTGGCCGGCTATGGAACAGGAGCCATCATGGCCGTTCCGGCACACGACAGCCGCGACTACGCCTTTGCCAAACATTTCGATCTGCCGATCATTCCGGTCGTGGAAGGAGGCGATTTGAGTGTGGAGAGTTACGACGCCAAGGCGGGAAAACTCATCAACTCCGAGTTCATCAACGGACTGGAGGTCAAAGAGGCGATTCAGGCGATGTTCCAAGAGGTCGAGAAACGCGGCCTGGGCAAGAAAAAGATCAACTACCGTCTGCGTGACGCCATCTTCAGCCGCCAGCGTTATTGGGGAGAGCCTTTCCCGATCTACTACAAGGATGATATCGCCTATCCGCTACCGCTGGAGAAACTCCCGCTGGAGCTGCCCCCCATCGATAACTTCGGCCCCACGGAACAGGGCGAACCGCCACTGGCACGCGTCAAAAGCTGGAAAACCGAAGAGGGTTATCCCTACGAAACGAGCACAATGCCGGGCTTCGCAGGATCGTCGGCCTACTACCTGCGCTATATGGATCCTCACAACAATAAAGCACTCGTGGGCAAGGAGGAGGATGCCTATTGGCGTAACGTAGATCTGTATGTCGGCGGTATCGAACATGCCACGGGCCACCTGATCTACTCGCGTTTCTGGAATAAGTTCCTCTATGATCTCGGCTACGTGGTGGAGGACGAGCCTTTCCGCAAACTGGTGAATCAGGGCATGATTCAGGGGCGTTCGAACTTCGTCTACCGCATCGTAGGGACAAACAAATTCGTATCGCTCGGGCTGAAAGGGCAATACGAAACCCAGGAGATCCACGTGGACGTGAACATCGTACGCAACGACGTACTCGACCTCGAAGCCTTCCGGGCATGGCGTCCTGAATTTGCCGATGCGGAGTTCATCCTCGAGGATGGAAAATACATATGCGGCTGGGCCATCGAGAAGATGTCCAAGTCGATGTACAACGTAGTGAATCCCGACTACATCGTGGATAACTACGGAGCAGATACGCTTCGTATGTACGAGATGTTCCTCGGCCCGCTGGAGCAGAGCAAACCATGGGATACGAACGGTATCGATGGCGTACACAAGTTTCTGCGTCGTCTGTGGCGTCTCTTCTTCGACGGCAACGGACAGTTGATCGTCACCGACGAAGAGCCGACCCCAGCTGAGCTGAAAACCCTGCATAAAACGATCAAAAAGGTGGGCGACGACATCGAAAACTTCTCGTTCAACACCTCGATCAGTGCATTCATGATCTGTCTCAACGAGTTGGGCGGCTGCAACAAACGCGCCATCCTGGAACCCCTCATCGTACTGCTCACCCCCTTCGCACCGCACATCAGCGAGGAGTTGTGGGAGATATTGGGACACACCACCTCGGTATGCGATGCGTCGTTCCCGGTCTTCAATCCGGACTATGTCGTAGAGAACAGCTTCGAGTATCCCGTATCGTTCAACGGCAAACTGCGTTTCAAGAAGACTCTTCCGCTGGGAGTTTCCAATGCCGAACTGGAGGCTGCCGTATTGGCCGATGAGAACGCTGCGAAGTACCTCGAGGGCAAAACGCCCAAGAAGGTAATCATCGTACCGGGCAAAATTATCAACATAGTAATCTGAAACCCTTTCAGAAAACCTCTTTCAGAATCTGAATCGACTTCACCTGGCTGATTGCGTCAAGGTGATAGCCGAAATAGGTGAGTATGGCCGTCATGAAATCGGAACGCTGCATACGGGAGAGTCCTATTGAGGCCAACTTATCTACCTCACAGGCCATCAGTTCTCCCAAAATGCGCGTATTGTCTTGTGATAATGCCAACCGATGCTGCGGCATGAGAGGGGTAAACAACCCTTCCTGAATGTCGAAATAGCTGCCGGGCTGGTATTCATTTCCCGGATAGAACCCGAGGAAAGAGCTGAGCCGGACGAGAAACCAAAGATGGAAATTGGCAACCCCTTCAGTCATCCCATCAAGAGCGACCACCGAGCCGGATACGAAATCAAACAACGGACTGTCCGGCTCCACCTCCCGAATCAACCGGTACAGTACCTCCGCCATGAAGAGCGAAATCGTGCTTTTCCGCACATCGAACGGAATCGAAGCCAACGGGAACGCCGTCTGCACCTCTTTCATTCGATGCATCTGCATATGCGACGACTCCAGTCCCTCGAACTCCAAGACAAACATCGGCTGAAACAGAGCCCCTTTATTCCCCCGACCCTTCGCACTACGCACTCCCTGAATCATATAACTCTGACGACCAAGCACATCGGTCAACAGAAAAGCCACCAAAGAGCTCTCTCCATATTTCACCGTATGGAGCACCACGCCCCGTGCCTTGTAACTTTTCATGCAAAACTATTTGCAGTGTTCAGCCAGAAATGCCGCCAATTTGGCAACTGCACGCCCCCGATGCGATATGCGGTTCTTCTCCTCCGGAGCCATTTCAGCAAAAGAGAGGTCGTATCCCTCCGGACGGAACACGGGATCGTAACCAAATCCACCCTCACCGGCAGGCTCTTGCATAATCGTCCCCCGGACCTCCCCCTCGAAAAGATACTCCTGCCCGCCAAGTATCAGTGCCACGACCGTCCGGAAACGTGCCGAACGATCCTCCACTCCCTCCAGGTTGTGAAGCAGGAGCCTCATATTCGCCGCAAAATCATGGCCGGAGGTGGCATAACGGGCAGAATGAACCCCCGGCGCCCCATTCAGTGCGGCAACTTCCAGGCCTGTATCATCCGCAAAACAGTCGAGTCCGGTGCGTTCAAAAAGATAGCGTGCCTTTTGCAAGGCATTCCCCTCAAGCGTCTCCTGCTCTTCCGGAATCTCCTCATCCACACCGCATTGATGTGGGGTCACAAGCAGATAGTCTGCTCCCAGAATCTGCTGCACCTCCTGCAACTTATGGGCATTATTCGTGGCAAAAAGTATTTTCATGACATCGATTTTTCATCATTATCCGCGACAAGCGCAACGCCTTACCTGTCCATATTCTCGCATCGGCCTCTCGCACTATCCGTTTCAGTCCCATCGATTCCGCTCCGCCTATTTCGGGAGCGACATCAGTTGTTCGAGTTTCCGATCGGCGACGATCTTATCAATGATCGTCTTCACCAGCACATCGATCTCTTTTCCCTCCGAATAGTCGGCCGGACAAAGGTAATTCACACGCCCGTCCTTGACCAACTTCTCCGAGGAGGCCCTGTCGCTCTTAGATTCCGGATTATAGACTGAAATAGAACTGCCCCCCTGAGCCTTCACCAACCGCATGCAGGGGATGTCGGTCGTTCCATCGCCGAAATAGATCATATGCCGGAACTGTACCGGCCGCTGACTCTCCGGAATAAAACGATTCACCAATTTGCTGTCGTAGACCGACTCGACCCCCTTATTGATCTTGAAAATAAACTGCGTCTTATTGGTGTAATTGACCGCTACCGCCGGCCAATAGGCCACCCCATCCACATCATAGAGAAACGAACAGGCGTAAATCTTACGGAATTCATGGGCAATCGAAGTCCCCTCGATCATCTCCTTAAGCCCCGACGAGTTGATATAGTGATGAATCGTAAGCCCTCGTTCGGCCCCATAGGCATTGATTCTCGGGAACCATCCCTCCACGCCCGGGAAAAGGGTGATCTTGGCGCCCGAAGCCCGAAAAGCCTCCTTACGCAAGGAGAGTCCCGTACTTTTGGCCTCATGAATCATCTTATACATATAGGCCAGGATGGGATCACCGTCTTGAATGCGAGCCAGTTCGTTGCTCTCCAGCCAGAATTCCTTGTTGCTCTTGCCGATGGCAGGAATGAAATCATACTCCTGCATGTTGCCTGAAGCCAGTGTGCCATCGAAATCATAGATCAGCGCCACTGTGAGGTTATTCTCCATTTTGGTATCGTTTTAATCGGTTAAAGATAGCTATTTCGACGGAAATTCGCTACTTTTGGAAGACAAACCTGTGTGAAAGCACACAACAACGACAAAGTTATGACATTTTCCGAATTGGCTGCGCACCGACGCAGCGTACGCAAATACCTTAACCGCGAGGTAGATCGTACGACCATCGAGAATATCTTACGCGATACGCTGACAGCTCCTTCGTCGAAGAACACCCGCACAACGCGCATTGCCGTGACCGCAGACCGACAGATTCTGGAACGGATCGCCCGGATGCGCAGCTACGGTTCTGCCTTCGTCAAAGACGCACCTCTGGCATTTATTGTCATGGCCGATCCTGCTGCAACCGATCTCTGGCGAATCAACTGTGCCATCTCGGCCACAATTCTGCAACTATCGGCCGCATCGTATGGACTCGGTTCCTGTTGGGTGCAGGTGGATGGGCGTCCGCATCAGGAGGATAATCCCAACGGGACAACCGCCGAGGAGTATCTGCATGAGATGATTCCCGCCACACAGCCTTACCGCATTCTGTGCGTTGTTGCAGCGGGTTATCCCGAAACAGAACCGAAACCGCACTCGCCCAAGGACGACAGCGACAAGGTCATTTTCTTATAAACGCTCTTCGTGGGGGAACATTCTACGGACACATCGTCTCCGTAGGCATACAACCAACGGGTATCACACCCGCTCGTAATCGGTAAATTCGAAAGGATATTCGAACTTTTCGCCGCGATGATGAAACTCTTCCGCGACGAGACGCCACTGTCTCTTATCCCATTTCGGGAAACGAGTATCACCCACATAGTCGGCATGCACCGTCGTAAGATACAATTTATCGGCGATCGGCATCGCCTGAGCATAGATCTCACCTCCTCCGATAACGAACACCTCTTCCCCTGGCGGGAACATCGCAACCGCATCCGCCAGTGAATGAGCGACGACGGCCCCCTCCGGAGTATAATCCATCCGGCGGGTGATGACGACATTCGTACGATTGGGCAGAGGCCGGCCGAGCGACTCCCAGGTTTTACGCCCCATCACGACAGGATGCCCCGTCGTCAAAGCCTTAAAACGGCGCAAATCTTCCGAGATATGCCAGAGCAATCGATTCTCTCCCCCGATCACACCTCCGCGGGCAATGGCTACAATCACCGAAATCATACCGCAATAGGAGCTTTGATGCCGGGCCAGGAATCGTAACCCGTCAAGTTAAAATCTTCATACCGGAAATCGAAAATCGACTTCACCTCCGGGTTAATCTCCATCCGCGGCAACGGTCGGGGTTCGCGCGAGAGTTGCAGATCTACCTGCTCCAGATGGTTCAAATAGATATGTGCATCGCCCAAGGTGTGAACGAAATCGCCAATCTTCAAACCGACCACTTGAGCCATCATCATCGTCAACAGCGCATAGGAGGCTATATTGAACGGCACACCCAGAAAAACATCCGCACTACGCTGATAGAGTTGACAGGAGAGCCGACCGTCCGCCACATAGAACTGGAACAGCGCATGACACGGCGGCAAAGCCATCTGATCGATCTCCGCAACGTTCCACGCACTCACAATATGGCGACGGGAATCAGGGTTGGTTCGCAGTGACTCCACCACTTGCGCGATCTGATCGATGTGCCGACCATCGGGCGTGGGCCAGCTGCGCCACTGATAACCGTATACATGGCCGAGATCGCCCTTAGCATCGGCCCACTCGTCCCAAATAGTCACCCCATTATCGTGCAGGTATTGGATATTGGTATCGCCCTTGAGAAACCATAACAATTCATGAATAATCGAGCGCAGATGCAATTTCTTGGTCGTCAGAGCAGGAAATCCCTCTTCAAGATGGAAGCGCATCTGATGGCCGAAGACACTGATTGTCCCCGTTCCCGTACGGTCGCTCTTGCGAACACCTTCACTCTTAATGCGTTTGAGCAGGTCGAGATATTGTTGCATATGTCATCTTTTTTCGTTTGCTTCACTATCGGGATAAAAGCGGAGACTCATCTGCCCCTCTGCATTCAAAACAGCATAGGCCGGACGTTCGAGCCACTCTCCGAGAAACAAGGCATGCACCCCGTCGCCCAACTCATAATCCTCTGCGCAATGGATATGTCCGAAGACAAAATAGTCGACCGAATGCTTCTCAAGATATTTACGCGCATACCGAACCAGGAACTCCTCCTCGCCTCCGAACGGATGGGCAATCTCTTTCGACTTCCGGCTTTTGGACGACCACCACTGTCCGAAGCGCATGGCACAATTCGGATGCACCCACGCGGCAAACATCCGACGGATGAACGGCGAATGGAACACCATACTCATCACCCTCTCGCCGAACGGAGCATGAATATACATATTATCGCCATGAGCAATAAAGACTTGTTTCCCCGAGAGCTCCATCAATCGGGGTTCGTGACACACCTCAACACCGCACTCCGTCTGCAGATAGTCATAAGCCCACATATCGTGGTTACCGGAGAAGAAATAAATCTTCACCCCTCGATCGGTCAACTCGGAAAATTTACCGAGCAACCGCGTAAAACCTTTCGGCACGACCCGTTTGTATTCGAACCAGAAATCGAACACATCGCCCACCAGAAAAATGGCCTCGGCATCATTCGATACCTCCTCCAGCCATCGCACCAACAGCCGCTCGCGATCCCGCGGGTCACCACAGCCCGAAAGCCCGAGATGCATATCCGAGGCAAAATAGTACATTTCCTTACAAATGACTTAACTTAATTTAGCAACTGGAATACTTTATCCCGGAGCGCCGCTCCGTACAGATCCTTGCCGGCAATATTCCCTTGACGATCGATCAGGAAATTGGTCGGCACACTCTGCACGTTGTAGGCCATCACGGCAATACCGCTGCCCCCTTTGAAGTCGCATACCGTAATCCAAGGCAATTTCTGATTCTGCACGGTAGTCACCCAAAGAGCTTTCGAATCGTCTACCGAGACCTGATAGACCTCGAATCCACGTTCGGCAGCCTCGGCATACCATTTTTTCAACTCCGCATTGTTCAATTTGCTGTCGGACGAGGCTGCCGACCAGAAATCGAGCAGAATCACCTTCCCATCGAGCGCTGACAGACGATGCTTCTTCCCATACATGTCAGGCAACTCCACATCGGGATATCGGACCGTCGTCGCAGCAATCTTATCGTTAATCATCTGAATGACGCTGTTACCCTGCTCTGCCGCCGAAATCTGCTGCTGCAACGCTTTCAGATAGGGAGAATCCGGATAGTTCGCCTCGACGGAATCCGCCACCAGTTTATAGTACACCAGGTCGCTCTCCCCATTGAACAGCGTATTGTCGTTCGGGAAACGCTGATAAAGACCGTACAGTGCAGCCAATGACCCCGGATTCGAAACGATAAACTCGATATGCTCCCTTTTGGCTTTATAATAAGCATCGGCATACATCTTAGCCAATGCCGGACGTTCCGCTTCGCTTGCTTTGGTATAAGCGGTCATGATCGAGTCAAGCCGGGTCGCCCCTTCGGAAAGAATCATTTTCAACTGACGCATCTCTTCCGACCCTTCAGAGCCGCTCACCGTATAATTCTGAACGATATTCCCGACAGAACTCAATTTCACTCTCTCTCCCGGCGAGAGCAACAGAGGAATCAACTCTCCATTATAGCGAAGGTTATATATCTCGGGCTGTTTGTCGGCCAGTTTTACACGGAACGTGAAGTTGCCTTTTTCATCCGTCGTAACGGAATCCACAACGGATTGTCTCCCCGGCGATACCTTTTCCAAATAGATATTCTGCTTATCGCAACCCGTAAAACGCCCGCTAAGCTTTACATTGCTGCTCGTGCAGGCGCTCAACAGAGTTGCTGCCACCAATATGATACTATACCTTTTCATATCATGTATTTTAAAAAGCGAACAAATATACATAAAATCGGTAAAAACCGAAAATACATCTCTCTTCTCTTCTTGCAACAATTCCGGACTGCTGTTTTACCGAACAGCCTGACCAATACCGCTTCTGACACATGTCGGGAATTCTCCGCGCTCATTGCCCCCGGGACGGAGTCGATTCACCCTCGACAAAGCTGACACGACAAATCGGCCCCCTCGCTCGGTCAACGGATGGAAGTTTCAGTCCGGGCGACATTAAGTCCCTCGGCTGTCACCTTGCATTGGGTCAGATCGAGCGTCCCGTCAGGAACGTCGAATACGATCTCCTTGCTTTCGCCGGGCAGGAGGTTGAAATATCCATCCGAAGCATACACCGGCAGAATGCTGGCATCGGTCGACGCATCCCGCACATTCATCTTGATGGACACCGCTGCGCATTTTCCTACATTACGAACGATAGCTCTTACCAAAAAATTGCCCTCCTGGCCCTTCTCGGTTTTCAGATGGCGCAGATCGACCCGGACCGGCGTCAAATCACGCATAGGCGAGAGGTCGTCCCGATCTGTTTCGTGATACCAATAATCGTTCTGAGACAACACATTGCCTTTCCGATCCGATAGGGTAAGACGAACCAATGAAAACTCCGGACAATCTTCCGGATAAACCTGAACAAAACAGTCTGTCAGGGCATTAGCCTTCATATCGCACGTCGTTTTCTTAACATACAAACGCTTGCCCAGAGGCGAATAGACCGCATATTCGACCCGAACCTCCGGATAGGAGCGGAGTGTAGTATTGACAAGAATCACTTTGTTATCGTTCAGGTTCCACTGAACATGCAGAGGTTCCCAAGCTTTCTTGCAGCCGAAGAACGAGCCGTGCGTCTCATAGTCGTAGCTGTACATCTGCCAGAACATACCGGGCCAGGCCGGATGGGTCATCCAAAGAAGAATTCCTGAGGTATTATTCCACATTTTGTGATTCCAAGCCTCGAACATATCGCGATGGGCCACTTGATTGATCACCTGGGCCCGTGCAGCAAACTCGTCGAGGTTCTTGCTTTTCTCCTTGCCCAGCGCCTCGAGCCGATCGATATACCCGGTCCAACTCTTCCACTCCCAATGCATATTGTAATGGGCATAGACATCGCCCAAAGGCCATTGGTCCTCAGGTGCGATAAATTTGCGCACAGTCTCGGCCGTAGAGAACGAAACCATTCCCAACTCGGTATCAAAACCAGCCGCCAAATCATAGAATTCTATTGAAGGTCTGTATCCCCAAGGGCCGCTGGGCAACAAATTGGTATAACGCGAATTGCCATGATAGTGGCGCGTCCCGTCCTCCTGTGCAATCACCTCCTGAATCAGATCCTCGAGATAATCCGGAGCATAACCTTCATTTCTGGGACACCATACGGCAATCGAAGGATGATTGCGGAAACGGATGATAATATCTTTCACATTATCACGGAAGAGATAGTCGTCTGACGGATCCAGGTTATAATCGCCCGTGGACATGGAGAAGTCATTCCATACCAACATCCCGTATTCATCGGCCAATTCATAAAACACCTCTTCCGTACTCTCACCGGTCCAGTTCCGGACCATATTACAATTAGCCTCCTTGTGGAGTCGGAAATAGGGTTCCAGACGTTCGCGCGACACCCGCTTCATGGCATCGTCCATTCCCCAGTTCCCTCCCTTGCAGAAGATGGGTTGCCCGTTGATTTTCAGAATGAAGAACGGATTTTCCTGCGCTTCGGTCTCTTTAAAGTTAGCCAGACTGACCCCCTCGCGAAGCGCTGGAATCACCACCTCCTTATAGGTATCGTTATCGTAAAGACGACGATGCTTGTAATCGAACATCGGTTTCCCCTGATCCACTACGTTCGTAGGGCTGTACTCAATGCGCCAGTTCTCTTTCTGCGGAGCATCCACCATGAGTTCGTAGCTGTACTCCTTGATGCCGAAACGGACGGTTTTGTGATCCGTCGCAATCCCATTCTGCAAAACATCGAGTTCGAGGAAGTACAGATTCTGAGGACCGTATCCGTTGGGCCACCAAAGACGAGGATTCTTCATCGCAAGCTGCGGGAACTCCTCGGGAGACAACACCACCTGAACGCTCTCACCCGGCCCCAAGGCGACACTCTTGGAGACAATAACATCCTCGATCCTGCCTTGCAGAATGACATTCTGGGCCCTATCGGAGTAATTCTTCAATTGTGTTTTGACCGTTACATTGGCGCTCGTGGTATCAGGCAACGGCAGATCCGTAATCACCTGAGGATCAAGCACCCCGACATCTCCGCCGTAGCAAAGTCTCACATCCTGCCAAAGACCAATATTGCGATCCTTGATACCCGGCATCCAATCCCAGCCGACAGAGGAGATGAACGTCGGGCCATCGAGACACAACACCCCTCCATTGGGTCCCATAAATCCGGGCATCTGTTCGGCCGGAATACCAGGATTATTGGGAGGCAGAATACGAATAGCCAACACATTCTCGCCCTCGTCCTTGAGCACATCGGTCACATCGAAGTAGCCGCGCTTGAAAGCACCGACCATCGTTCCGAGCAGTTGGGCATTGAGCCACACTTCGGCTTTATAGTTGATCCCGTTAAGAAGGATATGGGTTCGCTTGCCTTTCGCTTGCTGCGGCGTATCGAACACCACCCGGTACCACCAGTCCATACGGCAAAGCGTATCGGAAATATAAACGTTATTGAGCCCATAATAAGGATCGGGATAAACACCCTGATTGACCAAGGTCGTCAATACGGTCCCCGGCACCGTGGCATTATACCACGCTTTGGTGTCGAATGCCGGGTCGAACAAATTTCCCCCTTGTCCGATCACCTTATAGACTTCCGAGAGTTCCCATCCCGAAGAAAGAATCAATTGATTGTCGCCCGCATCAACAAAGACTACGGGTTCCTCAATTTTGGCTTTCCGTTCAGACACCTGAGGCGGTACATTGGATTTCGGTAACACCTCCTGACGATGCGTAAGTCCGAAGTTCCACTTGTACTGAGCAAAAAGATCATTTTGCGCTGCACAAACAAACAGTACAGCCAAACCAATTATTAATTTCCGATACATAATATTGTAAGTCTAATTTATTTTCCAAAAAGATTTACGAATATACTATATTTTCAAGAAAAACACAAAGAAAGGTTAGACAACATCTACCTTTCTCTCAAAAACGGGAATATAACAACTTTCATCGAATTCCCATCAAAATTCAGGGCCTCAACCGCAAGCCTCTTGAATCAAGATTTGAAAATGCGCATATCTTGGGGGGGGGAAGCAGTACTCAACACACTGTCTTTTTACTTTTATTTTGTAATAGACCCACCCAAAGTTTGACAGAGTTTTGTTTTTAAATCATTAAATAAAAACCTTCAAATTTGTTCAAATTAAAATCCTTTTTATCAACAACATAATCATTACATTTGATAGTCAGAATACGACTATACACACAAACAATTATCAAACATGATTCCTTGTACAGTTTTCTTCCTCAAAAACACTTATAAAAAAGATCAAATAAATATGTAAATTAATTGAAAATTAACATAAAACGACCTCACAAAGATGATTTTCTCGTTCATTATCATTAACTTTGCCCTCTGAATCGGATACACCACCTAATGGTCGCCAACACCTGCATATTTGGCCGAGGCACAAGCCGCAATATTTCTATTCGACAGACAGCCATTATTCCCCGATTTTATTTGAAAAATTATATTTTTTACCTAAATTTACGGGTAGAGACGAAATAAAATAATATTATGTCGGTTTTAAATTTTGATAAGAATAGCCTGGGCAACTTGGAATATTCCCTGCAACGCGAAATGCTCAGTACGGATCGCACGGGCGGCTATATGAGTACGACAATCGTATGTTGCAACACCCGTAAGTATCATGGCCTGATGGTATGCCCACTCGAAGGGAAAGGAGATACCAGTTATGTATTGCTCTCTTCGCTCGACGAAACGGTCATTCAGCATGATCAGTCCTTCAATCTCGCCATCCATCGTTTCCCGGGCATTTATGAACCCCGAGGGCATAAATACATTACCGACTTCCGGTATACTCCCACCCCGACGATCATTTATCGAGTAGGAGGCGTAGTTCTGCAAAAAGAGATGCTATGGATTCATTCCCAGGCACGTCTGATGATCCGATACACACTGCTCGAGGCCCACTCACCGACGAAACTGCGGCTACGGCCATTTCTGGCTTTCCGAGACAAACACTCCCTTACGTCGGCCAATATGTTTGCCGACGGCCGTTCATGGCCCATTCCGGGAGGCGTAAGGTGTCGCATGTATAACGATTTTCCATGGCTCAACATGCAGATGGACAAAGTGGCTGAATTTGTAGCCGCTCCCGACTGGTACTATAATTTCGAGTATCAAGAAGAGGCTCGCCGCGGATATCCCTCCCGCGAAGATCTGCTCACTCCCGGCTATTTCGAGGCCGACATTCAAAAAGGGGAGAGTCTGATCTTCTCCTGTTCACTACAAGAGAGCAATCCGGCAGAGATTGAAGGAACATTTGCTTCCGAGTTGAGAAAACGGTCCGACAAAATCGACTTTCTGAGCTGCCTACGCCACTCCGCCCGTCAATTCGTCGTGCGCCAAGGCGACCGTACGGAAGTTGTAGCGGGGTATCCATGGTTCGGACGTTGGGGCCGTGATACATTTATCGCTTTGCCCGGCATTACGCTCACCCAGGGGAATGTCGAGGGTTGCTTGGCGGTCATTGACACCATGACCAGCGAAATGAAAGACGGTCTGTTCCCCAATATGGGTTCAGCCTATAACTCCGTGGATGCACCTCTATGGTTTTTCTGGACACTCCAGCAACTCGAGACCCACATCGGGGCCAAAGAGGTGTGGGAACGGTACGGGGCAAAAATGAAAGACATCCTGGAAGCCTATCGTCGTGGAATCGGAAAATATATTGCCATGCACGATAACGGACTGATTTGGGCATCGAATCCATCGGTGGCCATGACCTGGATGGATGCCGTGGTAGACGGGAAACCCGTCACGGGTCGCGACGGATATCAGGTAGAGATCAACGCATTGTGGTATAACGCCATATGCTATGCCCTCGATCTGGCAAAACAATACAAGGATAAATCTTTCGTTACAGAATGGAAGAATGTACCCGAAAAGGTCAAAACATCTTTCCTTGAACGATTCTGGCTAGCCGAAGGCTATCTGGCTGATTACGTGAATGATTTCGAAACAAACAAATTCATTCGTCCGAATCAGGTAATCGCCTGTGCATTAAAATACAAAATACTCGGCGATGACCAGATACTCTCCGTGCTCAATGTAGTCAAACAACATCTGCTAACCCCCAAAGGACTACGTACTTTATCGCCTCGTAATCCTCTCTACCAGGGACGATATGAAGGAGATCAGGCCACTCGTGACCGCCAATACCATCAGGGAACGGTTTGGCCATGGCTGCTGGAACACTACGTTGCAGCGAACTTCTATCTGCACGGAAAAGATTTCCTACCTACGGCCGAGGAGATTCTCGCCGGGTTCGACGAAGATATCAGTTCCTACGGAATTGGTTCAATCGCGGAGATCTACGATGGCGATCCACCACACGCCCCTCGAGGAGCCATTTCGCAGGCATGGAGCGTAGGGTCTGTACTTCGCATCCATGAGATGATAGAAAATTACAAAAACAGTAAAAAATAGAAACATGATGAGAGTATTGATGTTCGGATGGGAATTTCCGCCGCATATCGCAGGCGGATTAGGGACGGCCTGCTACGGCCTCACCCGGGGACTGGCGAAAAATGACGTACAGGTCACTTTCGTTATGCCACGAGCTTATGGAGACGAAGATCAGCGTTTCGCAAAAGTACTCAACGCCAGCGACGTGGAAGCACTCTACGGAATGGACGGAGAGGACGGACTGCTTAGCCAAATGACCTTCATCCACATCAACTCCAATATGGTCCCCTACATCTCGCCGGAAGAGTTCGAACGCTGTGGCGAAACCATACACAAAGAGAGTGTCTCTCAAAAAGAGGGTTTGGCATCACGCCAGAAAGGCGACGTCTGGAAAGAGCGCTACACTTTCTCCGGGAAATACGGAACGAATCTGATGGAAGAGGTGGCCCGTTACGCCATGGTGGCCGCAGAGGTAGCGCGCGAAATGGAGGGGCAGTTCGACGTGATTCACGCCCATGACTGGCTCACCTACTATGCAGGTATCGCCGCCAAGAGAGTCTCGGGTAAGCCACTGGTTGTACATATTCACGCAACGGAATTCGACCGCAGTGGCGAGCATGTCAACCAAAGCGTCTACAACATTGAACGGGCAGGGATGGAGGCCGCCGACCGCGTGATTGCCGTAAGCAATCTGACACGCAATATCGTCATCGAACGATACGGCATTCCGGAAGAGAAGGTCGTAACGGTACATAACGCCGTTCGATTCGGCTCCAGTTCGGCTGTTGAGACGGAACGGGGCGTAAAGGACAAGGTTGTGACGTTTCTGGGGCGTATTACCTACCAGAAGGGGCCCGACTATTTTGTGGAAGCGGCAGCCAAAGTGCTTAAACGCCTGCCGAACGTACGCTTCGTGATGGCCGGCAGCGGAGATATGATGAACCACATCGTGCGTCGCGTGGCGAAACTGGGCATCGCCGATCGATTCCATTTCACAGGCTTCCTGAAAGGAGACGACGTGCAGAAGATGTTCTCCATGAGCGATGTATACATCATGCCCTCGGTGAGCGAGCCATTCGGCATATCGCCGCTGGAAGCCATGAAATCCAATGTGCCGGTGATTATTTCGAAGCAGTCCGGTGTTGCCGAAGTACTCGACTACGCCGTCAAAGTGGACTACTGGGATGTCGATGCCATGGCAGATGCCATCTATGCACTGATCCAGTATCCGGCACTGGGAAAGATGTTTGCCCGCAAGGGATTGGAAGAGGTAACGGGATTGAAATGGGACAATGCGGCAGCAAAGGTCAAAGCAGTTTACGAATCGGTCATCCGATAAGGGGAAACGAATCAAAAACACCAAAGATATATGAAAACCGTTTGTTTCTATTTTCAGGTGCATCAACCGCTGAGGCTCAAAAAATATCGCTTCTTCAACATGGGGAAGGATCATTACTACCTGGATGACATCAGCAACCGCACCATCATGCAGAAAGTGGCTCAACGCTGCTACTTACCCATGAATACCTTGCTTCTGCAACTGATTCGCGAAAATAAAGGTGCTTTTAAGGTAAGTTTTTCCATCTCGGGGCTGGCTGTGGAACAATTCCGTGAGTACGCTCCTGAGGTACTTGAGAGTTTCCGGGCATTGGCAGCCACGGGATGTGTCGAGTTCCTGGCCGAAACCTACAGCCACTCGCTGGCATCTTTGATCGATCCGGACGAATTCCGTGAGCAGGTCAAGGCACATGCCGCCATGGTCAAAAAAGAGTTCGGACAGAATCCCACCACCTTCCGCAATACGGAGTTGATCTACTCCGATCAGATAGGCGAGATGGTTGCTCAGATGGGATTCAAAGCCATGCTTGCCGAAGGAGCCAAGCATATTCTCGGCTGGAAGAGTCCCAATTTCGTATATGCTAACGATATTGACCAAAGACTCCGGCTGCTTCTGCGCAATTATAAGTTGAGCGACGACATCGCATTCCGTTTCTCCGACCGAGGATGGAACGAATGGCCCCTTACGGTAGATAAATACGTAGGTTGGCTGACCAACGAGGATATGCCGGGCGATGTCATCAACCTCTTTATGGATTACGAAACTTTCGGCGAACACCAAGCCGCAGAAACAGGCATCTTCGACTTTATGCGTTATTTGCCCAAGGCCGCTCTCGCCACCAAGAAAATTACGTTTGCCACGGCTGCCGAGACAGCAGCCAACCATCAACCGATCTCGGTTCTCTCTTGCCCGCATCCCATGTCATGGGCTGACGAAGAGCGTGACGTAACGGCATGGCTCGGCAACGAACTCCAGAACGAGGCATTCAACAAACTCTACTCCCAGAAAGAGAAAGTCCATGCATTGAACGATCCGGGTTTCAACTATGTTTGGAATTTCATGCAATGCTCCGACCACTTCTATTACATGGCAACCAAATGGTTCTCGGATGGAGATGTACACAGTTATTTCAATCCCTATGATTCGAGTTACGAGGCTTTCATCAACTATATGAATGTCCTGAGCGACTTTATCATCGAACTCGACAAGGGCATGGCGCAACTTTCCGCATCAAAAACCGAGGAGGCCGTAACGACAAAACGCACTGTTTCGTCCAAATCAGGTGCAACAAGCAAGGCCAAAGCAAAGACCAAAACGAAAACCGATGACAGCAAAGCCGACAAGCCAAAAACCAAGAGACGACAGACCGTCTCGGCATAAAGGTTCTGCACAGAGTCGTAGGCCAAGAGGATGATTCTTATGATACGGCTCAAACACAGAGCCTTGAGGCTTTCCCAATAATAAAAAAACCTCCGGAAATTCCGGAGGTTTTTTTATTCCGCCTATCTGGTTACGCCCATTTGACAAGAGCGAAGTCCATACGATGAGGCAACTTCGGATTCTTCGGATAGACCCGTAAAGCCAAATCGAAAGAACCAGCCCGATTAGGCTTGGCGTCAATACTATAATGAGCCAGACTACCTTCCGCTTTTATGAATGTCAACTCGTGCTTGTCTACAATTTTTACCTGCCTATCCTGATTGATTTGATTGGCAAGGACAATCTCCACACCGATATCTTCCGGTTTCAACCCGTCGATATCCACCACAACCTCTATACGATAACTATTGTCAATCATAATGGCACTCTTGCCCATATCCATTTGTTCGACATTCACAACCCGCACCTTATCCCAAGAATTGCTTACGCGACGTTTCCACGCAGCAATTTCACGCGCCAGGGTAAAGTCATTGGCTGTAATCTGTTGGTTCCGTTCATACAGTTTATTATAGAACCTGTCTTCATAATCTTTGAGCATCCGATTGGTCGTAAAGTTCGAAGCAATATCCGCAATACAACTCTTCACTGAACGAAGCCACTCAACAGGAAGATTCTGCTCATTCCGTTTATAATATTTCGGAGCAATACTCTCCTCAATCGTAGTATATATCAATTCGGCATCCAACTCATTCTGGAAATTCGGATCTTCATACGAGTTCTCCATCGGGAGCATCCATCCTGCCCCTTCACGATAGCCTTCTACCCACCAGCCATCGAGTACGCTGAACTGCATCGTACCGTTCATCACGGCTTTCTCTCCACTCGTACCCGAAGCCTCCAACGGACGCGTCGGGGTATTGAGCCATACATCCACACCCTGGACCATCTTACGAGCCAGATCCATATCATAGTTCTGCAGGAAGATCACCTTGCCGGCAAACTGCGGCATGGCCGAAACCTCTATGATACGTTTGATCAGATCCTGTCCCGGCTTATCGTTCGGGTGTGCCTTGCCGGCAAAGACGAATTGCACCGGACGCTCAGGATTATTCACAATCTTTGCTAACCGTTCGAGATTGGTAAAGAGCAAATGTGCACGCTTGTAGGTAGCAAATCGGCGCGCAAAACCGATCGTCAGCACATCCGGCTTGAATGATTCCAACATCTTGACCATCTGCACAGGCGATGCAAACATGAACTCCTTAGGATCTTTTGCCCGCTGGCGTATCTCTTTTACCAGACGCTCCTTAAGCACCATCCGCTCCCGCCACAACTCGGCATCGTCAATCTGATAGGCTTTCTGCCATGCTGCAATATTATAGGAGTGATTCTGGAATCCTTCCGGGAAATATTTGGCATACAGACGACGCATGTTCGGAGCGGTCCATGTCGGGAAATGCACCCCATTGGTCACATAACCGATATGGAGCTCGTCTTTAAAGTAACCGGGCCACATGCCGCCCAGAATCTCCTTGCTCACCTCTCCATGCAGCCAACTTACACCATTGACCTCCTGAGACAGATTGCAGGCAAGGAAACTCATCGAGAACTTCTCGTTCGGATCGTTCGGATTGGTCTTGCCAAGATTGATGAACTGATCCCAGGTAATACCCAGACGATCCGGATAGTGAGACATGTATTGACGGATCATCGACTCCGGGAAGGCATCATGACCGGCAGGTACGGGTGTATGTGTCGTAAAGAGCGACGACGAACGCACCACCTCCAGTGCCTCACTGAACGAAAGTTTATATTTATTTACCAGATTGCGGATACGCTCAATGCCTATGAATGCGGCATGCCCCTCATTACAGTGATAGACATCCTGTCTAATCCCCATCTCTCGCAGAGCACGAATACCTCCGATACCCAACAATATCTCCTGTTTCAATCGGTTTTCCCAATCTCCGCCGTAAAGGTGATAAGTGATCGAACGATCCTCATCCAGGTTCAGGTCATGGTCGGTATCCAACAAATAGAGATCGGTACGCCCCACCTCACATTTCCAGATCCGCGCCGTTACGGTACGGCCCGGGAAAGCAATATGAATACTGGTCCAATTCCCATCCTTGTCTCGCACGGGAGAAATCGGCAACTTATAGAAGTTCTGCGCCTCATAGCTGGCCTCCTGCGAACCCTGAGCAGAGAGTTTCTGCGTAAAATACCCATACCGGTAAAGCAAGCCTACTGCCACCATAGGCACATTCTTATCGCTGGCCTCCTTCAAATAATCTCCGGCCAGAATACCGAGGCCACCCGAATAGATCTTCAGCGAACTGTGCAAACCATACTCCATACTGAAATAGGCAATCTTCGGACCTTTTGCCTCTTTTTTCTCAGCCATATAGGTTTTGAAAGCAGCATAGACCGAATCCATCTGTGCCAGGAACTCCTCGTCTTTCTCCAATTCCTTCACCCGTGCATAACTCAATTTATCAAGCAAAGAGATCGGATTGTAGTCGCAGTCATGCCAAAGTTCCGGATCGATGTAACGGAAAAGTTCGTGTGCTCCCAGGGTCCATGACCACCACAGGTTGTGAGAAAGCACGGCCAGAGGTTGCAAACGCTCAGGCAGACTCTTTTCAATCATCAAACGTGTCCACGTCGGATGATTGCTCACCAACTGCTGACGGACGAAATTGATCTGTTCGGTATAATTTCCACCACCTTCATAAGCCACCTTATCCGTACGCACCTCTGCATTGGTAATGGCTATATCATACGCTTTATCATAATAAGCGATCAGATTTTTCCACAACGCCGTCTGGGAGATGGTCTCTGCCGAGTCGCAGCAATCCAGATACTCCTTGGCCCCCATGTTGGCAAAACGAAGAACCGAAGATGAAATATGCTCCACGACCTCGGCATCGTTCGTATCGGTACGGGCAATCACCTCAACTCCCTTGTGGTCTTTCGAATGGTCATCCACCCAAGCGCCAAATCCAGCCAGTGAGGTCGTGATCGTCGGCACGGAGAATGCCACACTCTCCAGCGGCGTATAACCCCACGGCTCATAGTAGGAGGCAAAGACCGTCACGTCCATACCGGAGAGCAGTTCATAATAGGGTTTGTTGAAGACACCGTCGTTGCCGTTCAGATAGGTAGGAACAAAAATCACCTTAACCTTCGAACTCGGCTCAAGCACCTTGCTGCCTTGAAGAGCATTCACAATAGGATCCCAGCCCGAAAGGATATGCGTCGTATGAGGATAAAGCGTACGGTCAATCGGATTTGACGGATCGGCCAAATGAGCCTGCAGGTCCTTGCGTGGTCCGTTATTGCCGGCCGGCACGGTGATGTAAGCCAACACGTCTCGATCCAACTTATCACTTTCAGCCAGCTTCTTGAGTGACTCTACAAAAACATCCAGACCTTTATTCTTATATTCATAACGGCCGCTGGTTCCTACAATCAACGGCTCTTTTTCGAATTTGCAATCGAGACACGCTTCGGCCACACGAATCATCAGATCGCGCGCCTCACGACGTTTGGCAACCAGCACCTCATCTTTCCAGACAAAATCATCCTCGAAACCATTCGGGGTTACAAGATTCACTTCTCGGCCCAAGAGATATTGGCACTCCCGCGCCGTGATTGCACTCACCGTGGTAAAACAGTCGTAATAGTTTGCCGCCGTTTTCTCCATCGAATGTTTGGCAACCACCCCATACTGACGGGCATAATCATCGGCATTGAATCGCTGCAGGTTGGCATAAAGCTGCTGCCCATTGCCGGCCAACGAACGGCCGAGTACCGTTGCATGTGTCGTAAACGTAATGGCCGTATAGGGGGAGAACTTACGCAAATAGAGGCCTCCACTGCCGGTCATCCATTCGTGGAAATGGGCCACCACCTTATCGGTCGAAGCGCAGAAACTCTCCATATAGCTTTCAATCACCTTTCCAGCTGCATAACCGAAAAGTACCGGTTCAATATAGTCCCACTGTCCGCTGATCGAATCGACCCTGTAAGTTTCCCACAGGAACTTCAGAATATCATCCTTATGCGGAATAAATGAGGTAAAGTCGACCAGAATAGCTATCGGATTACCATTGATTTTCCAACGTCCGACACGCACACGGATTCCTTCATTATATACCACCTGGCGCCACGATTTCAACAGATTCGGATCCTCCTCGAATTCAGGATTTGTTCCCTCCTGATGAATATCGGGGCCAACAAGTATATATTTATCGCCCAAACGGCGCGTCATCGTCAATGCTTTGGTAGCAATCACCGTATGAATACCACCCACTTTATTGCACACCTCCCAACTGACTTCAAAAAGGAAGTCGGGTTTCGTCAATGTTTTGTTATTTTCTCCAGACATATTTTCTTCTTAATGATCTACTACGATATAGGAAATTCTGCACAAAATTAACAATTTTCTACTTTACTTCTACAAAAAAGAGGACTCAGAAGCATCATCATCAACGAAAAGATCACATATGATGTTGTCCGACACCAGGAAATTCCGAGCAGGAATTTTACAATACCCCTCGCAACAAATCAATATCCCCTCTCTGATAAATTTCTCGGCATCGGCAAGGAATCGACGCAATTCGCGTGCCCCAAATCGAGATTCCATCTCCTTCAGATTGATACCATCGGCACATCGAAGCCGCGTCATCACATATTCATTATATTGGTTTACCGGAGAGAGAATCTCCTCCTCATAGACCGTTCCGGAATCGACTCCCGCCAAATAATCCTCCAAAGAGGCGACCACCCAACGCCTACGCTTTCTGTCATAAGAGTGTGCCGAAGGACCGATCCCCAAATAAGGTTCTCCGTTCCAATAAGAGCTGTTGTGAACGGCCCGAAAGCCCGGAAGAGCAAAGTTCGAAATCTCATAATGTTCGAATCCGCCTTTTGTTAATGTTTCATGCAGGATCTCATACTGCCTCTGACTCGTCTCCTCATCCACAGGAGAGAGACCTCCCTGCTCCTGCCTCCGGCCGAATACCGTGTTCGGCTCAATGGTCAGATGATAGGCCGAAATATGCTGGACTCCGAGTTCGAGTGCTTGCTCCAAATTCATCCGCCACTCTCTGTCAGTCATCCCCGGGATACCATAAATCAAATCGATCGTCACATTGCCGAACCCGGCCGCCTGCACTCTCCGCACCGCATCGATGGCGGCCTGTGCCATATGGCGACGATGCATCCATTGCAGATCCCGATCAATAAAAGATTGAATACCGATACTCAGACGATTGATTTCCGTTCGAGCCAATGCCTCTACATATACTGGTGTCAGATCGTCGGGATTGGCCTCTACCGTAATCTCCTCCACCGAGGAGCAATCCCATAAGTTTCTAGCCCGGTCGATCAACCGCTGCAACTCCTCCGGAGCATAAACAGTCGGGGTCCCTCCGCCAATATAGATTGTTTTCAACGGCACATCTCCGAGAAAACCAGCCTGAAGCGCCATTTCCGTCTCCAAAGCCGATAACAATTCCCCTTTTTTGGCAAGAGATATGCAACGATAAAAGTCGCAATAATAACACAACTGCTTGCAAAAAGGGATATGTATGTAGACTCCGGCCATGATCACACACGCTATTTTCAGACCAAGATAACGCATTTCCACACTATTTTCATGCTATTCGTACAATTAAATCCACACGACACACGTTTCAGTTGCATACAAAGAATTACTTATCAACAATTTGTCGGATTTTTTAAAATAAATTAAAAAAAGTATTGTTATTTGTGTAACAATAAAAGTTTTTTTATACCTTTGCGACGATTACTGATAGGAAGAGGTTTAACTAAAATAAATGGTATTATGTCAAAGATTGATTTGAGCAAGTACGGCATCACGGGCGTAACCGAGATCGTACACAACCCCTCCTACGAGGAGCTGTTTAAAGAAGAGACCAAACCGGGTCTGGAAGGCTACGAAAAAGGCACTTTGACCAACATGGGTGCCGTGAATGTGATGACCGGCGTTTATACCGGCCGTTCGCCCAAGGATAAATTCTTTGTAATGGACGACACCACCAAAGATACGATCTGGTGGACCTCGGACGAGTACAAAAATGACAACAAACCCCTCAGCCAAGAGAGTTGGAAAGTACTTAAAGCATTGGCAGACAAAGAACTTTCGAACAAACGTCTGTTCGTTGTGGATACTTTCTGCGGTGCCAATGAAAACTCGCGTCTGAAAATCCGCTTCATCATGGAAGTGGCTTGGCAGGCACACTTTGTGACCAATATGTTCATCCGTCCGACCGCTGAAGAGTTGGCCAATTATGGCGAACCCGATTTCGTAGTTCTGAATGCCTCGAAAGCAAAAGTCGAGAACTACAAGGAACTCGGCCTCAACTCGGAAACAGCCGTTGTATTCAACCTGACCGAGAAAATGCAGGTTATCATCAATACCTGGTACGGTGGTGAGATGAAAAAGGGTATGTTCTCCTACATGAACTATCTGCTTCCGCTCAAAGGGATGGCCTCGATGCACTGCTCGGCCAACACCGACAAAGAGGGTAAGAATACCGCTATTTTCTTCGGTTTGTCCGGTACCGGCAAAACAACCTTGTCGACTGACCCGAAACGTCTGTTGATCGGTGACGACGAGCATGGTTGGGACGACGAAGGCGTATTCAACTTCGAAGGCGGTTGCTACGCAAAGGTAATTAACCTTGACAAAGAGAGCGAGCCCGATATCTGGAATGCCATCAAACGTGATGCACTGCTCGAGAACGTAACGGTTCGCGAAGACGGTTCGATTGACTTCGCTGACAAATCGGTTACCGAAAACACTCGTGTATCATACCCGATCTACCATATCGAGAATATCGTAAAACCGGTTTCCAAAGCAGGTCCTGCAGAGAAAGTGATCTTCCTGTCGGCCGATGCCTTCGGCGTACTGCCTCCGGTTTCGATTCTGACTCCCGAACAGACGAAGTACTACTTCCTCTCCGGATTCACCGCCAAGTTGGCTGGTACGGAACGCGGTATCACCGAACCTACGCCGACCTTCTCGGCCTGCTTCGGAGCAGCTTTCCTTTCGCTGCACCCGACCAAATACGGTGAAGAACTCGTAAAGAAGATGCAGAAATCGGGCGCAAAAGCCTACCTCGTAAATACCGGCTGGAACGGTACGGGCAAACGTATCTCGATCAAGGATACGAGAGGTATCATCGACGCAATCCTTGACGGATCGATCGATAAGGCTCCGACTAAGAAGATCCCGTATTTCGACTTCGAGGTTCCGACCGCTCTTCCAGGTGTAGATCCCAACATTCTTGATCCGCGTGACACTTATGCAAGCGCTGCAGACTGGGATGTGAAGGCTAAAGACCTTGCAGAACGCTTCATCAAGAACTTCACCAAGTTCACTGGCAATGAAGCAGGCAAAGACTTGGTAGCTGCCGGTCCGAAATTGTAATTCGAGCCAGCTAATAAATGTAAAGGCGTATCTCACGGGGGTACGCCTTTCGTTTTTTCAGAGATTATCCCTACATTTGTTCCAAATAGACAACAACTCATGAACAACCACAAAGCCCATTCCGACCGTTCGGACACAGCATCGGACTCGAATCGCTCCTCCAAACAAACATATAAGGACACCGCATACGACTTGCTATCCAATGCCGCAGGCGATCTGGTACTCATTCTCGGAGGGCAAGAAAGGGAACCCGACAACAGTGCCCGCCTGGTCTATGACGGCGGTTCCGACGCTATACTTTACCGCAACCACGACTCCGCATTGGAGATCCAGTCGATCGCCAAAGAGGCCCGGGGCATATTATTGAAGGCACAGGAGATTACCATCGTCGAACCTACGGAAGACGACATGTCCTTTCAATATAAAGTCCCTATATACGTTGTAAAAAATCTTGCATCACTTAAAGAATAGCCATGAATCTATTAGAACAATCCGCACATATTCTGAGCCGCAATGGCTTCCATGTCGTGATTCTGCCAAACATTGATGAAGCCGGAATATATATCCGCAAAGAGATCCTCCGAATCGCTCCGAAGAGCATCTCATTCGGCGATTCCATGACCTTGCTCGCAACGGGAGTCATCGACGAACTGCGGGAAGGGAAATTCTCCGGCATCACTTTCTACGACGGTTTCGTACCGGGAAATCCCGATGGCGGCAATATGGAGCGTCGCCGACAAGGATTGCTCTCGGATCTATTTCTGACAGGAATCAATGCTATCAGTTTGGAAGGGACGCTCCATTGGCTCGACATGATCGGCAACCGTATCGCTCCGGTGGCTTTCGGGCCCAAGAAAGTGATGCTCATTGCCGGGAAAAATAAAATATGCACCACACCGGAGGAGGCAGAGGCCCGGATCAAGACGATTGCTGCACCGAAAAACGCCGCAAGGCATGAAGGATTCACCACGCCCTGTGTAAAAACGGGGAAATGCATGGACTGCCGCTCTCCGCAGCGTATCTGCAACGAACATCTGATTCTCTCGCGGTGCTACCCCAAAGGGCGAATCACAGTCATCCTGATCGACGAAGAGGCGGGGCTTTAACCAAGTTTTTGCCACATTCTTCCATCCGGCCTAACAACAAAACAAAAAGAGGGAACGACCTGTGGCCGCTCCCTCTTTTTCTATTACTACTTATAAAAACTTAGTCTTCGAACTTAGCCGAAAGGAACTCACGGTTCAATCGAGCAATATGAGCAATGGAGATTCCCTTAGGACACTCGGCCTCGCACGCACCGGTATTGGTACAGTTTCCGAAACCGAGTTCGTCCATCTTGGCCACCATCGCTTTCGCACGACGCGCACCCTCTATCCGACCCTGCGGCAATTTTGCCAACGACGATACACGAGCTGCTACGAACAACATCGCAGACCCGTTTTTGCAGGTCGCAGCACAAGCTCCGCATCCGATGCAGGCTGCTGCATCCATACTCTCATCGGCATCCTTCTTCGAAATAGGAATCGCATTGGCATCAGGCACACCACCGGTATTCACCGATATGAAACCACCCGCCTGCAGAATCTTGTCATAGGCGCTACGATCCACGGCCAGATCCTTGATAACGGGGAACGCTGCCGAACGCCACGGCTCGATAACGATTGTATCGCCGTCCTTAAATTTACGCATATGGAGCTGGCAAGTTGTGATATCGGTATCGGGCCCATGTGCATGACCATTGATATGGAGCGAGCACATACCACAGATACCCTCGCGGCAGTCATGATCAAACACGATCGGCTCCTTGCCTTCATGAATCAAGTTGTTGTTCAGGATATCGAGCATTTCAAGGAATGAAGTGTCCGGAGAGACATTCTCCACATGATACATCTCGAAACCGCCCTTTGCTTTGGCGTTTTTCTGACGCCATATTTTTAATTTCAAGTTCATTGTCTTTTCATTTAAACTGTTCGTAAAAAACAATCAGCTGTCGCACCGACCCGCGTTAGTCTTTGTAATTACGCTGAGCCAGTTGTACGGCTTCGAATTTGAGCTCTTCCTTGTGGAGTTTCGGTTCCGTATCAGGGCCTGTATACTCCCATACGGCAGCATAAGCATAATGTTCGTCATCACGCAATGCCTCTCCCTCCGGAGTCTGATACTCGGTACGGAAGTGACCGCCGCAAGATTCGTTGCGGTTTAATCCATCATAAGCCATCAATTCACCCAATTCCAGGAAGTCGGCCAAACGAAGAGCCTTCTCCAACTCCTGATTGAACTCCTCATTCGTTCCGGGGACCTTCACATCGGCCCAGAACTCCTTACGGAGCGCACGGATCTCCTCCTGTGCTTTGGTCAGACTCTCGGCAGTACGAGCCATGCCGACATTCTCCCACATAATGTGACCAAGTTTCTTATGGATCTCATCAACGGTTTGTTTCCCCTTGATCGAGAACAGTTTTGCGATTCTATCACGAACACTCTTCTCGGCTTCGTCGAACTCCTTGGTCGTCGTATCCACCTTCGGAGACTGAATCTCGTGCGATAGGTAGTCGCCGATCGTATAAGGCAGCACGAAATAACCATCGGCCAAACCCTGCATGAGCGCCGAAGCTCCCAGACGGTTGGCTCCATGATCGGAGAAGTTGGCCTCACCGATGGCATAAAGACCAGGAATCGTAGTCATCAGGTTGTAATCGACCCAGATACCGCCCATAGTATAGTGAACGGCCGGATAGATCATCATCGGCTCATGATACGGGTTCACATCGGTAATCTTCTCGTACATCTGGAAAAGGTTGCCGTAACGCTGACGGATCACATCTTCACCCAAACGCGCGATGGCGGTCTTGAAATCAAGGAAGACAGCCAGTCCGGTCTCGTTCACGCCATAACCGGCATCGCAGCGCTCCTTGGCGGCACGCGAAGCCACGTCACGCGGCACGAGGTTTCCGAAAGCCGGATAGCGACGCTCCAAATAGTAGTCACGATCCTCTTCGGGAATATCCGACGGTTTCTTTTTCTTGGCACGAAGTGCTTCCACATCCGCTTTATTCTTGGGCACCCAAATACGGCCATCGTTACGCAACGACTCCGACATCAGCGTCAGTTTCGACTGCTGGTCGCCGTGTACCGGGATACAGGTCGGGTGGATCTGTGTGAAACAGGGGTTAGCAAAGAAAGCGCCTTTCTTGTAAGCCTGCCAAGCTACCGAACCGTTGGAGTTCATGGCATTCGTCGAAAGGAAGAATACGTTTCCGTAACCACCGGTAGCCATCACGACGGCATGGGCACCGAAACGTTCGATCTCTCCGGTAATGATGTTACGTGTGATGACTCCACGTGCCTTACCATCAACCAACACGATATCCAACACCTCATGACGGGGGAAACTCTTCACGCTACCTTTGGAAATCTGACGATTCAATGCTGCATAAGCACCCAACAGAAGCTGCTGGCCCGTTTGGCCACGGGCGTAGAACGTACGTGATACCTGAGCACCGCCGAATGAACGGTTATCGAGCAGACCGCCGTATTCGCGGGCAAAGGGGACACCCTGAGCCACACACTGGTCGATGATGGCATTCGACACCTCGGCCAGACGGTAGACATTTGCTTCACGAGCGCGGTAGTCACCACCCTTGATCGTATCGTAGAACAGACGGAATATCGAGTCGTTATCGTTCTGGTAGTTCTTTGCGGCATTGATACCTCCCTGTGCGGCGATCGAGTGAGCACGACGCGGAGAGTCTTGAATGCAGAACACCTTCACATTGTAGCCCAATTCGCCGAGCGAAGCGGCTGCCGATGCACCTCCGAGCCCTGTTCCGATCACAATAATATCGAGCTTACGCTTGTTGGCCGGGCTCACCACCTTGATATGTGCCTTGTGATTGCTCCACTTTTCGGCCAACGGGCCCTGCGGAATCTTGGAATCTAATGTTGCCATATGTCGTTATTTTTTTATTTGTCTCTAAGTTAGATGCAGATACCCGAAGCACATCCGAAGCTCCGGAGGAAGAATACCACAACTACCGCTGCAAAGCAGAGGAAAATAATGGTAGCCACAATATTGGCAATACATTTCAGACGGGGATACCACAGAGCGTTTGCCCAACCCGTAGTCTGGAACATACTCCACACGCCGTGTGTGAGGTGGAACCAAAGTGCAGCAAGCCACACCAGATAAATCACCACGAAATACCACTGCCCGAACGTATATTGAATCAGGGCCGATCCATCGGTCGGACTCACGATATCGCCATTGCAAAGCGTCACCTCATGGCCACCCATGATCTCCACGAGCTGCATCTTGGACCAGAAGTTCCAGAGGTGAATCAACAGACCGCCCAGCACGATAAAACCGAGCACCAGCATGTTCTTCGACGACCAGCTCACACCCTCCTCCTGAGCCGTCACAGCATAACGGACATTACCGCGTGCCTTACGGTTCTGAAGTGTCAGCCAGATGGCATAAATGATGTGCACCAACACGCCGGCAGCCAAGACCAGCGTACCTGCCAGGGCATACCAGTTGGCGCCGAGGAAGGCGCAAATCGCGTCATAGGCCTCTCCGGAGAAAATCGCCACGATGTTCATCGACATGTGGAACAGCAGGAACAAGATCAGAAAGCATCCCGAGATGCTCATGACCAGTTTTCTCCCGATGGATGATGTACAGAGAAAATTACTCATAAATAATTTGTTTAATTGGTTTCGGTCTATGCACGCCCCATGTCGTACAGACAAACAGGGCATACGGATTGAGCCACAAAGTTATCCCATTGTTTTTGAAATAACAATCTTTTTAGGTATTATTTATGGCAGGAAATCCCTATTTTTGGCTATTAATTTTGCGTATGACCATCCAAGAAGAGAAACAATGCTTGCGTCGTAGCATAAAGGCGCAGACCAAAATACTTCCTACGGAAGAGATGATCCGTCAGGCAACGGAGGTATTCGCCCGGGTGGAAGAGCTGCCGGAGTTCCGGTCGGCCCACACCATCGGCTTCTTCCATTCGCTTCCCGACGAAATACCCACCCATGGTGTACTTATGCGCTGGACGGCACAAAAACGTATCGTTCTTCCGGTCGTAACGGGTTCCTCCATGATGTTTCGCTACTATGCACCCCCACGGAGCCAAGGGCCAGAGGTTCAAGCCAGCAACACAATCTTTGCATCCATAACCGACAGGGAGAACTACTCTCCCCGTATTGCGGCCGGACTTACCATCGGAGCTTTCGGGATAGCAGAACCCGCAGAGGGTCTTCCGGCACCTCCCGAGGAGATCGACCTTCTGATCGTCCCCGGGGTTGCATTCGACTCACA
Source organism: uncultured Rikenellaceae bacterium (assembly GCA_944326815.1). Taxonomy (GTDB): domain Bacteria; phylum Bacteroidota; class Bacteroidia; order Bacteroidales; family Rikenellaceae; genus CALYBN01. The sequence continues at coordinate 255,284 of CALVFI010000014.1, read as the reverse complement.
AGGATTCCGACTCGGGCGCGGGAAAGGTTTCTACGACAAGTTTCTGGCCAGCTGTCCCGGACTCCATACCGTAGGAGTATGCTTTCGTCACCAATTCGTGGAACATGTTCCGCACGAACCGCACGACCTGCGTGTGAACCGCGTCCTCATTTCGGAAAAAGGCTGATGCAAAAACCATCCCAAAGCAGGAAAGGAACAGTTTCCTCTCCGAACAGGCAATCTTCACACCCTTTCTTTCCCAAAGGAAATCTGCTTCTCTTGTAAAATTAGATAATCAGACTCTTCGAGGTACTATTCAGTATCTCAACCGTCGTCTGATCGGTCAGATCACCACTCCGAACCTCAATGGTATTGATTCCGTCACGGAGCAATACGGCCGGCCACAAAAAGAGTCCGTTGACTCCGGTCTTTACGCCTTGAGACAATCCATTGACAAAGAGTTCTACCTCCTGCTGATTGGAATAGACGCGAATATCCTGTGTACGTTGTTTACGTCTGTCCCAGCGTCGTTCGGCAATATATACGAATGGATCCTGCAGGTTCCAGTTTGCCTTGAAGAAATAATACGCATCCTTGCAGTACTTGCGATCGAAGGTAACCACTCCACAATCGTTCACGCCCCGGCCCTCTCCCGACTGACGCTCGGCAGCACCGTAGTCGAACATATTGCCGACAAACAGCCCCCAGAACAGCGAATCGGGCTTCAAAATATTCAGATAACTCTCGTGCAAATGGGTCTGCCATCGTTCAGGATGCCAGTTCCCCTGAAATTGCGGACGATACAGTGAATCCTCCTGATGGAAAATAGATGCTCCAGCCTTCCAACTTATCGCCGATACGAGATTTTGCCAATTGGCCGCATACTGTTCCCGCCAAATCCCGATATCCTCGGGCAAGCCCTCTCGCCAGCCAAAGAAGTGATCCCAGACGATCAGATCCGTGATAAAATTGATATCTCCGTCTTCATTGCTCATGGCCACGGTAGGACGCGACGGATCCTCACGCTTGGCCAACGAATTAAGCTCTACGATATAGTCCGAAGGGTTGTCGCCCCGCAGCCTGAGATCGGAAAAAATCCCCCAAAGCACGACTGACGGATGGTTGTACTGTTGACGAATAATCTCTGTCGCCTGCATCTTTCCATTATCCCGAAACGCCTGCGTATTCACAAAATCACGATCAGTCAGATAGACCGCTCCCATAAGCGGGAAATCGCTCCAGACCAGGATCCCGTTCCGGTCACATAATTCATAAAATTCCGGATGATGAGGCACTCCCATCACACGTACCATATTGACCCCCATCCCGCGAATCAAGTCAAAATCTTCCTGCACCTGATAAGGAAACAGCGCAGGCCCCATCGTAGCCCGATCCTGCGTAACAATCGCCCCCCGCACCGGGAAAGGCTCTCCGTTGAGCAACAACCCCCGCTTGGGATCCACAGCTACGGTACGGAATCCGGTCTGTATCACAACCGAATCGGTGACATAGTCACCATCCAGAATCTTGACGCCCACATTATACAAATAAGGATCAGAGGGACCGTTCCACAGCCGAGGATTGCTGAGCGAGAAAGGAATCTCCACAGTAGAGGTCGCACGTCCATTGAGGCGCACCTTCGCATCGCGTGTTGCCAATGTATCCATCTCTTTGGTAAAAACTGTAAGATGTGCCGTCACCACATTATCTCGCAACCCGCTTACTTTTACAATCGCATCAGCCTCAACCAACTCAGAACTCACCTGCCGCTGGGCAACATAAATACCCTCGGAAGCATAATCCGTAGGTGAAATAACCTCCGGACCGGTTACAATCAACTCCACATCCCGAAATAATCCGCCATATGCATTCGCATCTCCGGCCGTAGGCAACAAATCGAGTTGCGGAGCATTATTGACAACAATCCAAAACTGATTAGGTTTCCCGTATTGCAGAAAATCGGTAATATCATAAGCAAAGGCCGTATACCCGCCACGATGTTCTCCGACCAATTTTGCATTCACCATAATGGTAGCCACGGCATTGGCACCATACCCTTTCAAAAAAACGCGCCTACCACGCCACTCTTCCGGAATATCAATAATCTTCAAATAATTACCTATTCCGCGAAAATAATCTTTCTTTCCGCTTAAAGCATCCCGATTCCACGTATGAGGCAGATTGACCGTCACCGCAGCATCGGTACTCACTTCGCTGTTCGAAAAAAATTTCCAATCGCGATTGATATTGAAAACCTCACGCGCCCCGGCCTGCAATACACAGCAGAGCATCAGCAACAACAGAAAGGAACGTTTCATAGCATTTCCGGTTTTTCTATGTACAAAGGTAATAAAAACGAAAAAATAACTACTTTCGTACCAAATATACGCATAAATTTTATGAACGTTCTCGATATCATTCTTGCCATTCCTCTATTGTGGGCCATCTACCGTGGCTTTACCGACGGGATCATTGTTCAGTTAGGAGGATTGGTAGGACTATTTTTAGGTGTATGGCTTGCATTCCGATTCGGAGAACCTCTCGGGATCTGGCTTGGCGTAGACATATCCATGGCAAAAGTAGCAGGTTTTCTGATCATTGTCGTAGCCATACTCATCGTCATGGCAATCCTGGGAAGAATGCTACGTGGCTTGTGTAAGATCGCAGGACTCGGCACATTCGACCACATAGGCGGAATGATTTTCGGAGCATGCAAAATATTGCTTATTCTGGGCATTCTACTCAGCGGCTTTGACAAACTGAACGATCAAGAACAATGGATATCCCCCACAGAACTCTCCAAGTCACTGCTCTACAAACCTATGCTTACAGTCGCATCCTATACTTTCCCCTACGTGACATTTGCCGGGGAAAAGCTACTCGAACACCTTCCCAAATCCGAAACAGACCATGCCGATGAACCATGACACGACCGGCATCGTAATTCGAGCCACAGGCAGCAGCTATACCGTACGAGACCCTGAGACAGGCAACGAAACGGAGTGCCGCATCCGAGGGAAACTGCGATTACGCGGCACCCGGTCGACCAATCCCGTGGTTGTCGGCGATCGGGTAGCGTACGAAACCGACGCCCGAGGCGAATGCCTCATCACGGCTATCCTGCCACGTCAGAATTATGTAATACGCCGCTCACCCAACCTCTCGAAGGAGAGCCATATCATTGCCGCCAATATCGACCGGGCAGCGATCGTTGCCACACTCTTCTCCCCGGAGACCAACATGGAATTCATCGACCGTTTTCTGGTCACTTGCGAAGCCTATAAAATTCCGGCCACGATTCTGCTCAATAAGATCGACCTGGCTATTCAGACGCCCGAGGCGCTCGAAGCATTTTTGCAAACCTACGAGTTGGCAGGCTATTCTGTGCTCACGGTATCGGGTACCGACGGCACGGGTCTCGACGAACTTCGAGAACTTACCCATACCGGGACGACGCTTCTGTCGGGCAACTCCGGTGTAGGCAAGTCGACCCTCATCCGCGCACTGGTTCCCGAGGCGGAGGTCCGTACCGGCGAAATCTCAAGTTATCACCATAAAGGAAGGCATACTACTACTTTCTCGCAAATGTATCCGCTACCGGAGGGAGGATTCATTATCGATACCCCCGGCATCAAAGGATTCGGGCTGATAGACATCGCTCCGGAGGAGTTGTGGCACTACTTCCCAGACCTGATGCATTTCGCTCCGGCATGTCAATTCTATAACTGCTCGCACACCCACGAACCCGGCTGTGCCGTACAGGAGGCGGTTGCCCGTGGAGAAATTGCCGAAAGCCGATATGTAAGTTATCTGAAAATCCTGGAAGAAGATGAAAAATACCGAAAATAAGGAACGGCACTCCATCGAATGGTATCAGGCCCGCATCGCTTATCTGTCGGGCTTCATGCTCCCGGAGCGGGCACAGAAACTACGCAGCGTACTGGAAAAACGGACCCGCCGCATGACCATCTGCATGGAAAACACCTTCCATTCCCAAAACGCTTCGGCACTGATACGCCATTGCGACGCTTTCGGCATCCAAGACATCCATACCGTGGAAAGCGTTTGCAAGTTCCGACCGAATGTCAACATTGTCAAAGGAACCGACAAATGGATCGACCTGCAACGACACCGTACCACCGCCGAGGCCATCACCTCGCTTCGTTCCGCAGGTTATCGCATCGTAGCTACCACACCCCATCGAGGCGACTGCCGTCCAGAGGACTTCGACGTAACGACCGGCCCCTTTGCCCTCGTATTCGGTACGGAGCATGCCGGTATCAGCGAAGAGGTGATGGCCTCGGCGGATGAATTCATCCGCATTCCGATGTGCGGGTTCGTGGAGAGCCTCAACGTCTCGGCCTCGGCAGCCATCATCCTCTACCAACTCTCCGAACGGCTCCGTACCACAACCGAGAACTGGGCACTCAACGATGCAGAAAAAGCCGAGCTTCTTTTCCGATGGATGAAATCCACCGTGCCCAATCCCGAAGGCATCCTCGCACGCTACACCCCACACCCGACCTAAAATAGCCCACCGCCCACCATCGCAAGATCGCCGCTATCGCCTCCAACCATCCGACGAGTGCTCTCAGGGAAGAAGTGCGCCGATGTCTTTCTTTTTTCTTTTTATTGTCGTACTTTTACTCACCGAAAATCAATTACCCAACAAACCCAACTGTCATGCATACACTTCGCCAACAATTCCTGCAGCATGTGGGACAAACTTCCCCCTCGCCGATGATGGTGGAGGTGGCCCGGGCCGAAGGGGTATTTTTCTACACACCCGAAGGCAAACGTTATTACGATCTGATTGCCGGAGTGACGGTCAACAATATCGGCCACGCCAATCCCGCCGTCATCGAAGCCGTACAACGCCAGGTTGCCGATTATATGCATGTCATGGTCTATGGAGAGATGATTGAACGGCCCCAGGTGGAATACGCGATGAAAATCACCTCTTTGCTCCCCGAGGGCCTCGACTCCGTCTATTTTCTCAACTCCGGCAGCGAAGCGGTTGAAGGAGCCCTCAAACTGGCCAAACGTTACACCGGACGGACCGAACTCATCTCGATGCAAAACACCTACCATGGTTCCACGCACGGTTCGCTGAGTGTCATGGGCAGTGAAGAGTACAAGACCGCTTTCCGTCCACTGTTGCCTGACACACGCACTATTCGTTTCAACAACTTCGACGACCTGTCACTCATCACCTCACGCACCGCAGCCGTCATCACCGAACCGGTACAAAGCGAGGCAGGGGTACGCATTCCCCTTCCCGGTTACCTTGAAGCATTGCGAGCCCGTTGTTCGGAGGTGGGAGCCCTGCTGATTTTCGACGAGATTCAAACGGGACTGGGACGCACCGGAGCACTATTTGCCATGCAGAAGTACGGGGTTACACCCGACATCGTCACCCTGGCCAAAGCATTCGGCGGAGGCATGCCCTTGGGAGGCTTCATCGCCTCGAAAGAGATGATGGACAGTCTGACCTGTAACCCTGTACTGGGTCATATCACCACCTTCGGCGGCCATCCCGTCTGCTGCGCGGCTGGCCTCGCTGCTTTGAACTACATGCTCGAGCACCATCTGTCGGAACGGGCCGAACCGCTGGGAGCTTTATACGAAACGCTGCTCCGCGACCACCCGGCAGTACGCGAAATCCGTCGGGCGGGACTGCTCATAGCTGTCGACCTGGAGAACAGTGAACGGATGTTCGCCGCCATGCGGGGGTTTGTGGAAAACGGGATTTTGAGCGATTGGTTCCTTTTCTGTGACACGGCCTTCCGCATTTCCCCTCCGCTGACCATTACCGAAGATCAGGTAGAGGAGAGTGCTGCCATGATCCGACAAGTGCTCGACACACTTTAAAAAACCGAATATAAAGGCTATTTTTGCAACATAATTTCAAACGGCAACAGCTATGACGATCAACGAGGCACAGGAATTGGTAGATGCATGGAATGAAAAGCACGGCATTCGTCCCGGGGAACTGACAGGAATCGCTCTGCTGACGGAAAAGGTCGGAGAACTGGCTCGGGCCGTAGCGCAAAAACACGGAGAGTCCGGCATCCGCAACGATCGGGAAGAGGGGGTAAGCCATCCGACGATCTCCGAGGAGCTGGGCGAGGTATTGTGGGCGTTGCTCTCGCTTTCCGCACAATCCAATGCCGACCTGACCGAGGCCATGATCGAGGTGCTTGAAAAGAAAAACCGCACAAAATAGTACACTCTCCCGGTTTTTTATTACCTTCGCATTGGATTTCATGGAATCCGGATGGCGGATAACCGGCATAAAAGACAGAAGTAGAACGAATTGACCTTCTCTATGGATGATCATCCGGCGGAAAATAACAATAGAATCCTCGCTCTATACCATGCTGTTGATGCACGGTATGGGACATGCAGATAACCTGTGTGGAGGAGTATTATTGTCCTTATTGAACTGGAACATTGAAAACCGCCATAAAATCTACGGAGAGAAATATCTCACAGAAATCATCGACTCGCTGTTCAATGAACAGAAACAAAAAGCACGCTCACTCTATTGGGAGAAGGGCCTAAAGGTCGCCCCCAGAGTGAACCCCGGCTGAAGGCTCACCCTCCGTTAAGGGACGCGGAGGGGCATGAAACGGAGAACAAACACGGATTATTCATGCACAAAAGAGCTTCAAGATGATTACTATTTACCTCAAGCAATACAACAAGATTGTCCGGAATGCCGACGTTAAACTGTTCGACGAACTCGGCTATGACGACATTCTTTGGATCGACCTTCTCTCTCCCACGATCAAGGAGCAGAAAGCCGTGGAAAGTTTCATGGAGATCAATCTTCAGACCCGCCAACAGATCGAAGAGATCGAGAGTACCTCCAAATACTCGGAGACGGAGAACGCCATTATCTCCAACTCCAACTTTTTTATCCCTACGGCAGAAGGCTTCGCGATCGAACCCATTTCGTTCATTGTTGCAGAGGGCGTACTCGTTTCCATGCGTAACGCCGAATTCCGTACGCTGAACGAAGCCGCCAAGAAACTCCAGATGAACTATCGGAACTATCCGACAGGCTACCATCTGCTCATCTCGATTCTGGAAGTAAGAATCGACTTCGATGCCGACCTTGTAGAGGCCTTGGCCAAACAAATTGCCGTTCTGAGCAAAGACCTGAACACCAGCGAGAATGTAGATAAGGAGGTTATCAAGCGTATCAATCGGCTGCAGGAAAGCACCATGTTGGTTCGTGAGAATATTTTCGACCGTCAGCGCGTACTCTCGGGCATTTTGCGGAGTGAACGATTCCCGAATGACATCTATCCCAAGTTATCGTTGATGATCAAAGACGTCAATTCGCTTATCAACCATGCGGATTTCAGTTTCGAACGTCTGGACTACCTTCAGGATACAGCTTTGGGTTTAATCAACATCGAACAGAACAACGTGACCAAGATCTTTACCATCGGTGCTCTGTTTTTCATGCCTCCGACCACGATCGCCAGCATCTACGGAATGAATTTCGAGTTCATACCCGGATTTCATCTCAAATACGGATACTTCTATGTCATGGGATTGATGGTGATCGTCTCTTTGCTCACCTATCTCTATTTCAAATGGAAAAAATGGTTGTAGGCCCTTGTCGGATCAGGCGGATTTCCCTTTCCCGAAATTGCGTTTGATCCAACGGGGGAAAATCAGAACCCCGGCAATCAGATAGGGATAATAGGTCACTCCACGCCATAGGAAAGCGATCAGTGCGGCGGCTCCCAATTGCAGGGAAACGGGGACCGAGATCAGGTCGCTGCAATAGGTCGTAAAGATGTACTCTGCGAAACCGCTCCCTCCCGGCGTGGGCATCACCAGCATCATGATCCACATCACCAACTGGCGAGCAAACAGCAGGAATTGGTCGCTTACGGCAAAGAAAGCCAGAATCAGGGCATTGGCCACCAAATACCGCGAACTCCACGACAGGAAGGTCGAAGCGCAAGCCTTGAACCAGAAACGGAACCCGTAATGCCGGATTTCGATCGAACTAATGATGATATCTGTCCCGATATTATTCATGGCCCGATACCACCGACGCAGCCAGCGCAATCTAAAAATCTTCATTAACAGCCATTTCAACCCCCGGGGATTGATAAAAAGCCCGTAGCTCAATATCAGCACATAGGCCAGTTTCAGGAAATAACCCACCAGGGCAAAGGTCATCAGTCCCTTGGCAATCACTCCGCCCTGCGTAGTAATATCGAAGAGATTGTCCACGCCGACAATCAGCATCAGCAGAGGGAACATCACGATGAAATAGAGTTCGTCCAGAAACGAAGTGAGCATCACAATGGCGGAGCTGCGGCCCAACGAGATACCCTCTTTATGAACATAGAGAATTGCCACACTCGTACCGCCCACCGCCGAAGGGGTGATGGCCGAGGTGAATTCCCACAGCATAATCACACGAAAAGCCTGCCGCCAGGAAAGATGATGTCCGCTCAATACCCGAATCCGAATGATGTACCCGATGTCGCGGCCAAACATGAACAGAATCGCCATAAAAAGCCAAAAAACAGAGGCCCACGAGAAGCGAACATCGTCGAACACCGCCGGATTGAACTCTCGATAGAGCATATATCCAACGACGCCCAGTCCGATCAAAATCGGCCATAGAGCACGGCTGAGCTTGATTTTCGCAAGAGGACTCTTATTTCCCGTATTTTGCTTCAATAGCCCGATGTTTTATGGGTGACAAATCAATAATGCGTCCAATCCGGAAGTACACACTACTTCATGTACGCTGTTTCCGATTGTGTTTATTACTGCTTTTAATATAAAGGAAACGTTTGATTTTGTGGGTTGGTGTCTTCTCGAACTCTTTTTGTTGTTCTTCCACGGCTGTTATGTGAGAGAATTTCCCCACTTTCGAGTTGACGTATTTCAGTACGTCTGCTTTGATTTCTTCCATGCGTGCAGCCAGGTTCTCCTTGAGGTCGTAGTATTTCCGTTCCAACTCTTCTCTGTTGAAATGCACCAGAGCAATCAGTTTCCCCTTTTCCTGTTTCACAATTGAATCGGTCACCAGAAAATGGCTGTTGATCACATTTTCGATCTCTTCCGGATAGATATTCTCTCCGCTGGGACCTACGATCATGTTTCCCAGCCGGCCTTTGATATACAGATAGCCCTCCGCATCGAAATAACCGAGGTCTTTGGTACGGAACCAGCCATCTGAGGTGAAAACATCGGCCGTCGCCTCCGGATTCTTATAATACTCTTTCATAGTACTCGGGCTGAGCACGACGATCTCTCCCTCACCGGACACCGGATTGACATTTTCCAGTCGAGCCTTTACCCCTTTAAGGATGGGACCGGTAGAACCGAGACGTGTCTTGCCGGGAATAGCCCCGGCAAGCAACGGGGCCGTCTCGGTCAGTCCATATCCGATGGCATAAGGGAATCGTGCTTCCTGTAGGAATTGTTCCGTCGCCCCGTCGAGTTTAGCGCCGCCGATACCGAAGAATCGAAGCCGTCCCCCGAAAATTTTGAGTAATCGCGCTCCTGCCGTACGATGAATCCATCGGCGGAAAGGGGCCCACCCATATAATTTCTTCAACAATCTGTTCCTGGTCATCCGATTCAATACCTGACTCCGATAGATCTTCTCGATCACCAACGGTACGCTCAGCATCACGGTCGGTTGAACTTGTTTCAGGGCAGGCATCAGTGAAGAGGCAGTCGGCAATTTGTCCAAATACACTACTGAAGCTCCTGCTGAGAAAGGATAGAGCATCCCCAGCGAACATTCGTAGGTATGGGAAAGCGGTAAGATAGAGAGAAATATGTCTTCTTTGTATATGGGGAAAAGATCGAAATCCATCATCAGTTGTGTTGCCAAATTACCATGGGTCAGCATCACCCCTTTGGGTGTAGAGGTTGTTCCTGAAGTATAGATAATGGCAGCGATGTCCGTCTCTTTCGGTTCGGCGAACGAACCTTGGAGAGAACAATGTTGTGAGATTACCCCGAGATTTTTCGTACGAATAACGATATTGAGTCGGTCGATGGTCTCTTTTGATACCTTGCCGAACAGTCTGTCCGACACCAATAGTGCTTTCGCATCGGCATGCCGGATAATCATGTCGAGTTCCGGACCGGAGAAATCGGGCAGAATCGGCACAACGACCAGGCCCGAGGTAACCACAGCGAAATAACATACCGCCCAGTTGGGCATGTTGTTGCTCAACAGAGCCACCTTGTCTCCTGCATTGAGTCCTGCTCCACGCAGCAGTTCCGCCACTGTGTCCACCCGTTCTGCAAATGCAGCATAGGTCAGCGACTCTCCGCCGAACATCGACGAAGCAAGCCGGCCCCGATAGGTAGTTATGCTGTGAAGATAGAGTTCTCGAAGGGTTTTAAAAGCCATAATCATGTTGAAATGTCACACACTTAAAGTACAAAAGTAATTTTTATTATGATTTTAACCGTACTTTTGAGGAAAATAATACAGATGCTCGATTCGGAATATATCAAACAGACTGCCAAAGCATGCGGCTTCTCACTCTGCGGTGTGGCGCGTTGCCGCCCTCTCGATGAGCGCAAGAAGTTTTTTGACCAGTGGTTCGCACAGGGATATGACGCCTCGCTCGAGTACCTGCGTCGGCATATGGATAAACGTCTCGATCCTTCGCTGTTGGTCGAGGGGGCCAAAACCATCGTGGTTTGCGCCGTCCATTACAAAAACAGCGCATGGAATCAGCCCTTGGAGCGAATACCCAAAATAGCCTCCTACGCCTATGCCCGTGACTACCATAAAACCATCAAGGAGATGCTCTTCGCACTGCTTGCCCGTATTCGGGAACGTTACGGCAATGTTGGCGGACGATGTTTCACCGACACGGCCCCTCTGCTCGAAAAAGCCTGGGCCACGGAAGCTGGCCTGGGGTGGATTGGGAAAAACTCGCTGCTCATCACCCCCCAATACGGTTCGTTCATCCTCCTCGGGGAGCTGGTGCTCGATGCCGAAGCAGATTGCTATGACACCCCCTGTCGTGAGAACCGCTGCGGAAACTGCACGGCCTGTATCGACCATTGTCCCGCAGGAGCTATCCGAGCGCCGCATATCATAGATGCGCGGCGCTGCATCTCGCGACTGACCATCGAACGGTTGCCAGAAGAGGAAGCGTCCGACCGTCACAACCTGCATGGCTGGATTTTCGGGTGCGACGTATGTCAGAGCTGCTGCCCCCATAATGCCCGCAGTCCCCTGCACACACTCCGGACATTCGACCCTGTCTTAGACCCCGCGGAAACCACGGCTGCTTTCTGGCAGAATCTGACGGAAGAGGAGTTCCAACGTCTGTTCGGCGAGACTCCTCTGCTTCGTGCCGGTTACCACCGAATCAAGACACTGCTTTGATAAGTGAAAAACAGCGCCACTTTTGCAGATTATCGTTACCTTTGCAAAAGTTCGTGACAAGATACAAATCGAGATGATAAAAGCCATTTTTTTCGACATAGACGGCACCCTGTTAAGTTTCAAGACACACACCGTATCCGATTCGACGGTCCGCGCGTTGGATGAACTCCGAAGACGGGATATCCGGACTTTCATCGCCACCGGACGCCCATTGGCAGGCATCAACCACCTCGACGGTCTCCGATTCGACGGCTACATCACGCTCAACGGAGGCTATTGCCTGGCCGGCGGTGAAGATGGAAAACGCAATGTCATCTATAAAAACCCGATCGACCCGTCCGACATCGAGGCGCTGATCCGCTATCAACAAGAAGGGAACACCTTCTCGGTCATGTATGTCATGGCAGATCAATTATATATCAATCATATAGACGAAAAAGCCAGCCGCATCTTCGAACTGCTCGATTTTCCCGTCCCCCAGCAGCGCCCTCTGGAGGCAATGCTCGGGGAAGAGGTATTCCAACTCGTTTCGTTCATCGACGCCCAAGAGGAGATACCTATCATGCGTGACGTCCTCACACATTGCGATGCGGCACGGTGGAATCCGCTTTTTGCCGATGTCATCCCACGCGGCAACAGCAAACAACGAGGGATCGACCAGATAATCAACCACTACGGAATCCGTCTCGAGGAGACGATGTCGTTCGGTGACGGAGGCAATGACATTCCGATGCTGCAACACACCGCCTTGAGCGTCGCCATGGGGAATGCCGCAGACGAAGTGAAACGGTCGGCTAAATATGTCACCGATACCGTGGACAACGACGGCATTGCCAAAGCCCTGCAACACTTTGGTATCCTCTGAGCAATCCACAAATCACAGGTCATGAAATCAACGAAACAACAACATAAAGATTCAACTATCATGAGAAAACCAGCTCTTTTATTCATGCTTCTGACACTCTTCGTTGCCATCTCATGCCAAAACAACAAGGCTCCACAAACAGTAAACGGTATCGTCATGGATGCCTCGATGGACCACATCTCCATCGTCACCTCAACAGGAGACACCATCGAACTCAGTATCACGGATACCGATCCGGCACGTGTTCCTGGCGTATTACTCAACGATTCGGTCCAAGTTACCTACACCCAGGAGAAGGCCGACAACGGCAGTACGGTATGCAAACCGACCGACCTGACCATAACCGCCCACTCCCCTTATTTCTATCTCCCCGGAAGATGGGTAGAACCCATTCCGGGCATGGAGGGACTGCAAGGAGTCGAATTGCAATCGGACGGCACAGCTGCCTCCATCAACATGGCAACACTTCAATTCAGTCAATGGATGCTCGACATATCGAATGCCTCCACTCCCACACTCATGCTCTCCTACGAAAGCATCGGCAACGGACAAACCATTTCCGGTACAGATACTTTGTCCATAGCGAAACTTGATGCCGATTCGCTCATACTCCTCCGCAAGGGACAACCCCTCTGGCGTCTGGCCCGTCAACGCTAAAGTAAACTCAATGAAAATATGACGGGGAAGTGTTGCATATCGACCTTCCCCGTTTATATTTGCCCTGCGAAGTTGAGAAATTCAGGAAAATGGTTTAACTTTGTTCCTTACATCATAACGTATACGCATAAAGGTCTATCTGGATGAAAAAATTCAAACGCTATCTGGTCACTTCGGCACTCCCATACGCCAACGGACCTGTTCACATAGGACATCTGGCAGGGGTTTACGTCCCTTCCGACATCTACGTCCGCTACCTGCGGTTGCGGGGCGAGGACGTTATCTGGGTCTGCGGATCGGATGAACATGGGGTACCCATCACCATCAAAGCCCGGAACGAGGGAATCACGCCGCAAGATGTGGTAGACAAATATCACGAACTCATCAAAGAGTCGTTCGCACGCTTGGGTATGTCTTTCGACATCTACTCCCGGACCACGTCGGAAATGCATGCCAAAACGGCATCCGACTTCTTCCGAACGCTATATGATAACGGCAAGTTCATCGAGCAGACGACCATGCAGTATTACGACGAGGAGGCGGGTACATTTCTCGCCGACCGTTATATCGTCGGGACCTGCCCGCACTGCCAGAACGACCGGGCCTACGGCGATCAGTGCGAAAAATGCGGGAGCACGCTCAATGCTACCGATCTGATTAACCCCCGGAGCGCCATTACCGGTTCGAAACCCGTCATGAAAGAGACCACCCACTGGTACCTGCCACTCAACGAATACGAGGAGTTCCTCCGCCAATGGATTCTCGAAGGGCATAAGGAGTGGAAAGCCAATGTCTACGGCCAATGCAAAAGCTGGCTGGACCTCGGGTTGCAGCCCCGTGCCGTGAGCCGGGACCTGGATTGGGGCATTCCCGTACCCGTCAAAGGGGCAGAGGGCAAGGTGCTCTATGTATGGTTCGATGCTCCGATCGGATATATCTCCGCAACGAAAGAGCTTACACCCGACTGGGAAAAATATTGGAAAAGCGAAGATACCAAGATGGTGCATTTCATCGGGAAGGATAACATTGTCTTCCATTGCATCGTCTTTCCGTCGATGCTCAAGGCTCACGGCGGATACATATTGCCGGAAAACGTACCCGCAAACGAATTTCTCAACCTCGAAGGGGATAAGATTTCGACCTCGCGGAACTGGGCCGTATGGCTTCATGAGTATCTGGATGAGTTTCCCGGCAAGGAAGACGTGCTGCGTTACGTACTGTGTGCCAATGCTCCTGAGACGAAGGACAATGATTTCACATGGAAAGATTTTCAGACGCGCAACAATAATGAATTGGTGGCCGTTCTGGGGAATTTCGTGAATCGAGCGCTGGTGCTGACCGACAAGTATTTTGAGGGGAAGGTTCCTGCGGCAGGGGAATTGACCGACTACGACCGCGATACGTTGAGCGAACTGCCTGCCATCAAGAAGTCGCTGGAAGAGAACATCGAGAACTATCGGTTCCGCGAAGCCCTCAAGGATGCCATGGCCGTCGCCCGTCTGGGAAACAAATACCTGGCCGATACGGAGCCTTGGAAGGTCATCAAATCCGACCAAACGCGGGTAGCCACAATCTTGAACCTCTCGCTTCAGATTACGGCCAACCTTGCCATCGCCATCGAACCGTTTATGCCCTTTACGTCGGCCAAGATTCTGAAGATGCTCGACGCGCAACCCTTTGGATGGGATCATCTCGGGACATTCGACATCCTTCCTGTGGGTCACAAACTCGGCAAGGCCGAACTGTTGTTCGAAAAAATCGAGGACAGCGTAGTCGAAAAGCAACTTAAGAAATTGGAGGACACGAAAAAAGCCAACCTTGCCCGCGAAGCCGGGAAAAAAGCCGAACCTCAGAAAGAGAATATCTCTTTCGACGACTTCGGTCGGATGGACATTCGCGTTTCGACCATATTGGCCGCCGAGAAAATTGCCAAGACAAAAAAACTGCTCAAACTCACCATCGACACAGGTATCGACAAGCGCGAAATCGTCTCCGGGATTGCCGAGTATTACACTCCCGAGGAGTTGGTGGGGCGTCAGGTGCTGGTACTTGTGAATCTCGAACCCCGGGAGCTGAAAGGCGTCCTATCGAAAGGGATGATCCTTATGGCCGCCGATGCAACGGGCAAACTGGTGCTGCTCTCCCCCGGAGATAAAGTAAATAACGGCGCAATCGTCGGCTAACGAAAACTAAGACAATAGCGTAAAACCAAACTAATATGGAAAATATCGATTGGAGTAGTCTCGGTTTCGGGTATATGAAAACGGACTACAATGTAAGATGTTACTACCGCGATGGAAAATGGAGCGAACCCGAGCTGACCAGCGACGAGTATATTCCACTCCACATGGCAGCTACCTGCCTGCACTATGGCCAGGAAGCCTTCGAGGGGTTGAAAGCCTACAGGGGGAAAGACGGCAATATCCGTCTGTTCCGTGTCGAGGAGAACGCCAAACGATTGATCTCCTCGGGCGAGTATCTCAAAATGGCCTATCCTTCGGTAGAATTGTTTACGGAGGCGGTAAAAAAGGTGGTGAAAGCGAATGAACGTTTTGTGCCTCCTTATGGTACGGGGGCATCGCTTTATATCCGTCCGTTGCTGATCGGTACAGGAGCGCAGGTCGGGGTCAATCCCGCGAAAGAATACATGTTCGTCGTATTCGTCACTCCGGTGGGTCCATATTACAAAGAGGGCTTCAAACCGATCAAAGTGATCATCGACCGCGACCATGACCGTGCAGCACCTCTCGGTACGGGTCACATCAAAGCCGGAGGCAACTACGGTGCCAGCATGATCTCCGGGGAACTCGGCCACGAAAAGGGCTACCCCAGCGTACTCTATCTCGACGCCAAAGAGAAGAAATACATCGACGAATGCGGAGCAGCCAACTTCTTCGCCATTCGTGACGGAGCCTACATCACGCCGGAATCACACTCGGTACTGCCGTCCATTACCAACAAGAGTCTTCGGGAACTGGCTGCCGACATGGGGCTGAAAGTAGAGCGGCGCCATGTAGATGTGAACGAACTGCCTACGTTCGAGGAGTGCGGAGCATGCGGTACGGCAGCAGTCATTTCGCCGATCGGCAGCATCTATGACCCCGACAACGAAAAGACATATATTTACGGCAATGGGAAAACCGCCGGCAAATGGTGCATTGCATTGTATGAGCGTCTACGTGGTATTCAATATGGGGAGCAACCCGATACTCATGGTTGGATAACCATCCTTTAGTTTAAAAATCGGCACCATACGACCGAACCATAATGAAAAGGGCAGCGGAATGCTGCCTTTTTCTGTATCTTGTCCTCTGAACGACGTTAATCTACTGACAGAAAAAACAGAAAGTCCGGGAAAAACGTTTCAAGCATTGGGCAATTTCGGGATAAAAACGTATTTTTGTGCATTATTCCATAGTCTGATTTATAGAAACGGATATCCGCATATTGTCTAACACAATAGAAAAACGACTGTAATCGATGAATTTCGTAGAAGAACTTCGCTGGAGAGGCATGATCCACGATATCATGCCCGGAACCGAAGAACAATTGAACAAAGAGATGACAACGGCCTATGTGGGTATCGACCCGACGGCCGATTCACTCCATATAGGACACCTGGTCAGTGTAATGATCCTGAAACACTTTCAACGATGCGGCCACCGCCCAATCGCTCTCGTAGGTGGAGCCACGGGAATGATCGGAGACCCGTCGGGCAAATCCCTCGAACGGAACCTGCTCGACGAATCGACCCTGCGTCACAACCAGGAAGCAATCAAACGCCAACTCTCCAAGTTGATCGACTTCGAGTCGGATGCTCCAAATGCCGCCATCCTTGTAAACAATTACGACTGGATGAAGGATTTCTCGTTCCTCGACTTCATCCGCGACGTGGGCAAACTCATCACCGTCAACTACATGATGGCCAAAGACTCCGTCAAAAAGCGGTTTAACGGCGAAGGAGAAGGAATGTCATTCACCGAATTCACCTATCAACTGGTTCAAGGATACGACTTTTTGCACCTCTATCAAACCCACAACTGCAAACTGCAACTGGGAGGAAGCGACCAGTGGGGCAACATTACTACCGGCACCGAACTGATCCGCCGTAAACTGGACGGAGAGGCTTTCGCCCTCACCTGTCCGCTGATCAAAAAAGCCGATGGCACGAAATTCGGGAAAACCGAAAGCGGAAACATCTGGCTCGATCCCCGTTACACATCGCCTTACAAATTCTATCAGTTCTGGCTCAACACCAGTGACGAAGATGCCAAGCGCTACATCAAGATTTTTACGTTACTCGACCGTGAGACGATCGACGGCTTGATTACCGAACACGATGCGGCTCCTCATGAACGTAAACTTCAAAAAACACTTGCCAAGGAGCTCACCTGCATGATCCACTCTCAGGAAGAGTATGAAAAAGCCGTAGAGGCCTCTACGATTCTCTTCGGCGGCGCTACGGCCGAGGCATTGAAACAACTCGACGAGCAAACGCTTCTACAGGTATTCGAAGGCGTACCCCAATACACCGTGCCGGCCTCGGAGATCGCAACAGGCATCAATTTCGTGGACCTCTGCGGAGGAGCGTTACAGATCTTCCCCTCCAAAGGCGAAACACGGAAGCTGATCCAAGGTGGGGGCGTATCGCTCAATAAAGAGAAAGTGACCTCGACAGGCCGCCTCGTCACAGCAGAAGATCTGATCGCAGGGAAGTATCTGCTCGTTCAAAAAGGGAAAAAGAATTACTATCTGATCACCGCAGAGTAGTCGAGGACTATCAGTATCGTCTGGGAGAGGGAATCGAATGCTTCGCGCCATGAAAAGATAATTAAACGAAAAAATCATATGACACGGAGTTTGAAGACAATCATTTGCTTCCTGTTGCCGGTCGTTTTCATTGCCGGGAGCTATGGACAAGAGAGTCCTAAGGAAAATCGGATTGAAAATAATCTGAAAAGGGAAATAGCTTTCATTGCCGCCGATACGCTCCCTGCAGAAACTCCAAACGGAGTATCGTATGATGACACGACCCACGCAGAAGCGTCGGGAGAAGAGGAGGCAATCGTGAATCCGGCTGGAGCCGGGAGCATCGTACCTGGACTCTCCCTACGAAATGTCCCGAAACAAAAACGCTTCAGCTTCGGATTGACCCTCCTGTTAGGCACAAACCACTATCACTATCAATCGGGAGAGGTAACCGGGAAAAGTGCATTTGCTTTCGGAGCAGGTTTCTACGGGCAACTCAACATGGGCTTTTTCGCGATTCGTCCCGAGGTGCTCTATGAGCGTAATCAGGCCCAATATCCGGGAGGCGTGGTTCGGCCGAATGCACTGACCGTCCCTCTGAATCTTGTTCTGCAGGTTCCCGAATCGCACCCCTTTGGGGGCTACATCTCGGTGGGGGCCTACTATCGTTATACATTCAGTGCAAAACAAGGAGACCGGGAGATCAATTTCAACGAATATTTCCGCAATGAAGGAGGAATCTCGTGGGGATTGGGACTCCGGTATGGTGATGTCACCGTCGGCGTTACGAAACGCTATGGCTTGACTGATCTACTCCGCAAAAAACCAAAAGAGCCCGCCCTGCGCAACCGCTCGATACAATTCAATCTGTCCTATCGATTCTAAAGCGAGGGGAGGGGTAGGATTAAACTTAAATTTAACCAAACGTTTTTCACATGACACTTATCAAGCCAACAGGATATCGGAACCTTCTCGGATCGGTCGAAAACACGGAAAAGGCCATCAAATACGTAAAAGACATGTTTCAGGAGAATCTGTCGGCCCAACTCGCCCTGTTGCGTGTAACAGCACCGATGGTGGTTCTCAAAGGCACTGGAATCAACGACGACCTGAACAGCGTGGAACGTCCTGTCTCTTTCCCGATTCTCGACATGGGGGATGCCCCGGCCGAAGTGGTTCATTCGCTGGCAAAGTGGAAACGGCTGAAACTGGCCGAGATGGCCGTTGACCCCGGGCGCGGCATTTATACCGATATGAACGCTCTGCGTCCCGATGAAGAGCTGGACAACCTGCACTCCATCTATGTAGACCAATGGGACTGGGAGAAGGTCATCACCCCCGAGCAACGCAACATCGCTTTTCTCAAGCAGACCGTGCGCCGTATCTACGAATCGATCAAGGTGACAGAAAACAAGGTCTATGTGGAATTTCCGCAGATCAAGCCCCAACTGCCGGAGGAGATCTACTTCATCCATGCAGAACAATTGCGACAACTCTATCCGGATCTTTCACCCAAAGAGCGCGAAAACAAAATCGTTCACCAATACGGGGCCGTATTCGTGATCGGTATCGGAATGCCTCTCGGCGATGGGCAACCGCACGACGGCCGTGCTGCCGACTATGACGACTGGAGTACCCCGAACGATGAAGGTTTCTACGGTCTGAACGGCGATATTCTTCTATGGAATCCTGTGTTGGAAAGCGCTTTCGAGGTGTCGAGCATGGGTATTCGCGTCGATCCCGAGGCCCTGCGCCGCCAACTGGAGATGCGGGGACAACAGGAACGCAGCAAACTTTTCTTCCATGATCGTCTGCTGCGCGGAGAACTCCCGGCCACGATCGGAGGAGGTATCGGGCAGTCTCGTCTGTGCATGTTCCTGCTTCGGAAGGCTCATATCGGAGAGATACAGAGCAGTATCTGGCCGGAAAGCATGCGCCGAGAGTGCGCCGAAGCCGGTATCGAACTGGTCTAAATATCCAAGCCGGCCGCAAATCCTCAAAATAAGAGGGGGCGGGCAAGGCAACATTATTTTTTCAACGTTTCGAATCCTTCTCCATAGACTCCCATGACGCTGCCTACCGTGATGAAGGCATTGGCGTCACACTCCTTGATGATTCGGAAGATGATGCTGGTCTCACTTTTCCGGCAAACTACCATCACCACCTTCATCGGCTCCTTGGTATACCAGCCAGATCCATCCAACATCGTCACACCTCGATGGGCATCCCGACCGATCCGTCCGGCAATCTCTTCATACTTTTTCGAGATGATCAGGATCTGAGACGATTGACGGTTCCCGGCCAGCACCGCATCAAGCGTATAACCAGATACTCCGACGAGAACATAACTGTATATCACCGTGGTAATCTCATTGCCGATAAAGTACGACAGGCCAATGATGATAAAATCGCAGGTCATGATAATCTTCCCGTAACTAAAGTTACGGTACTTATTAATAATCATGGCAATAATATCCGTACCACCTGTACTTCCGCCCTGCGAGAAACAGATACTGATACCCAACCCAGCCAAGGCACCTCCGAGAATTGCCGACAGCAACCGGTCATTGCCCAATCCAAGCAAATCAGGAGGTACCAGATTCTGCATGAGTCCCATGGTAAAAGCCAATGCAAAAACGGCAAAAATCGTCTTGGCACTGAACTTGATTCCAATAATAATGGCCGCGACAGCAAGCAGCACTCCATTGATAACAAACATGGAGTAGGCTACCGGTATACCGCCGTCGGCACCCCCCGTAGCGAAATAGATCAGCATTGACATACCGGCTACACCGCCTCCTACGATCTTAGCCGGAAGAATAATACCCATCCATCCGAACGAATAGAGCAACAAACCGAGAAACATCAGCGTATACTCTTTTATCGTCCGAAGAATCTGTTTACGGGAAATCTGTATCATCGCCCGAAGGATTTTTAAGTTTCAATTCTATTGAATATAAATTTCCAACAAAGTAGCCTCTCCTTTGAGGGTCACACTGTTAGTCTCTGCCGGAATCAACATGGTCTCGCCCTTGGTCAGCGTCTCGTTACCCTCGGCAGACAACACCTCTACATTGCCTCCCAGACACATATAAATCACAAACGAATCCAGCGGTGCATAATCGCGTTCCACCTCACCTTTCACCTCCAGCACATTGGTAGTAAAATAGTTACAATGTTCTATGGTGACAGCTTCATTCGTTTTCGGAGCCCGGGTTACGTTCAGATTGTCATGCGAGGTGAAGTCGATCGCATCGACAGCCAACTCGGTATGCAGCTGACGAGGATTGCCATCCTTGTCCACACGGCCCCAATCGTCCACACGATAGGTAATATCCGACGTCTGCTGAATCTCTGCAATCAGCAACCCCTTACCAATAGCATGAATCGTACCGGCCGGGATAAAATAGGCATCGCCTTTTTTCACTTCGTATTTGTTCAAAAGGGTCGGAAGCGTCCCTTTGGCTACGGCATCGAGATACTGCTCGCGGGTCACATGGCCTTTGAAACCTACATAAAGCGATCCTCCCGGTTCATTATCGATCACATACCACATCTCCGTCTTCCCATAAGAGTTATGACGCTCGGCGGCTAATTTATCGTCCGGATGGACCTGAATCGAGAGCACATCCTGAGCATCAATCAACTTAATCAGCAACGGAAACTCCAGACCGAATTTTTCATAAACCTTCTCGCCGACCAGATCTCCCATATACACCTCGATCAACTCCTGCAGGTTATTCCCCTTAAGTTTCCCGTTGGCTACCACCGAGATATCGCCTTCCACACCGGAAAGTTCCCAACTTTCGCCGATTATTTTGCCGGCAGGCAATTTCTTTCCCATGGCGGAGGCCAGTGCCGTACCGCCCCAAATACGCTCTTTGAAGAGCGGTTTGAATTTCAACGGATATAACATTTCGATTTTTATTTATTGTTTTTTATACACTTCGTTACCGAGTTCAAAAATAAGAGTTTTTCTTCGTTTTTAATAATTTTGGCAATTAATTACTACTTTTGAGGTTGATTTATTTAAACCACCACACCAATCTATGGATATCTTGAAAGTGGAACACGTCTCCAAGAGATATGCCGGGCATACGGCTCTCGACGATGTCTCCTTCAGCATACCCCAGGGCAGCATTTACGGTCTGCTCGGCCCCAATGGCGCCGGTAAAACCACTCTGATCCGCATCATCAACCGCATTACGGCACCGGATCAAGGCAAGGTCTGGCTCGACGGTCGGGAAATCGCCCCGGAGGATATCTACAAAATCGGCTATCTGCCCGAAGAACGAGGACTCTACAAAAAAATGCGGGTCGGCGAACAGGCGCTCTATTTTGCCATGCTCAAAGGACTCTCCCGGCGAGAGGCGACCCGCCGACTGAAAGAGTGGTTCGTCAAATTCGGCATCCAGGGATGGTGGAACAAGAAGGTGGAGGAGCTCAGCAAAGGCATGGCTCAGAAGGTGCAGTTCATCGTCACGGTACTGCACGAGCCGAAGTTGTTGATTCTCGACGAACCGTTCAGCGGGTTCGATCCCATCAATGCCAACCTGTTGAAAGAGGAGATTCTTCAGTTGCGCGACAAAGGGGCTACGGTGATCTTCTCGACACACAACATGTCTTCGGTCGAGGAGATTTGCGATCACATCACATTGATCAACCGCTCGAAAAATATCCTCAGCGGTGAGGTGAACGACATCCGACACCGGCACGGAAACAACATCTTCCAGGTCGATTTCCGAGGAGATCGGGAGAAGCTCCGGAGTGCTCTCGAGGGACAAGCCATGATTCTGGAGGGATCGGAAGAGGATACGATCTACAACTCATTGAAGATCCACATTCCCTCCAACGCACAGGTCCGCGAGGTGATCGGATTCATCAACGATCAGGTAGAGATCCGCTCTTTCCGGGAGATCATCCCCAGCATGAACGACATATTCATCCGGGCCGTAGCGGGCAATCTCGCCGATCAAAAAGAACAATAATTCTTCGACAGCTATGGGAAAGATAGGCATCATCATACAACGAGAGTTCAACGAACGTGTACGCAAGAAGAGCTTTATCCTCACGACAATCCTCACACCATTGCTTTTCATCGGCATCATGGTGGTTCCGGCACTGCTCATGAAGCTCAAAACCTCAGGACCGAAGGAGATCGCCGTAGCGGATGCCAGCGGCATCATTGCCGAACAGCTCTCCAATGAGGGGCAACTGAGATTCCTGCCGAAAGATGCTTCGCTCGAGGAGCTCAAAGCACAAAAAAACAACGGAGAGTTAGAGAATCTGTTCGGCATTCTCGTGATCGGCAAGGAGGTCATGGAGAATCCCAGAGACGTTCAACTCTATACCTACGAGTCTTCGACGCTGGATATCGAAAACGCCATCTCGCAACAGATCGAGAAGATCATCGAGGAACAGAAACTCAAACAATACGACATCGACAGTCTGCCCCAAATCATGGCGGCAGTCAAAACCGACGTTGCCTTGACCGCTTTCCGAATCGATGAAAACGGAAACGACAAGGAGAGTTCCAGCATACTCTCGATGGGTTTGGCCTATGTGTTCGGCTTCCTGATCTATATGTTCGTTTTCATCTACGGAGCGATGGTCATGCAGGGAGTGGTCGAAGAGAAGAGCTCCAAGGTACTCGAAATCATGGTCTCCTCCGTGAGGCCCTACGAGCTGATGATGGGTAAAATCATCGGGATCGCCACGGTCGCCATCACCCAGTTTCTTATCTGGATGGTAGTGATGTTCATCGGAGGGAGTCTGGCGATGCAGGCTTTTGCCGGCGATCTGGCAGCCAGTGCTTCGACCATGCCGGGAGCCGTCCCTCCGGGGCTGGAGGAGGTGAATCCCGAGACAATCGCGGCTATTAAGAGCATAACCGACATCGGATTCCTTGTCAATATCCTCGGGGGATTCCTTGTCTATTTCATCGGCGGCTACCTGCTCTATGCAGCCATGTTCGCAGCGATCGGCAGCGCAGTGGACAACGTCGCCGACACGCAACAACTGCAACTGCCCGTGACGATTCCAATGATCCTTGCACTCATCATCATGCTGAATGTCATGCGTGACCCGCACAGCTCGATGGCCGTCTGGTTCAGCATGATTCCGCTCACCTCACCAATCATTATGGTGGCACGTCTCCCCTATGGAGTCCCCATCTGGCAGTTGGTCCTTTCCATCACATTGCTTTACGCCAGCTTCATCTTCATGGTCTGGGTGGCAGGGAAGATCTATCGCGTAGGGATCTTCATGTATGGCAAAAAACCCACATTCGGCGAGTTGCTGAAATGGATCAGATATAAATATTGAACGGGGTCAATCAAATAAAAACAGACAAAATGAAAGAGAGTGTTTTAGTTACAGGAGGTGCAGGCTTCATCGGATCACACACGACCGTGGAGCTCGTAGAAGCAGGTTTCGGAGTGGTGATTGCAGATAACCTGTCGAATGCAGAGTTGTCTGCCGTTGAGAACGTACGGAAAATCACCGGACAAGAGATTCCATTCGAAGAGGTGGACTGCTGCTGTTACGAGGATTTCGAAAAACTCTTTCTCAAATATAAGTTCAATTCGGTCATCCACTTTGCCGCCAGCAAAGCCGTAGGAGAATCGGTCGCCGAGCCTCTGCAATACTATCGCAACAACCTGGGATCGTTCATGAACGTACTGGAGTTGATGAAAGAACACGGTGTGGAGAATATCGTCTTCTCCTCTTCGGCCACCGTTTACGGTCAACCGGACAAACTGCCCACCACGGAGCAGACACCGCGTCAACCCGCCACATCCCCTTACGGCAATACTAAACAGATCTGCGAAGACGTTCTCCGCGACAGCATCGCTGCCTACGCAGGAATCAAAGGGATCGCCCTGCGCTACTTCAACCCCATCGGAGCCCATCCCTCAGCTCTGATCGGGGAACTACCGAAGGGGGTTCCCAGCAATCTCGTGCCATTCATCACACAAACAGCAGCAGGCATCCGCAAGGAGTTGAGCGTCTTCGGAGACGATTACAATACCCCCGACGGCTCCTGTCTCCGGGATTACATCGACGTGGTCGACCTGGCCAAAGCCCATGTGGTCGCCGTCAACCGTATGATACAGAACAAAGGGAAGGCCCGCTACGAGATATTCAACATCGGCACCGGGAAGCCCACTTCAGTACTCGAACTGGTGAACGCATTCGAGCGCGTGAACGGTGTCCAGGTACCCCATAAGATCGTAGGACGTCGACCGGGCGACGTCGAAGCCGTCTGGGCCGACACCACGCTGGCCAATACCGAACTGGGATGGAAAGCCGAGCGTACTCTCGACCAAACGCTCGCTTCGGCATGGGCTTGGGAAAAACATCTGCGCAACATCAAATAAACCGGCAACGGACGAAATACCCATAACTCCTCGCGCCACCGCTTCCCGCATATGACTTTCACCTATGCCGATATTCTGTTACCTCTGGCTCAAGAGACCTTCACCTTCCGCATAGGCGACTCTCTTCGGGCGAGTATTACGGAGGGGCGATGCGTCAAAGCACCATTCGGGCAAAACAAATTTTACACGGGTATTGTCTGGCGACTCCACAACGAAGAGCCTCCCTTCAAGACGATTAAAAGCGTGGAAACCTTCGTAGAGAATGCGCCCACGCTTACTCCGGTGCAGATGCGGTTCTGGGAGTGGATAGCCCGCTATTATATGTGCACGTTGGGAGAGGTGATGCGCGCCGCATTGCCCTCGGCCCTCAAGCCCGAGGGATTTTCGGCCGAAGAGTTCTCCCGGGAGGTTTTCCGCCCCCGCACCGTCGAGTACATCACACTGCATCCGGAGATAGACTCCCTTGACAAACTCAACGAGCAGCTTGAGATACTGGCACGACGCGCCAGAAAACAATACGACGCACTGCTCTCTTTCGTATCTCAAGTCCCGGAAGAGGAGCTTTTCCCAACGAAAAGAAGTCCGTTTCCTGGAGGGGTTCTCCGTACACGACTGGCCATCGACTCATCGCTGTTGCGGGCGCTCGAGAAGAAACACATTCTCCGAATCGAAACCCAGGAATTGTCATCGGGCGAACTGCCTCCCTTGCCAACCTCCTTGCCGAAGCTAACCGAATCCCAGGGGCAAGCCATAGATGCCATTCACAGATTATTCCATACACACGACACCGTATTGCTCCATGGCGTCACAGGCAGCGGCAAGACGGAAATCTACATACGATTAATCGACGAACAACTACGCGAAGGAAGGAATGTGCTGTATCTGCTGCCGGAGATCGCCATGACAGCCCAACTCGTAGAACGAATCAAGAGCTACTTCGGAGAGCGGGTAATCGTCTACCACTCACGATTTACGGACCGGGCTCGCGTGGAGAATTATCTTCGGGCCGACCGCAGTCGAGGCGGCGAGTTGATTCTTGGAGTCCGTTCCGCACTTTTTTTGCCTCCCGGGCCACTCGGACTGGTAATCGTGGACGAGGAGCACGACACAAGTTACAAACAAACCGACACCGCACCACGATATCACGCGCGAGATTGTGCCGTGGTACTGGCACGGATGGCCGGAGCCAAAGCCCTGCTGGGCAGTGCCACTCCTTCGATAGAGAGCTATGTGAACGCCCAGGAAGGCAAATACGGCCTGACAACTCTCAACGAGCGATACGGCGGGGCAACGCTTCCGCAGATCATTCTTTCGGATACGCTCCGTGCCGTCCAACGCGGCGAACGGACCATCCACTTCAATAAAATACTCATTGAGAAACTCACCGACGTATTAGCTGCCGGGGAACAGGCCATTCTCTTCCAGAATCGACGAGGTTTCTCGCCCTACGTCGAGTGCAGCCATTGCGGTTGGACGGCCTCATGCCCCCATTGCAACGTCACGCTCACGCTCCACAAGGCGATCCATCAATTACGTTGCCACTATTGCGGATACAGCATGACTTCGCCAACCATCTGTCCCTCCTGCGGCCAACAGAGCATCGAGCCACGCGGCTTCGGCACGGAGAAGGTCGAAGAGGAGATTCTCCGCCTGTTTCCCACGGCGCGTGTCGCACGACTCGACCGCGATACCATGCAGAGTCCTCGGGTATTCCATGGCATCGTGGCATCGTTTGCCCGGCGAGAAACGGATATTCTGGTCGGCACGCAACTCGTCACCAAAGGATTCGACTTCGAGGGAGTTTCGCTCGTTGCCATTCTGAATGCAGACAATCTGCTCAACTATCCCGATTTCCGGGCTGCGGAACGAGCCTTCCAGTTAATGACCCAGGTGGCAGGACGCGCCGGACGACGGCAAATCCAAGGAGAGGTCATCATCCAGACGTCACAGCCACAACATCCACTGCTGCAGCAAGTGGCCAATGGCGACTATATGGCCATGCTCCGAAGCCAGCTGGCCGAGCGCAAAGCATTTTTCTATCCGCCCTACTGCCGGTTGATCAGCATTCTGCTCCGGCACAAAGACAAGGCACTGTTGTGGCGTGCCGCCAATCGACTGGGAGACGATCTCCACACCATTTTCGGGCAACGTCTGCTCGGGCCTCAACCCCCACCCGTCGACCGCATTCGCGAAGAGTATCTGCTGACGTTCCTGCTGAAGGTGGAACGCAACCGGTCGTTCATCCAAGCCAAAAAATTACTTGCAGAGACAATCGCAAAACTGCATGCGACAGCGGGCTTCAGTTCCGTAACGGTTGTCTGCAATGTCGATCCGCAATAATCCTTTTCTGAAAACTGAGCATCCCATGAGCCATCCACTGCGTGATCTCTATCGACTTTTCTTCCCGCATGTCTGTCCGGCCTGCGGCGAACCGTTGCCCGACAAAGGGGCGTTTCTCTGCACACGCTGTCGCTGGAACATGCCGCTCACCGGCTTTTGGAAAGAGGTCGACAACCCGGTAGCCCGTAAATTCCACGACGTGCTCCCTATTGTGCAAGCATCCTCGCTCTTCTATTTCGTCCATGACAGCGAATTCCGCGAACTGATTCACGGATTCAAATACAACGGCAAATGGAGAGTCGCTTTGGAATTGGGTCGGATATACGGTAGTGAACTGAAGGAATGTGGATTGTACGACACCGTAGAGGTGATCGTCCCTGTACCGTTGCATATCCGCAGAACACTGCATCGCGGATACAATCAATCCGCCTATATTGCTCAAGGAATCGCCGAATCGCTGAAGATTCCGGTCGACACACAGAGTGTTGTCCGGACACGCAACAATAGTAGCCAGACCCGCCACTCTAGGGAAGATCGTTGGGATAACGTACGCGACATCTTCTCCGTGCGCCATCCGGAACGTCTCGCCGGGAAACATATCCTCCTGGTGGACGACGTATTGAAAAGTTCGTCCACACTCCAATCGCTCGGAGGAACAATCCTGCGTGCCGTACCTGACTGTCATCTGAGCATCGCCACTCTGGCTGTTCCCCGAGGAGAATTAGAGAAATAACTTTGAAACGGTCAAAAAAAGATCAAACCGTCATGATCTCGCGTTCTTTTTCAGCGAGTAGATCTTCCAATTTTTTGGAAAATTTGTCGATCAGCTTCTGAGCTTCAACCTCACCATCCTTGGCGGCATCCTCCGGCATACCATCCTTTTGAGCCTTCTTAAACGCATCGACCGCATCGCGACGAGCATTACGCAGACTGACACGCGCCGTCTCCGCATCGGTACGCACCTGTTTCACCAACTGTTTACGACGCTCCTCGGTCAAAGCCGGAATGGTCAAACGAATATGCTCTCCGTTATTGGAAGGAGTCAACCCAATATTCGATACAAGAATCGCCTTCTCGATCACAGGAATCATATTCTTCTCCCAGGGTTGCACCAGAATGGTCTTCGCGTCGGGCACCGTCACGCTGGCCACTTGCGCTACGGTCATCTGACTGCCATAATATTCCACCATCACCCCGTTCAGGACGTTAGGACTGGCTTTACCGGCACGGACGCTCAGCAACGCCTCCTTGAGGTGTTCTACCGCCTTCTGCATCTTCTCGGCGGTCACATCGAGTATCAGCTTGGATTCTTCTGTCATAACGATTATTATTTGGTATTTAATGTTTTTTCAATTTCAGCAACCAACTCTTCGAACGACTCCGGCGTGTACCCGATCTCACTCTTCACGATGACTCCCTCGCGATTGACAAGGTAGTTTCGCGGGATCGAGGTCTCTGCGAACCGTTTGAAGATCGTCTGATCGGGATCAAGCCCCATCGGGAAGGCATAGTTGTTCTCCTGACGGAATTTTTCCACCGTCTCCTTCTTCTCTCCACGTGAAATAGGAAGAAAAACAAAATCTTCGCCAGCAAAACGGTCCACAATATCTTTTTGCACACGTTTAAGCTCGGCACGGCAGGGCGGACACCACGTTGCCCAGAAGTTCACCAAAACGACCTTGCCCCGAAGACCCCCCATGTGGATTGTGCTTCCATCCACCATGGTCACCGTAAATGAAGGCACCTGATCTCCCGCAGAGACACGTTCAGGGGCATCCTGTGCCCGACAAGCAAAAACCCCGGCCACAAAGCCCCCAAACAAAGCGACTGCAATACTTTTCAATACATTCATAACAAATCTCTCTCAATAAAAATACATATACGTATCCGGAGAAGTTCTACAACCTTTCCCGCCCCCCTATTCAGCCTCGTTGGCAACGAGCGTACCGATCTGCTCTCCGGCGAGTACTTTGGCCAGATTACCCGGCGTATCCATATCGAATACGATGATCGGCAAACGGTTCTCTTTGCAAAGGGTGAAAGCAGTAAGGTCCATCACCTTCAGCCCTCGCCGATACACCTCATCGAAGGTGATCCGATCGAACTTCACCGCCGTAGGATCTTTCTCCGGATCTGCCGTGTAGACACCATCCACGCGTGTACCTTTGAACATCACATCAGCTTCGATCTCCACGCCCCGTAAGGCCGATGCCGTATCGGTCGAGAAATAGGGATTCGACGTACCGCCACCGATGATGACTACCTGGCCGGCCTCAAGATACTCCAACGCCTTTGCCTTGGAATAATATTCGCCGATCGGTTCCATGCGGATCGAGGTCAATACCTTGCATTTCACCCCTTCGCTCTCCAGGGCGGATTGCAGGGCCAGAGAGTTGATAATCGTGGCCAGCATCCCCATCTGATCGCCCTTCACACGATCGAAACCTTTGTTCACCCCGCTCAGTCCCCGGAATATATTGCCTCCACCGATGACAATACCGATCTGAACTCCCGTTGCTGCAGCCTCCTTAATCTGCCGGGCATACGACTCGAGCACCTCGGTCGAGAGACCGTACTTTTCTCCTCCCATCAATGATTCACCGCTGAGTTTGAGCAGAATCCGTTTATATAGCGTCATGATTCTCGTTTTAATTTCGGTTACTTATCCATCAACTGCATCAGCTCATCAAGTTTGGGCGTAAGAATAATCTCCGTCCGGCGATTCTGGGCACGTGCTTCGGCTGTTTTGCCGGGAGCCACCGGAAGCGATTCGCCCCGTCCTGCCGCAATGATCCGACTCGGAGCAATCTCCTCATTCTCCAACAACAGACGCACCACCGTCGTAGCCCGTTTGGCACTCAAATCGAGATTATCCTGCAGCTGTCCATTCGGTTTATACGGCACATCGTCCGTATGGCCCTCTACCATCACGTTGATATCCGGATTCTGCGCCAGCACATTGGCCAACTCCCTCACGGCATCCGCCCCACGCGGATCGATATTGAAACTTCCCGATTTGAACAGCAGTTTGTCCTCCATCGAAACATAGACTTTCCCGTCGCGGGTAGAGATCGACAATCCCTTCCCTTCGAAACCGAGCAGTGCGTCGGCCACTTTCTGCCGAATTGCTGCGATAGCCTCCTCCCGGGAACGAAGCAACTGCTCCAACTCTTCCACCTGTTGCGAACGTTCGTCAAGCGCCTGCTGACTCTCCTCAAGTTGCTTAAGCATACGGGCCGCTTCGGCCGAACCGTCAGCCAACAGTTGTTTATATTTATTGTTCAGATATAAATAATCTCTGTTCAGTCGTGCCGTATCCGCCATAAGGGCCTCGTTGTCGGCTGTCAGTTTTTTGTTCCTTGCAGACAGCTCCTCGATCCGGATATTGGCGGAAGTGAGTTCCCCATCGAGACGCAACGCCTCTGCCTTCATCGAATTGAAGGTCTTAGTGGAAACACATGAACTTGCAGCGACAGTCAGCAAGCACAAAATTCCAATTTTTTTCATATATTTCTGCCAATTTGTTTTACATGGACGAAGATACAAATTTTTTCAGAAATCCGCATATATTCGGTATCTTTGCCTGACAACACGAAAGCAATGCCCGATACGCACTATACATATCTGTCGAGAGTGAACTCGCCCGACGACCTGAAGAAGCTGACCACAGATCAGTTGCAGCCGTTTTGCGACGAACTGCGTCACTTTATCATTGAACAGTTGGCCGAAAATCCGGGCCATCTGGCCTCGAGTCTCGGCACGGTAGAACTTACCGCAGCCCTGCATTATGTTTTCAATACTCCGGATGACAAGTTAATCTGGGATGTGGGGCATCAGGCCTATGCCCACAAAATCATCACCGGACGACGAGACCGTTTCTCCACGAACCGCAAACTGAACGGGCTCAGCGGATTTCCCCGCATGAGCGAAAGCCCTTACGATGCATTCGGGGGAGGCCATTCGTCGGTGTCGATCTCAGCTGCACTGGGCATTGCGACCGCCAGCAAACTGCGGGGCGAGCGACGCGAAACAGTAGCCATTATCGGAGACGGTGCCCTGACGGGAGGATTAGCCTTCGAGGGGTTGAACAACGCAGGTGCCGCCAACACCGATCTGCTGGTCATCCTCAACGACAACCACATGTCGATCGACCCCAACGTAGGAGCGATCAAAGAGTACCTGCTCAGCATCTCGACCTCAAAACATTATAATAAAGCAAAGAATAAAATCTGGGAGTGGCTCTCGATAGCGCCCAGGTTCCGCCGCCTGCTCCAGAAAACCGGCAATGCGCTCAAACAGGGATTTCTTCAGCAGAGCAATCTGTTCGAGAGTCTCAACTTCCGCTACTTCGGTCCCGTAGACGGACATGACGTGAAACTACTCACCAAGGTACTTCGCGACCTGCGGGAGATTCCCGGTCCAAAACTCCTGCATGTCCTCACGGTCAAGGGAAAGGGCTATCGTCCGGCGGAGAACAACCAATCGATCTGGCACGCTCCCGGCAAATTCAACCCCGAAACCGGAGAACGACTGCTGGGCAACCAACAGCTCCCTCCTCGTTATCAGGATATCTTCGGGGAGACGATTCTGGAACTGGCCCGTCAAGACAATCGTATCGTCGGGGTAACTCCCGCCATGCCCACCGGCTGTTCGCTCAACATCATGATGGAGCAGATGCCCGAACGATGCTTCGACGTCGGAATTGCCGAAGGTCACGCCGTCACCTTTTCGGCAGGCCTGGCCGCTACGGGACTCATACCGTTCTGCAACATCTACTCTTCGTTCATGCAACGCGCCTACGATAATGTGATTCACGACGTAGCACTGCAAAACCTGGGGGTTGTCTTTTGCCTTGACCGCGCCGGGCTGGTGGGCGAAGACGGGGCAACGCACCACGGGTTATTCGACATTGCCTGTTTCCGAGCCATCCCGAATCTCATCCTCTCCTCTCCGCTCAATGAAGCCGAACTGCGCAACCTGATGTATACGGCCAAAGAGTCCGGCAAACCGTTTCTGATTCGTTATCCCCGCGGACATGGAGAAGGGGTGCCTCTATCGACCTCGTTTGAACAGTTGCCGATCGGCAAAGGGACCATCCTACGGGAGGGAAAAGATGTGGCTGTATTAACGTTCGGCCCAGTGGGGAATATAGCAGCTCGCGCCATAGCACGGGCTGAGACTGAAGGGGTCTCTGTTTTCCAGGCGGATTTACGCTATGCCAAGCCTCTCGACGAAGAGTTGCTGCATACGGTAGGTCAGCGATTCAACCGCGTTATTACGATCGAAGATGGCGTCATACATGGGGGAGTTGGAAGTGCAGTCAACGAATTTTTCAATGCTCATGGATACACATGCCACATCGAAATGCTGGGCATCGAGGATCAATTCGTCGAACACGGGACCATTGCCCAATTGCGCTCCTTATGCGGTTACGACGAAGAGGGCATCTACAATAAAATCACACAAAAATCATAAGACACCTCCGTTTTTTTGCAAGTTTGCAAAAAATAGGTATATTTGCACACTTCAAAATCCACAGGTCGTCCTTGGAGACGACTCTATTGAGGCCCAGATGGCGGAATTGGTAGACGCGTTGGTCTCAAACACCAATGGAGCGATCCGTGCCGGTTCGATCCCGGCTCTGGGTACTGAATCAGGAAATAGCCACACATAAAGTGTGGCTATTTCCTCTTTAGGCATCAATCTATTTATATTTCAGTATGTAAGTTCTGTTTCGTTTCCAGAGTTTTGATCACTTTCGCAGGCACCCCGGCAACGACGACATCGGCAGGAACATCATGGGTCACAACAGCTCCCGCAGCGACAACGGAATTATCCCCAACGGTAACCCCCTGCAAAATCGTCGCATTCGAACCCACCCAAACGTTCTTTCCGAGCACAATAGGGGCAGGATAGGTCGTCTTGCGCCGTTCCGGCTCCATCATATGGTTCAACGTAGCAAAAACCACATTGTGGCCGATCTGACAACCATCTCCCAGTGTTACGCCACCATGATCCTGAAAATGGCAACAGGCATTAATAAACACCCCTTTACCAATATGTATATTCTTACCGAAATCAGTATAGAACGGAGGAAAAACCCGTAGTGTGGGATCGACTTTCCGGCCAAAAAGTCTGGACAACAATTCCCGCACCTCTTCCGGAGTGTGGTATGCACCGTTCAACACGAATGTAATACGGCGCGCCTCATCGCTCATGTCATCCATAAAACGGCCAATCTCTTCCGAATCCAAAGGTTGCCCGGTTTTCACATATTGCAAAAAACTTTCAAGCGTCATAAAATCTCTAATTTATCTATTCGCCACCTTCATTCAGCTACAGACTCCTTGGCCGCTTCAATCGCCTCGAGAGCCTTCATTGCGGCCGGGAACCCCACGTAAGGCAGGCATTGCACGACAGCTGCAGCCAGTGTCTCTTCGCTATTGCCGATCCGCAGGTTACCTGCCGCATGAGCATATAATTGGTCTTCAGCATTCAATGCGGTGAGTATGCAGTAAATCAACAATTCACGGGTTTTCAGTTCCAATCCGTTACGAGTATACAGATCGCCGAAACAATACTCCGTCAGGAAACGGGCCACCTCTTTCCCCATACCTCCCGGAACATCGGCCAATTTCCGTGCGATTTCATCACCGTAAAGCGGCTGCTGAATGGCTGCGCCCCTCTCCGCACGCGACTCTTCCGTCACGGTTCCCTGATGCTCCAAGGGCAAAGCAATGCCGCGTTCCTGAAACACCTCGTTGACCGTTCCAATGGCATTCAACGTCTTTGGAAATCCGATGAACGGGGCACACTGGTACATCGCCTCGCGCAACTCCACAGGACTAACCCCCACATTCAGCGCCGCTCCGGCGTGAGCCTTGAGTTGCGGAAGTGTCTGCATGACGGCCAGAGTGGTACAAGTAATCAGTTCCCGGGTCGGATGGTCCAGATTGCCGGTGGCAAAGACCTCTCCAAAAATAAACTTCTGGAGGATATCCATAAACTCCGGGTCCGTGCCTTGTCCGGTGAGCGCCTCTCCACCGAAAAGCGCCGTGTAGGTTTTCTTGCAAAATTCAATTCTATCCATACGATCCACATTATGACTCTCATTCTGCGCCATTGTCGGTACAGCAACCCAGCAGCAGAGAAGAGCAAAAATCAATTTTTTCATACTCAATGAAACCTATCATTTGCCTTTGATACCCAGCCACTCCAAGACCGCTTCCTTCGACAAGGGCCTATTCAGCAATTTTCCCTCTTTCCAATGAATCTGTGGATAGGACGCCCGCAGATTCTTTTCACAGGGAGCGATACCGCTACTCCCCGACGTGGCAAACGGGATAACGGTCTGACCGACGAAATCGCACTCCTCCAGAAAAGTATTGATGATGGTCGGAGCGACATACCACCACACCGGGAAACCAAGTAATACGGTCTCGTACGGTTTTATGTCCGGGAGTTTACCCGCAATAGCCGGGCGGGAAGAAGGGTCGCGCATCTCCACCGAACTGCGGCTCTGCTTATCGTTCCAGTTCAAATCGGCAGCCGAATAGGGCTGCTCGGGCCTGATTTCATAGAGGTCTGCGCCGACCGTTGCCGCCAAACGTTCTGCGACCGCTTTCGTCGTTCCCGTACACGAAAAATAGACGACTAAAATCTTTTTACTATTCATCGTTCCCTGAATTAAAATTACACTCTCTTTCAGCCAAAAATCAAGCAAGTCACTTCACCGCATCGGCATACTCGGCATCGCTCACCGGATCGAGCCACGTATTCTTGTTTGTCTGCGGATTGCATTCAATTGCCAGGTGCGAGAACCAGCTCTCCGGAGCCGCTCCATGCCAATGAACCACATCGGGGGCAATCTCCACCACATCGCCCGGCTCCAGTCGCCGTGCAGCCTTGCCCTTCTCCTGATAATAGCCTACACCGCCGACAGCGATCAGAATCTGACCGCCCGTATGGCTGTGCCAATGGTTCCGGCATCCGGGTTCAAAGGTTACATTTGATATCGGCACATTCAATGCCTTCATGACGGTCAGCGGTGCCAACCACGATTTACCGGTAAAATATTGCGCATATCCGACATTCTCCTCCCCGATCGGAAAAGCGCTAAGATTCTGAGGATATTCCGTTTTTTTCATCTCCTGAGCGTTTAAAGTCCCGGCAACACACAGCCATGCAACCGAAACGAACATGATTTTCCATCTTTTCATATCAAAGTTAGATAGGTTGATTCGAATTTGCAGAATTTTTGTCGACTTTATACCGAAAAAAAGCAACCCCTCCCGCACTGTTTTCATCTCCTCCATTGGATTCTGTTTGCAAAAATAACCTCGCCGAGCCCCCTTTTTGTGAACAATTCATCGGAATGTATACCCGAATTCCGGATTCCACGATAAGAGTATTCCTTTTCCCGAAAGAAGCCTCTATATTTGTAAGAAAAGATCAGCCCCATGGACAAAATTATCAAAATCGACAGCGTCGACCGATACAACAAACTCTTCGGACTGGAGACACGCCATCCGCTGGTCAGTGTCGTGGATTTGTCAAAAGCCCAGAGATGGCCTCTGCGCGCCTGGTTCAATTATGGCGTATACGCCCTTTTCCTGAAAGACATCAAGTGCGGAAATATCAAATACGGACGACAAAACTACGACTACCAGGAGGGAACCGTGGTATGTTTTGCCCCGGGACAAGTTGCCGACCTGGAGATGTTGCCGGACGTACAACCGCTGGCTCACGGCCTGCTGTTTCATCCCGACCTGATTCGCGGCACGGCACTCGGGCAGGAGATCCGCCGCTATACTTTCTTCTCCTATGAGACCAACGAAGCACTCCACCTCTCCGAAGAGGAGCGGCAGACAGTCATGGACTGCCTTTATAAGATAGAGGCAGAACTCGAACACGCCATCGACAAACACAGCCGCCGGTTGATTACCGCCAACATCGGTTTGCTGCTCGACTACTGCATGCGATTCTACGAGCGTCAGTTCACGACCCGCAGCGAAGTGAACAAAGATATCGTCACCCGCTTCGAGCAACTGCTGGAGGCATATTTCGAGGGCGATACTCCACAACAGGAAGGGTTGCCATCGGTCAAATATTTTGCCGACAAGGTGTGCCTTTCGGCCAACTATTTCGGAGACATGATTCGACGGGAAACCGGACAGACTGCCTCCGAGTACATCCAGAACAAGTTGATATCCCGAGCAAAAGAGGCCTTGCTCTCCTCCGACAAGACGATGAGTCAGATTGCCTACGACCTCGGGTTTCAGTATCCGCAGCACTTCAGCCGCATGTTCAAACGGATTGCCGGCTGCACCCCTAACGAATACCGGACCAAAAACTGATGGCTATGTCCATGGAACGCATCCATTCACCGGTCGTCATGGCCGATGGAGCGGAAGCCAACATGATTGTTCCGGTTCTTCGCCCTGCCGGTTATTATGGGATTGTATTGTACGGAGCCTCAGAGAATAATCGAACATACGGACAACAATACGACGACTACACCGATGGGACATTGTGTGCTTTCACGCCAGAATCATCGGTCGCATCACGACTATTCGGCCACCGCCGCAATGACATACGAATCGTCGCATTCCTGCCGGACATGTTACAGGAATCGCTTCCGGGCATGACCATAGACCACTATACTTTCTTCGGGTATCGGGCTACGGAAGCTTTGCATCTGTCATTGCGTGAGAAATGCACTATCGATGCATGTATGGACGACATCCGAAACGAAGCATGTGATTGGACGGCTCCGTACAGCAAACGCATACTCTCCAAACAGATAGAACTATTGCTTGATTACTGTACGCGCTTCTACGAGCGTCAGTTCACTACGCGCTATCTCTCCGTACAAAATGCCATCGAGCGATATGACACGATGATTCAGGATTTTATCTCCGGCCATGGATTCTTGTCAAGCGCACAACTCTCTGCCCAGGACTGTTCTTCACAACTCGGGTTTTCGGAAGCCTACTTCCGGGACCTGCTTCGGCAGGAACGGGGAATATCGCACGAAGAGTACCTGAATCTCCAGTTCGTCTCTCGGGCCAAAAGGCTGCTGCGCACAACCCGACAGCCCATCTTTCGCATCGCCTCCGACCTCGGGTTTCCGTCGGAAAGGGACTTCTGCCTCTTCTTCAAAAAAGCCACAGGAAACTCTCCAAGTCAGTTTCGCCACTGCTGCTGACCCGTCGCATCGAAATCATTTGCTCTGCACGATTCCTATCCGCATGATCTCCTGTTCGAGATCCTTGGGATTTCGGGCCTTGGCACGCATCTGGCTGCGATAGTTATAGACCGTACGCACGGAATAACGCAGGAAAAGAGCTATTTTCTCCGTTTCCTTGATTCCAAGACGTATAAAGGCCGCGATTCGCTGCTCTGCTGTTAATTCCTGTCCGTCGTTTTTCTTTGTCGTACCTCCCTCGTTCATCAATTGATTGAACTCCTCGATAAAAGTGGGAAATATAGAAAGTATGGTGGCATCGAATTTCTTGTAGAGTTCCCTCTGGTCATCGGTCGTATTGAGCGCCTCGTTGATAAAAGCCTGTATCTCATCCAGATTCTTTTTCTTAAGAATCTTGACCGACTTCACTCGATACGAGTTCATCTTCGACAGATAGTTTGAATACTCTTCGATAAAGACCCCCAGATATCCCTCTTTAATGAGATTGGCCTCGGAGAGGTTGCGCTTTGCTGCGACCAGTCGGGCATTCTGATAGCTGATCACAAACAGAGATACAAGCAATAGCACTCCCACAACGCCAATACCAATCAACAGATTGAATATCTCGCGGTTTTGTGTAGCCACCTTCTTCTGATAGGACTCGTCTATAATCACGAACATCTCGGAAGCCTCCTGGGCCCGGATGCGTGCACTGCTTTCAATCGCATCCTCCATGGAGCACTTCATGTAATTGTAGGCCCGGTCGATCTCCCCCATACGATACATCTCAACCGCAAGATGCTGTAAAGATTTATATCCACGCACTCCATTGTGCAAATCGGCAATGGCCGACAGAATCAAGTATCGTCTAAGATTCAACGTATCGCCCTCTTCTCCGTGACACAAAGCGATGTTATAGGCCAACGTCCCGGCTCGCTTGGAAAGCGGAGGTAGAGTATCGTATTCATCGTGAAGCAAAACCAGAGCCTCCTGAGGACTATTCTGCTTCAGAAATCGCTCAGCTTTGATAATAACAGCCGTTTTATCCGCATACATAAAAACCGAGTCCCGATAGATTTCGGTCATCATGTCATAATATTCCTGATATTCAGGCGTAGGGCTATGATCATGCAAAAAAGAGTAACTCACTACTCTTTCCGAAACATAGAGATAATGCATCGTCGGAGAAAGCCTTTGCTGCCCTATCTCGTCGAGCAGTTCGACCGACTCCTTCAATTGTCCGGTATATCGCAGCAGGCGGGCCCGGTTTATATCCGCCATCCACAAATAGTCGGGATTCCGACCATAGACCTTCTCGGCCAAATCGTGCATGAGAACGACATACTCCATGGCCAAATCGTTCTGAAAATCGAAATAGAGATCAAAGATCTGTTGAGCCAAACCTATTTTCTTCTCTACATTAGTCTCTTTAACCAATCTCCTTTTCAGAGAATCTATGTTATTTTGCCGTATCTGGGCATAGAGCGTTTTATCGGCTATGGTTCTGTCCAGTACCACGAGCAGTGAATCGATGCTCTCCCCCTGTTCGGAAGAGGACGATGCAATTCTTACCACTCCATAACAAAGCCCCAATAAGAAAAGCCCCAATACTATGATTTTTATCGTTCTCATGCACATCATTTATCGTACGGTAAAAAAGATTTGAACGCTTCATAAAAGAATGGGTCCGTTCGCCTGACGGGGAACGGACCCATTCTTTAATAGACCTCCAGGTTCCTATGATCGCCTATACGATGTTTCACGGTACGTTTCAACGGAATGGCCATTCCATTGGTCTCCTCGAGCCATGTATAAAGATCCTCTGCAAGTTGTTTGATGGTCTCCTGATGTTCGGGCGAGGCAATCAGGTTATTGGTCTCATACGGATCGTTCTCCAGATCATAGAATTCGTTGGTATCCCAGATGCCCTGATAACGGATGTATTTGTACCTGTCGGTCCGCACACCGAACGTGGTGGGTGTCTGAGGAAAGTCATACTCCCAATAATATTCGTAATAGATTCTCTGACGCCAATCGGCAATCTCCTCTCCCTCGAGCAACGGGAGCATCGACCGTCCCCGCATCTGTTCCGCCTTATCGATACCACACGCCTCCATCACAGTCGGAGCGATGTCTATGTTTTGAATCATATTCTCGACCACGGTCCCCGGTTTGATAATCTCCGGACAATAGGCAAGCATCGGAACGCGCACCGAGGCCTCATAGAAGGTCCGCTTGTCGATCAGCCCATGTTCGCCCCAACAAAAACCATTGTCGCCCATATAGATCACCAGCGTATTCTGATCCATGCCGTTTTCACGCAGATAATCCAGCACACGGCCGATCGAGGCATCCAGACTCGTCAGACACTGGCAATATCGTTTGGCTTCGGTCTCCCAATCCGTACGGCCGAAATAACTGTAATCGACCCCATGCCAACTTTCCCGCTGCTCTTTCACCCAGTCAGGCATACGACCCTCGCCATACCATTCGGCGCCTTTGGCCGGTTCGCCCTCCTGATCTTTCGACGGAACGGCATGCTGACCGTAGGTCGGACAATAAAAATTCTCCGGTTTAGGCATACTCTCCTCTGCATACATTCCCTCATGTTCTTTCGACGCCTGGAACGGATCGTGCACCGCCTTATGCGACAAATAGACAAAGAAGGGTTTATCCTTGTTGGCGTCAATGAACTCAATGGCATGATCGGTCAACAAATCGGTGACATAGGCATCCTCCGGATATACGACATCCTCTCCATTGACATTCATCTTCACATTGTAGTAGGTTCCTTGTCCCTCGAAACTTTCCCAGTGGTCGAATCCCGGCTGCGGGCTATCGTCCGTATCACCCATGTGCCACTTGCCGAAGAAGCCCGTAGTATAGCCCGCCTTCTGCAGATACTGCGGGAAGAAGGTCAACCCTTCAGGCACCGGCGCCACATTGTCCACCACGGTATGTTCATGCGAGAACAATCCCGTAAGGATCGAAGCCCGCGAAGGAGACGACAGCGACGTAGTGACAAAAGCATTCTTGACATAAGCCCCATTGGCCGCCATAAAATCCATATTGGGTGTCTGCAACCAGGGTACGGTATGGAGAAATCCCATATAATCATACCGATGGTCGTCGCTCAGGATAAAGATGACATTACGAGGTTTCGCATCGGGAAGATACGTGACCGAGAGATCGTTCTTGGAACTTTTCGAGGTGCATCCCGCCAACAACGGAACGCACAACGTGATAACCGCCGTATTACGCATAATGGTCTGTTTTTTTGGGGTGAAATATCTGTTTGCAAAATTACTATTTGACCAGCTCGGCAAGAGTTTTCCCGAAACGAGCAGCCCCCTTGTTGTTGAAATGGACATTCCCCAGCAGGTCTTGTGTCGATGAGAGTTTATTCCCCTCTATGATAAACAGATTCCTGTCGCCTTTCGCCATGGCTGCCTCCACCACCTGACGCTCGGCATCGCGCACATCGCTAAGAGGCCGGCCGGGAATCTTTCCCTTTTTACCGTTCTTACCGCTCTCGTCCGCAGCCGTCGTCGGCAGGATACAATAGATTCTGGCATCGGGTTGCACCTTCCGTAACTCCGACAGAAGAGCGGTATAGCGCCGGGTAATCTCCTCGATATCGCCTCGGGTCCCATTCCAGTCGTTGAATCCCCACAACACCGTGATGATGTCGGCTTTGACCTCGGTCAACTCTCCGGCAACAGCCGGGGATATTTGGGAACCACCCACCGCCAGGTTGTAGAGATCGTATCCATTCGTCTGAGCCAGAACAAACGGATAGGATCCATTCGACCCGCATTTCGTCTGACCAGCCCCATGCGTAATCGAATCACCGATCGCCACCAGCACCGGACGCTTCTCCCGCTTTACGTCGAACAATTTAGCCCCATCATCAAGGATCAACCCTTCGAAATTGACCCCGTAATAGATCGGCAGAACGATCTCCCACTCGACGATTCCACCCTCCGGAGATTCAAGGATCAGGCTATCGCCCTTCATGTTGCCGATGAACTCTCCATTCTTGTATATTCCGTAATAATTGGTTGGTTTACGCAAATCGGCCCCTTCTCGATCACTAAAAACGGGTTTTACGGTTTTGCTGTCGGTTCTGAAAATAATCCTCACACCCGATTGAGTCAAGGCTTTGGACTTGGAAAAGTTATTCAAATCCTCTCTGCTCCACAATTCATCGCTGAATCTGTTGATCTGCATCTTACCCTCTTCATATTTCAGATGCATCGCGCCTTCGATTACGATTTTCTTCTCGTTCGGAGCAATTTTTGATGCTCCGCTGACTGCCATGCCGCTAACGAGCAGCAGGATGGATAAAAGATATTTGATCGATTTCATTTCGCATTCATTACAAGTCGTGTACTACTTACTTTTTTTGTTTTTCCAGGCCTCCAGGTCGAACTTGCTTTCGCTCTCCTCAATCCTCAATTCAGCCCGCTTATCGGCCAACCGCTTTTTGAGATCGGCCACCACATCGGCGTAAGCCGGATCCTTGTAAACATTATTCACCTCCGTCGGATCTTTCTTGAGGTCGTACAACTCCCAGCAGTCGATCGGGCCATCCGTCCGGTTATTGCCACCTCCCTGATCCTTGAAGTGAATCAGTTTGTAATCGCGGGTCATGATTCCGTCGTGACGGCGGACATTATGAATACTGGGGTAATCATAATAGTGATAGTAGAGTTCATCGCGCCATCCCTCGGGAGCCTTCCCCGTAGCGAACAACGGCGTAAGAGGCACGCCACATATCTCTTCGGGAATCTCCACACCGGCCATAGCCAGGTAAGTCGGTGCGAAATCGATATTCTGTACCAACTCATCGCACACCGTACTGGGTTGTATCATCTTCGGATAGGCAATAATCAACGGCGTGCGAAACGACTCCTCATACATGAACCGTTTATCGAACCAGTTGTGTTCCCCCATATAGAAACCCTGATCGGAGGTATAAACAATAATCGTATTTTCGCTCAAACCGTTCTCGTCGAGATAGTCGAGCAGACGACCGACCTCATCGTCCAACGACTTGACACAACGTACGTAATCCTTGATATAACGTTGATATTTCCAACGCACCAGATCCTTACCCTGCAAATTCTGAGCAAGCATTTTCTCATTCAACGGACCATAAATCGTCTTAAACTGCTTCTGTTCTTCGGGTGTCATGCGCAGGAACTCTTCATTGAAGGTATTCTTGGCATTCGGATCTTCGAGCAGTTCGAAGACTTTGCAGTCGTCGACCATTTTCATCTCATGCTCAATGGTCATGGTCTGCGTACGTGCAGCACTGCACCGAGTACTGTAGTCGTCGAAAAAGGTCTCAGGTTCCGGGAAGGTGACATCCTCATATAGATCGGCATATTTCAACTCCGGGAACCAATTCCGGTGTACGGATTTGTGATGAACGAGCAGGCAGAAGGGTTTCTCCTTGTCGCGGTGCTCCAACCAATTGATGGCATCGTTGGTAATGATATTGGCCACATAGCCCTCCTCCCGCACAAATTCGGGATGTTCGTTCGAGCTAAACTCCGGATGGTAGTAGGTGCCCTGTCCGTTCAGAATTTTATAGTCGTCGAACCCCTGCGGAGTACTCCACAGATGCCACTTGCCGAAAATAGCAGTCTGATAACCCGCCTCCTGCAACAACTTCGGGAAAGTCATCTGATCTCCATTGAAAGCTGGTTTCTTGCCCAGTTTGATCTGCCCGTGCATATGGCTGTACTTACCGGTCAACAAAGTGGCACGACTGGGGGAAGAGATCGAATTTTCGACATAGGCGTGCGTAAAAAGCATACCTCGTGCAGCCAAACGATCAAGATTGGGAGTAGGAGCTAACTTCGAAATCGGACCACCATAAGCACTGAGCGTTTGATAGGAATGGTCATCGGTCATAATATGGATGATATTGACCCTTTGAGCCTCTTGCTGGGCGATGGCCGATCCTGCAGGCAACAAGGCTGCCGTCACAACCGGCAGCGTAAGAAGTTTATAAGTCATCTCTTTTATCTGTTCAGGTTAATCTGTTTTATTTTTATATCGTTCATTTATTCTTAACAGTAGGTTTCAATAAATCCCAACTCGTATGGAAACGTTTCATCTGCACTACCAACTCTTTGCGCAACTCATCTAATTTCGATGCATAGGATGCATCGCCAACAAGATTGTGAAGTTCACCCGGATCCTTATCCAGGTCAAAGAGGGATTCCGTGCCGTTTTCAGCATCCTGAGGCACATTGAACCGGGTATATTTGTAACGACCGCTATCCAATACCCCATAGGAGTTCACCGTCTCGTAATAGAGGTATTTCCGGTCGAGCGCCTTCCCCTCGGTAATCGTCTCCTTCAAAGAGAGGCCATTGAGCTCCTTGGGAATGTCAATACCGGCCAGGTCGAGCATCGTAGGAAGCAAATCCCAGCCATTGCATACAGGGGTTGTATTGTCAACCACGCCTTGCTTTATTCCCTTTCCGACAAAGATAAAAGGTACCTTCTGACACTCCTGATAGGGAAGGTTCTTGCCTACGGCCCCATGCGAACCGGCCATCTCTCCATGATCGGAGGTGAATATGATGGTCGTATTGTCCTTGTAAGGACTCTTCTCCAAAGCATCCAACACCACACCTATCTCCTTATCCACCTGCTCCATCAGACGATAATAGAACCAGATATGCGCCCGGGTCTTATGAGAATCCCCCACATAGGGCTGTTTCAACTTCGTAAGCGGGAAGCGATCGGTTTCAGCCGTATTGAACGGCAGTTTCGCCACCTGATCGCCGTCGAACAGCGTCGGATCCATCGAACGATAAACGCCACGCCACCGGATCTGATTCGCACGCGCCCACATCTCAATATCGGATGTCTGAAAATCCTCAAGCTGTTTGTTATTGAAGAGCAATTGCGCCATACAAATGTCGTGAGGGTTCATAAACGAAAGGAACAACAGGAATGGCTTGTCTCCTTTATACTCCGAGAAGAACTCGGCTCCCTTCACAGCCAACTCATCCCGATCGTTTCTAGTCAAATAATGGTCGAATCCGTATTTATAAGGTGGTTCATAAATCGACCCCTTGCCGCTGGTGCCATTAGCCCAAGGCAGATGACATTTACCACCGTAATAGGTCTCATAACCCGCATTTTTAAAAAGAACGCCCATCGCACGCGAGGTAATGGTCGAAAACATCCGCTGTCCGTTCTCTCCTCCGGGAGAGAAATTGCCCGTCATTCCGTAAGCGTTGGGAGCCTCTCCTGTCAACAAAGCGAAACGCGAAGGCCCCGAAACCGGATGACCGGCATAACAGTTCGAGAAGGTATATCCCTGCTTCACCAATCGGTCGAGATTTGGGGTCTTGAAATAAGAATTATGAGCATACGGATCGGATCCAAGGGCTTCGGTAATGGCAG
Organism: uncultured Rikenellaceae bacterium; assembly: GCA_944326815.1. Lineage (GTDB taxonomy): Bacteria > Bacteroidota > Bacteroidia > Bacteroidales > Rikenellaceae > CALYBN01. Next base: position 210,294 of record CALVFI010000014.1, on the reverse strand, counting down.
AGATCAGGTAGTAGCTCTGTTGGTCGGTCATAATGTAGACCACGTTCTGACGTTCTCCAGCAGCACACGCCGAAGAGGCAACCACAAACGGCAATGCCGCAAATCCGGTCATTTTCAAGTTCCTAATAGTCATATCAAAAAAGTTTAGTTTGTTCCCAATGGTTGTCCGTATCGTTCTTTTGTGGTTTGCCGGGAGTCGAACGGCCATTGTCTACATAGCTCCGCATCCTGGCAGTGAGTTCTTCAACCGTCTTCCGATATTTCGGATCGTCGATCAGATTGATACGCTCCCGGACATCACACTCCATATCGTACAACTGCATATCGGGCAATCCGACCAGATCCTCCGGTTTAGTCGGATAGGATTGGCCCCCCGAACCACACCAGAAAATCAACTTCAGATCGGGTACCCGCAATGCCAGATAACCGAAACCGGATAGGGAGATCAAATCCCTGCGATCGGTCGTACCCGTCCGTGTAAGATTGCGCCAGAAACTGTAACTGTCCTCTGCCTCGTTATCGCGGAGTTTATGGTCAACCATCTCAGCAAAAGTAGCATAAAGATCGCTCAAAGAAACCAACGAAGTATCGATAACTTGATTATAACGATTACCCCAGGTGACTATCAATGGCATACGATGACCTCCTTCATAAATATCCGTTTTCGCACCACGATAAATGTAACTGGGATAGTGCCCCTGACGCTCGAGCACTGGGATATTGATGTAAGGGGCACAGCCGTTATCCGAAGTGAAGATGAGAATCGTATTGTCCCACTGACCGTTCGCCTTCAACCTGGCTACTAGTTCTCCCAAAAGGTCATCGATCATCACCACGAAATCTCCATAAGGGCCAATCGAGGTCTTGCCTTCATACTTTTTCGAAGGCAGGATCGGCGTATGAGGAGCCGTCAACGGCAAATAGAGAAAGAACGGTTGACCGCTCTCTTTTTGTGCATCCACATAATTCATTGCCCGCCGAAAAAAATTCTCCAGACATTCTCTCGGATCGAAATCGGGTGCAATAGGACCCGATCGAAAAAGACGAAGGCCATCCATTCGTTCCGAAATACTGTCCGGCACAGCAGTAGCCCTATCATTCTCAACATAGACATAAGGCGGCATATCGAGCGAAGCGGCTATCCCGTAGAAATAATCGAATCCGCCGCGTTCGGTCACTCCGGCCGTAATGGGTTGGCTGAAATCCACATCTTTTTCGTTTTTGGCTCCGGCTTTGGGGGCCCAATTCCAACCCAGATGCCATTTCCCGATACAGGCCGTATGGTATCCGGATTCGGAGAACATCGACGCCAACGTCGCACGCCCCTCCGTAATCATCGGCCCTGAATAACCGACGCCTACCCCTTTTTTGAGTGTCGTGCGCCAGGAATAACGGCCCGTCAGAATAGAGTAACGTGAAGGGGTCGACAACGAAGAGGTCGCATGGGCATCGGTAAAGGTAATGCCCCCGCGGCTAAGTGCATCGATGTTGGGGGTCTCGATTTTAGATTGGGGATTCAGCGCCGAAATATCCCCGTATCCCAAGTCATCCGCCAAGACAAGAATGACATTGGGCTTGTCAGCCCCATGACATGACAGTGCCGCCAAAGAAGCCAATCCAGCCAAACAACTCCATGTATTCTTCATACCTCATCAACTTTTCGTCTTCCCAAAATCATTTACGGCCTTTCACAAGACCCGATATCGAATAGGGCCGATCTTCCGTCAAGATTAACCCTCGATCCTTCAATTCCCCATCCAAGATGGTGCGTAATTCCTCCATCTTAATACGATAGGCGGGGTCCTCCGCAAGGTTGTGCATTTGTCCCGGATCGTTTTCAAGGTCGAACAGAACAGCAGGATTCCCCGCCGACTCATACAGAATATAAGCCCAACGGCCGTTCTGAATGATTTCAAAAGCATTGGATCCCTCCAGATAGAGATACTCCCGGGAGGGAGCTTCGCTCTTTCCACATATATAATCCCACAGCGATACCCCTCTGAGATGCGCAGGAACCGATGCTCCGGCAATGTCGCATAAGGTTGGAACCAGATCCCAGCCATTGCACACGGGGGTCGTACGATCGACAGCGTGTTGTACGCCGGGACCATAAAAAATCAACGGCACCCTCTGGCATTCGTTATACATAATGTTCTTTTTGGCCAGCCGATGCGATGCCATCATATCCCCGTGGTCGGAGGTAAAGATCACAATCGTATTGTCCGCATAGGGGGATTGTTCAAAAGCATCGAGCACCCGGCCGATTTCGCCGTCGACCTGTTCGACCAACCGGTGATAAAACCAGATGTATTTTTTCCACATCAACTCGCTATACGAGCCATAACTCTTTTGAAAAATCTGACTCTGAGGATGATGATCGGTCGGGGCATAATTGAAAGGCAACCGACCCGACTCATCGCTGAGAAAATAGTCATTGCCCAAGGCTTCTATTTTAGGCAGATAAGTCAAGGCGTTAATTCCAGCCGGTTTAGTGGCCTGCGGACTCTTCTCGGGATTCGGATGGTCGACGATCACCAGTTTGTCGGCACCGATATCGTGGGGGTTAATGAGCGAAACGACGAACAGAAATGGTTGCCCATCCCGAGGATGCTCCTTGAAGAATTTCTCACTCGCTTCAACCGCACCAAGGCGATCGTCTTTCGTAATATGATCGAACTGCCAATTGATCGCCTTGTCTCCTCCGGGAGTTTTGCCCTCGCCAAAGGGCAGATGCGACTTCCCGGCATAATAATTCCGATACCCCGCCTGCTTCAGCAAAGCCCCCAAGGAGCGACTCCCTGCCACCTCCAGGAAAGCCTCTTTCCGCGACACCGGAGCCGTATTGTCCTGTATGCCGAACTGCGCCGTAGATTCACCCGTAAACATAGACCAACGCGAGGGAACCGATATCGGATTGGCGCAATACGTATTGTCAAGGCTGAAGCCCCCCTTTACCAACCGGTCGATATTGGGCGTAGAAAAGTAACCATCCCCATGCAGTGCACTTACCATGTCCCAACGTTGCTGATCGGTGATAATCAGCAGAATATTCGGCCGCTCCTGCGCCGACACGGCAGTGGCACATCCCAAGATGGACAAGGTCGTAATTGTCTTGATCCCATGCATAAGTTAAAACTATTATCGGTTCAACAACTCCTTAATCAATTCATAGATGGTTTTCCCTCCATACGGGCCTTTTCGAGAGGTTCTGACCGCATGAGCATCCCAAGAGTCCTGCAGAATGGCATAAACAAAAGTAAAATCCAATGACTCCTGGGCAGGATAGATGACCTCGGAGTAGACCTCGGCCTGACGGTCGGGCAAATTCTTCCGAAAAGCATCCATCGCTCCGGGATAGTCGATATACATATAAAGTTTCTTAATGTTCGGATAATTTCTCAGCGTCTCGATTACCTTTTCGTTCACCGTCCAGTTCTCCTTATTGATATTGAAATCGGCATAGTCGATCTGAGGATGGTTCACCGAATAGAGTCCCGTCATATTAACTCCGATCTCCTCATAGCCGATATCGCGCAGCCGCTGAAACATCGCATCCCGCTCCTCCTGCGTGGTATGAATCTCTTTGCAATAGTAGTCCCACACATCGAGGTTGATATTGCGAATGGGTCGTACCAGCGGCAAATCATAGAGTTGCTGGGCGGCTTCCCAGAAATATTCCGCCTGTTTCGGATTTTTCAGCCATTGCAGATTCATTTTGGGTACGATCTGGCAACCCTCGCCCCCAGCCTCGATTGCTGCATTCAGAAACTCCAGGACCGTCATCGGCGGACACCCTTTCCGCACCGGCACCCAGCCATCCGGGTCAGGGCACCCCGTAATGAAACGCTCCAGGCAGGTAGGTTTCAGCTCCGCGATCATCTCCAACACATCTTGAGCCGTATAATTCTTGAGAAGGCCCCGCTGCTTGGTCAGCATCCAATGCTCCTCGGTGAAAGGACTGGCCAATGTAATCAAACGGATCTGACAATCGTGCGCCCCCTCCGGTTGTTCGGAAACGGGCTGGGCCTCTACGGAGGCAAACAGGAAACTAATCCCTGCGACAATCCATGCTACTCTTTTCTTCATCGGTTTTCAGATTAAAAGACCATTGTCTGCGACAGACCGTCCCACAAATAGTCCTTTCGGGTAGTACGAATATAACAATTATCGCCCGGGAAGCATCCGCCCAGTATCTGTAAATGAAATCAGGTATACAATTATATATCTATATATAAGATGGTTAACATATCGTCTTATTAGAAAAAATGTAAACGCCAATGAGTGATAATTCCCTACGCGAAGACACCTTTTCATCAGTTACAATCCCCAATAAATTATTCCGGATGACGATTCAAACGCATAATCTCGATACGGCCATCCGAATCGATGCGATAGAGCCGTTGGTTCGTCGTTTCGGAACGCAGCCCTCCCAATGATTCGATATAAGGCCCCAACTTGATAAAATCAAAAAACGGAAGATCGGAAGGCTCCGGGAAGAGGTTTCGTCCCGAATACCACCCGATCTTCAATCCGGAATGTGCACGGGCCAGATAGCGTGCCCATCGCGCAACTTCTCCCGGTTCGCCATCGCCGCCCATGAAACAGACACAGGTAATCGCACCTCCATACCGGTCGAGCAAGGCATCCAGCATCTCCGACGTCAGCGGCTCACCAACATCCTCCTGTAACCAGGGACTATGGCAGCCAGGACACCGATTCGGGCATCCCGACAGATTCAATGCAAGCGTAATTTCGTCCGGGATCTCCTGACAGACGATGTCATAGTTATAACATTTCAGCATGAGATTTCTCCCTTCTCCGAAGCATAATACCTTCTGGCGGCCTCCCGCTTACGCGCTGCGGAAAAGTTGCTGATCCGTTTCATGTAGCCGATGATACGTGTCAGATAATCTATGTTACGGCTGTGGCATACCGGGCACTCCTTCAGATAGCGTTTATCAATGTGGCCACAATCGTTACACACCGTATTCGGAATATTGAACGTGAAATAATTGCATCCCTCCATGGCCGCCACACGCAACAACTGCCGATACTGTTTCTGCGACAGATGCTCCTCCAGATTCATGTGCAGCGCCGAACCTCCCGTAAGATGCTCGATGTATCTGCGTCCATGCAGGCGGAACTTATCGATGATATTGAGCGAGTCGTCCTCCACCACATAAAAATAGCTGTTATAGCAATCACGAGGCACAAGGTAACCATCCTCCCGATCCCATTTGGCATGTTTCACCCCTACGTTTTCGGCCGGAATCATCTCGCAATTGAACAGGGTATTCTTCGAACGGTACTTTTTGTTGTAACGCTCCACAAGCCCGAGGACACTCTGCACGAAACCCTCATACTGCGGATTGTCGTCGATCGAGATTCCAAGGAACTCCGCCGCCTCGACCAATCCGTTGATGCCAACCGTGAGGTACTGCCGTCCGATGCTGATATACCCCGCATCGAAGAGCGGCAGCATCCCCTTCCGGTAGAGCTCACGGAGATTCTCGTCATAGCCCAACTGCACCTTATGCACAAGATCGACCACCTCGGCAAGAAAAATCAGATAATCCATCCCGTTTCTTACGGCGTACTGCACGCATCGGTTCAGATTGATTGTCAGAACACTTTTCGAACCGGTCGAAACCCCTCCGGCACCCAACGTATAGCTGAATCCATTATCCTGTATTTCGTTGCGCAGACGACAGCAACTCGACAAAGAATCGGCATTATCACTCATATAGGTGAAAAAGGAATGCCCCTCGGCATACATCTCGGCAGTAAAATCGCCCCACTCGGCATCACGCACATCACCGCCATCGGTCAAGAGCGCCATGGTTTCGACCGGAAAAGTCAACACCGCTTTGGTACGCTCCCGATTGAACCACTTCATGAACCGTTTCTGTAACCAACTGAGCGAAGGCCAATCCGGCTGAGAACCGTCCGGAAAGCGGAACTCCCCGAACAGGCTTTCGAAATAGGGACGGTCATAATAAGCGATATTCCAAAAAACAGCCTGAAAATTCCGTGCGCCGGTAGGCTGGTTGATCGAATAGACAATCTGTTCGAAACAGTCTGTGATCACCTTGTCTATGGTCCGTTGTCGTTTGGAAAGATCCACCACTTTATCTGCATGCAGATAGTAGTCCGCCCCGTATTCGAGCCCGATGAAATAGTTCATGTACATCAGGAACTCGGGCGTGGCACACGCGCCGCTGAGCATGCTGGACACAATAAAAACAAGATTGACGAATCCCCCGCAGAAAGATTTCAGATTGGTCGGTTTTGTCGAGTTGCCGCCGATGGAGAGCGTTCCGTTCAGCAGCCAGGGATACATCGTAATACTGGCACAGTAGTTAGCCAGACTCGTCTCATCGTTCTTGTAGATAAAATGGCCGTTGAGCATCCTGAGGTATCTGTCTGCGAACTCTTTGCCATACATCTCCTTGAGTCGGTCGGTCAACAAGCGACGGTTCAAACGGATAAATCCCGCCTTGGGAAGCTCGCCGATCAGAGTGGCGATGTTCTTCTGGTCCACATTGGCATTCGCATCGTACTTGCTCCCCGTCGCCGCATTCTCGGCATTGCAATAATTGATCAGAAAATCGAGCCGGTCACGCACCTCCCGATCCTCGAGGTGGCTCTGGCGATAGAGCATGTAGGATTTGGCCACGGCGAAATAACGCTCGGCCATAAGAGCTACCTCCACCTGGTTCTGAATCTCCTCGACGGTCATTCCATCGGAGATACGCACACGTCCTAGAATAGCGGCGAGATCGTCTTCCGTAGCCAGTCCGCCCACGGAAAGAAAAGCCTTACGAATAGCATTTTTGATTTTGTCGAGCGAAAACGACTCCCGTTTACCGTCCCGTTTTACGATAGTAATTTCTGAGCTGCCCATAGTTATGATCTTTTTTGCGTTTATAATCCATCCATAGACTCTCGGAAACAAACGACGAAAAGATTTCAACCAGCAACCGCTCTCAACAAAAACGGATAAGTCAGAAGTCTCCTTTGTCGGCCTTTATTCCCGAAAGCCATCCAAAAAAGTTGCAAAGGCAGGTCTTCTGACTTATTCCTGTTCCGACGCCTTCCCAACCCGAAGGTCAGTGGCAAAGAGAGCCGAAACATACTGAATCCCCACACAGGGATCGGAACTTACAGCAGCGGGAACTGTTGCCGATTCACACGGCATTCCCTTTTAATCCCTTTCTGCGATCTACATCGGAGCAGTCAGGGAACCATTGCATGACAAAGATAGATTTTTTTCACCAAAACCTTCCCAGAATAGGCAAAATTTATAGAATTACTCTCGAAACATTCTTATAATCAAACAAATATAGTTTAAAAACAAGTCCATCAACCCGTTTATCATCAACATAACAAAACCCCGACCACGATGCAGGCCGGGGTTGTTTATTACAATCGTTTAAAACCCATTAATAATATCCCTCAAGTTCTAAACGATTATTAGCTCCGACCGTATAACCAGAACCATATCGAATTTCCATAAGTGTTTCACAGCTCTGCTTTCCTGCGCTATATGTATAATCAAAACCAGAAACTGCCACAAAGTGATGGATTGTTATTGTACTATTAGCCGGAATAGTTAAAGTCTTATCCATAGAGCCAGAGCCAAGTATTTGCTCTACACCTACAGTCTGACCATTATCTCCAGAGGCTCCTTCACTCATCAACCAAATTGTAGGAAGATTCGTCGGAGCGCCCCAAGAACCATAAAAGACTTGTATTGTCACCTCATAATTATAAGGATTACGAATTTCGGCTTGCATACCATTGAATCCAGACTGGATAGATTTTGTCACATTACTAAATTCAATAGACTGAGCGAAAGCGCCGCTGGCGCAGAAAATCATGGCTAATGCAAAAAAAATCTTTTTCATAGTTTTAACATGTTCGGGTTGTTAAATTCAATTTCAAAGAAAAAGCCGTATCTATCATTTCAACGACATATAAGCTACTGTTTTAACACCTAATTTTCTCTATCTTAACCCCTCCTTTCTTATTATAAAATTCGGACTTACGTATGCTACTATTTTTTCGTCATATTCTGTTACCAAGATAAGAAAATGTTGCACTACATCAATTCTTTATATAGTCGTACTTATCGTCGATTTAGACACTTTTTGCAACAGATTTGCATAAATAGAAAATTCTATAACATATCTAAACTCATATACCCTCTGTTTAGGACACAAACCAAGCAAAATAAACTTGTACTATTCCTCAGAAAAAGCTAACTTTGAAAGGAATTCTTCAACCCATAAACCTCAAAAGCTATGAAAAAAGGAAAAATGACCTGTCTGATGGTAGCTGTATTGTGCGGAAGTATTCTGTTTTCTTCTTGCATCGGCTCTTTCAAACTCTTTAACAATCTCAGAACATGGAATCAAAGTATCGGCAGCAAGTTTGCCAATGAAGTAGTCTTCTTCTGTTTCTGGGTTCTTCCCGTTTATGAGATAGCCGTTCTGGCAGACGTAGTATTGTTGAACAGCATCGAATTCTGGTCGGGCAGCAATCCTGTTGCATCCAGCGATAAAATACAAAAAATAAAAGGAGAGAACGGCGAGGAATATTTGGTAAAACGTACCCGTAACGGCTATAAGATTCTCAACGAGAATCGCAAAGTAGCCGTAAATCTGAAATTCGACGAGAAGACCCAAACATGGTCTGCCATATCAAAAGACAAAGAGACCAAATTCATGACCTTCCTCGAGAACAACAAAGTGAGAATCTATCTATCCGAGGGGAAAACGATGGACGTAACATTGGATCAACCCGGCATGATGGCATTCCGTAAAGCCATGCAACAGAACTACACCTCTTTTGCTACACTGTAGACCATACATCATGTTTCATCATAAAAAGTAACAGGCCCTTTCGGACCTGTTACTTTTTTATAAGGATGCTCCAGGACAAAAACAGAAGCAACAGAAATAGGCTCCGCATGAAAGGGAATCCGCCCGAAAATTCGTAATATTGCAAAATAGACCATAATAAAAAACGGATGAAACTGAAACCGGAATATAAAATCCGTGAAATCGCAGGCGAGAAGATTGTCATCATGCAAAATGAATGTCACGCCGACATGACACGCATCGTATCGCTGAATCCGACGGCCGCATGGCTTTGGGAGAACCTCGCAGGACGGGACTTTACCGTCACCGATATCGCCGCACTACTCACGGAAAGATTCGAAACAGATCCATCAACCGCCCTGCACGATGCACAGGACTGGGCCAATCAACTGATCGCATGCCACATTCTGGAACCATAACCCAATCGGAAAAGGCCTTAGTCGCTTTGTTAAGAAACGCTCTTTGGGGAAGATCCGAAGAGGGGGCATTTCATGGACTGACGGTTTCCGAATGGGAGAAAATCTATGCCGCTGCCGTAGGACAAGGAGTACAAGCCATTGCATTCGACGGAATGATGCGTCTCCCGGAGACATTGCAGCCGCCACGTACATTGAAACTACAATGGGGCATCAATGCTGCTGCTGCAGAGAAGCGTTTCAACCACTACCTCACTGCAACCCGCGAACTAACGGCATTTTTCCATCGCCATGGAGTCGACACAATGGTTCTCAAAGGGGTCGGCCAAGCCCTGGATTTTTCGGTTCCCGACCATCGCGAGAGCGGCGACATCGACCTCTGGCTTTTCGGACAATACGAGAAGGGTATGCAACTGGCAACCGAACATTTCAGTTCCGTAAAAAGAGGCGACAAACACTCATCCTTCGTATATGATGGAATCATCGTAGAAAATCACCGTCACTTTCTGGATGTCCGTCTCTTCGCCGTCAATCGGCTGCTGGAGCCGAGACTTCAGATTCTGCTGCAGGACAAAAAACAACTTCCACGGCTTCCGAACGAGGAGAGCCACACGCATGAACCCTATCTCCCCTCTGCCGATTTCAACGCACTGTTCCTGCTGATACATACAGCCACGCACTTCACCACCTGCGACATCCGGCTTCGCCATCTCTGCGACTGGGCACGATTTCTCTTCGTACACGGAGACGAATTCGACAAACAAGCCTGGCAAAAAATTTTACAGGATACCGGCCTAGATCGCATTGCAAATGCCTTGGGGATGCTCGCTACTGAACAGTTAGGGTTACCAGTCGAATATTTACCCAATACGAACACTCCGGATCGAGAACTGGCTGCAAAGATTTGGGACAGCATTCTGCACGAAAAGCGGTCGATTCAGTCACGAAATCCACTACGAATCATCTGCTTCAAAATTCGTCGTTTTTGTGCCATACAGTGGAAATACCATGCCGTATACGGACGCAAAGGCGGATTGGCCACCCGTCTCCGACTCTCAATTCAAACACATATACGCTATCCGAAAAACTTTCTAAAGGTATAGATCATGACCTGCCGGCTGCTATCCCTCATACCACCTGCCTTTCGAGCTCAGGGACGACGCATGGTCGCAGCAGCGCCCTTAAGGGCGGTACTCGACTTGGCGGGATTGGCCGCTTTTCTGCCGATACTTCTGCTGGTACTGAATAACGATGGCCTGGAAAGCAGCCCCTGGCTGGAAAAATTATACACCTTGGGAGATTTCAGGTCGAAAGAGACCTTTGCCATCGTACTCTGCATCGGAGTCCTCGGCATTATCTTGCTGAAGAATGGCCTATCACTATGGATCTCACGCAGGCAAAGCCGCTATCTTCTCTCCCTGTACCGATACTATTCGGACGCTCTCTTCACCTCCTACCACCATCGAGGGTTGCTTTTCATCAAGCGACAGAACAGCTCCGGATTATCACATGAGATCAATTACGTGTGCCACACCTTCGTAACAAAGGTGCTTGCACCGTTACTGTCCATGGCCGGAGAGGCAGCCTTCATTCTCATACTGCTAATCGCGTTAGGTTTCTATGCCCCGGGTGTGGCACTACTCCTGCCGCTCTGCTTCCTGCCTTTGGTATGGATCTACGTCGCAATTGTCAAAAGACGCCTCACAGATTACGGCAAAGAGGGAAACCGCCTGCGTGTACGTCAGACACAAACCGTACAGGAGGCTCTCAAGGGGTATGCTGAAGTAGAGATTAATGAGGCGATGCCCCTGATCCGCGACCGTTTTCAAAAAGGATTGTACGACATCTCACGGCTCGACGAACGGACCGAAACCCTGCTCCGCATTCCTCCCATTCTGACAGAGACCGGTCTGGCAATCGGTATCACACTGCTGGTGTTGTTCACTGTCCCGGGGGGCTCCTTGCGCATGCTGTTCGGCGTATTCGCCATCGCCGCTATCCGACTGCTGCCCTCCGTACGCTCTCTGCTGGGGGGATGGGCACAAATCAAAAACAACCTCTATACGGCAGAAATCGTCCGCACGGCACTTGAGTCCGAAGCCTCTGAGAGATCATCTTCCACCCATACAGACTCCTGCAACCAGAGCACTCCACTCCCTTTCCAGAGAGAAATCCGGGCAGAACAACTTACCTTCTCGTTCGACGGCCATCACCCCGTACTGAGAGACTGCTCTCTAACCATACGCAAAGGGGAACGCATCGGAATCCGAGGCGCGTCAGGTGGCGGAAAAACGACGCTATTCAACCTCCTGCTGGGTTTCTATCCGATCCAACAGGGCGAGATTCTGATCGACGACATCCCTCTTACTGCCGATACACGCCAAGCCTGGCAGCAGCAATGCGGCTATGTTCCCCAGGAGGTTCTCCTCATCGACGGCACCCTGGCCGAGAACATCGCTTTCGGCCGACGTGATATCGACCGTGAAAAAATCCACCAAATTCTCAATCAGGTATGTCTCTCCTCATGGGTCGCCCAGTTGCCTGAGGGAATCGACACTCCCGTCGGGGAGAACGGCAGTCGGCTCTCCGGCGGACAACGACAACGAATCGGAATCGCCCGAGCACTCTATAAAGGAGCCGAGGTTCTCTTCTTCGACGAGGCGACTTCAGCCCTCGACAATGAGACAGAACATGAAATCACACGTACCATCGCAGAGCTCTCGAATCCCTGTCGTATGCTCACCATAGTGATCATCGCACATCGGGAATCCTCTCTGGCACTTTGCGACCGTATCATCGAAATCGACCCCTCATGACCGCATCCATCCCGACACTCACTTTCCGCATCGGAGGATTCGACCTCTGCGTCACGGGTGCCAAAGCAATCGCACTACTCCGCGAGGCCCCCGACTTCGAGACGTTCCGTACTTCCGAAGCCCAGCAACCTTTTCTCCTTTTTCAGAGCAGCGATAGCTTTTCCATTCCCCAAGCGAATGCCCTATATGACTTCTCGTTCGACAGCATCGAATGCCGTTTCGGACGCACACAGCCTACCGAACAGCATACAGAGGCAGAGAAACCCTCCGGCTATTTCCTGACCATGACCTCTCCACACGGCGACGTTTTCAATCTTCGCTTCCAACCCGGCAATCCACTCATCGAGGCCTCCCTCCCCAGCCACGCAACCATGCTCCGCTTTGGTCTCTGGACCGCTTACGGCCTGGCGGGAGTTTTTCAGAAAGCCATTCCCATTCACGCTTCGACCATCGTCTGGCAAGGAAAAGCCATTCTCTTCCTGGGAGAATCCGGAACAGGCAAAAGCACCCATACACGTCTCTGGCAGGAGTATATTCCCGGATCCTCACTGCTCAACGACGACAGTCCCATTCTGCGCATAGAAGAGGGTGTTCCCTATGTGTACGGCTCGCCGTGGAGCGGCAAAACCGCCTGCTTCCGCAACGAACGCTTTCCGCTCGCTGCCGTGGTCCGACTCTGCCAGGCACCCCACAATCGGATCTCACTACTTCCGATCGTACACGCATTCGGAGCCTTATACCCCTCGTGCCCTCCGGCATTCGCCCGTGACCCCCTGCTCTCCGACCGGATCTGCACCATTCTCTCCGACACGATTCGAAATGTCCGCACCTACCGACTCGAGTGTCTGCCCAACCGTCAAGCAGCCGAAGCGGCCTTCTCCGCCATATTCGGTCCTCAATAAACACACTTCAGCCATGGAACAGCAATCCGTCACCTCCAGAACGATCGGCAACGCCGTATTTTTCGCCGAAATAGAGCGACTGCTCGCAGAAGGACGCTCAGTCCGTATTCGGGTATATGGAACCAGCATGGAGCCTGCCTTGCGGAACGGACGCACGGAGGTAGAACTGCATCCTTATGTGACGGACAACACCCCCCAAGGGGCCTCTTCCCAGCTGCATCGGGGCGACATCATCCTGTTCCGGTATGGCGGCGGGCACCTCCTGCACCGGATCATCCGCACCGGCCATCGTCTCACAACGCGCGGCGACAATCTCTGGCAGGTTTACGAATTTCCCAATCCAACGGACATCCTTGCCGTCGTCCGACTCATTTCCACCCCGGAGAAACGGAAGATTGTCTGCACGGCCGGCTGGCGCTTCCGCTCCCTGTTCCGCCTTGCCCTGTTCCGCCCTTTGCGCCGACTCCGGAGAGCCCTGTATCGACACATTCCAACCCTTCGTCGCAACCAACAGCCCTAACCCCCGCCAACAAAATCATCCCCACGCAGAACATCTCTACGGCCCAGAAACAAAAAGACCGCCTTTCGCAGGCGGTTTTTTGCTATCATGATGTCTCTGGCAATCAGAATTCCAACTGCAGATCGTCCAAATACAACACGCTCGACGTAGAACCCGTAAAGGCTGCGCCATCTACGCTATTCGAAGCGGTAATCAGAATATGAGTCGGCACTTCAACCATATTTTTATATTTGAGCTCTACCCGGAATTTCTGATATCCGTTCGTAGAAACCGGACTGGTAATACGACCGTAGGCAATAACCGCATCATCCGTCTCAAGTTGAGGATAGGTCGAATCATCATCCGTATTGATGGAGTAGGCTTTCGTCGTCAATGCCACATAAATATCCCACTGATCCTGTACGGATGGATTATCCACTTTTTGGCTATTGTTATAATCAATCAATCCGGAAGTATAGTCGAAATACCCGGTCAAAGCCAACGGACGCAAGGTATAAGGTATTCCAAAAGTCATTTCCGCACCGGTAGTATTTGTTTTATCATAACTGCCGAGGAAAACATTACCGGCAGCAAATTTACTTACAATCACTATCGTCACATGTTCAGAGATCATCTTCAAGGCCCCGGCACCGCCATGTATTTTCCCTGATTCGGCCGGCTGGGTAGGATTGGTCCCAGATACAGCAATGCCTCCAACACTACTTTTCTCAGAACCGTTCCCCGACGCCCATACATTATTGGAACCCGACTTTTCACCGATAAACTGACCCGTCCCTCTCATAAAGCCCATATAAGAAACCTGAGACTCATACCACTGGTCAAATCCGGAGTAGGGCAACTGCGGACCGGTTACGGAGACGCCCGTAGTCAGAACGGCACTGTTGGAGTTTACGGTACCGGGGGTGCCGGCGTTATAATACAATGCACCGTTGTTGGCCAGCGTACCGCCATTGGTCAGGGTGTTGCAGCCCACAACCATATTTGCCGCTACGGAAGCGGATGCCCCGGAAGCCACCGTCAATGTCCCGGAAAGGGAGAGACGCCCCGGACCGGCAAGCGATCCGCCATCGGCAAGCGTGAGATTCGTGCCGCGAATGATACCGTTATTGACCGCCAAACCACAAGCAACCGTCAGGTGATCCGGAACCGTCACCTCGGCATTCAACTGCGAAGGATCGAGCGCCGTATTGCTCGTAACATCCCCGGCAACCGTAGCCGATTCGGGAACGGCAGGAGTCAGTGTCAGCGTACCGGAACCGCTCAGCGTCAGAGGCACCGTTGGGAAGAGCACATCAGCCGGCAGAGTCAGATCCTGCGTAATGACAAACGTAGCGGGCTGCCCTGCAGCATTGACGGCAGCCACCGCCTTATTCCAATCCTCAACCGAAGCGACAGTCACCGGCAGCACGAGTCCTTCGCCCAGATCGCTGGTGATGTAATAACTCTGGCCACGTACAAAATTGGCTGAGGGTTTCGTAAAGGTATAGGTACCCATGGAGGTTGTCACAGTAACATCGATTTGCCCATCGTAGTTCACCTCGGGGACAAGCATCCAGATGTGGAACATCCCGTCGGAGGCCAACTCCTGCGAACCGGTTACCTCCACGGAGAGGGCATTGGTCGGATTGCTCGAAGTAAAGACCGTTTTCCCATCCTCTACCGAGCAGGTCGTCGTCCGGTTGAAGATGGCTGAACCGTCATTCGATGCGAGGGTAATCTTCGAAACGGTCACCCCGGAGGTCTCACCATTCAATTTTACAGACAGACGCAACAGCGCATGCAACCGGTTGAAGACCAGATTGGCCGACAATTGTCCATCCGAAACACTCACCGGATCGGATACCAACACGTCGTGCTCGCCCACATGATCGCGCGTATCCACTTGTTGTGTCTGCGTCTCGGGCAACGTGAACTCCAGCGAACCGTTCTTTGCGGCATCATAAGGATAGTAAGCTACATAATCGCCGGCAACCAGCGGATCGCCCGAGAATGTAGCGCTGACTCCATCCGGAGTAATATTTTCACTCGAAGTGGTAAACTTTTGGTTACCGGAAAATACTCCTCCCGAAACACCGCATACACCCAATTCATCGGTAGCCACCCACGTTACCGTCTTTCCATCTTCACCGAGAGCCGTACGTGCCGAGAAATCTTTTGCCGCAACTTCAAAACGGAATGCCCCTTCATCCTTTTTGACCGTACTCTCACCCTCTTTCTGGCAACCTGCCACCAACACCGTCGCAGCAGCAGCCATCATCCAATATATCATTCTCATAATCAATACTTTTTCAAAAATTCAACATACGACCTTTTACCACGGCTGCGGATCTTCCCACGACGGCATGGAAGTAGCAAATCCTTGTTCCACCTTTACATCTACCACCTCGATTACCGGAGCAGCATAAGGTTCTTTCTGCGAACATGCTTCACCAGACACGGTATTCACGCATGTACTCTCATTCAATTTCATCTGTTTCTCCATTTTAACTGAGTTATTTAATTATATATCTTACAGTCATCTAACAAATCGACTTTTTTTCATAAAGATTGAAACAAGGCTTATATTACGGACTTATTGTATATTATTAAACTGAATCATAGATTTATACAAAGCAACAACAAAAATACATTTATTTTTCAGAGAGATGTTTCCAATCTCGAATAAAGAACATTTTTTCCAATAAATTGACCAGAAACTTTATGCAGAATCAACTTCGACGATACTCATTTGGAGACATTCCCACATAACGTTTAAAATATTTTCCAAAAAACGACACATTGGGAAAACTGAGCGAATAAGAGATCTCTTGAATTGTCATATCCGTCGATTTCAATTTAGCTTTGGCATCCATGATGACTACTTCAGCAATAATATCAGACACAGTCTTTCCGCTGGCCTGCTTCACAGTAACACTCAAATGCTGAGGAGTTATGTGCAACAGATCGGCATAGAACGACACTTTGCGTTCTGTCGCAAAATGTTGCATCACCAACTTAACCAATTGCCGACAAATATTTTCCTTGCGACTCAATAGCCTATTATCTTTAGGTTCCTCCCGATAAAAACCGCGCACCCCCTCTAATAACGAATTGAGGATACAACGAACTATTTCCGGATTATCCAAACGATTACAGACAAATGCCTTTTTCATCAGGGAGAAATAATCTTTGTAAATATCGGCTATATCAGGACGGAGACTGATTACCGGAGACTCCATAACTGTCGGAACAAATTCGAATTTCAATTTCAGCTGACTCGAATTGTTCAAAAAATGGGAAGAAAATCCTGCAAAACACACCTTAATATCTTCCGACGTCTCATAAAATTGGATGATACTCTCAGGAGCGAGTGTAATGAAATCATTCTTCACTATCCGATATTCCGATAAATTAATCATCGCCCGCAATTCCCCCTCCAAACACAATACGAAAATCCCCGCTTTCAAACGGCATGGAAAGCGATAGAGATTCAGTATCTCTTCCGTTATGTCGACTCCTGTGACAAAATCAATCGGCATATCGACATCAGGAAACTTCTGATTCATCGGGTCATCTTTATGAATAGGACATTAAAATAAAGAAAAAATCATCAGAATTTTAAACAATCTTAAAAAAAGGACAAAGAATATGAAATATGGGACTTGTTCAATGCGAGGAAAATCCGGTACTTAGCGCAAATTTTCAAAAATTTGAGATAAAAATCATGAAAAAACTGTACCTCTATTATTTATGGGTATTGACGGGTGCATTGAGCCTGGGCGTTTTTTCTTCCTGCAACGACAAGGAGGAGATCACTCCTACGCCTCAACCCACTTTGGCGGAACAATTAAACACGGTTTATTCGGATGAATTATATCCGGCAAACTCGCTGGAACTCACTTTCGGATATGCCAATAATGCAGGATTGCCATTGCCCGGCAAAAATGTCGGACTCAAAACAAATGACCTACAAAACGGAACCATCACCTTACAATATGTCGTGCCTGGCGAACCTCAAGTCCAGTTCGATGTCAACCTAACACGTGACAAGGCCGATACGACTTTGTTCAAGATTTCGAGCAAGACATCGACCATCACGACTTCGGAGGGCGTTCAGTTTGCACTCACCGGCGACTCCTACGTCACACCCGGGCACATGACACTGGGGCTCACCAATGTTGTTTTCCCGGAAAATTCGTTCAATAAAAACAGTAAAGGAACCAATTGGTGGGCACTAAGCTCAAAAGGAGACGCTATTGCCATCACCTTTGTCTGCAAAATTGGTAATTATCAATATGTTAATCCAGATGATCCCACCGACGTAACGGATGTCGTGGTAACGGAAGAGAATCGCGATCCATTGGGACTGAACAGTGCCTTGGGACCAATGGTCAGCATGATTCTCCCCCTGTTCGTACGCGATATCCAGTTCCAGGAAACAGGGAACATCCGGGCGGTCTATGCTCCCAACGGCATGGATGCTATGAGTGGAGGGACCCCGACGTGGACTTACTCCCCCGATCAGAACCTCTGTCAATTTTACGTCAAAGAGGGAACACTGTATCTCGTTCCCAATATTCAACAGATCGTAGCAATCGCTACCGCCCCTAAAGAGACTCAAACGAAGAGCGGCCTGGGCATCTCAGAAGCAGATCTCATGAATTTCTTCACCACGATTCAACCGTGGTTGACTGATGGTATTCCGTTGACGATCAATGAAAGTCAGGATGGTTCGGTAACCCTTACACTCGAAACCGAACAACTGCTCCCCATACTGAAAATGCTTCCGTTAGTAAAACCGTTGTTGACAAATCTGGACTTCGGAGAGAATGGCGCAGCGTTGAAGCCATTCGTCACAAGTATCATCAATACGCTCTCTTTTGCTGTCACTATTACCGAAACGGTCGACCTGACTCTTAAGATGAATCCCGAAGCGATTCCGGCTGATCTCGCCGATCTCAATTAAACCCTCTGGGAAACATAAAACAACGAAGAGATGAAAAAAAACATATTTATCGCACTGATTTTGTTATTGGCCGCTCAAAACGTACTAGGTCAAAAAGTGATTGGGTATGTATACGATGCAGGAAACAAAAATGCACCGATGGCCGGAGTCAGCATTTACTATACCGATAAAACCGGCCCAAAAGGAACGGTATCCAACAACGAGGGATATTATGAAATCACTGTTCCGGAAGGTGGCATTATGCTAACATACAGTTTTATCGGATACGAAACCAAAAACGTACCGTTAGTCATTGAGAAAAAAGAAGTTTACACACAAGATATTTACCTGAAACCGAATTCAAGTGCATTGGACGCCGTCGTCGTCAGTGCCGGTCGTTTCAGCCAGAAACTGAGCGATATTACCGTCTCGATGAACGTACTCAAATCCACAGATGTACTCAAGCAGAATCCCTCCGATTTGCGTGCGACACTCAACAACATCTCAGGAGTGGATGTAGTGGACAAACAACCTACCATCCGTGGCGGAAGCGGCTGGACCTACGGTGTGGGCAGCCGTTGCCTCATCATGGTAGATGGCATGTCGATACTCTCGCCCGATGGCGGTGAAATTAACTGGAACACCATCCCGATGGAGAATGTGGAACAGGTGGAGGTGATCAAAGGAGCCTCCTCCGTACTGTACGGTTCATCCGCCCTCAACGGTCTGATCAATGTCCGCACCTCCCGTCCGGGCGCCGATCCCGTCACTCGCGTCAATGCCTACATGGGTGTATACGGCAATCCCGACAAGGAAAGTTACATCTGGTGGGACCGGACCTTCTGGAAACAAGGAAAATACGAAGTAGAGCCACTCATGCGCAAGACCATCCTCTCCGGCGTCCGCAATCCAATGTATAATGGTCTGGATGTATCGCACGCACGGCGAATCGGCGACTGGGACGTATCCGGAGCTCTGAACCTCTTCACCGACGAGGGGTACAAGGAAGGAGGTTTCAACAAGCGCGTCCGGGTAGGAGGCAACGTAACACATCACAACCCCACGATCAAAGGGCTCAATTACGGAGCCAATATTAATTTCATGTCGGACGAGGCCGCCGACGTTTTCCTCTGGCGTTCGCCGGAAGAGGCTTACCGGCAGTCGCCCCTTACCAATATGTCACGTCAGGGCAATCAATTCTACCTCGATCCGTTTATCAACTACTACAACTCGTCCAACAAGACCTCTCATCGAATCAAAAGCCGTGTCTATTTCGCTTCAGACAACATTCTGACTCATACCACGGATAAATCCCTGTTCGAGATTCTCGACAACATGGGATTCAACTACACGACGTCCATTCCCGAACTGATCAATGACTACCCGAACATCATTGCCTCATTGGTTCCTCCCGCCCTGGATGCCATCAACGGGAATTACGACAACCTGATCAACACGATCAAACGCGTAGGAAATCACTTCTTCCCCAATGCCAAACCGGCCGATTACATGGACCTCGTTTCCTGGACAATGGGACGCCTTCCCTTGGTACATAACACCAACGACGTGTTAAATCTATTCCTTAACCCGAACAAAACAGCACCCGAACCATTGATCCATCCCGATCGTATCTCCCAATACTATTTCGATTACCAATTCAATAAAGGTTTCGACCGCGGAGGCCAGATCACAGCGGGAGTTACTTACGAACATATGTATATCAACTCAAGCTTCAACGGCAAGCACAGAAGTGATAATGCAGCACTCTATTTTCAATATGACGACAAATTCTTCGACCGTCTGAACCTGTCGCTCGGAGCCCGTTTCGAATACTATCGTGTCGATGACCGTTACCGCGAGGCAGAAACCAAGGTATTCGGAAAAAATATCCCCATGAAACCGGTTCTGCGCGCCGGTTTGAACTATCAGTTGGCCGAAGCCAGCTTTATCCGTGCTTCGTTCGGACAAGGCTACCGCTATCCCTCTATCACCGAGAAGTTTATCCGCAAGGACATCGGAGGCATCGGAGCATTCCCCAATGCGAACCTGAAAGCAGAGAGTGGTTATAACGTAGAGGTCGGATTCAAACAAGGATACATGTTCGGGCCATTCAAAGGCTATTTCGATGCCGCCGGATTCTATACCGAATACGACAATATGATCGAATTCAACATCGGCTTGTTCAATACCAATCCTCCTTACGATTACGTCAGCAACCTCAAACAAGTGGTTGATATGATACTCAATGGGAATATGCCAGGTATAGGCGCACAGTTCTTCAATGTAGACAAAGCGCGTATCTACGGCGTGGATCTGTCGTTGACCGGTATCTGCGAAATTAATCCTCATACACAACTGACCTACAACATCGGATATGTCTATACCGAGCCGGAAGATGTAAACTACAAAAAGCGTAACGCCATTGAGGATGCCTATACCGATCCTTTACAGATGAAACAGAAATCGAATAACTCGAAATACCTGAAATATCGCCAGAAACATTCCGTAAAAGGGGTGTTCGACCTGCAGTGGAAACGACTCACTCTCGGTACAAACCTCGGATGGAAAAGCAAGACTTTGGCCGTAGATTACTTCCTCGCGGATGAACGGCCCAAAGCAAAGCCAGAAATCATGGATTATGTGCGCTATTTGATGTTCGGCGACCTAAAAGGGTATTGGGAAAAAATGAACAATGGATATTTCGTAATGGACGTACGGGCAGGAGTTCAAGTAACAAATAACGTAAGATTCCAATTTAGCGTAAACAATCTGTTGAACGAAGAATATTCTATCCGTCCGATGGATGTTTCTGCTCCGCGTACTTTCATTATGCAAGCAAATCTTACCTTCTAATTATCCGTCCAATATCAATTCTCTACATAAGGAAGATGCCTTGGAGATTGTTCCAAAGCATCTTCCTTTTTTAATTCGTCGACCAAAAAAAGCTTTTTGTCGAGACAATCAGCCTCTCGGCCGAACTTGCTTGGAAAGGCGTTCATCCCCTGGTAGATTTGTGACGTTGAAAAGCATAACAACCACAAATATGACAGGGAAAATCAAATCTGCATTCGTATCGGTCGCTTGCTGCCTGTTGATGGCAACAGCTACTGCACAAGACGCCGCCGGAAAATGGACACTCCGCCGGTGCATCGATTATGCACGCGAAAACAACCTCCAGGTACAAACCTCACTAATCACACAACAAAGTACCGAAGTGAGTCTGCAGGAAGCCAAAGCCCAATGGATTCCATCGCTCGGATTCTCCTCCGGACAGAATTTTGTCAATGAAAAACGACAGAATGAGGATGGCAGTTACTCCTCCAACGGCACCTACTCGGGCAGCTATGCCCTGAATGCCAATGTCACACTCTACGGAGGAGGCAAACTGGCCAATACCGTCAAACAACAGCAAATTGCGGCACAAAGCAGCTCTCTCAATGTAGCAACGGCTCAGAACGACATCGAGATTGCCGTCACACAAGCCTATCTCGATATTCTCTATGCCAACGAGTCGGTAAAGATCAACCAACAAACGGTCGAAAGTTCCGAAGCACAACTCGTCCGGTCGAAAGCTCTCTACGAGGCGGGCTCTATCTCGCAAAGTGATTACGCCCAAATTGAGTCGCAACTCAGCAGCGACCGCTATCAACTTACCGTAAGTGAAAACACACTCGCGCAGGCTCGTCTGACACTCAAGCAACTATTGGAACTGGGTCTCGATGAACCGTTCGAGGTGGATTTCCCGGAATTAGGCGATGATCAGGTAATGGCCGCCATTCCCTCCGTCGCCAGCGTTTACAGCAGCGCCCTGGCCTGGTTACCGGAGGTACAAAGCAGCCAACTGAACATCCAATCCGCAGAAGTCGGCGAAAAAATCGCCACGGCCGAGAAGCTCCCGACCATCACCGCCAATGCCGCAATCGGAACCGGAAACTATTCAGGCTCGAACTACTCTTTCTACAACCAGTTGAACAATCAATTGAACGAAAGCGCCGGCATCACCATCAGCGTCCCGATCTTCAGCAACCGCAAGGCACGCTCCTCCATAGCCCAGGCACGACTCCAGACCCAACAGGCGGAGATCGACTATCTCAATACGGAGAAAAACCTGTTGAAAACGGTCGAATCACTCTATCAGGATGCCGTATCGGCCCAGAGCCGCTACCTTTCAGCCTCGGATCAGGTGAAATCGGCCAAAATCAGCTATGATCTGGTGAGTGCCCAATTCGACGAGGGAATGAAAAACACCGTTGAACTGCTTACCGAGAAAAACAACTACCTCTCGGCTCAAATGGAGCAACTGCAAGCCAAATACCAAGCCGTATTATCGATCAAGCTGCTCAATTTCTATTGTAACCAACCGATTGAATTATAATAAAAACACAGCATAATGAAAACCGTAAAAAAAATCCTTACCCCCGTTATCATACTGGTGGTCATAGCCGGGGTGCTCCTGCTGATTTTCACCTCGAAGTCCGATCCGAAAGTGACTTATGACTACGCCGAGGTGCGTCGAAGTTCCATCGTCAACACCGTCACCGCCACGGGAACCATCGAGCCGATTATCCAGGTAGAGGTCGGTACGCAGGTTTCAGGCATCATCTCGCACATCTACGTCGACTATAACTCCATCGTCACAAAAGGACAGGTCATCGCAGAGATCGACCGCTCCACGCTCGAAGCCGAACTGGAATCAAGTACGGCCACGCTGCAATCCAACCAGACAGAGTATGAATATCAGGAAAAGAATTTTGCCCGAACCAAGGGATTGCATGACAAAGGCATGGTAAGCGACACGGAATTCGAAACCGCCGAGTACAACTACAACAAAGCCAAAAGTGCCTACGACAAATCGAAGGCCGACATGTTCAAGGTGAGCCAAAACCTCGGATATGCCACCATTACCGCACCGATCGACGGCATCGTCATCGGACGTGAAGTGGAGGAGGGGCAGACCGTTGCCGCCAGCTTCGAGACACCGACACTCTTCACCATCGCCAACGACCTGCGGCAAATGCGTGTCATCGCCGATGTTGATGAAGCCGATATCGGCAGCGTACAAGAGGGCCAAAAAGTGACCTTCACCGTAGATGCTTACCCGAATGACGTATTCGAAGGTTCCGTCACCCAGGTACGGCTTCAAGCCACCACGGAATCGAACGTCGTGACCTACGAGGTGGTGATCAACGCACCCAACCCCGACCTGAAACTGAAACCGGGCCTGACGGCCAATATCACCATCTATACGATGGAGAAAAACGATGTTCTGGTCGTTCCATCGAAAGCGCTCCGCTTCCATCCCGACGGCACGGAAGCAATCGTTACCGATCCGGCCAATCCAAACGCAAAAACACTGTGGTTAAAAGACCCGAACGGCATCCACATGGTTAACGTTACGAGCGGCGACTCCGACGGAATCTTTACCGAAGTGAGCGGCGACATCAAGGAAGGTGATCAGGTAGTCACGGCCATCAGCATCGGCAACCTCATCAACAAAGGCAGCGAAGAAGGTGGCGAGAGTCCTTTCATGCCCAAACGCCCGGACTCGGACAAAAAGAAATAATCCGAACATAAAACCAAAACTCATGGAAGATTACATCATACGAGTTGAAAAACTACGCCGGGACTTCCAGGTGGGAGACGAGACGGTACATGCTCTGCGGGATGTCTCATTCAGCATCCGCAAAGGAGAGTTCGTCACCATCATGGGAACCAGCGGTTCGGGCAAATCAACCCTGTTGAATATCCTCGGCTGTCTGGATACCCCCTCCTCCGGAAAATACTATCTCGATGGTATCTCAGTGCGGGAAATGGGACGAAACGACCGGGCCACCCTGCGCAACCGGAAGATCGGATTCGTATTCCAATCCTACAATCTGTTGCCAAAGACCACGGCGCTGGAAAATGTCGAGCTACCCCTCTTCTACAACCCCACCGTAGGGCCCAAAGAGCGCCGTGAACGCGCGGAGACAGCACTCCGCGAAGTAGGGCTGGCCGACCGGATGCAGCATCGTTCGAACCAGATGTCAGGCGGTCAACAACAACGCGTGGCCATCGCCCGTGCCCTGGTCAACAATCCTGTCATGCTACTGGCCGACGAGGCCACAGGAAACCTCGATACCCGCACCTCGTTCGAAATTCTTACGCTGTTCCAGCGACTCCACGCCGAAGGACGAACTATCGTTTTCGTAACGCACAACCCGGAAATCGCCCAATTCAGCAGCCGCAACATCGTATTGCGCGACGGCCGAATCACAGACGATACCATCAACACCAATATTCTCTCGGCCAAGGCAACGCTCGATGCACTTCCTCCAGAAAATGCCCTATAAACAAATGCAAAACGCAAGAAAATGAATTACGGCAATTTAGTAAAGATAGCTCTCAAAGCACTGTCTAACAATAAGTTCAGAGGATTCCTGACAATGCTCGGCATTATCATCGGCGTCGCCTCGGTGATCGCTATGCTGGCTATCGGACAAGGTTCCAAGCGCAGCATCCGCGAACAAATTTCGGAGATGGGCTCCAACATGATCATGATCCACCCGGGTGCAGACCGTTTCGGCGGCGTACGCCAAAGTGCCAGCGATATGCAAACGCTCAAACTGGAAGACTATCAAACAATCCTGCACGAAGCCTCCTACATCAGTGCCGTATCGCCGGTAGTCAACGCGAGCGGTCAGGTCATCAACGGGGCAAACAATGCCCAGACATCGCTCTACGGCATCAGTCCGGACTACATGGACATTCGGAAATACGCCATCGGCCAAGGCGAAATGTTTACGGAAAACGACGTAAATACGGCTGCAAAGGTATGCGTCGTGGGTCAAACAGTCGTAGATAACCTTTTCACCAACGGAGAGGATCCGCTCGGCAAAACAATCCGCTTCGGAGCAATTCCGTTCAAAATCGTAGGCGTACTGACTCCTAAAGGGTACAACTCCATGGGACAAGACCAGGATGACCTGATCCTGGCTCCCTATACCACCGTACAAAAACGTGTTCTGGCCATCACCTACCTGCATGGCATCTTTCTCTCGGCCATCTCCGAGGAGTTTTCCGACAAAGCCATCGACGACCTGACAGGCATCCTGCGTCAAACGCACAAGATCAAACCGGGCGACGACGACAACTTCAACATCCGTTCCCAGGAGGAGTTGAGCTCGATGCTCAGCAGCACGACCGACCTGATGACCGTCCTGCTGGCCTGCATTGCCGGAATCTCACTGCTTGTGGGCGGTATCGGAATCATGAACATCATGTATGTATCAGTCACGGAACGAACACGTGAAATAGGACTGCGAATGGCCATCGGAGCCAAAGGGAGACACATCCTGTTCCAGTTCCTGATCGAAGCTGTGATCATCAGTTTCATGGGCGGCATCATCGGCGTTCTGCTCGGAGTGGGGGCTGCCGCAGTGATCAAATACGTCGCCGGCTGGCCAGTCTACGTACAACTTTACTCGGTCATCCTGTCATTTGCCGTCTGCACCATTACCGGAATCTTCTTCGGATGGTATCCGGCCCGCAAGGCTTCTGACCTCGACCCGATTGATGCCATCCGCTACGAATAAATTCCCCATGCTGACGAAAAAACAGGTAAAACAAGGTAAAACCGAAGAAAAATGGCTACATTTACGGAAAACCCGTTGACAATGTCGCTGAGCGGAAAAAACAAAACCCTCCAGATCGTTATCCACACCTTCGGGTGGGGATTGATCTTTTGTGCCCCGCTCTTTTTCACCTATGCCACCAATTCGACGATCTCCTTACCGAAATATCTGGATTTCATTGTAGTTCCTTTAACTTTCATAACCCTCTTCTATACCAATTATTTCTGGCTGATCCGAAAATTCCTGTTTCGGAAAGAGTTGGGGAAATACATCTTGATTAACCTGGTGCTAATCATGACCGCCAATTTAGTACAACACTTTTGGCACGAATTCTTTCGCTCTTTCATGACCATGGCTGAACCCAAACGCGAAGGGATACCTCCCCCTCGTTACTTTTTCGTCATTTCGCATTCGGTCATGATGATGCTGGTCATCGGGCTGGCAGTAGCCATCCGAGCCACCAACAATTGGTATCATACACAGGCCGAAAAACAAAAAATAGAGACTGAACGGACACAGGCAGAGCTGAAAAACCTCAAAAGCCAACTCAACCCGCACTTTCTCTTCAATACGCTGAACAACATCTATGCGCTGATTCAGGTCGCACCGCCACAGGCACAGTATGCCGTACACAGCCTGAGCAATCTGTTACGTTATGTTCTCTACGAAGATAACGGGAACCTCATTCCGCTTGACAAGGAGTTCGCCTTCATGAAGAACTACATCGAGTTGATGAGTCTGCGACTATCGTCGGATCGAGTCAAACTCACTGTGAATATTCCCGACGACGGAAAAGGGTTGCTTGTAGCTCCCCTGCTGTTCATCACCTTGGTGGAGAACGCTTTCAAACATGGAATAAGTCCCTCCGAACCGTCGTTCGTACGCATCGAAATGCACATTGATGAGGAGGCTCATACTCTCGATTGTCGCGTGGAAAACAGTTACTTTCCGAAAACGGAACGCGACCGAAGCGGCTCCGGAATCGGATTGCAGAATCTTCGTAAACGCCTGGACCTAATCTATCCCAACCGACACATTCTTCGTACCGAGCCGATGGGAAAGATCTATATTTCTCAACTCATTATCAACTTATAAACGAATGGGAAAAACGATCGAAACATTCGTCATAGATGATGAGCCGCTGGCTCGAGAGTTGATAGCGTCCTATGTGCGCCAAACCCCGTTTCTGCATCTGAAGGGGATCTTCGGCAGTGCGATCGAAGCCCTCGATGTCCTACATTCGACAGGTGCGGATCTGCTCTTTCTCGATATCCAAATGCCGCAACTCGACGGATTGGAGTTATCCAAGATGCTCCCCGAAGAGACAAAAGTGGTTTTTACGACGGCTTTCGAACAATATGCCTTGGAAGGATTTCGCGTCGAAGCTGTAGACTATCTGCTCAAACCGATCAGCTACCCCGAATTTCTGCGCGCCGCAACGCGAGCTCAACGCCGGATTGAAGAGTCCCATGCTGCACAGGATTCCAATACGGAATCCTCCGGCAAACAGACCGAGTCAACCATAGAGTCGATATTTGTCAAAACGGAATACCGCACCGTTCAAATACGATTGGACGAAATACTCTATATCGAAGGAATGCGTGATTATGTACGCATCCATACCGCTGACGGAGGAGAGACTCTCACTCTCATGAGCCTGACAGCCATGGAGGAGAGTCTCCCCGCCGATCGATTCACACGAGTGCATCGATCGTTCATCGTCAATCTATCTAAAATAACCACCTTGGAACGCAATCGTATCGTATTCGATAAAACCTATATCCCTATCTCAGACTCCTATCGAGACCGTTTCATGGAACTACTTTCCCGCCGCTCCCGGTTCCTTTAACCGTTGTACTATTTTTCTCTATCAATAAGACTACTTTCAAGATATGATATCGGAATAACAAAATCCCGAACTATTTTCATATCTTTGCTTCCCAAATAAAAACGATCCGTATGAGTGCAAAAAAAATTACCCTGATCATCATCCTATTGCTGTTAGCCGATCAGATCGTCAAAATATTGGTAAAAACGAATATGGCTCTCGACGAATCCATTACCATCTTTCCCAACTGGTTTTTCATTCGATTCATTGAGAATCCCGGGGCGGCATTTGGCGCTCAACTCGGAGGTCAATATGGAAAATTGATTTTAAGCCTATTTCGAATCTGTGCCGTAGCCGTTCTCTGTTGGTATATGCACCATTTACTGAAAAAACAGGCTCCAACCGGTGTAATCGTAGGTTTCGGGCTCATTTTGGCTGGGGCACTCGGGAACATCATGGATAGCGCTTTCTACGGACTGATCTTCTCCGAATCCACACCATACAGTGTTGCCACACTCTTCCCGGAAGGTGGCGGTTACGGCACATTTCTCCACGGGAAGGTGGTCGATATGCTCTATTTTCCGCTTTTCAGCGGCACTTATCCCTCCTGGTTTCCGGGAATCGGAGGACGCAGTTTCACTTTCTTCAGTCCGATATTTAACATGGCCGACAGTTACATTACCATCGGTGTCCTCTATATGCTGATCTTCCAGCGTAAATATTTCAAATAAAACAGATTTATTTTACCCGCAATCGCTGATTAATCTGAAGCAGGGCTTTTTCCGAGATGCCATTCAGAGCACAAATTTTCTTCACCGTTGTGCCGTACCGTCGCGCAATAGCATAAAGCGTATCACCCTTCTGTACCCGATAATAAATCGGAGTTGATGAGGCTGCCTTTGCAGTACTCTGCGATGAAACGGTCGCAGCAGTCGGGCGGGAAGAAGGAGTCTCGGACACCTTCCGGGAATCTTGATTCGTCTCTGCCGAAAGATCACGCGGAGGTGTTCCCGCGGCAGCATTATAGGCAATCAGCCCATTCCCGCTCCGTTGAATATACAATAATCCCTCCCTTAAGGTATATGTATCAGGATCGACCAGGGTTTTGGGATCGAGAGGCTCTCCTTCCGCACGAAGTTCGAAATGCAAGTGCTCGGTCGTAGCACGTCCCGTCCGTCCAGCCAGAGCAATGGGGGTTCCCGCCTCTACCACATCGTTCACCTTGACCAAATTCCGGGAATGATGGGCATAACAGGTTTCAAAACCATCATAATGCTGTATCACGATCAGATTCCCATAGCCGCTGTAATATTTCGACATACGCACCACACCGGGAAATGCCGCCCGAATCGTATCGTTCGGCACCGCCTTGATATCGATGCCGGTATGCATCGAACGACCGCGCATACCGTAATCAGAGATCAACTTTCCACGATAAGGATAGCAAAACTCCTCCGCCATCCGATCAAGCGGCAACGCCAGAATCCCCTCAGAAGGCAACGGATTGACCCCCGGAACACGGATATTCGAACTCTGCGTCGAATTAAAGATCAACGATGGGCGATCGGTCGCAGATCCGCTCTTAGAGGCCGTACGACTGGAAGTTTCCGAAGGGGAAGACTCCACCGTTCTCAAGGATTCCGTCGTTTCAGAAACCGTATAACCACCTGGTTTCGGATGCAGAATCCGAACCGGTCTCGATGCTGTTGTATCAGCGACAGATACAACGGATGTCGATTGCATACGGCGAGTGGTTCCACAACTCGCAAATCCGAAAATCAAAACCCCTAACAATAGATGACGCAGACTCATTTTCAAACTCATTTGGATCGATAAAAGTAAGCAAATTTAGGAATAAAACGTATCTTTGCGAAGAGTAAAATTGTTTCTTATGGAGAATGAAAGCGTTAAGTGTCTGATCATCGGAAGCGGCCCGGCCGGTTATACGGCAGCAATCTATACGGCACGTGCCAATTTAAAACCCGTCCTTTATGAAGGAATCGAACCGGGAGGACAATTGACCACCACCACTGAAATCGAAAACTTTCCGGGTTATCCGGAAGGTATTTCAGGACCGCAACTGATGGAAAACATGAAGCAACAGGCCGTACGACTGGGGGCAGATGTCCGCTTCGGAGTAGTAACAAGCGTGGACTTCTCCAAACGTCCATTCCATGTGGTCGTAGATGGGCAAAAGAGTCTCGAAGCCGAAACCATCATCATCTGCACAGGAGCTTCAGCCAAATACCTGGGATTGGAATCAGAACAGAGATACAAGGGGATGGGGGTTTCAGCCTGCGCAACCTGCGACGGATTCTTCTACCGCGGGAAAGAGGTGGCCGTCATCGGAGGAGGCGATACGGCATGCGAAGAGGCTACCTATCTGGCCTCTCTCTGCCAGAAAGTATATATGGTCGTGCGCAAGGACTATCTCCGTGCATCGAAAGCCATGCAGCAACGCGTTATGAACACCTCCAACATCGAGGTATTGTTCGGACATGTAACTCAGGAGGTACTGGGCGACGAACAGGGTGTCAACGGATTGCGACTTCGGAATGCCACCGGAGAACGGACCATCGAGTTGGCAGGAGTCTTCGTTGCCATCGGCCATCACCCCAATACGGAACTTTTCAAAGAATCCATCCGATTGGATGAGAACGGATATATCGTTACGGAAGCGGGCTCTTCGAAAACCAATATCGAAGGGGTCTTCGCAGCAGGTGACGTACAAGATTCCCATTACAGACAGGCCATCACAGCCGCTGGAAGCGGTTGCATCGCAGCCATTGACTGCGAACGTTTCCTGTTGGCCCAATAACATTCCTGCATGAGCGGCGGCGTATTCAGCAGCGAATCCGCTTCGTTGCCATCCATCGACGAGATCCTGGAAATCGTATCACCAACGCAATTCAATGCGTTGATGATGCGTATATTCTACTATCAATCAAAGCATTGTAAACCATACCGCGATTATCTGCAACTAATCGGCGTCGATCCATCCCGCATCCACTCTCCCGAACAGATTCCCTTCTTGCCGATCGAACTGTTCAAAAGTCATCGTGTTTATTGCGGCAATACGGAACCGGAAATCGTATTCACAAGCAGTAATACAGGCGGGATGTCGGCTTCGTGCCACTACATGGCCTCGAAAGAGGTCTATGAAAAGAGTTTCCGAAGCGCCTTTACCCTCTTTTACGGTGCCCCGGAAAAGGTCAGCATCTATGGATTGCTGCCCAACTATCTGCAACGCGAAGGCTCATCACTGATCTACATGGTAGACCATCTGATCCGAAGCGGTGGTGGAGGCTTCTATCTGGACGACTATCCGCGTCTGATTCAGGATATGGAGCAAGATCCTCGCCCAAAGATTCTGCTCGGAGTAAGTTATGCCCTTTGGGATCTGGCAGAACAATACGCCCCGAAGCTACAGAATACCATCGTCATGGAGACCGGGGGTATGAAAGGTCATCGGGAGGAGTTGCCCAAAGAGGAGTTTCACGCATTGCTCCAAAAGGCTTTCGGCGTAGAAACCATCCACTCCGAATACGGAATGGCAGAACTTACTTCACAAGCCTATTCAACCGGAAAGGGCCTTTTTTTTGCACCTCCCTGGATGAGGATCATAGTACGCGACTTGAATGATCCATTCGACTATTTGCCGCCAGAACATCGCGGAGGAATCAATATCATCGATCTGGCGAACCTCTCCTCGTGCGCCTTCATTCAAACTCAGGACGTGGGTGTTGTTCGATCCGACGGAGGATTCTCCATTCTCGGCCGTGCCGACCGAAGCGAAATCCGAGGATGTAATCTGCTCGTACAGTAGGAGAGAGGGTTGGGTTCCCAAAACGTCATAGCATAAATTCCTGAAATTATCGTTACTTTTGTGGCGTATGATTACAGAATATGACATAATCGTAGTAGGCGGTGGCCATGCAGGTTGTGAAGCCGCCGCCGCCGCCGCCAACCTCGGATCACGCACCCTGCTCGTGACGATGGATATGACCAAATTCGCCCAAATGTCATGCAATCCAGCCGTAGGAGGAGTTGCCAAAGGTCAAATAGTCAGAGAGATAGATGCATTAGGCGGATATATGGGCATCATCACAGATCGCAGTACGATTCAATTTCGCATGCTCAACCGCTCGAAAGGTCCTGCCATGTGGAGCCCACGTGCACAATGCGACAAGGCACGCTTCTCCTCCTTATGGAGACACACGCTCGAAAACATCCCGAACCTCTATCTGTGGCAAGACAGCGTCGTCGGACTACTGACCGACCAACAAGAGGGAAAAACAGTCGTGTGCGGTGTCCGTACCCGTATGGGGGTGGAATTCAGAGCCCGGGCGGTTATTCTCACTAACGGCACTTTTCTGAACGGATTGATGCATATAGGTCGTTGCCACGCCGAAGGCGGTAGGGCAGGCGATGCCGCATCATTGGGATTGACCGAGGAGTTAAAAAAGTTAGGTTTCGAAGCCGGTCGTATGAAGACAGGAACCCCTGCACGTATCGACGCCCGAACCGTGAATTTTGAAGTGCTCGAACCTCAGTACGGCGATGAATCTCCTTGTAAGTTCTCTTTCTCCGATGAGACGGAACCAGCTAAGAATCAATTACCTTGCTATTTAGTATATACCTCCAAAGAGGTACATGACATCTTACGTACCGGATTCGAAGATTCTCCTCTTTTCAACGGAACCATTCAAGGCATCGGTCCTCGTTACTGTCCCAGTATCGAAGACAAATTACGAACCTTCGCCGAAAAGGATTCCCATCAGCTTTTCCTCGAACCGGAAGGAAGAGACACCAACGAATATTATTTGAATGGCTTCTCTTCTTCATTGCCATGGCAAGTACAAATCGAAGCTCTGCACAAAATCCATGGATTGGAAAACGCTCATATCTACCGTTCAGGCTATGCCATCGAGTATGACTATTTTCCACCCACACAACTCAAGCATACATTAGAAACAAAACTTGTTGATAATCTGTATTTTGCAGGACAAATCAACGGTACAACAGGCTACGAGGAAGCCGGAGCTCAAGGCTTAATGGCAGGAATCAATGCCCATTTAAAACTCAAAGACAAGAATCCATTCATTTTACGACGTGATGAAGCCTATATCGGGGTGTTAATTGATGACCTGGTAACCAAAGGGGTCGACGAACCCTATCGGATGTTCACCAGTCGGGCAGAGTACCGCATTTTACTTCGACAAGACAATGCAGACTTGCGACTCACACCCATTTCCTACAAAATCGGACTTGCAACAGAAAAAAGATATGCAATTTACAAGCAAAAAAAATCAGCAGTAGAATCGCTTATAAATTTTGTCCGTACACAGAGTATCACTCCGGCCGAAATTCAAGACTATCTAAAAACAGTCAATTCCGCTCCACTTACCCAAGGAAAAAAACTCTACGATCTTCTTTTACGCAATGGAATTACTTTTAAAGGACTTTCCGATGCAGTTTCCAGATTAAAAACATTCATTGAAGAAAATAACATATCAGAAGAGGTCATAGAGGAAGCTGAAATCCAGATTAAATATAAAGGATATATCGAACGGGAAAAATATGTCGCAGATAAATTACTTCGATTGGAAAATATAGCTATTCCGGCAAATTTTGATTTTAATTCCATGCAATCACTAACCATAGAGGCAAGACAGAAACTTTCACGGATTCACCCCTCCACCATAGGGCAAGCTTCCCGCATCCCAGGAGTATCTCCAGCAGACGTTAATGTATTACTGATTTATTTTGGACGATAATAATTGTTCCACGTGGAACAATATAAATAAGAGAGGGAGTTGATAATCACCAACCCCCTCTCTTATTTATATAATCGAAACTTACTTATTCATCTTCGCCCAGGAATCTTTTAGACCGACTGTGCGATTAAAGACCAGCTTACCAGGCTGCGAATCGGGATCTACACAAAAATATCCAACTCTTTCAAACTGGAATCTATCACCTACATTTGAATCCAAAAGAGAGGGTTCAATAAAACCTCGCTTGATGACTAAGGAATCAGGATTCAAATAATCTAAAAATGTCTTACCTTCCTCTACATCATCTGGGTTCTCTTTTATAAATAAATTATCCAACATTCGTAATTCAGCCTCGACAGCATGTGCAGCCGAAACCCAATGAATCACTCCCTTGACTTTACGCCCATCGGATGACGAACCATGTCCCGATTCGGGATCATACGTACAACGAAGCTCAATGATATTACCCGCTGCATCCTTAATTACCTCTTCGCATTTGATCAGGTAAGAGTAACGAAGACGCACCTCTTTACCTGGCGAAAGACGATAATATTTTTTAGGAGGTTCCTCCATAAAATCATCACGCTCGATATACAATTCCCGTGAAAAAGGAACCATACGCGTTCCTGCACTCTCATCCTCCGGATTATTGATCGATTCAAACAGTTCAGTTTTTCCCTCCGGATAATTCGTTACCACCACTTTCAGTGGATTCACGACAGCCATTCGACGTTGTGCCGTCTTATTCAGATCCTCGCGTACACAAAATTCGAGCAAACCTAAATCAATGACATTATCACGCTTTGCCACACCCACCTTTTCTGCAAAAGCTCGAACCGATTCCGGAGTATATCCCTTTCTGCGCAATCCGCAAATTGTCGGCATACGAGGATCATCCCATCCCATAACTATCTTATTTTGAACTAATTGCAATAACTTACGCTTACTCATAATCGTGTAAGTAAGGTTCAGGCGGGCAAACTCGTATTGATGGCTCGGGAAGATATTCAATTCACGAATGAACCAATCATACAACGGACGATGCACATCGAATTCAAGGGTACAGATCGAATGTGTGATTTTTTCGATCGAGTCGCTTTCACCATGAGCATAATCATACATCGGATAGATGCACCATTTGTTTCCCGTACGATGGTGTTCCGTATGGAGAATACGATACATGATCGGATCGCGCAACAACATATTTGGATGGGCCATATCAATCTTTGCACGCAATACCTTTTCGCCGTCACCGAATTCCCCGGCCTTCATGCGTTGAAACAAATCTAGATTCTCCTCCACACTACGATTCCGCCAAGGACTCTCCTTACCGGGAACCGTCACCGTACCGCGTGTCAAGCGAATCTCTTCCTGAGATTGATCATCTACATAAGCTTTTCCTTTCTTAATCAATTCGATAGCCCATTCATACAACTGATCGAAATAATCCGAAGCGTAGTATTCTCCGGCCCAATCGAATCCCAGCCAATGCACATCTTCCTTAATGGAATCGACGTATTCGACATCTTCCTTCACAGGGTTCGTGTCATCGAAACGCAAATTACACTTTCCGCCATATTTCTTGGCTAAACCGAAATTCAAACAGATACTCTTTGCGTGTCCTATATGCAGATAACCGTTCGGCTCCGGTGGAAATCGGGTTTGTACTCGGGTTTCACCTTTTGCGATCGACTCTTCGATGATCTCTTCCAAAAAATTGCGCGACCGTTCATTGCCGCCAACCTCTTCTTTCACATTGTTCATAAAGACCAGATTTTTTCGCAAAGTTATAAATTTAATCCAAATCACTATATACCAAAACAGGATAGGAGGCTCAATAATAGCCTCCTATCTAATTTAAAACGGTCCATCATTACTCTATTTGACCAATGTCATCTCATTGAGCAAATAACCTGCACCGGCAAATTTATCGATCAAGAAAAGCACATAACGAATATCTACACTGATAGTTCGTTGTAAATCAGGTTCAAAAGCAATATCACCGCTCATTGCCTCCCAGTTACCATCGAATGCCAGGCCGATCAGTTCACCACGTGCATTCAATACAGGGCTGCCCGAATTTCCTCCAGTAATATCGTTATTTGACAAGAAAGCGACCGGAATATCTCCCTGATAAGCATATTGTCCGAAATCCTTTGCCTCGTACAACTCTTTCAGTTTCTCCGGAACGGTAAACTCCACCGGATTCGAAGGATCCTCCTTTGCAATCACTCCACTCAACGTCGTATAATAGTTATATTTGATCGCATCAGCCGGATTATAAGGTAAAATATTACCATAAGTCAAACGCATCGTGAAGTTGGCATCCGGATAATGTTTCTCCTCTGGTTCCATCTCCATCAGTCCTGCCACCAAAAGACGATGTCCTTTTTCAAACTTCTTATTGATTTCCAAATACTTGGTTAAATTCCGATTATAAACCTCCACAACCGATTTGCGCAACATTACAGCCGGATCCGATTTCAATGAAGAGTAGTCGCCCGCCTCGAGATAATCCATAAAACGCTCTTTGTTGGCAAATACCGAACGATCATACAAATCATCTACATAAGCATCGATATCTCCATTGAATTTACCCTTGATTTCAGTTTCAAAGACGGACGGCAACTGATCGGCCGGAAGTGAATCAGCAACGATCTTCAACATAGCTTTTGCTACCTTACGATCAGTCGCCTCATTATAATCCTCATAAAAATCCTTCGCTGACTTACTTATCGCATTATATTGTTGTAAAGTCAACTTGGTTGAATCCGGAATTCTTCCCCCTAAAGCAGAAGCACTCAGTAATTCCGTCGCACGGATCATCGACTCCGAAAGATATTGCACCACATTGTAATACGGAATCCGTTCACGCACCGACTCCTCAATCAAAGGAAGAGCCTTCGCATACTCGGCACGCTCTGGAGAGGCCGCAGCCCACTGTTTGAACCTCTCCTCCAAAGCCTCTTTTTTCTCCTTTACGTGCAGTTTTTTCAACCCTCGGCTCATTCCTATGGAATTCTTCCAATAATTCGAAGAAGAGGCAAATTTCGAGGCGTATTTAATCCGCACTTCATCGCTCGCAGCCATATCTTCCCGTAAAATATCCTGGCGAACCCCACGAATGAAAATACGATTCGGATTATCCACATTCAACGTCTGATCAATTTCATAAGAGGTCATGTAACGTTCCGTACTTCCCGGAAAGCCTATAATCATAGCAAAATCTCCCTCATCATATCCTTTTAAGGAGACTTTCAAGTGTGCCGGCGACTTGTAAGGCACATTCTCTTTGGAGTAGGCAGCCGGTTTTCCATTCTTGTCCGCATAGACACGAAAAACGGAAAAATCTCCCGTATGACGCGGCCACATCCAGTTATCCGTTTCACCTCCGAATTTACCAATCGACTGAGGAGGAGCTCCCACCAAACGTACATCGGAAAAAGTCTCTACCACAAAAGCCAAAAACTGATTTCCCCCGAAGAAATCTTTCACGTCGACATCCATCTCCGGATATTTCTCCATCCATTTGACCTGTAAAGCCAAAGAGTTCTCATCAATCTTCTTTGCACGCTCCTCTTCGGTCATCGTATCAGTAACTCCGGAAAGAATATCCTCCGTCACATCCTCCATATGACGAATGAACCGAACCGTAAGCCCCGGCGCAGGAATCTCCTCACTCCGATTCATTGCCCAAAACCCGTTCTTCAAATAATCGTGCTCCACGCTGCTCAATGCCTGAATCGAAGCAAATCCGCAATGATGATTCGTAAACAACAAACCCTCCGGCGACACGATCTCTCCCGTACATCCATTGCCGAAAATCACTACTGCATCTTTCAGCGCTGTCCCATTAATATTATAGATATCCTTGGCCGAAAGTTTAAACCCTTTGGCTTTCATATCCTTAATATTCAACTTTTCCAACATAGGCAACAACCACATCCCCTCATCCGCACTCACTCGCACCGTCAAACCGACCATAACGGCCAGCACAATCAAAAATTTTTTCATAAAAAATTATGTATGAACAATTAATAAATTCAAAAAACTTTCCGATTGGCTATTTCGATAAATCCAACATAGCCCGTATCGACCCAAAAGCCTTGGTCCGAATCTCTTCCGAAATCTCTACCACAGGAGTCTCATCACGCAAACAATGATAGATTTTCTCCAAAGTCACCAACTTCATGTAAGCACAATCATTGCACCCGCAGGTAGAATCGATCGGGGGAGCAGGAATAAATTGCTTCTCCGGATAAGACTTGATCATCTGATGCAAAATGCCCGACTCCGTCACCACAATATACTCCTTCGACTCATCCCGACCGCAAAAATCCAGAATTGCTGCCGTACTCCCCACAAAATCGGACACGGCAAGCACAGGAGCCTTACACTCCGGATGCGCCACCACTTTCGCCTGAGGATACTCCTTTTTCAAATCCAAGATTCTCTCCAGAGAGAACTCCTCATGAACATGACAGGCACCATCCCAGAGCACCATATTTTCCCTTCCGGTCATACTTTGGATATAACGCCCAAAATTCCGATCCGGAGCAAAAATTACCCCTTCGGAAGCCGGAATCGAGCGTACCACCTGCAGCGCATTTGACGACGTACAACAAATATCAGTCAACGCCTTCACTTCGGCTGTCGTATTCACATAGGCCACCACCTTATAACCCGGATATTTGGCTTTGAAAGCCGCAAAATCTTCGGCCCGGCAAGAGGCCGCCAGGGAACAGTCGGCCTCCGGATCGGGAATCAACACCTTTTTGTCCGGCGAGAGTATTTTGGCTGTCTCGGCCATAAAATAGACTCCAGCAAAAACGATGATCGACGCATCGGTTGCCGCAGCTTTTTCCGAAAGAGCCAGAGAGTCACCGATAAAATCGGCCACCTCCTGGACTTCTCCCCTTGTATAGTAATGAGCCAATATGACGGCATTTTTCTCTTTTTTGAGCCGTACTATCTCTTTTGCGTAATCCATTCGAAATCTCTTTATCCACAGTCAACCGACTGCAATTGTTTTTATTTTTTATCTATTTATTTTTTAAAATAAAAAATAATAATAATAACTCCTGTTGAAACTGTTTATATCTTTTTCTTATGTTTATTTATGAACATGGAATGTGAGTTATATACATTTTATTGATCATAAAAATCTCTTTTATTCAGTTGGTTGTATGAAGTTATCAATAGATGTTTATAACGATTATTCACAAATTCACATATCTGAAACGATAAACATTTTTTCATATTTTAGAGAAAATCGTTGGTGATGGAATGTCATGAAATAAATTTTCAGATTTGAATAGAAAAGCTATATGAAGTTTGTTTCATGCTTTCCAAATTTTTTCCTCTTTTTTTATAAACGGTTTTTCGACCCCTTTTTTTAGAAGTTATCAACAGATTATTTCAGGTTTTTCACAATCTGATCGGCAATCGAACGATACCGTTCAGCAATGGCCGGATGAGTGTATACTCCCGGATTTCCTGCTTCGGATCCTTCCATAACAGATTGTACGATAGGGATCTCTCCCAAGAACGGTATCTCTTCCGATTGAGCAAGTGCTGCACCTCCGCCTTTCCCGAAAATGTAATAGCGATTATTTGGAAGTTCGGCAGGAGTGAACCATGCCATGTTTTCGATAAGACCCAATACGGGAATTTCGATTTTCGGTGCTTTGAACATCCCGATACCGCGTCTTACATCCGCTACAGCCACCTGTTGTGGAGTACTTACAATGACGGCACCACTAATTTTGAGTTCTTGCAGTATGGTAAGGTGTACATCTCCGGTTCCGGGCGGAAGATCAATAAGCAGGAAATCCAAAGCTCCCCAATCCGTTTGATGGATCATCTGTTTCAGTGCATTGGTAGCCATCGGTCCACGCCAAACCAGCGCATCGCCCGGAGCAATGAA
The DNA here is from genome assembly GCA_944326815.1 of uncultured Rikenellaceae bacterium. Classification (GTDB taxonomy): domain Bacteria; phylum Bacteroidota; class Bacteroidia; order Bacteroidales; family Rikenellaceae; genus CALYBN01. Next base: position 170,690 of record CALVFI010000014.1, on the reverse strand, counting down.
GAATCCAATCGACATCAGACTGATTCCATAAGCTTCTGCCGGAACGATCAGTTCCAACTCTCCCCGTTTTACGGCAGAAGGCATAAAGCCTTCGACGCCGAACATCTTGGGTTGCGACGGCCCATAAATATCAGCATCCAGCACACCTACGCGATATCCCATCTGTGAAAGTGTCACCGCAAGATTGGCCGTTACCGTCGACTTACCGACACCGCCCTTGCCCGATGCAATGGCAATGATGTTTTTAATCCCTTCTGTCGTTGTTTTTTGGGGTTCGGGTTGTGCTGGCCGAGGGGTTCCCTCTTTGATAAGAACCTGAACTTTGTCCTTCATATCAGGGAAAGCCTCTTCGAGCGACAGAATGGTTTGCCGTTTTATGGAGTTCATGAACGGATCACGACTGCGGCTGAAGACAAGGGTCACGGCGATTCGATCGTCTGATATGGCAATGCTTTCGACCATATTGCCATCTACGAGATTCTGTCCCGTTTCAGGATGGACAATCTGCTTCAGTATCTCTTTTACATGTTCTTTTGTTCCCATATATTTGGTATATATTGATTTTATCACACAAAGATAAATAAATATCGTAAATCGGTAAATTGTGATCGCTTCTCGAAGAAAGTTTGTACATTTGTTTTTTAAGAGTTAGGTCTTCCGTTTTCCGAAAAACATTAAAAACAGAGATATTCATGAATTTTTTCAAAACATTTTGGGCAGCACTGCTGGCTATTGTCGTAGCTAACGTATTGATAGCAATTCTCATGGTCTTGATATTGGCTGGTATTGCCACGGCATTGGGCGATACTCCTCAGGTCGTGAAACAGAATTCGATTCTGAAAATTGATCTCCAGGGAGGTATTGTCGATTCGCCGAGCAACAGTCCTTTTGGGTCGGTGGGTATCAATGGCATTGAATTCAATAGAAGCGTTACAATTTTGGAGGCACTCGATGCCATCGACCGTGCGTCGATAGATCCCTATGTTGAGGGCATATATATAAACCTTTCGGGAGGGGGTGCTTCGGCTGCCAATATAGAGGAACTTCGCAATGCGCTGTTGCGTTTCAAGGAGTCGGGGAAATTCATAATCAGTTATGGCGATGTCTATTCCCAGTTCGGTTATTATCTGAGTTCCGTAGCCGATAAAGTTTATATGAATCCTCAGGGACTTGTCTCGTGGCAGGGACTCTCTTCGAATGTGATTTTCTATAAAGGGTTGTTGGATAAGTTGGGTATTCAGCCCGAAGTGATGCGTCATGGATCGTATAAAGCGGCCGTTGAACCCTATATTATGGATCGGATGAGTCCTGAAAACCGACATCAGATGGAGACTCTGCTCGGAACGATCTGGGGAAATATGTTGCATGAGATATCGCTTTCCCGCGGAATAGATTCAACGGTTCTTTCCAATTACGCAACCGATTTGACCATGAAATCGGCTGAGGCAGCCTACCAGTGCGGACTGATCGATGGTCTGATGTATGAGGATCAGGTCATGCAGATACTGGGAAGGCTGACCGGAGGCGATGTTGCCAGTCTCGATTCGCTGCAGGCGCAGGTTCTGCGTCCTGTTTCCGTCTCGACCATCGAGACGGCCGATAGCTCGGCGGTTGAACAATCCGATGTCACAGCCTTGGAGGAAGATCCGGAGATCATCTCTTTGCGCGAGTATGTGCATGCTGCAAGTCCTGCGGTGAAGAAGGTGTCGCAGAATAAAGTGGCTGTCGTTTATGCCGATGGACAGATCATCGACGGAGAGAGTGTTGATGGTGCAATCGGAGGTGCCACCATTGCCGCCAAGCTGGCTAAGGTGCGGAAAGACGATAATGTAAAGGCTGTGGTGTTGCGTGTCAATTCTCCGGGTGGCAGTGCACTGGCTTCCGAGGTGATGTGGCGCGAGGTGGAACTTATTCGGAAAGAGAAACCGGTGGTGGTGTCGATGGGGGGTGTAGCTGCCTCCGGCGGGTATTATATTTCATGTCCGGCAGACATCATTCTGGCCAGTCCTAGCACGATCACAGGCTCGATCGGTGTTTTCGGGCTGCTGTTCAATGCCGAGAAGGGGCTGAAAGAGAAGTTGGGAATCACGGTGGATGTGGCTAAGACCAATCCTTCGGCGGATCTCGGTTCACCATTCCGTCCCGTTTCGGAGCAGGAGCGTGCAGCTATCATGTTCGGTATCGAACAGGTGTATGAAACGTTCGTAGGTCATGTGGCGGCCGGACGTAATTTGACAACCGAGGCCGTGGATAAGATCGGTGGCGGCCGGGTATGGTCGGGCGTAAGTGCGCTTGAAATCGGTTTGATCGATGGATTCGGTGGATTGAGCGAAGCAATCGCTTTGGCTGCCGACCGCGCTGGTGTGGCTCAAGATTTTCGCGTATGGCAGGTGGTCGACGAACCGGACAATCTGACTGTAATGCTCAATACATTGTTCAGCAGCCGATCGGCAAAACTGCGTAGTGAGTTGGGTGATGCTTTTGTGTATTATAATTCTCTGCGTACCGTTTTGTCGCAACAGGGCGTGCAGGCTCGTATGCCTTATGAGATAGAGATACAATAGAGGGGAAGACCCGTGTTGAATGAACGGCAAACCGATTGTTCGGCACTGCGAATCCCTGGAGACTTGCGAAAAAGGGGGTAGAAATGGTTTGGTTCGGTGAAAAAATGTATCTTTGCCTTTACTATGAATACGAAAAATTTTCCGAACAGGCTGTTCAAAATGACCAAAGCGTTCTACCGGGAGGTTCCCTCTACGGCTGCCGCACATGCTTTTACCGATTCATTGGTGGAACTTTTGTTCCCCTTGAGGGCCAAGCGTAGAATCTCTCAGAAGGAGCTCGATCTCCGTTGGGAAGTTTTGCAGGAGGAGTTCCTGCGGATTGTTTCGCCGTTGTGCGCTCAGCAGGATTGTTGTTGCGAAGAGCTTACGGAGCGTTTTTTCGATGAGATTCCATTGATCTACACCGGATTGATGAAGGATGCCGCCATGTATGACCGATGCGATCCGGCTGCCTATTGCCGGGAGGAGATCATACTTTGCTATCCGGGATTTTATGCAGTGATGGTCTATCGGCTCGCTCATGTGCTACATAAATTGCAGATTCCTATTCTGCCGCGTGTGATTGCGGAGTATGCCCATTCCCAAACGGGGATCGACATCCATCCAGGGGCTACGATCGGCAAAGGGTTCTATATCGATCACGGGACCGGTATCGTTATCGGCGAGACAACTATCATTGGCAATAATGTCAAGATCTATCAGGGGGTGACACTTGGTGCGGCATTCGTGGACAAGGAGCTGCACGGCGTGCGGCGTCATCCGAAAATAGAGGATAATGTCATTATTTATGCTGGAAGTACGATCCTTGGGGGCGATACGGTGATCGGGCATGATACGGTGATCGGGGGTAACGTTTGGTTGACTGAGAGTGTGCCGCCCTATTCGCGGGTATATCACCGTCCGGAGATCGTTATCAAAGGTTCTAAAACCCTAAAAGAGAAGGCATGATGCGCAAATGGTGGAATAGCGACGTTATCGTATTGATACGCCGATTGGCGATTGTCTATCTTGTACTTTTCGTTTGTCGTATTGTTTTTTATCTATATAACCGGGAGCTGATCGGACCGATTGGCGAAGCGGAGTGGTGGCTGTTGTTCAAGGGGGCCCTGCGGTTCGATACGGTATCGGTACTTTATGCCAATTCCGCTTTTGTATTACTGTCGCTGTTGCCTTTCCGTTTCAGGGGAAAAGCGTGGTATCACGGTATTCTGGCAGGTTATTTTTATGTTGTGAATGGTGTGGTGGCCGCCTTGAATTTCGCCGATACGATCTATTTCCATTACACGCAGATCCGATTTACCGCCGCCGATCTCTTTTTTACGGAAAATGACAATACGGGACATCTGATTTGGACCTTTGCTGCCGAGAACTGGTATCTTGTTTTGGTTTGGATGGCCGTTGTGGCCGGCATGGTATGGCTTTACCGACATAGCGGCAAACCGATTACTCCGATCGGGAACAGGATGCTCTATTTCGGTGTGAACCTGTTGCTGCTTGCCGGGGCAGGCGTATTGTCGCTTGCCGGAATGCGAGGCGGAGGGTTGAGCCGTGAACTGCGTCCCATCACCTTGAGCAATGCTTCGGCCTATACCACTTCGTCGGCCAAAGCCAATCTGATTCTCAGCAATCCTTTTTGCGTTCTCCGTACCATGGGGAACAAAGGAATTTCTTATAAAAAATATTTTACGGAAGAGGAGCTTGCTGCGATCTATTCACCTTACCATCTTCCTCCTCCGCAAAATTCTGATAACGAGGTGGATTCTACGTTTATTGGAAGGAATGTGGTTCTGTTCGTTATGGAGAGTTTCAGTGCCGAACACTCTGCATTGCTCAACCCGGATCTCTATCCGGACGGCCATGGATTTACGCCTTTTCTCGATTCGCTGATGCGTACGGGTTTCTATTTCACGCGCGGTTATGCCAACGGACATAAATCCATAGAGGCATTGCCTTCACTGCTGGCTTCGATTCCTTCGTTCAAACGTCCCTTTATCCTGATGCCTCAGGCGCTCGGGGAGGGTCGTCAGTTGCCAAAACTGTTGAAGGATGAAGGATATGAGACGCTCTTCTTTTGCGGTTCGTCTCGCGGGTCGATGGGTTTTGATGCCTACGCCCTCTCGGCCGGTGTCAGCAAGACCTACGACAAGGACAATTACGACGCCCGATATCCGGGAAATGATGACTACGACAACTATTGGGGTGTATGGGATGAGCCCTTTTTGCGCTATATGGGGAGTGTCCTCGATGAAACGCAGCAGCCGTTTTTTGCTACGGTTTTCACCATCTCCTCGCATCATCCTTTTGTCGTTCCAGAACAGTATGCCGATTCTTTGCCGGCAGGTCGGACGAAGATTCATAAAGGGGTCGCCTATACGGATTTGGCGATTCGCCGTTTCTTTGAGAAATACGGAGATACGGAGTGGTTCCGCAATACGATCTTCGTCTTCTCGGCCGACCATGTGTCCTCCGAGCGTTTCGCTCCCAAGACCTTCACCACCTCCGGATTGCAGCATATCATCCTCTTTTTCTATACACCGGACGGAATTTTGCAGGGGCGGGACGATCGGGTGTTTCAGCAGATCGATGTCATGCCTACCGTATTGGGATTGCTGAATTACGAACAACCCTATTTTGCTTTCGGGCGCGATGCATTTCGGGAACCGGAACGGGTTCCAGCTGCGGTCAGCTACGGGACGGGTTTTCAATTGATGACCGATTCCCTGACACTATTGTTCGACGAAGAACGGGTCCAGGCGGTTTATGCAGCCTCCGATACGCTTCAAACCCGGAATATCGCCAATCCTGCCGATTCTCTTCAACAATCAGCGTTGCGCTATCTCGAAGCGTTTATTCAGCAGTATTACTCGCATCTGGAGCGTAAACAGTTCATGGTTCCATCCGAAGTTTCCGGATCAGCATGCCATAATTAGTGACAGCTACGCCCGCCCTGGCTGCCTGTCGGATGCGGTTTTGCAGTTGGCTACGGGTCACCATGCATCCTCCGCATTGAATCATCAAGGTATAAGAGGAAAGATCCTTCGGAAGCGGAGCCAGTCCTGATACGACGGTGTATTCGAATTGATGTCCCGTGTAGGCCTCTAACCAACGAGGGATTTTTACCCGTCCGATGTCGTCGCAACTGACCTGGTGCGAGCAGCTCTCTGCGATTAGGATGCGGTCGCCGTTGCGGAGCTCTTCTACCTTCTCGAGCCCTTTTTTGTAAAGTTCGTAATCACCCTTTGCCGCAGCCAGCAGAATGCTGAACGATGTCACCTCGACCTCCTGCGGAACAGCCGCCCTTACTTCCCGAAAAACTTGACTGTCGGTTACGACGAGCCGAGGAAACAATCTTTTTCCATCCCTGGACGCTGTCGTGGCTGGTTGATTGAGACCTCTGTTTTCTTCTGCCGGCAACGTAAAGATCCGTGTGATTTCGGAGGGTTGGACAACGATCGGAATTGCATGACGGTCCAATAACTCCCGGATGGCCTGCACTTGGGGGAGAATCAACCGGCCGGCGGGTGCCTCGCTGTCGATCGGACAGACCAGCAGTACCGTCTCTCCTGCAGATACTCTTCCTTCAAACATTGATGGGATGCGGTAGGAGTTGCGCGGCAGCCGCTGTTTGATGATCTCGAGCAGCCGTGCCAATTGTTCCGCTGTTCCATGTTTTACGTCTACCTCGATTTCCGCCTGTTCGTGTTTCTCGTGTTCCTCGTCGGAGTTTATGTTGCATACGGTGATAAAGGGGACTGCAGCGGCACGAAATCGCATGGCAAGCTCCTCTTCCGGCGTACCCCACTCCTGGAAAATCAATATTGCAAGGTCGATTTGGCTGACAGCTTCCAGCGTGCGGGCAATCCGTTGTTCTCCCAGCGGCGAGGAGTCGTCCACACCCGCCGTATCGAGAAAGATCACCGGGGCAAAATCCAGTATTTCATAGCTTTTCCGTACGATATCGGTCGTTGTACCTCTTTCCGACGATACGATGGCCGTGTCGGCTCCCGTAATGAGATTCAGTAATGAACTTTTCCCGGCATTGCATCGGCCAAAGATCCCGATGTGCGGTTTATTCTCCCGACCGGGTACTGCATTAGTAGAAGAGCCCTTTTTTATTGAAGATTGCATATCCGAAATTGAAGGTGAGGAACCAATTGTGGCGATTGGCATCGTATTGCGACAATGACAGACTCACCGGCCCGACCAGGGTCTGATAGACGAACGATGCGTCGAAGATATATCGCAAACGTTGCTTGATGCCCTCTTCCCTTCCGCTGTAATTATCGGGCAGGAAGGCATAGGCACTGCATTTGAGGTAGAAATTGGGCATGAAATAGAAAGTCGGTATCAGTCCTACACCAAGGTAGGAGTCGCTCCGGAACTCTTTCATGTAGATGATTTTGCTGTGAGGGGTTGGCGTGAAGGCGGGCGCAGTGATATTGGTGGCGTATTCATTGGAGAAAGAGGGGTGTGAAGTGACCGTGCAATCCACCATATATCCCCACGAGAACCATCTTATTCTGCGGATGGGCATATAATGTTCACGAACGAAGCGCGCTCCGAACCAGAACCGGTCGTGTCGTTCATAGGATTGTCCGGCTATTCGTCCCGTGGAACCGGGGTAGAACCGTTCTCGGCCGTTAATGGCGATCAGGGAGATGAGTTGATAGACCCCTCGTGTCGGGTAGAGTTTGTAGTTGGTACTTTTGCGTTCCAACTCCAGTTTGAGTCCGTAGAAGTCGAAGCGGGTACGGTCCATCGTATCGGACTCCTCTCTTCCGGTCGTCTGAAAGTAGCGGTATTGGTCTTTGCCTGCATTGAAGCGGAGATTCAGCACAGAATGGCGACTCGAAGGCAGTCCGATGGCCGTGGTCAGGTAGATGTCTCGATATTTCGAATAGGCCAGGTCGTTGCCTTTGGTGAGGAATCCGTAGTTCGAACGGAAATAGTTGTAGTAATTGGTCAGGAAGCCGTATTCCCAATAGAACGGACTGCGAATGAAGAAGTCCATACGTCCGCCAGCATAGATGGAGTTGTAGAACGGACTCAGATAGCCGTTCAGATGGAAGGCATTCGCCGTGCGTCCGATGGTCTTGTACTCGAGTCCGATGTAGGCCTGGTTGAGTGCCGTGGACGAAATGTTGCCACCGACCATGACCCTGAAACTGGGTTTGGTTTTGAGTTTGATCTTCAGTTCGAAACGTTCGGTGGAATCGTTGTAATGTACTTGGGGGTAATCGCCTTCGATCTCTCCTTCGGCCAATAGTTTATAGTATTCCGAACGAAATTGGTCGAGCGTGTAGAGTTGATGGTCCCGGTCGAGTTTGAGCAGTTTGCGGACATAGACGGTTTGGTCATTGGTGAGTCCGGAGATGTCATAACGGTCGAAGACCAATGGTGGCATTTTGTTGCGGAAGGCTTCGCGTCGTTGGGCCAGTTCTTCGGGTACGGTGCGGCGACCGATACGGGCACGTATCGTATCCATCTGGGCCATTGCATCTTCATATCCGGCCTGTATGATCTCTTCTGCCTTGTCGAAATCGAGCATCGATATCTTGTCGAATACCCGTCCGATGAGAATATTGTTCTCGCCAGGCAGATCGTAGTCGGTGTGGAGCATCGAAAGCGAAAAGACCTGATCCATGAGGCTGCTCTTTTCGGGATCCTTGTACGATTCCACGCAACGGCTTCCGATCATGATATCGGGATGGAAATCTTCCTGCATCGGTTGCCAGGGGAAGTTGTCGAAAATGCCTCCATCGTAAAGCAGCGACGAGTCGGTTCGCATGGGTTGGAAAACCAACGGAATCGACATCGAGGTGCGGATAGCCCGGCCGAGGTCGCCGTTTTTATAGACCACTTTGCGTCGATGGGTAGCGTCTGTAGCCACGCAACGGAACGGTACGAGCAGTTGGTTGAAATCTCCGCCGCAGGCAACCGTAGCTCCCGAGAAATATTCGATGAAAGCCAGGTCGAGCTGCATGGTCGGAATCAGATTCGAGGGCAGTCGTGTGACATGCCCCTTGTTTTTGAAATCGAACCGCAACGTGAACATCGCAGCGTTCTCATCCATCTGTTTGAAGTAGTACTGGAAATCCTTTTCGATTCGACCGCTCATCCAGTATTTGATCTTTTCGCTTCGGAATTCTTCGGCCATTTGGTCTGGGGTATATCCGATCGCGTACAATCCGCCGATGATCGACCCCATCGACGTGCCGGTGATGTAGTCGATCGGAATGTTATTCTCCTCCAATGCCTTGATTACTCCGATGTGATAAAGTCCCTTGGCGCCGCCCCCGCTCAACACCAAACCCACCTTCTGCGCCGCGACAAATGCCGGGATCAGCAAAAACAGCATTATTAATGGCAGTTTGATGCGGTTCATCCGGATATTATTTTTAACTTTGCCTATTAAACAAGGGTAAAAGTAGGTATAAAGCCATAAATAACAAAAAATGATCGATAAAATTAACGAACTGATCGGCCGGGTACAGGCGTTTAAACCCAAAGCCGCTGCGGAGATTGAGGAGTTCCGAATCCGGATCCTGGGGAAAAAGGGCGAGTTGAATGCGCTTCTGGAGGAGTTCAAGACCGTGGCCCCTGAATTGAAACGGGAGTTGGGTCAGAAGATCAATGAGCTCAAGACGTTGGCCATGCAACGGGTCAATGAGTTGAAGGCTGCGGCGGCGGAGTCGTCCGCTGTTTCGGGGCCTGTTTCCGATGATTTGACGCGTCCGGGGACGAATGAACCGATCGGCAGTCGTCATCCCATATCGTTGGTAAGGAATCAGATTGTTGAGATTTTTTCCCGGTTGGGATATACGGTAGCCGACGGTCCCGAGATCGAGGATGACTGGCATGTTTTTTCGGCGCTTAACTTCCCGCCCGAACATCCGGCACGTGACATGCAGGATACCTTCTTCATTGACAAGAATCCCGATATTTTGTTGCGTACTCATACCAGTTCGATTCAGGTGCGGACCATGGAGCATCAGAAACCTCCTATCCGAGTGGTTTGCCCGGGTCGTGTTTTCCGGAATGAGGCGATTTCCTATCGGGCTCACTGCATTTTTCATCAGGTGGAGGGTCTTTATGTGGACGAGAACGTGTCGTTTGCCGATTTGAAACAGTCGATTTTGTATTTTGCCAAAGAGATGTTCGGAGAGCAGGCTCAGATTCGAATGCGTCCGTCCTACTTCCCCTTCACGGAGCCTTCGGCCGAGGTGGATGTCTCCTGCAACCTGTGCGGAGGTAAGGGATGCAATGTCTGCAAGGGAACCGGTTGGCTGGAAATCATGGGATGCGGCATGGTTGACCCCAATGTGTTGGAGGCAAATGGTATAGACAGTAAGAAATATACCGGATTCGCATTCGGTATGGGTGTGGAACGTATTGCTATGCTTAAATACGGAGTCAAGGATCTGCGACTCTATTTTGAAAACGATATTCGTTTCCTCAATCAGTTCGATTCCGTGCTTTGATCGTTTGATTGAGTGGCGCTTGCATTGGCTGGCGGCTCTGTTTGCAGACAGGGCCGCCAGTTTTATTGTTGAGGTTTGTGATTATCGGTTGTTGGTGTTTAATTTTGTGTCTTGCAATCCCGATGGGAAAGGCTTTGTCATCAATCTAACCGTGTGATGCGTAGTTGGTCGATCAATGCCCGATTCGTCGTACCGTTCATGTTTTGGTTGCATGGGAGCAACTGTAGACCGATTGTGTGTGGTCCGGGGGTGAGGGTAACCTGTACGATGTTGCTCAATCCCCAGCGGCTCCAGTCGTTTTCTCCGCGTTGGGGAAATACCGATGTCCCTGCCGGCGAGCCATCTACCGTCAGAGTCCGTATGGCACATCGGTCTCCGCTTGTTACGGGTCCGTTGCCGTTGGCGTAGACCCAGCTGATCGCATATTTTCCCCGTTTTTCTATCTCTATCGGGATCGTGATGGTTTCATTCAATCCCTGATCGGTCTCTACGAATCCTTCTCCTTGGAAATTCCGGGCAGCGAACGATGATTGAGGGGCAAATTTTTCTACTTCGTAACTTTGCAATACCCCCTCTGGCAGGAGACTGAGTGGTGAACTGGCGAAGGATTGCAGTCCCTCCATATTGTCGGCAACGACTTGATAGTCGCCCGTCTGCTCGGGAATAAATCCGATAAAGTTACTCAATAGGGTTTCATAGGGAGTCCCATTGCGGTAGATCGTGTAAAAATGGGCTCCGGGGATCTCCTTCCAGGAGATGGTGCCGTTGGCGAAGGTCAATTCGGGTGTCTCCAGTGAGAATGCATTTTCGACCATATTGATCGGGCGGATGGGAAGCCGATTGTCGGCCAGTTCAATAACGATTCGATGATGGCCGGAGAGATGCCCGGGAATGGATGCTTTTTTCAGTTTCCCGCCGTCGAGCGTAATATTTTTGATGCGGGTACCGTGGCCATTCAGTTCGATGGTCAGAAGGGCGTTCCGATATCGGAAATTTGTCAGGGTCCGTTTGCCTTTGAGAGCTTCCGGCACGAAAGGTTCGAACTGCAACTCATTGGGCGTGAAGCGTATTCCGAACAGCAGCCGGTGGACGATGGCCAGATTCCCTGCTACGCTCCCGAGGCTCTGGTCGGAGTTCATCTGCGTACCTGCAAAGTCTCCGCTTGTGGCTACAAAATTCTCTTTATTGGTAAGTGCCATTGCTGCGCCACGGTAGATGGATGCGATGCTGTGCATGACACCTGCCTCGTTTTTGGCCTTGGCGGAAGCCAACATCCAATAAGCTTCGACAAAGGGCCATACGGCGTTGTTGTGATAGGGCGGAATTTGTCGCAGATAGGGGAAAAAGCAGGGAGTCCCGAAGGGCGTCGTGGGGACGTATTCGGATAACAGATCTTTTTTCTCATTGTCAGCGATGTCGAACAGAATGCATAGAGCCTCCCCCAGGGTCTCAGAACGAGGCGAGAGCATCCGGTAGTTGCGACCATAGAGAAATTGTCCGTAATAGTTTCGTTCGGGGAGCCAAAGCCATTGATTTATGGCCCGGCTGAGGCGGCTTGCCGATGTGCGATAACGTTCGGCTTCCTTGGTATCGCCGAGTTGTTGCGCCATCTCGGCGAGGACTTCGAGGGCCCGATAATGGACTGCGTTGGTTCCGAGACATTGACTGGAATGGATATCGGCGCATTGCATCCAGAGCGGGTACTCCTGTTCGCGCCAGTCGAGAAAGGAGGACTCTCCCCGTACGAGTCCCGTCTCGGGGTCGTAGAGGGTTTGCAGGTCATCTTCTGCGGAGTCGCGGAGGATGGGATAAACCTTACGCAACCACTCCTTGTCGCCCGTGGCCACATAAACCTCCCAGGCTGCTGCCGCCCAAATCATCCGGTCGGTAGAGACCGGCCAGGAGCCGCCCGTCCCAATATCTTGCATGATGCGCCCCCGATCGTTCACCCTTTGTAGTAGGCTTTTTTTCACGGCTTCCGGTTGCAGATAGGCCAAGGCCAGCAGGGTGCTGTAACCGATATCGCGCGTTTTTATTTCGTTCCGTGACTTCTCCATGCGCAATGTACCGTCGGTCTGCTGCAGTTGGGTCAACTCTTCCAGAGCAAGGTTATAAAGTGCCGTTTCCAGGAGTGATTCGGAGGTATATTGTGGGAACGCAGAGGTCTCTTCCGTCAGAGTCCAACGACGGACCTCCGGCAGGTAGTATGATTCCAGCTCCGTGGCCGAAAGCGCACGCGCCATACGGCCATCCTGTAAGATCGTGTCGCCGAGCCAAACATATTCGTACGTCTCGAAAATCCGGGAAGGAATCTGCCCGAAGGCGGTTGATACCGTAAATCCGATAAGTAGGAGATATGGAAAGAGTCGCTTTTTCATGGTTACGTATTTTATGAAATTTCTTCCGCAAGTTATAAAATACGGATGGAAAAATCTCGTTTTTGCTCTAAGAATGGTAATTTTGGTAAATTCAGGCCGATGATGTATCTTTGTTCATTCTGGTAGTCGGAAATGCCATACAGGCAGAGAATTTGCCGGAGGAGTCGCTGATGAGAAAATTCAAAACGATATATTTGTTATTGGCTGTCATGGTTTTTGCGGCCTGTGGGACCTCCCGGCAGGCTGTGCAGAGCGATGTCGGGCCTGCCGATTTCGGTTATACGGGAGAGATGGAGCCTACGTTCTACTATCTGGAAGGCATCAAGGCCGCTTCGATGGGGGACCTGGAACAGGCTGACCAACTCTATGCCAAGGCCATTGCGCTCGATTCCCTGCACGATCCCTCCTATTACGAAACGGCGGGAGTTCTGATGCGTACCGATCCGGAGAAGGCATTAACGTATGCGAGAGAGGCTGTTCGCATAGATTCCACAAATTTATGGTACAAACAGTTGCTTGGACAACTGCTGGTTGTAACGGAGAATTTTACCGAAGCTCGAAAAGTGTATGAGCATTTGGTGAAGGTGGCCCCCCATGATCCTGACAACTATCGTTTGTTGGCTCTTTTGTACGATCATGATGGTCAGCCGGTTGCTGCGATCAATACGCTCGATTCGGCGGAGAATGCTGTCGGGAGGATCGAGGAGTTGATGGCCTATAAGCAGCAGTTGTTGATGCAGACCAGGCAATACGACCGGGCAATTGCAGAGAGTGAGAATCTGATCCGGGATTACCCCTATAAGTATGAGAATTATCTGGTCTTGGCCGAGATTTATGGACAGATGAGACGGGATTCCCTGGCCGAAGCCTGTTATGACAAAGCTCTCTCTTTAAATCCGAACGGTTTGGATATTCTGATTTCGAGAAATGAGTATTATAAACATATCGGTGATAATTTGCGTTTTCTGGCTTCGTCACGGACGCTTTTCGAGAGCGATGAGTTGCCCCTGGAAAATAAGATTCGTTTTTTTCAAGATCTGACGTCAAACATTCAGGTCTATCGGGAATATTATTTTCAGATTACCGATTTGGCGACGGTGCTTTATGCCAAATATCCGGAGGATTATGCGGCTCTGGAGGTATATGCCGGCAATGAGATCGCCGGAGGTCGCACGGAAGAGGCGCTTGCCGCCTATAAAGCCTATCTGCGGGATACCACCACCATGCTCGATGTGTATAAAAACATCATCGAGATCGAGGCTTATCTGAATCGTTCCGACTCGGTGGCGAAATATTCTGCTGTCGCATTGAAGCACTTCCCGGAGAATGCCGATTTCTATCTGCTCGAGGGAGGGGCATTGGCCTATATGAAGAAGATGCCGGAGGCAAAGATGGCTTACGAGAAGGCTCTCAAATATACGGAAAGCGACTCTTCGCGTTCGGTCATTCTGGGCATCTTGGGGGATATGCATCAACAGGAGGGGAATCGCTCCAGGTGCTATTCTTATTATGACCGTGCATTGAAGTTGTGGAAAGATAATGTCGTGGTGTTGAACAATTACGCTTATTTTCTCAGCGTGGAGGGCCGTCGACTGGAACAGGCCTTGGAGATGAGCAGTCGGGTAGCAGAACTCGAACCGGGGAATCCCACCTATCTCGATACCCAGGGATGGGTTCTTTATAAGCTGGGCCGATATGAGGAAGCACGGCGGTTAATTCAGCAGGCGGTCTCGTTTGATCGCACTGGGAGTCAGGAACTTTATTTGCATTACGGCGACGTACTGTATGCATTGAAAGAGTATTTCATGGCCTCGTTTTATTGGCAGAAGGCGCTGGAAGCTGGGTATGATGCGGAACAGATTGCCGAGCGCATGAAAAAAGTGGAAGGGAAATGAGAGCATTCATTAAACAGGGAGTCGTGCTATTTGCCTTATTGTGGGTTGCTGCCGGTGCTTCCGGACAGACCATCCAGTCCTTGCAGGAGCAGATCCGACAGGCGGAAGAGGAGATTCGAATCAATACTGAATTACTGAATAAGACACGGAAAGACCAACAGGTGAATCAGAGTCAATTAAAATTGATTCAGTCCCGTATCCGTAACCGGGAACAGATTGTCCGGTCGTTGGATCAGCAGATGGATCTGGTGGGTAAAGATATCGATTCGATGAATATGACCATTGGGAACCTGAATAGTGATTTGGAGAAGATTCGGAAAGAGTATGCCGAGTTGATCTATGCCTCATATAAGAATTACAAGCTCAATAATTTCATGGTTTTTCTGTTTGCGTCGACCGATTTCAACGACGCCGTGCGACGTATCGATTTCATGCGTCGCTACAATCGGATGCGGGAGCGCAAGGCAGAGGAGATCAACCGCCTCTCCGAGCAGATTGGAACAGAGGTACTTCAACTGGATAGTGCGCGTTTAGCGCTTGATAAGACGCGGCAGGCGCGCAGCAGTGAGTTGGCTTTACTCGGAAAGGATGAGTCTCAACGCGAAAGTGCGGTACGGCAGTTGAAGGCACAGGAGAGTAAAATCTCTAAAGAGCTCAGTGCGAAACGGGCGCAGGTGGAGAAGGCTCAGAAACGGATTCAGGAGATTATTGCCGAGGAGGCCAAAAAGGCCCGTAGTCAGAAACGGACGACAGCTGAAGTGGAGTATGATACGGAGTTGTCGGGACGTTTCGATCAGAACATGGGTCGACTGCCCTATCCGATACGCGGAGGAGTTATTATCGACCGTTATGGGGTTCATGCGCATCCTACGCAGAAGGGCCTTGTTATCAACAACAAAGGGATTAATATTGCCGGGGATGCCGGAGCTCCCGTATATTGCGTATTCGAGGGGACGGTGACGCGTGTCTTCTCGTTGCCGGGGTTGAACAATTGTGTAATGGTGCGTCATGGCAATTACATTACCGTTTATTCCAACCTGGCAACGGTATCGGTCAAGAGCGGAGCCAAGGTGGCGACGAATCAACAATTGGGGCGTATCGCGTCGAGCAGTAACAGCGACGACAATATGCTTCATTTTGAAATATGGAAAGAGACTACCAACCTCAATCCCGAGAGTTGGCTCCGAAGATAGTTTACCAATAAACACAAAAGGGAATGGCGGTTCGATATTTTCAGGAAGAGTGCACTTATCGCTTGCCCGAGAAACGAAGGATTTCGGCATGGCTCAAGGCTTGTGCGGAGAATGAAGGATGCCGTTTGGGCGACGTTTCCTATATTTTTTGCTCGTCGGAGCATCACCGTGCGATCAATCGCCAGTATCTGGGGCACGATTACTTTACCGATGTCATTACCTTTGATTACAGCGAGTTTTTCGAAGGACGGTCTGTCCGTGGAATTGTAAGTGGTGATATCTTTATTGATTGCCAGACGGTCGCACTCAATGCAGAGCAGTTCGGTGCGTCGGCGCTCGATGAGATGCATCGGGTGATTGTCCATGGTTTGCTGCATTTGTGCGGTTACAAGGATAAAACCCCCGAAGATGAGCGGCAGATGCATGCCCGCGAAGATTTTTATCTGGCGCGTCTTCGAGGATGACCGGTTTCGGCCATGCAGTCGGTAGTAAGAGATGAACGACAGCTATAAAACAATAAAGCGCAGGGTAAAGTCCCTGCGCTTCTTGGTTTTTATAGCTCACAAAGAGCCTATTTGGTCGATGCTTATTTTGTCTCTGCCGTAGCGAGAATGCGATCGATTTCTGCGAGTTCCTCTGCGGAGAACGACAGATTGGCCAAGGCATTGAGGTTGTCGTCGAGTTGTGCGACCGAACTGGCTCCGATGATGACACTCGTCACACGGCGATCCTTGAGCAGCCATGCCAATGCCATCTCTGCTAACGTCTGACCTCTGCGACCGGCAATCTCGTTCAGCGCCCGTGCAGCTGCCACCTTTTCGGGGGTTACCTGGTTACGTTGGAGATGTCCACTGGCTTTGGCAGCACGGGAGTTTTCCGGAATGCCGTTGAGGTATTTATTGGTCAACATGCCTTGTGCCAACGGAGAGAAGGCGATCATGCCGATTCCTTCACGGTCGAGAATTGGTAACAGGCTCTCTGCCATTTGACGCTCGAACATCGAGTATTTCGTTTGGTGGATCAGACAGGGTGTGTTCGTCTGTCGGAGTACCTCCACGGCACGTTCCGTCTGTTCCGGGTTGTAATTCGAGATGCCTACATAGAGAGCTTTACCTTGTCGTACGATATCGGCCAATGCTCCCATGGTCTCTTCGATCGGGGTCTCCGGATCGGGACGGTGTGAGTAGAAGATGTCCACATACTCCAACCCCATGCGACGCAGGCTTTGGTCCAGGCTGGCCATGAGGTATTTGCGGCTTCCCCAATCTCCGTAAGGTCCCGGCCACATGTCGTAACCTGCCTTGGTCGAAATGATCAGTTCATCGCGATAGGCGCCTAAGCCTTGTCGAAGGATACGACCGAAATTCTCCTCGGCAGAACCGGGAACAGGACCGTAGTTGTTGGCCAAATCGAAGTGGGTGATGCCCCGGTCGAAGGCTCGGAAAGCGATGCGGCTGAAGTTGTCGTATACGTCTACGCTGCCGAAATTGTGCCACAACCCGAGTGAAATGGCCGGGAGTTTGAGACCGCTTTGTCCGCAACGGCGATAAGCCATGGTCTCGTAACGAGTGTTATCTGCTTTATAGTTTTCCATGATCCGAAAGTTTTAAAGTTCAGGATTATTTTCACAAAAATACGAAGAAAATCGTTTTTGTTTTGGTATTTTTTTATCCGAATCCGAAAATTTTCTGGAGGAAACAGATAAAAAAAAGGGGGTTTCACAACCCCCTTCCCCGATTAATTTGTTTTACAGATAAAATGCCCGCTTAGACCAGTCCCTGAGCGAGCATGGCATTTGCGACTTTGATGAATCCGGCAATATTGGCTCCCTTGACATAGTTCACATAACCGTCGGGTTCTGTCCCGTATTTGAGACATGCGGCGTGAATATCTGTCATGATTTGGTGTAATCTTGCGTCGACCTCTTCTGCGGTCCATTTGAGCCGGATGGAGTTTTGTGTCATCTCCAATCCGGAAGTGGCTACACCGCCGGCATTCGATGCTTTGCCCGGGGAGTAGAGAATCTTGGCAGCTTGGAATGCTTCGATGGCTTCTGGTGTAGAAGGCATGTTTGCACCTTCGGCGACGCAGATACAACCGTTTTTCAACAGGGTCGCAGCCTCTTCTCCGTTCAGCTCATTTTGTGTGGCACAAGGCAGGGCAATGTCACATTTTACGCTCCAAGGCCGTTCTCCTTCGTAATAGGTAGCTTCCGGATAGCGTTCAGCGTATTCGCGGATACGGCCTCGGAAGATGTTTTTCAACTCCATGACATAGGCCAGTTTCTCGGCATCGATGCCGTTCGGGTCGTAGATGTATCCATTCGAGTCGGAGAACGTTACGACCTTGCCTCCTAACTGTGTGGCTTTCTCTGCAGCATATTGCGCAACGTTGCCCGAACCGGAGATTACGACGGTCTTGCCTTTGAAACTGTCGTTGCGTGTAGCCAGCATCGCCTGTGCGAAATAGCATACTCCGTAACCCGTAGCTTCGGGACGCAAAGGGGAACCACCCCAGTCGAGTCCTTTCCCTGTCAGCGTACCGGTGAATTCGTTGCGTAGGCGTTTGTATTGACCGTAGAGGAATCCGATTTCGCGGCCTCCTACGCCGATATCGCCTGCCGGAACGTCGGTATCCTGACCGATATGACGTTGCAACTCGGTCATGAAACTCTGACAGAATTTCATCACTTCGTTATCCGATTTGCCTTTGGGGTTGAAGTCTGAACCGCCTTTGCCTCCACCCATGGGCAGCGTCGTAAGGCTGTTCTTAAAGGTTTGTTCGAAAGCGAGGAATTTCAGAATGCTCAGGTTTACGCTTGGGTGGAATCGCAATCCTCCTTTATACGGTCCGATAGCACTGTTCATCTGAACCCGGTAGCCTTTATTGATCTCTACTTCGCCACGGTCGTTGAGCCACGGAACACGGAACATCACCACCCGCTCGGGTTCGGCGATACGTTCCAACACTTTCATCTTCATCAATTGGGGGTTCTCCACGATGTAAGGGGCGACACTCTCCACCACCTCACGAACCGCTTGGTGGAACTCTTTTTCGCCCGGGTTTCGGGCGATGATATCCGCCATGAACGATTCGACATACTGCTGTGCCTGATTTTCCATAATGTTTTCGTTTTGGATGACTTTTCAGATTACTCGAAAGCAAATATATTGTTTAATCGTCAGAGATACAAATCTCTATCCTTGGGTTTGCTTGGGTCCGTTTTTCGGGTTTCAACCGCAGAGGCGGATTTGAGTTGCAAATAAAAAACGGAGTCCCGCGGTCGCTTTTAATCAGTAATCCGCAGGGAACGTTGAGCGAAAAATTATAATTTTGAATTTTTTTGGAAAAAAATTATCAGAGGCGTTTCCCGGAGGTCGATTCCCGGAACTTTCGGCGGATGATTTCTCCTACGCTTTTCCCCGTAATTTTGCTTTCGAGCCAGGATAGTACGTCGAGATAATAGAAGGTTCGGCGCTCGTATGGATGGGTCTCGTAGGGCTTCAGACGTTCGTAGAGAATCTTGAGTTCGTCCTTCAGATGATCGGCATAAATGGTATTGAGCCGTTTCAGGAAAGAGAGCATTTCGCGTTGCACTTCGTGCATGTCGTTCATCTTGACAAGGAACGAGTAGACCGAGCGGATCTGATAGTCGAGATTGTAATCCACTCCGGCTTCATAGGAGGCGATCAGGTTGAGCATACGGGCATAGCACTGCAAATCCCGCCGTACATGAGGGTCTTTCGTCCCTATAATGCGGGCTAGATATTCCATGCATTTGAGGTAATTGCCATCGCCGAAATAGAGGCAGGCGAATTTGTAGTTCATCAGCATTTTGTAGTGAATATCCAGATGCTTAGAATAGCGGCCGATGAATGATTCAACCTCGCGGATAAGCCAGGTTCCCTCTTTGAACGTACCTTCGAAGAAACATTTGTGGATCCGTGCCGTATAAAGTATGCGGTGGGAGAGAATGAAGGCGTTGTTGTTTTGCCGGGCGAGCGAATCGAACTCCTGTTCGAAACGGTCGAGGTATTCGACGAACGGACGGTACCGCTGCATGATGAACAATCCCTCCAATATGCGGGAGCAGCCTTTCATGTAGTTGTCATACATCAGTACCTTCATCCGGGGATGGGCGTCGAACAGGGCTACCCATAGGCGGCTGTGGCGGTAGCATCGGGCAAAGTCATGTTGGATATAGTAGTACCACACGGATGCCTGATAATAGTAGAACTGTTCGAGGAACGACATCTTTCTTCCCGCGTAACCTTCCAGGCGCGGTTTGAAGTATTGTACGATGAGGTCGAGGTCCTTCTGCGTGCGGGCATAGCCCAACTTCTGGTAGAGAGAGTAGACGCGTACCGTGGTATTCGAAAATTCGCTGATGGTTTCAATGCGGGAACAGAGTTCCTGTACGCGACGGTTCGAAGCATCGCTGGCGACAGGAGTATCGGCCGTGACGTTGAGCATGGCAATACGTGTCTGGAAATCGAGGACATCCAGGGCAATCGTGTACTCTTCGATTTCGAGAGCTCGTTCACGGGTCTTTTCCAACAATTTGTCGCTTTGTCGGTAGAGCCCTTTGTCGTAAAGGATGCGGGCGAAATCGAACTGTTCGCGAAGTTGCATCGATTCGGAATGTTGTACGTTCAACAGGCGCAGACTGACCAGAATCTGTTTGTACAGATGCGCTTTCATGTTGGGGAGTTGCTCCTTTTTGATCGGACAACGTTGCAGAATGCGGGCTTCGTCATACTCCTCCACCCCGTCCAGGTGGTCGAATAGCGTGAGAAACTTGGACTGTTGGTTGCCGGCAAGACGCGTAGCGTAAAGTTTGAAATTACGCTTTTCAGCCTTACTCATAGACTTTATCAGGTCGAATACGGGTTCCTGTTTCTCGACGGTTGCCATAGGATTGGAAGTCTCCTTTTAGAGGTGAAGTGGTGCAAAAATACCGAAAATTTGTCAAACGCCGTCATTTTTGAACATATTAACCGGGGAATTATTACCTTTGCATCCATAACACACACTACACATGGCGAATTCATCGAGGTATGCCCGCAGGGGCGTCTCTTCCGCGAAGGAAGATGTACACAACGCGATTAAGAAGATCGACAAGGGTTTGTTCCCGAAAGCTTTCTGTAAAATTATTCCGGATACGCTCAGTGGCGATCCCGAGGCGTGCATGATTATGCATGCCGATGGTGCCGGTACGAAATCCTCTCTGGCGTATATGTATTGGAAAGAGACCGGCGATATGTCGGTCTGGAAGGGGATTGCGCAGGATGCTATCGTGATGAATACGGACGATTTGTTGTGCGTCGGTGCGGTGAATAACATTTTAGTCTCTTCGACCATAGGGCGCAACAAACGGTTGATTCCGGGGGAGGTGATTTCGGCCATCATCAACGGAACCGAGGAGTTTTTGCAGCGTATGCGCGACCTGGGAGTAAATATTGTTTCTACCGGAGGGGAAACGGCCGATGTGGGCGATCTGGTCCGTACGATCATTGTGGATAGTACGGTAACGGCGCGTATGAAACGGGCCGATGTCATCAGCAATGACAATATCAAGGCCGGGTGCTATATCGTGGGACTGAGTTCCTTCGGGAAGGCCAACTACGAGACGGAGTACAATGGAGGCATGGGCAGCAATGGACTGACTTCTGCCCGTCACGATGTATTTGCCAACTACCTCGCGGGAAAGTATCCGGAGAGTTTCGATGGCGGGGTTCCTGCCGATTTGGTCTATACGGGCCGGTACAAGCTGACCGATAAGGTGACGGTGGACGGTTATGAGACGACGATGGGAAAACTGGTGCTCTCTCCGACACGGACCTATGCTCCGATTGTCAAGGAGGTGCTGCGTCACTATCGCGGCAATCTGTACGGCATGATTCACTGTACGGGTGGTGCCCAGACCAAAGTGCTCCATTTTGTGGAGAATCTTCATATCATAAAAGATAATTTGTTCGATACGCCGCTGCTCTTCCGTGCGATCCAGGAGCAGAGCGAAACTCCCTGGGAGGAGATGTACAGCGTATTCAATATGGGACACCGTATGGAGCTCTATGTCGATCCTGTCGTGGCGAACGACATTGTCAAGATTTCCCGGGAATATGGGGTGGATGCCCGTGTGATTGGTCGCGTCGAACCCTCAGAGACGGCTCTTGTGACGATTCGTCATAACGGGGAGGAGTATACCTATACGAAATAACACAACATTGGACTGGTGAAAGTCCGATGGGTAAACAAATTCTTTCCGTACGGCAATTGTCGTGCGGAAAGTGTATTTTTGAGGGATAAGGTCGACGGATGTATAGGGTTTTAGGCCTCTCCGATGTTGAACCCGAGAGTCTGGGACCCCTCTTCCGTTTCAGGCATCGGGATGTTGATACGTCCCATGGCTGATTCGTATCGCGTAATATTGTCCTGTAGCGACATCAGCAATCGTTTGGCATGTTCCGGAGTGAGAATGATGCGATTCTTCACCTTTGCTTTCGGAACGCCCGGCATGATCGCCGCAAAATCGATGACGAATTCCGAAGTGGAGTGAGAGATGATGGCAAGATTGGCATAACTGCCCTGGGCGACATTTTCGTCCAGTTCTATATCTATTCCGTGTTTTTCGTTTGTCATACGCTTGTTTTCTCCGAGTTGATTCGGAAAGTTCAAATATAACGATTCCATAACACCTTCCGATAAGCAGATGGAGGAATTTTATCGTCTCTTTATTAACATTTTTATGAAAAATCTATTGGGTTCCTTTTTCGAAGTGCTGTTTTAGGGCCATGGCTTTCGACGCTCCGACAACTTTTGCCACCTCTTCCTGCGAGGCACGGCAAATCCCGGAGATGCTTTTGAAATGGTTCATAAGTTTGGCAATCGATTTCGGGCCCAGACCCGGCACGGCTTCCAGTTCGCTGTGGATGAATGCGGCAGAGCGTTTCTGTCGGTGGAATGTAATGCCGAAGCGGTGCGCCTCATCGCGCAGGTGCATGATAACCTTCAGAGGTTCGCCAGTGCGGTCCAGGTAGTAGGGATCGGGGTCGCCGGGGAAGAAAATCTCTTCGATCCGTTTGGCCAATCCCACAATCTTCACACGATTCTCAATCCCCAACTCTTTCAATACGCTGTATGCCGAACTTAGTTGTCCTTTGCCACCGTCCACGACGATCAATTGCGGTAGTTCGGCCCCTTCGTCTAAGAGACGGCGGTAGCGTCGGCCGACAATTTCCCGCATGGAGGCAAAGTCATCCGGACCTACTACGGTCTTGATGTTGAAGTGCCGGTACTCCTTGCGCGAGGGTTTCCCGTCGCGGAATACAACACATGAAGCTACGGGATGTGTCCCCTGCAGGTTGGAGTTGTCGAAACATTCGATGTGGCGTGGCAATTCCTCCATATGGAGTTCCCGGCGCATGGATTCCAATAGGCGGTCGGTGTGGCGCATCGGATCTTTGATCTCCAGGTTCTTGAGCCGTTCGAGTCGATAGACCCGGCATCCTTTTTGCGAGAATTCGAGCAACTTGAGTTTGTCGCCCCGTTTGGGAACGGTAAAGGAGGTCTCCGGGAACAGGCGCTCCTCGGGAAGGAACGGTACGATCACTTCGCGAGAGAGAGGGCCCGCAAGGCGGTCGCTGATTTGCAGGATGGCCCGCGAGAGGATCGTTTGATCGTCTTCTTCGGCGCCGAGCGAGAACTGCACGGTGAAGGTGTTCACCACGGCGCCGCGGACGATGCGTACGAAATTACAGTAGACTGCATCTACATCCTTGAGTATCGAGAATACATCGAGGTTCAGCAGCGAACTGCTGACAATGACCGATTTGCTCGTGTAGTTTTCCAGGAGTTGAAGCCGCATTTTGTACCGGTTTGCCAGTTCGAAGTTCATCTCTGCGGCAGCCGTTTTCATCGACTCCTCGAGCCACTGTTTGGTCGAACGCAGGTCTCCTCCGAGCATGGCGGCGATTCGTTCCGTGTTTTGTCGGTACTCCTCTTCGGTTTGTTTCCCGACGCAGGGGCCTTTGCAGTTGCCGAGGTGATAGTCCAGACAGACGCTGTATTTCCCGCGGGCAATGGCTTCAGACGAGAGGTTGAGGGAACAGGTGCGCATCGGATAGAGTCCTTTGATCAGTTCGAGCATGTTCTTTTGCATCATGACCGAAGCGTAAGGACCGAAATAACGCGAGCCGTCCCGGACCAATCGTCGTGTGGACTGTACTCGGGGAAACGGCTCGTTACGGATGACGATCCAGGGGTAGGTCTTGTCGTCCTTGAGAAGGATATTGTAACGTGGCTGAAGGGTTTTGATGAGGTTGTTCTCCAGGAGCAGGGCATCGGCTTCCGTGTTGACGACGATATGACGGATCTCCGCTATGTGGCGCACCATGACGCGAACCTTAGGGGCGTGGTCGCGGTTTTCGATGAAGTAGGACGAAACCCGTTTGCGAAGACTTTTGGCTTTGCCTACGTAGATGATGACCCCGTCGCGGTTGAGGAATTGATACACTCCTGGCGAGAGCGGCAGCAGTGCTACCTGTTCTTTCAGCTTTTTGAGGTTGTCGTTGGCCATCCGACGTGTTTTAGTTCTTTGCAAAAGTAACGATTCGAGATAAAATCTCCGTCGGTTTTATCCGAAAACAATGGAGTGTGTTATTTTTTTTGCAAAGAGGAGATGTGTGGAAATAAATATTAAATTTGTATTGGGAAAATGATCGGATTGACTATGCTCGTAAGAAGCAGCGATTTGACGGGAGGTAGCAAAAATTGGGTCGCCAGGGGCTTGGCTCGTATGGCGATGGGAGTGCTTGGAATAGGGAAACTGAACCGTCTCTATGACGCTGTCGTGGATAGCGGAGATCACTGTGCGGAAGATGTTTTGAAAAATTTGGGGACGAGTTATTCCATTTGCGAAAAAGATCTTTCGAATATTCCGGCTGAGGGGGGTGTGATCTTCATCTCCAACCACCCCACCGGTGCGTTGGATGGGATTCTTCTGATCGATGCACTGGCAAAGGTACGTTCCGATGTGAAATTTATGGGAAATTTCCTGCTGAATCGGATCGTTCCGTTGTCTAAGTTCTTCATTGCGGTCGATCCGTTCGACACAAAAACTGTACGACGCAATTATACAGGAGTCAGACAGGCGATGGATCATCTCCGTCAGGGCGGGGCTCTGGTGATCTTTCCGGCGGGAGAGGTGGCAACGTGGCAACACGGATTTTCCAATGTGAAAGATAAGCCGTGGAGCCGTTCGATCGTGCGTTTCATTCGCCGAGCCGGAGTGCCCGTTGTGCCGATATGCATCGAAGCCCGGAACAGCACGTTGTTTCATCTGGCCGGGAAGATTCATCCCCTTTTGCGTACGGCTTTGCTGCCCCGTGAGTTGACTAATAAGCGGGGCCTGAAGATCAATATCAGTATCGGGTCGTCGTTATCCCCTCGTCGTTTGGCGGAGTTGAAGGAGTTGTCGGTTTATGGCAATTATCTGCGTGCCAATGTGGAGTATCTGTGTCGGAAGAGACCGCGGAGACGGCTTCGTGTCGTCCCGCAACGCAAACCACAACCGCGAACTATGGAGGAGGTGGCTGCGGCAGTAGCTCCGGAGGTGATCTGCGCCGAGCTCGATCGTATTCGGGCGCGTCATAAGTTATTCGAGTACTCCAATTTCGAAGTCTATTTTGCTCCACCACAAGCCATTCCGAATCTGATGCAGGAGATCGGCCGACTGCGTGAGGTGACTTTCCGCGAGATCGGCGAAGGAACCATGAAAGCAATTGATACGGACCATTACGATGCTTACTATCATCAACTGTTCGTGTGGGATGTGGCAGCCCGGACATTGGTCGGAGGGTATCGCCTCGGCTTGGGCGATGAGATTATGCCGCGGTTCGGCCTGAAGGGGTTCTATACCAATTCGTTGTTTCGGATGGCTCCGGAGATGGCCCCTGTCATGGAAAAGACCATCGAACTGGGACGTTCGTTCATCGTGCATGACTATCAACGGCATCGTGCTGCGCTGATGCTGCTGTGGAAAGGTATTCTTTATGTGCTGCTCAAACATGAGCAATACCGCAATCTGTTGGGTCCCGTAACCATCTCGGGCGAATTCGACAAGGTATCGAAAACATTAATCGCCAAATACTTGGAGATGTATCATTACAATCGGAAATTGGCCGCATACATCCGACCGGTGACCGGTTTGGAGGGGATCGATGCGCCGATTGATATTTCGTTGCTGAGAGGAGTGACCTCATTGGAACTGGTGAATAAGATTGTTTGTGACATCGAGCGCGATGAGATGGCCATTCCGATTCTGATCAAGAAATATCTCCAGTTGAATAGCCATGTCCTGGCCTTCAATGTGGATCATGATTTCTGCGACGGGCTCGATGCACTGATGTTGCTCGATCTGAAAAAAGTGCCGGAGAACACCATCATGATGTTGTCCAAGGAGCTGACGGATATCGACGTCATTGCGCGTTTCAAACATATCGGATGATAGAGCACCTGTGCCCGAATGTAAGGTGATGACGGTTAATTCCGGAATCGTTTTGGAATTCTCTCTTTTTCGATTAACTTTGAACGATTACGCGATTGATCGACCATGAACCGCTCCTTCCTTGCTCCGTTTGCCATGTTGTATGGATTGGTTATTCGAGTCAGACACAAGTTGTTTGACTGGGGGATCTTTCGTTCGCAAGAGTATGATGTTCCGATTGTTTGTGTCGGGAATCTGACGGTCGGTGGAACGGGCAAGACGCCTGTCGCAGAGATGCTGATTGCCCATCTGCGTCAAACCTATCGGGTAGCGCTTCTTTCGCGCGGTTATCGTCGTCGGACAAAAGGGTATGTTGAGGCAGAGGTGAATGCATCATTTTTGACGGTCGGCGATGAGCCGAAGCAGATTAAAATGAAATTCCCCGATGTGGTGGTGGCTGTATGCGAAAAACGGAGAGAGGGAATCCGTCGCATTCTGGAGGAGCATCCGGATGTGAATCTGATTATCCTCGATGATGGATTTCAGCACCGCTATGTAGAACCTTGGGTGAATATTCTGTTGATGGATTACACCCGTCCGGTGTATCGCGACCACTTGTTGCCGTGGGGAATGTTGCGGGATACGGTTTCTCAACTTTATCGGGCCCATTTCGTATTGGTGACCAAATGCCCGCCGGGGCTGTCGCCACTGGATCGCCGGATCATTCGTAAGTCGTTGGGGCTCTATCCTTATCAGTGTCTGTTTTTTACCTCGACAGAATCGGGGAACGCCCAGCCTCTGTTCCCGGACGAGACCTCTAGGACGCTTCGTGCGGGAGCGTCCGTGGTTGTGATGTCGGGCATCGGGAATCCGGGGGCATTTCTTGAAGAGATGGGACGGAGATACCGCGTGGAAGGAGTGTTGGAATTCCCGGATCATCACCCCTATCGCAGCCGTGATTTGAAAACGATGGCCGATGCATTGGCCGATGCGCCGGAGGGTACGGTAATTGTGACCACGGAGAAGGATGCCGTGAAGCTCACCAACCGGAAAAAAATTCCGAAACAGATTCGTGAACGCTTGTATTACGTTCCGATCCGCATAGTTTTTAATGACAATTCCGAAAAGGATTTTTTGAATAATCTGGATTATGATGTTAGAACAAATCCGAAGTACAGTCTCTTACATCCGTAGCCGAACGGATTTTGTGCCGGAAGTGGGTATTATTCTCGGTACAGGGCTTGGCGGGCTCGTCGAAAACATCGATGTGAAGGCCGCCATCGATTATAAGGATATTCCGAACTTTCCTGTCTCTACTGTCGAGGGGCACCAGGGGCGTCTGATATTCGGAGTACTGGGGGGCCGCAAGGTGGTTGCCATGCAGGGGCGGTTCCATTTTTATGAGGGATATACGCCGCAACAGGTTGTTTTTCCTGTTCGGGTGATGAAGTTTCTCGGAATTGGCTGTCTGTTCGTGTCGAATGCCAGCGGTGGAGTGAATCCCGGATACCATACGGGTGACCTGATGGTGATTACCGATCATATCAATCTGATTCCTAACCCGTTGATTGGGCCAAATATCGCCGAACTGGGGCCCCGGTTTCCGGATATGCACGATGCGTATGATCCGGCTTTGATTGCTAAGGCGGATGCCATAGCGGCTCAGGAGGGAATCGCATTGCAGCATGGCTGTTATGTCGGGGGTACAGGGCCGACCTACGAGACCCAGAGTGAGTATGGTTATTTCCGGGCCATCGGAGGCGATGCCGTGGGTATGTCCACGACGCCGGAGGTGATTGCCGCACGTCACATGGGGCTTCCCGTGTTTGGTGTGTCGGTCATTACGAACGTGGGCCTTTCCGAGGAGAAATCTTCGCACGAAGAGGTTCAGGCCGAGGGGGTGAAAGCGGCCAAGAGGATGACGAAACTGTTTATTGAGATGATTAAAAATTTATAACGAGATGGTAAATAAAGTAATTCTGATCGGCAATGTGGGGATGGATCCCGAGATTCGTACGCTGGAAGGTGGCGTTAAGGTGGCGCGTATTCGATTGGCGACGACGGAGCGGATATACAACCGTCAGACTCAGGAGTCGAAAGATCATACTGAGTGGCATACGATTACTTTGTGGCGTAACCTGGCCGATGTGGCCGATCGGTTTGTCCGCAAGGGGAGTCAACTGTATATCGAAGGGCGTCTTCGTTCGCGCGAATGGACCGATAATAACGGCAATAAGCGTATTTCCATAGAGGTGCTGGCCGATGATATGAAGCTGCTGGGCAAACGTTCCGATGGCGCAGGAACGCCTGCCGACGGCACGAGTTATGGCGCTGCTCCTTCGCAGGGAGGCTATGCAGGAGGAGCAACTGCCGGGTATTCGGGCGGCATGTCGCAGTCTGCCTCTGGCAATTTTACCCCTCCGCAGCCGACAACTCCGGCAACTTCCGCCGAGGATGTGGACGATCTGCCGTTTTAGATACGGTGCCTGAAGATAGGTCGCGAGCCATTATACCAAGGCTCGCGACTTTTTGTTAAAACAGCCTCTTTCTCGAGGTCGTAACGACGAAATCTTTGAGATAGAACGGTTCGAAGTAGGCTACATCTTCGAACCGTTTTGCTTGGAAGGCATCGAATGCCGGTTCCACGAGACCGCGGGCCGAAGGGGTGACGGATACCAGTTTGACCCCTTGTGCGGGGAGTGTGTCGACGCATTTGGCGGCTCCTCCGCCGAAAATAATGAATGGATGCTTTCCATCGATAAACTCTTTGAAAGAGTCCGGTTCGATAATGTGGGCTGCCACTTCGTTCAGCGGATGCAATGTTGTGTCGAATACCTGTGCGTAGACCTCCATGCGACGGGCATCGATCATCGGGCAGAGCCGGGCTGTGGGCCACTCTTCATCCTCGATGTCGAGAATCCCTGCCTCGAAATCTTCTGTGGCGACATGGGCTAGGGCCTCGAGCGAACTTACCCCGATCAGGGGTATGCCCAGTGCATAGCAGAGCCCCTTGGCGGTGGATACGCCAATACGCAGTCCGGTGTAGGAGCCGGGTCCCTTCCCGACGGCAACGGCGTCGAGTTCATCTGCTTCGAGGTGGTTTTCGTGTAACAACTCCTCGATATAGACCCCCAACTTGCGGGCATGATCACGTCCTTCAGTGCTTTCCCGCAGGGCGATCAGTTCTTTATTTCGCGAAAGTGCTACGGAGCAGATATCCGTTCCTGTTTCGATATTCAGTATCAGTGCCATGGTTGTTAGTTTTCGGCCATGAAAGCTTCGATCTCCTCTACAGTTACCGGAACACGGCGTTTGCCCAGAATCCGGTTGCCTGTTGGTGTAATCAACAGGTCGTCTTCAACTCGGATTCCGCCGAAGTCGTAATATTTTTCTGCGGCTGCGAAGTTGATGAAACTGCTGTTGAGGCCCTCATTTTTCCATTTCTCGATGCAGGCGGGGATGAAATAGATGCCCGGTTCATTGGTCATTACCATACCTGGTTTCAGACGGCGTCCCATGCGCAGGGCGCTTACTCCGAGTTGCTCGCTCCGCTTGGTCTCCTGGTCGTAGCCTACATATTTCTCACCGATGTCCTCCATGTCATGTACATCGATGCCCATCATGTGTCCTAATCCGTGAGGCATGAACAATGCATGAGCGCCAGCGGCGAGGGCATCGTCCGTATTGCCGCGCATCAGGCCGAGCTCTTTCAGCCCCTCTACGATGACACGGCATGCTTCGAGATGGACGTCGCGGTACATTTTATCCGGTCCGGCCACTTCGAATGTGCAGGCGTTGGCTGCCAGAACGATGTTGTAGACATCCTTTTGTTTCTGGGTGAATTTCCCGTTGACGGGAAACGTACGCGTAAAATCGCTGCAGTAATTCATTGTAGTTTCAGCTCCGGCATCCACCAGCAGCAGCCGACCACTTTCGAGCACGCCATCATAGTTGTGGTTATGGAGCGTTTCTCCGTGCTGCGATACAATGGAGGTGAAGGAAACGCCTGCACCCATCTGCATGGCTACCCCTTCGATGGCTCCTGCGATTTCGCGTTCCTCCACCCCCGGACGGCACATCCGCATGGCGGTGGTATGCATCCGATAGCCGATTTCGCAGGCGTGTTCGATTTCGGCAATCTCCTCGTCGCTTTTTTTGTCGCGTAGCGAGACGACGGCCAGAGCCAATTCTACCGAGATGTAATTGGGAAGCGCAACGGGAGAGATGCCCAGCAGACGGCCCAGCAGCAATTTGTTCTCTGCCCGATAAGGGGGCAGAAAATGCACCGGACGTCCTTTGCGCAAAGCCTGAGAGATTTGTTCCTGCAGTCCAGACAAAGGACGGGTGTCTTTCACGCCGACCCGTGCACCGAGTTCTGCTACAGAGGGTTGAGGCCCGGTCCAGATAATGTCTTCCATCGACAGGTCATCGCCGTAGAGTGTGTCCCGACCGGTGTCGATGTCGAGGACTCCCACCATATCGGCATGGTTCAAGCCGAAAAAGTAGAGGAAGGTGCTGTCCTGCCGAAAATGGTAGGTATTGTTCGGGTAATTGGCCGGAGATTCGGTATTTCCGGGCAGGATAATCAATCCGCCCCGGGTTACCCGTTCCCGCAATGCGGCCCGACGGGTTATGTACGTTTCCTTGGAGAACATATTTTTTTTATTTTTACAGTTTCAAGTGTTGGATACAGGACCAACCGAAGCCCGTCGAGGGTACTCATTTCCTCCATGTAGCCCGAGGTGCGTCCTATATTCTACAAATATACGAAATTATATGGTATGTCGGATTACAGGGAGTCAATTATCGAAATAATTTCCCGCACGGAAGAGATTCCTTTGCGGGGTGTGCGGGGTGTGGTGGATCTGTTGGACCAGAGTGCTACGGTGCCGTTTATCAGCCGTTACCGTAAGGAGAGAACTGGTGGGCTGGACGAGATGCAGGTGGCAGCGGTGAAACAGGCGTATGAACGGTTGCAGGAGTTGGTGAAGCGGCGTGAGACCATTCTTGCCACCATGGCCGAACAGGGAAAATTGACGGATGAACTTCGGGCGAAGATCGAGGTGTGTTATGACGGTCCGACGCTCGAGGATATTTATTTACCCTACAAACCCAAACGGCGGACAAAAGCTACCGTAGCTCGCGAACGTGGCCTGGAACCTTTGGCGGCGCTGCTTATGCGGCAGGATGGGGCATTGCCCGAGAGGCTGGCCCAGCGGTTCGTCCAGGGAGAGGTGGAAGATAGTGCTGCTGCTTTGGCCGGAGCATGCGATATCATGGCGGAGTGGGTCAACGAGAGTGAGAGGAGCCGCAGCCTGATGCGCCGGCTCTTTAGGCGCGATGCGAAGATTGTATCGAAGGTTGTGAAGGGGAAAGAGGCGGAAGGAGTGAAATATGCCGACTATTTTGACAGTGCAGAACTGTTGCGTCGGGCTCCGTCGCATCGTATTTTGGCGATGTCCCGGGGTGCACACGAGGGGATACTGCGTCTCTCGGTGTCACCCGACGACGGTGTGGCGCTGGAGCAGTTGGAACGGATTTTCGTACGCGGGAACTCCCCGGCTCGTCCTTATGTGGAGATGGCAGTCAGGGATGGATATAAACGTTTGCTGAAGCCCTCTATGGAGACTGAGGCGCTTGCCGAAGCCCGGGAACGGGCCGATGGTGCGGCGATTCGGGTGTTTGCGACCAATCTGCGGCAATTGCTGCTTGCTGCTCCCCTTGGTCGGAAACGGGTCCTGGCCATTGATCCCGGCTTCCGGAGCGGATGCAAGGTGGTGTGTCTTGATGCCCAGGGAGGACTGCTTCACAATGAGACGATCTATCCCCATCCTCCGCAGAACCGACGATCGGAGGCCGAAACACGTCTTTCGGCTTTAGTCGTGGAGTATGCCATAGAGGCCGTTGCCGTGGGAGACGGAACCGCCGGACGAGAGACGGAACAGTTGCTGAAGGGGATGGCGCTGCCTGCCGGGATCGAGGTCTTCATGGTGAGTGAGGATGGTGCGAGTGTCTATTCGGCCTCGCCGGCAGCCCGGGAGGAGTTCCCTGAATATGATGTGACAGTACGCGGATCGGTCTCTATCGGGCGTCGGTTGCTCGACCCGTTGGCCGAGTTGGTGAAAATCGACCCCAAGGCGATCGGTGTAGGACAGTATCAGCATGATGTGGATCAGGGAAGATTGAAAGCGGAACTGGATGCTGTGGTGGAGAGTTGTGTGAACCGAGTGGGTGTCAATCTCAATACGGCATCGCGCCAGTTGCTCTCCTATGTGTCGGGGTTGGGCGATGCGCTGGCTCGCAACATTGTGGAGTATCGTACGGCGAACGGAGCGTTTTCGTCTCGTGCGGAGTTGAAAAAGGTGCCGCGTTTAGGTAGCAGGGCGTTTGAGCAGTGTGCGGGATTCCTGCGTATCGACGGGGCGCGTAATCCGCTCGACAATAGTGCTGTGCATCCGGAGTCCTATCCCGTGGTGGAGCGAATGGCCTCAGATGCCGGGGTGACCGTTGCGGAACTTCTGAAGGATACGGAATTGCAGAAGAAAATCGATCTTCGGCGTTATGTGACCGATACGGTCGGATTACCGACTTTGAACGATATACGGGCCGAATTGGCCAAACCTGGACGTGATCCGCGCGGGGCCTTGGAGGCATTTGCTTTTGCCGAAGGGGTCCATACGGTCGAGGATCTGCATCCGGGGATGGAGTTGCCGGGGTTGGTCACGAACATCACGAATTTCGGCGTTTTTGTGGACATAGGGGTCAAGCAGGATGGTCTGGTGCATGTTTCTCAACTGGCTGAGCGCTATGTGGCCGACCCGAACGATGTGGTGAAGTTGCGTCAACAGGTCAAGGTCAGGGTGGTGGATGTCGATCGTGTCAGAAACCGAATCAGTTTGTCAATGAAAGGGGTGGCACAAAGATAGCCCTCCCCTGGCGACTCTGATTTGCGTCACGGATGCGCGAATTCTGCCATTATTTGGCCCTGTATGCGGGTTGCAAACGGGTGAGCTATTTATTCGATGGGATCGTTCTCCGGAACCTGTACGGTCTCTATTCCTACTCTGCGGAGCAATTCGAGTCCTTCCTGAGAATGGTAGCTGTCGCAATAGACCACGCGGCGGATACCGGCCTGTATGATGAGTTTGGAACATTCCAAACAGGGGGAGGCAGTAACGTAAAGCGTGGCCCCCTCGCTGCTGTTGGCGCTTTTGGCCACTTTGGTGATGGCATTCGCCTCCGCGTGCAATACATAGGGCTTGGTTTTACCCGTTTCGTCTTCGCAGATGTTCTCGAAACCGGAGGGTGTACCGTTATAACCGTCGGAGATAATCATTTTATCTTTGACCAGCAGGGCGCCCACCTGGCGGCGTACGCAATAGGAGTTCTCCGCCCAAATGCGGGCCATCCGGATGTAACGCATATCAAGTTGCCGTTGTTTCTCTTCGTTGTATCCCATGAGTTGTTTTTTACTTAATGCAAAGATAGGAAAAACGGTTTATTTCG
Organism: uncultured Rikenellaceae bacterium; assembly: GCA_944326815.1. Classification (GTDB taxonomy): domain Bacteria; phylum Bacteroidota; class Bacteroidia; order Bacteroidales; family Rikenellaceae; genus CALYBN01. The sequence goes on along the minus strand of CALVFI010000014.1, from coordinate 137,187 downwards.
GTCTATGGCGAGAGGAGCTCTTTCGGAAAAAAATCAGCCGGTTCCCCATCGTTTCACGAAACGACTCGGGATTCCGGCTGACACTGCAGAAGAACTTTGAATATGAAATTAGGCCAATTCTCCGGAGAGGGTGAATGTCCCTTTTTGGAAAATCAGCGTATCAGTTATAGGTTGGTGATGGTGCGGAACGAATTCAAGTACTTGTGCCAATGCGATATCCTGGTCATCCGTTCTGTAAATGATGGCGATGAGGGCGGAACTGTCGCTACGGGGCAGTTCTGCCAGTTTGCCGAAGTTTCCGGTGCGAACACAATCGCATACATCGTTGCGCAATGCGGTTTCGAAAAAGAGTTCTGTCCGGCGGAGTTTCTTTCCGGTAGGTAGGTAGAAAGGAGCCCCTTTCCCGGTTAGACGGACCAGTGTGAGAACGAAACCTACGATGGCGATACCTCCTCCAATCAGAATGGCTGCCGAGGAGAGATTTGCATTGGAATGGATGGCGGGCACGCTATAACCGGCCACGATGAGGGCTATTCCGAGGATGAGAATCAGAAGTGCCTTGATTGGATTTCTTTTTTTGCGTACGATTTGATCGCCGGCCACATGATAGATGGCTTCGTCGATCAGTTGATATTCGTTGTTCATATGGATTTTTACGTTGATAAATACAAAATAGCATCATAATCTGCACATCATCGATCGACGTGCAGTTCAAAGGTTGTATTTATCGCGGTTAAATCAGCAGGTGCCTCAAGGCGTAGATGTGATAATCCGTGCTGCGTTTGGTGACGAGAGCATGAGGTCTCGACATCTTTTTCAGATAGGCTTGTTGCTTTGGATAATACAGATCGCGTATTCCTTGGAATGCAATGTTAAACCTACCTGAACCTATACGTTGAGTCGATTCGGTTTGTTTGCAGGGAGCAGTAATCCGAACAGAGGTCTCTGTGTACGACACGGAGTTGGCCTCTATTGTCCAACGGATGATGTCCGCTCGCTCTTTTTGAAAGAGATTGTCTGGATTGGAATGGTCGTAAAGTGACAAATGGGAGGTTGCGGTTTGAAAAACTGCAGAGGGTTTGCTCCCGTCATGCTCGGTGGGCATGTATGATGCCAACAGAACACAGACCAGCAGGCCCAGCAGATATGATGCCGCATTTCTCATCTTCAGCCGATTGATTTTACAAATATAAAGTTCTTTCAGGGGATTTCCTGAAAAGAGGGCATAAAAAAAACCGAGGAATTCCACATTCCTCGGTTTTTGTCCTTCGACGGATGTAGAAGAGCTATTCGTCTTTGTCCGTATCGGTATAAGCCTTGAGCAGCTTCTCCTGTACGTCGGCTGGTACCTGTTCGTAGCTGGAGAATCGCATCGAGTAGGTGGCACGGCCGCTGGTCAGCGAACTCAATGTCGTGGAATAACGGTACATTTCGGCCAGAGGTACGCGGGCTACCAGGCGATCGAATCCCTTGTCGGAGGTCATGCCTTCGATCATGGCGCGACGGTTCTGCAGATCGCTCATCACGTCGCCCATCTTGTCTGACGGAACAAGTACTTCGACGCTGTAGATCGGTTCCATGATTTTAGCTCCGGCGTTGCGGAATGCCTCTTTGAAGGCATTGCGGCCTGCCAGTTTGAATGAAATTTCATTCGAATCCACGGGGTGCATCTTTCCGTCGTATACCACTACGCGGATATCACGTGCATACGAACCGGTCAACGGTCCCTCTTCCATCTTTTCCATTACACCCTTGAGAATGGCCGGCATGAATCGGGCGTCGATGGCTCCACCTACGATAGCGCTGTAGAATTGCAGCGTTCCTCCCCATGGCAACTGGTACTCCTCCTTGGTTTTGGGGTTTACGACCAGTTCCCGGCCGTTCACTTTGTATCTCGACGGTTCGGGCATCCCCTCATAGTAGGGCTCGATCACCAGATGTACTTCGCCGAACTGACCTGCACCACCCGACTGTTTTTTGTGCCGGTAATCTGCGGCGGCCACTTTGGTGATGGTTTCGCGATAGGGAATTTTCGGAGCGAAGAATTCGACATCGACCTTGTAATTGTTGGCCAGAGTCGCTTTCAGGATGTTGAGGTGATGTTCTCCCTGGCCCTGAATGATGGTTTGCTTCAGCTCCTTCGAGTATTCCACCAGGATCGTCGGATCCTCATATGCGGCTTTGTTCAGCAGGTCGCCCAACTTGTCGTCTTCGCCTGTTTTGGCCGAGCGGACGGCGGCGCGGTAACGCGGGTCGGGGAAGACAATCGGCGAGATGCTGATCGGTGTCATATTGGGTGCGCACAGCGTGTCATTGGTCTTTGTCCCTTTGAGTTTGACCGTGCAGCCCAGGTCGCCGGCATACATTTCCGATACTTTGATGCGGTTTTTCCCGGCCACGGCAAAGAGCTGTGCGATTTTCTCACGGTTTCCGGTGCGTGCGTTCACCATCTCCATACCTTCGGTCAGTTTGCCGCGGATCAGACGGAAATAGCTGATTTCACCGATATGTTGTTCGATGGCGCTCTTGAATACGAACATCACGGCGGGTTGGTTCTCGTCGGGTTCGATCTCTTGGCCGTCGGTCGTAACGAAGTTGGGGGCTTTGATTGGGCCGGGGGCGACGTTGATGATGAACTCCATCAGACGTTTGGTCCCGATATCCCGTTTGCCGGAGGCGCAGAAGACCGGCATCAGGTCGCGTTTGGCCAATCCGAGCTTGAGACCTGCGCGCATCTCATCCTGCGTAAGTGTGCCTTTCTCGAAGTAAAGCTCCATGAGACCTTCGTCGTTTTCTGCTGCGGCTTCGACCAATATGTTGTTCAGCTCTTTGGCGCGATCCATCTCGGAATCGGGAATGGGCAACTCCTCGCGTGTTCCGTTCTCGTCTTTGAAGCGATACATCTTCATCATCAGCACGTCGATGAATGCGTCGAACGACGGCCCCGGATTGACCGGATACTGCACGATGACGGGTTTGACCTGCGAAGCGGCGTTGATCGAGTCGATCGTCCCTTCCCAGTTGGCTTTCTCGCTGTCGAGTTGATTCACCAATGCGATGATCGGTTTCCCCAGTGTACGGGCATAACGGGCCTGTACTTCGGTGCCGGCCTCGAATCCGTTCTGTGCATTGAATAGCATCACACCCACGTCAGCCACCTTGAAGGCGGAGAAGAGCCCGCCGCAGAAGTCGTCCGATCCCGGGGTGTCGATGATATTGAACTTGTAGTTCATGAATTCCGTGAAGAGGAGGGTGGGATATATCGACCGTTTGTACTGATGCTCCAGGTCGGTGTTGTCCGACAGCGTACTGTCGTTCTCTATACTACCTCTGCGTTCTATCACTTTACCCTCAAAAGCCATAGCTTCCGCAAAGGTAGTTTTCCCGGAGCCCGGCGCTCCGAGCAGAACGACATTCTTGATGTCGTGTGTTTTATAGGTTTTCATGGTTCAAATAGTTAATAGTTTTAAATTAGGTTCTTGTAATAGGCTTATAAATATAGGAAAAAAATCGTAAAACCGACAGGCTTTATCCATCTTTGTCGTAAAACGGTTGTTTTTAAGTGATTTTCCGGGTGAGGCCGAGGGGAAATGCTATTGGCGGAGGGTGGTTTCCTCTTCGTGGGCGATTCTCCAGAGATAGAAGGAGGCCACGGTGCCGTAGGGAGAATAACGGCGGCGATAGGTTTCGAATGTGGCGCGCGAGAGCTCCTGCAGCCCGTAGAGCCGCATCATGCCCCGACGGATGGCCAAGTCGCCATAGCTGACGATATCGGGTCGGCCCAGCGCAAAAATCATCAGCATCTCGGCCGTCCATTTCCCAACTCCGGGTAGAGCCATGAGTTGTCGGCATAGCTCTTCGTCACGAAGGGAGTGGAGTTTCTCAGGATTCAACTTGCCTTCGAGTGCAGCTTTTGCTGCATGGAGAATGTATTCGGCTTTACGGAGCGAGATACCGCATGTCCGTAGCTGTTCCGGGGAGGTGGCGATGATCCGTTCCGGGACAACCTCTCCGAGGAGTGCTCTGAATCTTCCCTGGATGGTTCGTGCGGCTTTGTCCGACAGTTGTTGGCTTATGATAGCATCTGTCAGGGCGGTGAACAGGTCGGGGGTCATCTCGAGCGAGAGTGGCCCGATACGGGTGATCGCTGCAGCCAGGGAGGGGTCTTGCTGGCTGAGGTAGTTGATCTCGGTCTTTCCATAAGGGAATCGCGGCATGGTTGTTCGTTTTCGGTCGTTTGGTCAAAGATACAAAAAAACACCTCCCGATAGATGGTCTGTCGGGAGGTGCAACCAAACAGGAGTGCTCGGTCAAGCGAACGAACTTCCGATGATGTCGAGCAACTCGGAAGTGATGTTCTGTTGTCTGAGCTTATTGTAGTTGCGTTGGAGCTCTTCCAGCAGCTGATCGGCATTTTCGCTGGCCAGCTGCATGGCCATCGTCCGGGCTCCGAATTCCGAGGTATGGTTGTCTGCGAGCGCTGTACGGAACCGGGCGCGTACGATCTCGGGTAATAGCGTTTTTAGCACTTCCGATAGTGAAGGCTCGAAGATGTAGTCGTCGTTGGGCCTTTCGTCGGCCGTTGCCGAAACTGGAGTGAGCGGCAGAAGCGTGCGGTATTTGATCTCCTGCCGGGCCAGGTTGCGGAAGTGGTAATAGAGCAGATCCACCCGTTTTACACCTCCCGAAAGGAATGCTTCCATGAGTTGATCAACGGCTTGGGCTATCTCCTCCGAAGAGGGCTTCTCCATGAGATTGTCGAATGAGCCTTCGACCTTCTGTCCTGACAGGAGAAGGGCTTGTCGGATTTTCTTGCCTATCGGATAGAACAACAACTCCTCCTGGGGATAGCGTTTACCGATGTGAGCCACCTCACGGATCATATTGGCGTTGAATGCACCGCACATCCCGCTATTGGATGCCATGACGACAACCGCCACCGGGCCTTCCGACCGTTCCGTCAGCAACGGGATCGACCGTTCTGCCAGAACTTCTTGAAGCCGGCACAGCAACTCCTCCAACCCTTTGCCGTAGATTTGCGCATGCTCCAATACGCCTTGTGCCTGGTGCAGTCGGGCGGAGGAGATCATTTGCCGGGCTACGGTGATCTTTTTCGTGCTTTGGACGGTTGCGATGCGTTGTTTGACCTCTTTCAGCGATGCCATATTCCGTTATTCGTATTGTGCAGCCACTTCGGCAGCCAGTTTTTCGATGCGTTGTTTGATCGTTTCGTCGATCGTCCCCTGCTCCAATGGTGTGATGACCGTATCGGCGTATTCCGTCCTCAGGCGGCTGAGGAACGTAGCCTCGAAGTCGAGGACTTTATTGAGCGGCACACGACGCAACAATCCTTGGGTGCCGCAATAGAGGATGGCGATCTCCTCCCCGACCGGTAGCGGACTGTATTGAGGTTGGATGAGCAGACGGGTATTTTTCCGTCCGTTGTCGATCACCTGTTCCGTCACTGGATCCATGTCCCCGCCGAAACGGGTGAAGGCCTCCAGTTCACGGTATTGTGCGAGGTCGATTTTCAATGTCCCGGCCACCTTTTTCATCGATTTGATCTGGGCGTTCCCTCCCACACGCGAGACGGAGATACCGATGTTGATTGCCGGTCGGTTGCCTTGATTGAACAGATCGGTGTCGAGGAAGATCTGACCGTCGGTGATGGAGATTACGTTGGTCGGAATGTAGGCCGAGACGTCGCCTGCCTGCGTTTCGATAATCGGAAGAGCGGTGAGCGAGCCTCCTCCCTTGACTTTTCCTTTGAGGCTTTCCGGCAGGTCGTTCATTTGGGCGGCGATGTCATCCTGGTTGATGATCTTGGCAGCACGCTCCAGCAGACGGGAGTGCAGGTAGAAGATATCTCCCGGATAGGCTTCACGTCCCGAAGGCCGGCGCAGGATCAGCGACACTTCACGGTAGGCAACGGCCTGCTTCGACAGGTCATCGTACACGATTAATGCGTCGCGTCCCGTGTCGCGGTAATATTCGCCGATGGCAGCCCCTGCAAAAGGGGCAAAGTATTGCATGGCGGCAGGGTCAGCCGAAGTGGACATCACGACGGTGGTGTAATCCATGGCCCCTTTCTCGCGCAGCATGTTTACCAGGGAGGCTACGGTAGAGGCCTTTTGGCCGATTGCTACATAGATGCAGTGAACCGGCTTCCCTTGTTCGTAGTTCTTACGTTGGTTCAGAATGGTATCGATCGCAATCGAAGTTTTTCCCGTTTGGCGGTCGCCGATAATCAGTTCCCGTTGTCCTCGCCCGACGGGGATCATGGCATCCACCGCTTTGATGCCGGTTTGCAACGGTTGGTTGACCGGTTGGCGGAAGATCACCCCGGGAGCTTTTCTCTCCAAAGGCATGGGAATCCGCTCTCCTGTGATTGGACCTTGTCCGTCCAGCGGCTCGCCGAGGGCATTTATGACTCGCCCCATCAGCCCTTCGCCGACCAGAATCGAAGCGATCTCTCCCGTACGTTTGACAGTATCTCCTTCGCGTACCAGGTCGGTCGGTCCCAGCAACACCGCTCCCACGTTATCCTCTTCGAGGTTCATCACAATGGCCTTCATCCCTCCGTCGAACTCCAGCAGTTCGTTGGCCTCGGCGTTCCGCAATCCGTAGATGCGCGCCACGCCGTCACTTACCTGAATGACGGTCCCCACCTCTTCGAGAGACTCCTCCAGGTCGGTCTTGTCCAGCAAGCCGTACAGAATCTCGGGTATTTCGCTTACTTTTATGTTGTTTGACATAATTTACCTCTTAATTGTTGGCCGTAGCCGTTAAACTTTTTCGAATCCTTCGTAGTTCGGAGACTACGCTGGCGTCCCACCGATAAGTGTCCCATCGTACGGCGAATCCTCCGATAAGTGCCGGATCGGTTTGCGTGGTCATCTCTATCGTTTTACCTGTTATTTGAGCGATCTTTGTCGCTATCCGGGAGCGAGTCTCTTCGGAGATGGGTACGGCTGTCGTCAACTCTACTTCAAGAATACGCTGCTCTTGGCGACAGAGCTCCACGTAGCTCAGGCATATCATCTGCATCAGGTCGATGCGGTCGTTCTCCGTTACCAGTTCTGCAAAACGACGGAATTCGGAGCTCTTCTCCGGGGTTGCCAACGCACAGAGTATATCGGTCTTTTTGCGGTGAGACATCAGAGGGTTGCCCAAGATGTCCCGCAGAGCGGGATATTGTGCGAAATTTCGTGCCACAGCTTGTGCTGAGGCATAGATAGGTTTCTCAACCCCGTGTTTTCGGGCGTACATCAGCAATGCGCTGGCGTAGCGTCTGGCAATGAGTCCGCTGTCCATGGTTTACGAAGGATAATTGATTTCATCGTCGAGCAGTCGATCGATCAGATGCTTTTGTGCCCCTTCGTCCGCGAGCCGTTCGCGCACCACTTTCGATGCGATACGTACCGACAGATCAGCCACCTGTCCTCGAATCTCGCTCAGGGCTTTGCGTTTCGACTCTTCGATGTCCGCCCGTGCTTTCTCTGCGACGGCACGTGCTTCCGCTTCTGCGGCTCCGCGTGCTTCCGCGATCATACGGTTACGGATCTCCTGGGCTTCATTCAGCAATGCGTTGCGCTCTTCTTGGGCTTTTGCCAGGATGGCATCGCCCTCTTTTTGCAGTGCGGCGATCTTCTCTTCGGCAAGGCGGGCCGTCTCCATCGAATCGGCAATGTATTCCGAACGTTTTTGTACCGCTTTGGTGATGATCGGAAAGCCGAATTTCGTCAGAATGCCCAGCACGATCAGGAACGACAACGTCATCCAGAACAGCAGCCCTGTATCTGGAATTAGAAGTGACATGACACGTAGGTTTTAGATGGTCAGGAAGCAAACCACGATGGCAAACAGGGCGGCACCTTCCACCAGGGCGGCGATGATGATCATATTCATTCGGATGTTGTTCGTTGCTTCGGGTTGGCGGGCAATGGCCTCCATGGCCGATGAACCGATTTTACCGATACCGATACCTGCGCCGATAGCTGCCATACCTGCGCCGATAGTGGCGCCCAAAGTTCCTAATCCGAGTTCGGCCGCAGCCGCTAACAATGCTGTAAGTAACATAATTTTGGGTTTTTAATGATTATGATTCGGTTGTATGTTTTTCTACGGCCATACCGATGAAGACGGCCGAAAGAAGCGTAAATACGTAGGCTTGGATGAATGCCACGAGTAGTTCGAGAAAGCTCATGAAGATACTGAAGGCTACGGCGACGATCGTCATGCCGGTGTTGATGGCGGCACCCATCGATGCGGTGATGAAGATGACACAGATCAGACCCAGGATCACGGCATGTCCGGCTGTGATGTTGGCGAACAGACGGATCATCAATGCGAAAGGCTTGGTGAAGATGCCGAAGATCTCGAGTACGGGCATAATCGGTGCAGGTAGTTTCAACCACAACGGAACTTCAGGCCACAGGGTCTCTTTCCAGTACTCTTTTGTGCCGTTGAAGTTCGTGGCGATAAAGGTACAAAGAGCCAGCAGGAATGTGACGGCGATGTTGCCGGTGATGTTGGCCCCGCCCGGGAAGAAGGGTACGAGCCCGAGTACGTTATTGATCAGAATGAAGAAGAATACGGTCAGCAGATAGGGCGAAAACCGTTGGTATTGTGTCCCGACACAGGGTTTGATCACCTCGTCCTGGATATTCATCACCAACATCTCCACGGCGCCTCGGAAACCTCGCGGGGGTGTCATGCGTCCATCCCGGTACCAGCGGGCGACGGGCAGAATCACCAGTAGCAGAATCGTACAACTGATGAAAAGGGCGAGTACGTTTTTCGTAATGGAGATGTCGATCGAAGGGCGCACCTCTTCACCGGCGGCATTCCGTTCCACGATTTTCCCTGCGTGATTGCCTTCCGATGCAATATAGAATCCCTGATATTCCGCTCCGTGTTCCAGGCGGGAGGAGAGGAAAACGTGCCAGCCTCCCTCGTGGCTGCGTACGATGATCGGCAGAGGAATACCCACTTCATGGCCGTTCCATTCGGTGATATGCCACATATAACTGTCGCCCAAATGTTCAAAGACAATCTCTTTCACATTCACTTCCGCGGCAGCGCGTGCTGGCAACAGAAGAAAAAGTGCTCCAAACAGGAGGGCGATAGAGCGTATTTTATTTTTTATTTGCATTCCGGGTGATTCTTTTGTTGTACTGGTAGTAAATATATAGTTCCAATCCTGTATATACGAAATAGTTGCATACGAGGGATATGGCGAATGTCTTGCGTTCCGGAACCGAGGAGATGAGTCCTCCTCCGACCAACAGGAAGACGATGGTGAGCACGAATTTGACCATTCTTCCCATCATGTAGATGTTCAACAACTTGTCTGGCCGCTGCCACCGTGTCCGGTCGAGGCTCATATTGAGGAGCAATCCCGTGACGAGATAAAAAATGCCGATGGCCGGATAGGCGCGGAAATAGTTCTCCGGCAACAGTACCGAAAAGACAACCGTGCTCAATAATCCTACTGCCAAATAGGAGATTATCAGCAGAGTGTAGATCTTTAGTCGTAATTTCAGCAGAAGTTTGTGCATGGCATAGGTTTTTAACGTTATTCCGTAAAGACGGTGACCGTATTTTGTCTTACCTCGGCCACTCCGTTGCCGATCTCCAGGAAGGTCTTTTGTCCGCCGTCATCATACTCCATACGTCCCGCAACAAGCGCCGAAACAAGTGGCGCATGGTGGTTTTGTACGGTGAACCATCCGTCGCTGCCGAGCAACGTGACCGAATCCGTCTCTCTGTCCAAAAGAGTTCCCTCCGGAGTGATGACTCTCAGTCTCATATCTAATTGACGGCCTCCGTCCGCATCTTTTCTCCTTTGGCAATCGCCTGTTCAATTGTTCCCACATTCAGGAACGCCTGTTCCGGAATATGGTCTACTTCGCCATCGAGAATCATTTTGAATCCTTTGATCGTGTCCTCTATCTTTACGGCTTCTCCCGGAACACCGGTAAACTGTTCAGCCACGGTAAAGGGTTGCGACAGGAAACGTTGCACTTTCCGGGCGCGGTTGACCACCAGTTTGTCTTCGTCGGAGAGCTCCTCCATGCCCAGAATCGAAATGATGTCTTGCAGCTCTTTGTTGCGTTGGAGAATCTGTTTTACGCGCTCGGCTACCTGATAGTGCTCTTCGCCGACGACCAGCGGATCGAGACTTCGGGAGGTGGAGTCCAGCGGGTCTACGGCCGGATAGATGCCCAACTCGGTGATCTTTCGGCTCAATACCGTGGTGGCGTCGAGGTGGGTGAAAGTTGTTGCCGGAGCCGGGTCCGTAAGGTCATCCGCCGGGACATAGACGGCTTGAACGGAGGTGATGGAACCCTGTTTGGTAGAAGTGATGCGCTCCTGCATGGCTCCCATTTCGGAAGCCAGTGTAGGTTGATATCCTACGGCGGAGGGCATACGACCCAACAGCGCCGATACCTCGGAGCCTGCCTGTGTGAAACGGAAGATGTTATCAATGAAGAAAAGAATGTCGCGTGGGCCGTCGCCTTCTCCTCCGCTGTCGCGGAACGATTCAGCGATGGTGAGACCCGACAAGGCAACGGAGGAACGTGCTCCGGGCGGTTCGTTCATCTGACCGAAGACCAGCGTCGCCTGCGATTTGCCCAACTCCTCGTAATCGACTTTCGACAGGTCCCATTCTCCTTTCTCCATACTCTCTTTGAACTCCTTGCCGTAGCGGATTACGCCGCTTTCGAGCATCTCACGCAACAAGTCGTTGCCTTCGCGGGTTCGCTCTCCCACTCCGGCAAAAACCGAGAATCCGTTGTGCTGCTTGGCGATATTGTTGATCAATTCCATGATCAACACCGTTTTGCCTACGCCTGCCCCGCCGAACAGTCCGATTTTTCCTCCTTTGGAATAGGGGGCCAGCAGATCGATTACCTTGATGCCCGTGTAGAGAATTTCTCGTTTGGTGCTCAGTTCCTCGAATTTGGGCGGTTCACGATGGATCGGATCGGTGTGTTCCCGACTCAAGGGACGCATGTCGTCGATCGGATCGCCGACAACGTTGAGCAGTCGTCCCTTGACCTGGTCGCCGACAGGTACCGTGATCGGGGATCCTGTCGCTATGGCTTTCATGCCGCGACTAAGGCCATCGGTAGAGTCCATGGCGATGGTACGTACCGTGTTCTCTCCGATATGTTGTTGTACCTCAAGAATTAACTGTCTTCCATCTTTTCTTTGAATATGGATTGCTTCGTAGATGGCCGGCAGGGGTGATTTTCCGTCTCCGATTTCATCGAATCGTATGTCCACCACTGGTCCGATCACCTGTGTTACCCATCCTGTTTTACCCGTTTCCATTTTATTGTCAGTCATATAAGTCGTCGCTTTTCAGTTAATAACGGTAAACTGTTCAAGAAAAGTATGTCGCTTTTTGTCCTTTCTGACGGGCGAAATGTCCTCTTTTGCGGATTTTCGGTCTATGATTTTTTTCTGCAAACAGCTTGCCTTAGTTCTGAGTTAACAAAGTTCTTTAAAAATTAGAACAAAAAAAAGTCTCTGTGGATATTAAAATATCCTGAAAACAGGTTTTTGTTGATTTTTAGCACGCGGATGTATATGTGTTATTGATTGTATGTCTCTCTTTATGAAAGGGTTTGCTTGTTGTTGGAAATTGACGCCAGGTTGTACCTTTCCCCTCCCATTGGAATCATGTGGAAGAGTGATGTTAACGCCCTTTCACATTGAGGCTCGATCGCATTTATAGAGATACAACCGTTATGAAATATCGCTTTATTTTCCGTTGGTGGAGTTTACAAGTTTACATTCAGCCCCATTTCTCGGAGAAAGTGTGATGGGAAAATTGTATATTTGTGCCTCGCAATAAAAATCAAGGATGATAAATCAACAGACAAAAAAACAAAAAATATTATCGTTTCTCTGGCAGCATTTTTTGTTGTTACTTTCATTAGGCCTTATGACGCTTGGAGTAGCGTTATGCGTACGTTCAAATTTGGGCAGCAGTGTTATATCATCGTTACCTCTTGTTCTGTCGTTGGCAGGTCCAGTCAGTTCGATTCCGGAGTGGTCTATTGGAACTTATACGATTCTCATGAATTTCGTGTTTGTTTTGTGTCAGATTGTTATTCTACGGAAGAAATTTGAATTTATTCAACTTTTTCAGCTGGTCATAGGGTTTGTTTTCGGATGGTTGATTGATTTCAATATGTGGTTGACAGATTTTCTGATATGCGAAACTTTGTCGATGCAGGCAGTGATCCAACTGCTTGGATGTACGGTTATGGGGATAGGCATTGCATTCGAAATCAAGTGCGGGTCTGTGACCATGCCTGGTGAAGGCATTTCGATTGCTGTCAGCCAAGTCAGCAAACTTCCTTTTCCCAAAGTAAAGATTATTATAGATACAACGTTGGTGATCCTTGCGGTATGTGCCTGTTATTTGTTTTTTGGGGAATGGGTATGGAGTGTGGTGGGCGTAGGGACCATGTTTGCAATGGTATATGTTGGACTTGTTGTCAAATTTGTCAATCAGCACATCAAATGGTTTGATCGGGTTCTTGCATATGTTCCTGGATTCCGCAGGTATTTGTTCGGACTTATACGCCTCATTACCAAAAATTAAATCATTTTTCCGATAAGGGTTGGCACGGTACGGGAGATGACATGGAATATGTTCTGAAACCATTGGTGGATGATGACGACAAAAAAGCGGACAACTCTTTCGAATTGTCCGCTTTAGTAGAGGTCCGTCTGAATCTATCGATGGAACTAATCTCGGATTGGCTGAAAATCGTAGAAAGTTTAAAATGGATAAAATAATCGTCTTATAGAAATACTGTTGTTATTGTTTATATTTTATATATGTCATATTTTTACGCCCAATTATTTGCATATATCAATTATATGTCATATATTTGTATCGTAAACAAAGAGAGAAAGCGATGAAAAGGAATCGGAAATATCAGATTGGAATAAGTGGTAGCGGTTGGGGTATCTGGACAATCGACGGGCATAAAGTAATGAGTTGTTACACACGTTATGACGCCTTAGAAAAATGGTATGAGTTAGAGGGTTGGACTAAACCTGCACGATGGTATTAATATTAATATTGCATAGATTATGAATCAAATTATCGTACTTCAGCACAACACAGCAGTTCGGGCAAATGTCATTACCTTTCGCACAAAATGCCGTGAGATTGATGGTATTTCAAAAGCGTTGCTGGTCGACCAACTGAAAAATAAGTTACGTAGTGGTCAGATTGTAAAATTCGCCTACATGAAACGTAATGGAGAAATCCGAATCGCTTATGGTACTACCAACAAAGAGTTTATCGCCGATCAAGTCTGCGGTTGGGGCGAATCAAGAGAGGATTTCTACACCACAGCCTATTTTGACCTTGAAAAATCGGCATGGAGGAGTTTTCGATGGGAGAATCTGGTAGCGGTATATTAGCCGCTACTTCCTTTCACTTCTGTAATTACTGAAAGCGTCTAATATCTGATTTATAGTTGAATACATAAAATAACCCCCAAAAATGTTTCAGAATAGGTTTAAAACCGATAAAAGTGAACGATTATGAGCCTTAAATTTTCAAATACAACAGCGGATTATTTGTCATGGGAGGAGATGACAGGATTGATTCGAAAACTGTTCGACGATGAAAATTATACGATCAGTTTACTGCTGGCGTGCGGAAGTTTTTGGGGACTTCGCATTTCCGACCTCAGACGTTTAACCTGGCGCGATATTATGGATACGGATACATTATCCCTGATTGAGCAGAAGACGGGCAAATGCCGTATCATCACAATTAATAGGCCACTCCGACGTCATATCGATGCCTGCCATAAACATATCCGTCCTTCGTCATTGGATTGCTATTGTTTCGTTTCACGTATGGGGACAGTTTACAGCGTGCAACGACTGAACATGATTTTAAAGGAGCTTCGACACAAATACCGATTGAACATCAATCATTTTTCCACGCATACTCTTCGAAAAACGTTCGGCAGACAAGTGGTTCGTTTAGCTGGTAGCAACAGTGAAATGGCTCTTATCAAACTGTCTGAAATTTTCGGGCATTCATCGATCGCCATTACCCGACGGTACTTGGGCCTGCGGCAGGAGGAGATACAGGAAGCATACAACAGTTTATCTTTTTGATATAGTATCCCAATGTAGAAAAGTCTTTTTCGGTTATCAATATTGATTTTCAGTAAATAAACTGCAAAATTTGCAGGTATAAAGATTATGAGTGTTGTTCAAAAGTGAAAATTATTTTCTACCTTTGTTTCGTCACGTAAGTGGCAGACATATAGAAAGTGTTTTCGAACTGTCCTTAACGGAAAATGTGGCAATTTTCAATGAATCAAGGACAACGAACAACACTCATTCCTGTTTAGATTAGTAGGAGGGTACTATCTTGTACCTATACCCTATATCTATTCATGGTGTGGGGTATTGCGTCGTTTATTTGATTCGGGTTTGCCACAACCTTCCGTTAGATAAACGAAATCAGCTCCACACTTTCTTTTTTATATTAATCTGTTTCTTAGGAGTTGAGAGACAAATGACAATTAGGGTTTATGGCTTTAATTGACGTTGTCAAATGCGAAGTAAACGACCGGGAGTTTTGTTATAAATTTCCGTCTGAAGATTTGCGTATCGGAACTCAACTGGTTGTTTATCCTGCCCAAACGGCTTTTTTCGTAAAAGGGGGTAAGGTATGCGATGAATTTACGTCGGGGACACATACCATTAAAACAGAGAATATCCCTCTTTTGAACAAATTGATTAATCTGCCCTTCGGAGGCAATACGCCATTTAAAGCCGAAGTATGGTTTATCAATCAAATATCGAAGCTGGATATTAAATGGGGTACACCCCATCCGCTTCAATTGGAAGACCCGAAATACAATATAATTGTTCCTGTCAGGGCATTCGGCCAATACGGAATCCGAGTATCTGACCCTCGCCTGTTCTTGGAAACGCTTATAGGCAACATGACGAGTTTTACTGCTGAAAAAATCGAACAGTATTTTAAAGGGAAAGTAATCGCACAACTCAATTCTCTTATCTCTCAAAAGATCGCACAAGACAATGCCTCGATCCTTGACGTAAATGCCTATTTGGTGGATATGTCCTCCTATTGCAATGAACAACTTAATATCATCTTCAACAAGTACGGGATTGAAGTCGTCGAGTTTTCGTTGATGTCTATCAATGTTCCTCCCGATGATCCGAGCCTTGTTAAATTGAAAGAGGCGAAAGATATGGCAGCCCGCTTGAAGATTACAGGGAAAGATGTATATCAGATGGAGCGCAGTTTTGACGTGCTGGATAAAGCTGCAAAGAACGAAGGGGCTGGCGGGCAAATTATGTCGATGGGTGCCGGCTTGGGCATGGGTTTGGGTGTAGGATCAGTTATGGGTAATATGACCTCTCAAATGGTCAATACCGATCCTGTCTCCCCTCCGCCCCTTCCTCAAAACACAACTTATTACATATATATCAACGGACAGCAACTTGGCGGTCAAACCGAACAAAATATCGCTGCGTTTATTGGGCAAGGGGTTGTAAATCGTGATACGCTGGTTTGGAAAGCAGGTCTTCCCACATGGGTAAAAATAGTACAACTGCCCGAATTGTCCCATCTGTTCAATTCACAGACGACACCTCCTCCGATACCCATTCAAATTTGATGAGATGAAAAAAATTATATTAATCAGCGGCTTGGTATTATTCATTGCTAATTTATCCTTCGGATTCATTTTAACCATTTATCCGACATTCAACGCTTTGCTTAACTGTGGAGTAATTGCCGCGACGACACTGTTGTTATACCTGCTTCGATGCATCCATATAGGAGATGCTTTTTACATTTCGCTCTCTGGCATCTTCGGCTGTCTGGGTGTGGTCGAATTCGTATTGGGTTTGTTGGCTCCCGATTCAATCGAAAATAATTGGTATCTGCTACTGGTAATCCTGCTTATTGCTTTTGAAGCAATCTTACTTGCAACCTCTTACGTGATCCATACTTCAACTAAAAAAACAAACTGATGGAAACTATTGTATGTCCCAATTGTGGTGCGAATACCACAAACTATCAGAATTGCGAATATTGCGGCAGCCTGCTGGTTCGTTTCGAAAATAAGCATCTTCCACTGGATTTGACTCGATACGGACACGACGCCTTTACATTCAATGGTCTAAAAGAAGCCCTTCGGAATAATCTGGAGGAGCAACAAAAGTCCAATGGGCAAAACCATGTCCATACGTTTATCCGATATGGAGATACAACGTTATTGGAGGTCATGAACCCACGAGCCACTCAGAATCCCGTTAACTTTCAAATCGGAGGATATGATTATCATATTGATCCATTTGATATAAATAATATAAATGCTCTATCTCTTACATTATGTATTAGATTTTATAAATTTTCAACAAGATTAGGTAGATCTTGGGATATGTCTGAAGAACGAGACCGATTCTTGTCTATGGATATTGCTCCGCTATTTTCTGTCAGGGAAGATAATTTATTAACGGACGCTAATCTTGTAAGTGGTGTAGTATATTCTTATTTCATTGATTTTGGTCAAGATTATGAAGGAGCAGCCAAGATTATTTCCCAATATCTATTAGCACAATATAACATAACCGGAAATGATTATAGTGCCTTATCTTATCATAGTGAAATAAATACCGATGCTGAGATCATGCAAAGCAATCGAACTCTGCAAAAGAAAGTACAGAAAGAACAATCGCAACTTTATTGGTTGTTGATTATAAGTATTTTGGGCGGTATATGGATGATAATGGATGGAGAGCAGGTTATATTAGGGATATTATGTATTGTTTTGTGTGGCGCTTCACTCTTAATAGTTATGTTTAAACAAAAATCTTGACGCACGAACAATTTCCTATACTGGTAGATGATAAAATTTATAACATAAACTAAAAACACGAAATCATGAAAACAGGAAAAACTATCAGGTCCATTTGTAGAATTATCGTTTTTGTCGTTGCTGTCGGGGGAATATCTTTAGCATTATACCAACCAATCGCTGGTAACAAAAAGGCTTCTTCTGACATCTCTATGACTCAAAACAACGCCTCGTATCAAAACGGTTATCAGTTGGGGAAACTGGTGAAGATGATGGGCGATCCGTGTGATCCCGACGGATTCATGCAAGAATATAGGAATTCAACCGAGCAGGCAGTATCGTTTGGTAATGAAGATTATTTCCGACAAGGATACAAGGATGGTTATGCAGGCAAACCCAATCAGCATGAAAAATTGTGCGAATTTTGGCAATTTTACATACAGCAATGTGTAAAAAAAAGTACACAGGGCAAAATAGAGAGTGACTTATGTAGTCAGAATTAATCTTATAAGAAGATAGGAATTTCGCCCGATTTATGTATAGCTAAATTCGACCTTATGGAGAAACGCAGTAAAATTTTTCTGAACGCTTCTTATACTGTTCTGTTCGATCGAATACAGTGATATTGTATGGCAATCTATGGAATTGAATCCATATATTTTGCTATTAAAACAAGGAATAATCATAAATACAAAACGTTGTATTAACAAACCGAAAGTTATGAACACTAAACATTTAACACGCCAAGTAATAACACTTTATATTCCTGAGTCAATTATATTATCCCCTGATTGGAAAAAACTCAAAGAAGAAATCACCAAAGAATTTGCGGGTGAAGAAATAGAAATAAAGATAGAGCTGAATAAATAATCAGCCTTTTAACGTCAATAGAAACCGCGTCCAAATGGAGGCGGTTTTTTCTATTCTAAACAACACCATCTAATTAGGCTTTGTATTTTGAATACATTACCATTTATGGAAAATAGTCACCTGCTGATTTTGAATATTTGTCATCTTGATTTATTTTAGTGCAAATTATTTTTATCGTAAAATGAATGCAGAAAAGAAAGAACGGACGGTCGTTCATGTTGAGAAATCGGGTAAACATTATTACTTCGGTTCGCTGGCGGCTATCTATGAAATGTTCGACAAGCAAGATATAGGTATTTCCTATGGCAGCTTACGCAACTATGGTCTGTCGAGTGACAAGCCCTATAAAAATAACAAAGTCATCATCCGTAAGGGGATTTTGCTGACCATTCCTAAAAAAGGTATATCAGAAAGCGAATAATGCGACTATCAAAAAAGGCCGCCCGAACTGGTGCGGCCTTGCTGTGAAATGCTGTTATGAAAAACTATCTGTCATTGTCCGGATATTTTTTAATTTGTCTCCAATATTCGACCATTGATTTAGAGATTTTTTCTTTAGTTGCCTGGAGATGAGATTTGCCCCACATGGGATTTTTGCTTCCCAACATGGAGGCGCTGATCTTTGCCCGAGTGGACGGAGTTAATCTTCTGTATTTTCGCTTCATAATCTGTTTTATATAAATAGTTCACAATCTGCAAAGTCGATTCGGGAAAATCGAAAAAAATGGGGGAAAATTTACTTGGCCAACGGATGGTTCAGTTAGGTTCAGTCTAAATTAGGCATTCATATAGCGGTTTACGGTGCTGATGCTCTACTCCTCTGCACAGGGAGAAGGATAAAAATCCCAACAATTCACACGCCGCTCTGTTTGATATGGCATAATTCATTGATTTTCAGCAATAGTGCCATATAACGCTATATGAGAGCGTGATTAGTAAATTAATGGCTATGCCTCAACAATCTTATCTATCAATTCCTGAAAATACATCCTGTCCTTATCCTCGAAATGCTGTTTTTGCAGTAATAGTTTTTTATAGGGCAAAAGGATTCTTCGCATATTGGTGTTCTGCGCATACTTCGTTTTAAGCAGGGTTCTAACCTTCTCTATGTCCCATTGACAATTTTGCAAAATCAGGTATTGGGTATATTCTTTCAGCGACATCGAATAGATTTTCAATTCATCAGATGATAATAATTCCATATTAATGATCTGGCGCATCAGTTGTTCAAAAGGATTACTGTTTGCATTTAAAACATTGGCAAGGGAAAGATGTTGTATATGCAATAATTCGCGTATCTGTTTGAAGCTATTGATATTGATTTCTGCTCGGATTTTACCTTTGAAGTATGCCAATAGAGTATTCCTATCATCATAAGACAAATAACCTAAAAAAGGCTTATTTTCTGATTTCCTAAGTTCTGCATATTTATCATAGATAATCATCCTATTTTTCAGTTCAGAGGATTTTACGCGTTTAGAAAAGACTACTCCTTGTCGATTGTATCGCTCAATATTCCATTGTCTACTGTTCTGATTCAAATAAGTAAACATGCCTTTGATTTTATCATTGAACAGAAATTCAGGAATAGATATATCTTTTGAAACATCAACAGAGAGTACCTCTGAATGTTTTAATATACCATCAATATCCAATTTACATCCGGCCATCTTTTCAATGTTGATTAAGCATTCTTTGACTGTATCAAAGGAAATAAGCCGGTGGTAGTTCTTCAATAATATCTTTCCTGTGAATTCTATGATTAGTTCTCCTTTTTTAATATCGACCATTATATACAAGCTGATAGGGGATTTCATATCGAATTGGAGTTTTTCCAAATAGCCATTTTTTGTTACTTCCTTAAACAAAGAACCTGTCTTTAATAAATAGCGAGAGTCTGTTTTGAGTTTGATTCTATCATAATGCAGCATTTATAAGTTATTAAATATGTTATTCGAGAAAGGAAGCGTACCCAAAAAGTCGGCTTTTGGACAGTGATACGTTATCGACTACTTCACCTATACTGGCTACCTTTCTCTAAATACATAGTTCAGTTAATTTATTTTTCAAGAGAAGCGAGCGAAAAAATATTGCAACAAATGCCTATTAAAACATATATTAAATATATGCAATAATTATAAATTATAATTATCTTTGCCTTAAAAGAGGAATGATGCCGGTCATATAGCGAAAGAATCGTTTCCCGAAAATTTGGGAAAAAGGAGATATATTTGTTTGGATGGGGCTAATCAAATCCTCACGCACTATGAAATATGAGTCCATAACAATGAAATAGATCCGGGCAAAGCCTATGAGGACGAACAGAAAACTTTGGTCAGTGTACCAATGAGTCCGAAAATAAGCGGTAGTAGAAATATTGCCGTATGTGAGTGTAAATCTAATGTTCGAAGTAACTGAATTAGATGAATATAAAAAAGACTTTAATGATTTAGGAATAATGGATGAGGCGGATATGCTGTCTGTCCTTAATTATTTGGATACTATAGCCGATATCGGGCATGAGGCGTATGTTAAAAATATAATATTATGATAAAAAAGAAAAAGATAAAAGAAGATGAAATAATTAAGAAGCGACTTGCACAGAAAGAACAAGTTGCGGTTATATGGACGAGGGTTTCAACGGCAGAACAATACAATAAGAACTATTCTGTGGAGAATCAGCGTAAGGCATGTATTGAATTTTGCCAACGTAACAATATCCGAATCAAGAAAGATGATTACGGAGCAAAAAATGAGAGTGCGAAAGTTGAAGGTGAATTGTTCCTAAGTATGATTGCGGATATTTTATTAGACCCTGAAATCAATCGTGTCGTTGTTTATGATTTTGACCGTTTTAGTCGTAATTCCGTTGCGGGTATCACGACAAAAGCGAAATTGAAAAAGAGCGGCATTATCGTGTCGTCCATTAATCAACCGATTGACCAAAATAATTTTTTAGCGGATGCTATAGAAAATATCTTAATCATTCTTGCTGATATTGACAATGCCATGCGGCGCCATAAATGTGGAGAGGGAATGCGTGCCTGTCTCGAACGTGGCGAATGGTTCAGTAAGCCTCCTATGGGCTACGATACTCGCAAAGAGGGAAAGAATCATGTTATTACGGTCAATGCTACGGGAAAATTGTTGAGACAGGCTTTCTTATGGAAAGCCAATGAAAATTTATCCAACGTGGAGATACAGCGTAGATTGGAAGCTCGTGGATTAAAAATATGTAAACAACGATTGACAGAGATATTTCGTAATGTTTTTTATTGTGGAAAGATTCAGCATCAACTTTTAGGGGATCGGATCATTGACGGAAAGCAGGAGAAGCTGGTTTCTCAGGCTATCTTTGACAAGGTACAGGAAAATTTAGCTGGCAATCATGATCATTACGAACAGCGGCAGGTGACGCCTGAATTTCCCTTGAAAAGACATGTTTTGTGTAGGGATCATCATAAACCTTTTACCGGATATACAGCATCCAAAACTAAAAAAGGTTATTATAAATGTAATGTCAAAGGATGCGGGACCAATGTATTTGCCGATAAGCTGCATGAAAAATATGCAGCTTTATTATCGCAATATGTTGTTCCCGTTGAACTAAGAGATATTTTGCAAAAAGTTATCCAACGCAAATTCAGGCAAAAAAACGAGGATGCGTATCGAGACAAAGAAAAATTATGTGAGCAAATTAAGGTACTAGATACTAAAATTAGAAATCTACGTAAAAAGTTTGCTTTTGATGATATTGACAAGGAAACTTTCGATGTGGCTTTGGAGGAACTGGTGGAACGAAAAAAGACTTTGGAAAAAGAGCTGAAAATGGTCGAGGGAAATTTATCGAACTTGGGAGAATATACCTCGTCTATTATTGCAATGTCTTGTGAATTAGGGTCTTTGTGGAGAAAGTTCGATTTTGATCTTTGCCAAAAGATACAAAAACTGGTGCATCCGCAAGGAATAGAATGGGACAAAGAAAAAGGAAATTATCGAACCATTTCAGAGAATAAAGTATTCGAGATATTTCGCACAATATCAGGCGATTACAAAAATATTTGGAAAGAAAAAACGGACAACTCTTTCGAATTGTCCGCTTTAGTAGCGGGAGGAGGACTCGAACCTCCGACCTTTGGGTTATGAGCCCAACGAGCTGCCAACTGCTCCATCCCGCGGTATTGTGGACACAAAGGTAATAAAAAATCATCTCTCCGCAAATTTTTTAGGGGATTTCGTGGAGGCTTTCTTTTTTTCAGGTTCTGGAGATAATTGATGACATTCCAGAACAAATTATTAATGGACAGAGAGATAAAAGGCTTTGTGAAACTCTCGGAAGACTTTCCCAAGAGTCACTTTTCAGTCGATAAAATATTGCATTTTTTTGTAAAAATTCTTACTGACCGAGAGCTTCGGCAACCACCTCCGAGAGATCTTTCACCTCTTGTGAAGCGTTTCGGGCGATTGCTTTTTTGCAGAGCGGACAGGCCGTGACGACCGTGTCGGCTCCCGTGTCGGCCAGTTCGTGAGCCAAAGCCTGACTGATCCGATTCTGTTGGGCATCGTTGATGGCGATGTTTGCCAGGCTACTGCCGCAGCAAAGAGCATTTTCTCGATTTTCATCGACCTCCAGTAGGCTGCCTATCTGGGAGATCACTTCGCGTGGTTCTTCGTAGATGCCGCTTCCGCGTCCCAGTTCGCAGGGATCGTGATAGGTAAAGGAGTTGTGACCATGTTCTACGCAGATACGCCCCTGTTGGATCAGTCGGAGGATATATTGCGAATGATGCAGTACTTCGATGCCTTTCAGATGATAGTCTTCGCGGAAGACCTTCAGACAGATCGGACACGAGGTGACCAGTGTGGTGATACCATGTTTGCGGAATAGGTCGCGGTTGAAGTCCATAATGCGCCGGGCAGCCTCTACCTCTCCGGAGAGCTTCAGCGGACGGCCGCAACACACCCCTCCATCCTTGTCGGCATACCATACCTCTTCGCCTGCCGCTTTGAATATGGCATCCATGGCGCGCAGGATTTTTGGTGTCAGCAGGGTCATGCATCCTGCGAAATAACCCACTTTGCTTGTGCCTGATGAGCGGTCGGCCGCAGAGGAGAGGTAAGCGTATCGGTTGTCGGCCGGCATGGCGGCAAATTTCTCACGGCTATTCAGACGAAGGGTATTGAGTTCGATACCGACCGGGCATCGGGTTTCGCAGCGACCGCACATCAGACAGTTATAGGCTACCTCTTGGGTCAGCCGATTGTATCGGCGGTCGCGCAGGAAATAGACCGACTGTACGTTCGTGATTCCTGCATCTTTCTGCAATTGGCAAGGGTCGATGCAGATGCCGCATCGCGAGCAGGCCTCGATCTGGAATCGGTCGAAACTTTTGGCCTTCTCGTAACTGTGTACTTTGTAACGGCGCAGGAAGATTAGTGGAATTTCCGTGAAGATATGCATATACCGCGAGAAAGGCATCGCAACGAAGAATATGCCGAGTACGATCGAATAGAACCACCAAGCGTAGACAGAGAAGTGCATGATGGCTTCTGTGCCGAACGTATTGACCATCCACTCTCCGAGGTTCCCTGTAAGGAATGTGGTGCTGTGTTTCAGACCGCTTGTGGCGCTTTCGGCCACGAGACGTGCCGGGAAGATGAACCAGAGGGCTGCGAGAGCGATTCGGTCGCCGAGCACGTGTTTCGTGGTGCGCTGCATGCCAAGGGCTTTCGAGCGCATCCGTTTGAACCAGGCCAGTGCCACCCCCGAGAGAACGAACAGCAGCAATAGGTCCATGATGTTCCCCAACAGACCGCCTGTGATGCCGTAATCGACCTCGGGGGCAAAAAATTTGAAGAAGACGTGCGCATGGAGCGGAATGATTTCACCTGGCAGTTGGAGTGAAGCCTCGACCCAACCCACGGCAATGAGCAGGAACCAACCGAATGCCAGGCTCGTGTGCATATAGCCCAACAACGGGTTGACTCGCCAGATGCGTCGATGCAGGAGCGATTCCATGAAGACCTCCCCTATGGCTCCCAGGGTTTGTCGAGTAGGAATTCCGCGGAGAACGAGTCGCCGATCCTCTTGGGGCATCCGGACGAACCACCTGATCCATTTATAAAGTATCACCGTGAAAAGTACGGTGACGCCTATGGCAAACGGCAATATGAAATGGTCGTAATAGTTCATCATCGGTACTCTCCCAATTCTTGTTTTATAAGCATGACCACGCCGCGTGTATTGATTCCGCGAGGACAACTCAACCGGCATTTGCCGCAGAGCATGCATTTGTTCATCTCCTCGTAGGCTCCTTTGTATTCACCGCGTCGTACGAGGGTATGTACCTTACGGAAGTTGAACGAGGTGATCGCACCTGCCGTACAGGTGGCCGTACAACTTCCACAAGCGATGCAGGTCTGCAGTTCCGGCATCGTGCGCAGAATTTTCTGCGAGATCATCATGTCGTTTTTATCCATGTTGATCGCGCGGGGCTGGCTGATGTTGTATCCGAACTGTACCATGGTCAATCTTCGAGGTATTTCGAAACACGGAGTGCGGCAGCCACCCCTTCGTTGAGGCTTTCGCCTACATTTTTGGGGGCTGTGACCGTTCCGGCGTAGAAAATGTTGCCTGCACTCGAGCAGATGTTGTCGACGAACTGGTTGCGGGGACGTATGAAGTGGCTCGGATAGAGTTCTATGCCGCGATTTTCGGCAAATCGATCGTTACTTGCTCCGGCTTTCATGCCGACAATCAGAATCAGCATGTCGACGGTCATTTTGAGCGGACGTCCGATCAGCGTGTCTTCAGCTTTGATCTGCACCCTTTTGTCGATCGTTTCGCTGGCTTCTGAGATGCGCCCCCGGATGAAATGAATATTGAACTCCTCTTGCGCCTGACGATACATCTCTTCGTAGCCCGGACCAAACATTCGGATATCCATGTAAAAGTTATAGATTTCGCTCTGTGGAAATAACTCTTTCAATTCCATCGCCTGTTTGACACCTGTGATGCAGCAGACTCGGGAGCAGTGTTTCTGTCCCACCTTTTCATCGCGAGAACCTACGCAGTGCAAAAATGCGATGCGTTCGGGGATGTGTCCATCTGCGGTATGGACTTTGCCTTCGTTGAGCATCCGTTCGATGTCTACCGTTGTGTATACATTGTCGTAAATACCGTAGCCGTATTCCTCCTTGATTTCGGCGCGGAATATGTCGAATCCGGAGCAAACCACTACAGCATCTGAGACCAGCAAACGTCCGTCATTCAATACTACACCGCTCTGCTCGATTCTTTTGACCTCCGTATTGGTCATTATCTCCACATCTTTCAACTGACGACGGAGTGTGTCGAGCACCTCTCCCGCAGGGGTAAACGTGGGAAAAAGTTTATGCCAGTTCAGCAGCTTGCCGCCCAGTCGATCCCCTTTTTCAATAATGACGGGATGGATGCCCAGTCCGGCGAGCGTTGCTGCCGTTTGCATGCCGGCTACACCGCCGCCTATGACGATTACTCTTTTACTCATAACTTGCGGATAATTGGTTGCGAGGTGCAGCGGAGATTGACGGCTGCCTCCTCGGGTTGGCCGATATATTTGCCGTTACGGGCAAGGTATTTGGCTGCCGGATCATAACGGACACCCATCTTGTCCAGAAGGGGCTCCACAGCCACTTGGTGCATCTGCATGCCCAGTTCCCACGGGTCGTAACCCAACACGAGCCCCGCCATCTCTTCATAGGACAGTACGGGTATTCCCTGTCCGTCCGGCCCATAGGTCGTCCCTTCCATTTCGGCGATGGCATATTGCCACTTATCGAGGAACATGGTACATCCCGGGCAGTTGGCAACGATGAAATCGGGCTTATAGGGAGCCATAGATTCCAGTTTCTTTTGGGAGTTGGCGATCGAATAGCCCCGGTTCGCCTGGACAAGATAGTTGCGGAACCCGAAACCGCAGCAGTGCCGGCGTTCGGGATAGTCCACCACCTCGCCTCCCCATGATTCGATCATGCCGGCCAATACATAGGGAAATTCCGATCCTCCGATGCCGCTCTTGGGGAAGAGTTTGGCATAGTGGCAACCGATATGTTCGACCACTTTGAGTGGTTCTCCCGTTTCGACGTTCACCAGCGGACGTACGGCTTGCTTGCCGATTTGTTCCCGGTGGTGGAATATGATATCGGAGGTGTGGGCCAAACTTTTGGGCTTTTTGAATTCACGTCCGGTAGCTTTATAGAGATATTCGCGTGTCCGTTCTTCGGTTTCGGGAAACTCTTTCCAGGTCTCGAGGATTTCAGAGTAGATGCCGAACGAGGTGATGCATGAGCTGGTGAAGTGTTCGTATCCGGCCTCTGTCATCATGGCGAACTGTCGGGCTACGACCGTCATGATGGTCTCCAACGGTACGATATCCGAGTGATAGCCGATGCCTGTGCAGGAGGTGTGTCGGGCCTCTTCCCCCACATCGCGGCCCAGATCGTTCCGCAGAATGTTGAGAAATGCTGCCTCCGACCCCGGGAAGAAATTCTGCCGGATACAACTGCGGACATAGAAATAATGGTCGTCCGCAATCTCTTTCTGGTATTCCTGCCAACTGTTTCTTTTCATTGTTCCGTAGTGTTAGTTGGAGTGCTCCCCGTTATTGGTGGTGTAGACGTCGTTGAAATACGCCTCGTTGGCACCGTCGTAACCCATTTCGCGGGCTTTTCGTTCGGAGCATGCCTCGATGTTGTCAAAGAAGGCTTGGCCGCCGCTCACTTCGAAGATGCGGTGCAACTCCTCCATGGTCTGTTCGTCCACTTTGCGCAGTGCTCCACAACCCTCTTTCCGGTATACCGGGGTGAATTGCTCGTAGACCTGCTGGTCGTGGTCGAAGATCCATTTCCAGACGGGGCCCTGTTCGGGATGGCGTTCCGGGTCGACCAGTTTGGGATAGAGGCAGAATCCCGTGCGGAGGATGCTCTCTCCTATGGTGCGTTTGAGGGCCAACTGTTGCCGTCCTTTTTCCGATTCTACGAAAAAACCCAGCTTCTGAGAGAGTGTCCGTAAGGCCTGGATAACGTATCCGGGGGTATTGCCACGTGGACAGCGCGGACGACAGGACATGCACTCTCCGCAGTACCAGATGGTATCGCTTTTCATCAGGCGTTCGATGGCCTCGTCGTCTTTCGTTTGGACGATGTTGACGATTTGCCGCGGATCATAGCAGTAGAATTCGGCGGCGGGACAGACACCTGTACAGACGCCGCAGTTCATGCAGGAGGAGAGACCTTCTCTCATCCGCACGTCTTCCATCAGCATATCGAAATACTTACCCATTGTGTTACCTGTCAGCACTACTTTTTACATTGCAAAATTATCTCTGCGGCAGAGGGGAAAAAGCAGTCCTAACACCTATTTTTGGTAAGTATTTATACTTATTTTGCTGTTTTTCTGTCTTTTTAGGGTCTGTGCGAGTGCTGGATAACCGTCAGGGCCTCGGGGCCTTCGCACATCAGCAGATCGATAATCGAAAGATTCGGCACGAAGGGCATCTTCTCTGCAAAGACCTGATAGTAAGGTTCGGGGACAAAAGCGGGGTCGGGTCGTGACAAACGGGGCTTGGGAGACATTGCGTTTCTCCAGTCGTGCCAGGTGGGGTCCATCTCCTCCGGGTCGATGTATCGGTCGGTCAACCGGAGGGTCGCCGTGCTGCCCAGCAACCGCAGAACGGTCTCCGTCAGTTCCAGATCGTAATCGAGCAGGAAGTCGTATCGTTTGGTATAGAAAGGAGCGAAGAGACTCTCGTAGTGGTCGAAGTAGGGCGAATTTTTGTATGCCGATAGCAGCGATACCCAATGTTGATGTTGCCACCGTTTGGAGTAGTCGATGCGTGTGTCTTTTGTGGTCACCTTGTTGAAGTTGCTCCCTTTGACAGTCTGCACGACCAGTGAGGCCGGGCCGTTGGCCCCGAGAATATCGCACCGCGTTCGATAGCTCTGTTTTACATAGTGTTCGTGAATATCGATAAGACATTCCTCGAAGCAAAGTTTCGAGTACCATTGGATATTACCCAGATAAGTCAGCGAGAGGAGTTCCATGGGATGTGTCGGTGATTTAGCTTAAGAGGTTGGAAAGGTTTGTGTCACCGGTAGCTGTATGATTTGGTTCGACCCAATCTCCATACTCCTGGATGAGGGCAACGAGGGCATCGATCGCCTCCTCTTGCGGAATGGCACGACGTACGACCTCTCTCCCTTTGTAAAGCGTCACCAATCCACGGCCTGCTCCCACGTAACCGTAATCGGCGTCTGCCATCTCGCCCGGGCCGTTCACGATACATCCCATTACGCCGATTTTTAGACCCTTGAGATGGGATGTGCGGGCACGGATGGCAGCCAACGTATGTTGCAGGTCGTACAGGGTACGACCGCAACCCGGACAGGCGATATATTCCGTTTTGCTCATCCGGACGCGTGCTGCCTGGAAAATCGACAGACCCGTGGAGGCAAGCCTTTCGGGAGTGATGGAGTCCGAAGAGCCTGCGGGGTAGTCATGCTCCGACAGCGGAGAGGAGGTCTCATTTTGGATGCGAATCCCGTCCGCAAGGCCGTCCAACAATAACGGTCCGAAATCGGCGGCCGCTTTGAGTTGCAGAGTGGTCAACGAGGTTTCGTGGTAGCATCGTGCGAGAATCACAGGGCGATAATCGCCCTCGGCCTCCATGTTGAGGATACGGGCCCGCCATTCGGCGACGGGATTGCCGGTGACTGCTTCGAGTAGCGCCACCTCTCCTCCTCTCACGCCCTCCTGGGCCGTATCGTTCAGCTCCTCCCAAAGGAGCGGCAGCTGTCCGCCGCCGATATTTCCGATGGCGTTGGAGGTGCGGCGACGATATTCATAAGGGCTGTATAGCGATTCGTTCCGAATCTCTTCGATGGGTTCCTCCCCGGTACGTTCGGCGAAGTAGTCTGCCAATGCCTGGGCTACGGGAATCTCGTTTTGGGGCGGTTCGGTGAGCGATACGCGGATCGTGTCGCCGATGCCGTCAGCCAATAGTGCTCCGATACCTACGGCCGACTTGATGCGTGCATCCGAACCGTCGCCTGCCTCCGTGACGCCGAGGTGGAGCGGATAGTCCATCCCTTCGGCGGCCATCGTGGCTGCGAGCAGACGATAGGCATGCACCATGACGCGTACGTTGCTCGATTTCATCGAAACCACCACTTGGTCAAATCCCTCGGCCCGACATCCGCGCAGGAACTCCATTGCCGATTCGACCATGCCGCGCGGCGTGTCGCCCCAACGGTCGACCATGTGTGCGGCCAGGGAGCCATGATTCACTCCGATACGCAGAGCCACTCCACGTTCCCGACAACGGGCCAGCAGGGCGGGTAGACGATCTTCCATCCGACCGTAATTGCCGGGGTTGATCCGCACCTTATCCACATATTGAGCGGCGATCTCTGCCACGTCGGGGGTGAAATGAATATCGGCCACCAGGGCTACATCGTTGAGGCCGGCTTCGCGGGCGGCTGCAGCAATTTCGCGCAGATTCTCTCCTTCGCGTTTCCCGGGGGCGGTGAATCGCATGATGCGACAACCGGCATCGCGTACCGCCCGAATCTGTTCCACACAGGCGTCGGTATCCATCGTGCTGCAATTGGCCATCGACTGGACGGCTATCGGGTGATTGCTTCCGATGCTGATGCTTCCGATGCGGACTTCGTGGGCTTTGCGACGGGAGAACCGTGTGAGTGACGGGGTGAATTTTTTCATGATAAAGGTATTATGAGCGGCTCGAAGCATGCTGTTTCTCCGCAAATTTAACGAAAAACTCCGGATTGTGTAAAAATCGTTATCTTTGGCATAAAGTACGGTGTGTATGGCCTCTTTCCTCGATAATGATATCAAGTTTCTGCATGGCGTGGGCGAACGCCGTGCGATTTTGCTTGGGAAGGAGCTTGGAATCAGTACGTTGCGCGATTTGCTCTATTATTTCCCGTTTCGTTATATCGACCGGACGAAAATTTATAAGATCTCTGAAGTACGAGATGACGGGCAGACCTATATTCAATTGAGGGCCAGGATTGAGGGGGTTTCCCTGCAGGGCGGGGGCGGTCGTAAACGTCTGGTCGCCGTGGTGTCTGACGGGACGGGGACGGCCGAACTGGTGTGGTTCTCTGGAATCAAATGGATCGAGAAACGGCTCGAGGCGGGTCGGGAGTATGTGATTTTCGGGCGCCCGAATTTCTATCGGGAGGAGCTTTCGCTGGTTCATCCCGAGATGGAGCCGGTCACGGCGGCACTGACACGACCCTCGGGCATGCAGGGCGTGTATGGCACGACGGAGAATCTCTCGTCGAATCAGTTGGGCACGAAAGGAATCTACAACCTGGAGTGCAACCTTTGGCAGGTGGCCGAGTCGCATATCGTGGAGACGTTGCCGCCGGAGATTCTTCGGGCGCATGGCCTGATACCGCTCAAAGAGGCGCTGTACAACATCCATTTCCCGCAAAATCCCGAGGTGCTCCGCAAGGCCGAGTATCGGTTGAAATTCGAGGAACTGCTGGGGATTCAGTTGAGTATCCTCTCGCAACGTGCCGGACGTACTTCGAAAAACAACGGATTTTTGTTCAGTCGCGTAGGTCCGGCTTTCAATGAGTTTTACAACTCGCGTCTTCCGTTTCCTCTTACGGGAGCACAAAAACGGGTCATCAAGGAGATACGTGCCGATACGGTGACCGGACATCAGATGAATCGTTTGTTGCAGGGCGATGTGGGTAGTGGCAAGACGCTTGTGGCCTTGATGAGCATGTTGTTGGCTGCCGACAACGGCTTCCAGTCCTGTATGATGGCCCCTACCGAGATCCTGGCCCGGCAGCATTATGCCACGCTGGTCCGGATGTTGGGCGACATGTCCGTGCGGGTGGGAATCCTGACGGGCTCCTCTACGGCTAAGGAGCGTAAAGCCTTATTACCTGCTTTGGAAGCTGGGGAGATCGATATTCTGGTGGGTACGCATGCGTTGATCGAGGATACGGTGCGGTTTGCCAATTTGGGGTTTGTGGTGATCGACGAACAGCATCGCTTCGGCGTGGAGCAGCGGGCCCGGCTGTGGACCAAGAACCAGCAGCCTCCTCACGTTCTGGTGATGACGGCTACTCCGATTCCTCGGACGCTGGCGATGACGCTCTATGGAGACCTCGACGTCTCGGTGATTGACGAGATGCCTCCGGGGCGTAAGCCGATCAAGACTGTCCATATGCGGGACTCGCAACGGTTACGTGTCTTCGGGTTCATGGCCGATGAGATCCGCAAGGGACGGCAGGTGTATGTGGTCTACCCGCTCATTCAGGAGTCGGAAAAGATGGATTATAAGGATCTGCAGGATGGGTTCGAGGCAATCAGCCGCCAGTTCCCCTTGCCGGAATATGTCACGACGGTGGTGCACGGTAAGATGAAGCCCGCCGATAAGGAGGCCAACATGAAGTTGTTCAAGGAGGGGATTGCCCACATCATGGTGGCAACTTCGGTGATCGAGGTGGGGGTGGATGTTCCCAATGCTTCGGTGATGGTGATCGAAAGTGCCGAGCGATTCGGACTGTCGCAGTTGCATCAGTTGCGTGGACGTGTGGGACGGGGAGCGGATCAGTCCTACTGTATCCTGATGAGCGGAGATAAACTTTCGCGGGAAGCCAAGGCGCGTTTGAATGCCATGGTGGCCACGAACGACGGTTTCGAACTTTCGGAACTCGATCTGAAGCTGCGCGGAGCGGGCGATCTGAACGGTACGCAGCAGAGTGGTCTGGCATTCGAATTGAAGATCGCTAATTTGGGGAAAGATACGCAGATTATCGAAGTGGCTCGTGAAACGGCACAACAGATCCTGGAGGAAGATCCTCTGCTCCGTCAGCCGAAAAATGCTTTGCTCGCAACTCTAAAAGAGAGATATTCTTCGAAAAGAGAGATGGATTTCAGTATGATTTCATAATTTTGCGGCTACATGATACGTTTAAAGAATATGAAAGCGATGTTCTTCATGATATTCCTCCTTGTTTCGGGTTTCATCTCCTTTTCGGAGGCACAACCGCGTGAAACAGCTTTTGCTGATGGAGAGAAATTGACCTATGTGGTGAGTTACAAAGCTGCATTGATTCCCAATACCGAGGTGGCGGAGGTGGTCTTCAAAACCTCGCGGGCACGGGTAGAGGGGGTTCCGACTTATCGTATTTACGCCAATGCGAAGACTTTTGCCTTCTTCAAATGGTTTTTTACCTTGGACGATACCTACGAGACCTGGCTCGATGTAGAGACACTTCGCCCTGTGAAGTTTGCCAATGACATTCGGGAGAATAAATACCGCTATTATAGCTCTTACCAGTATGACTGGGATAAGATGGTGGTCAATACGACTTATCGCAAGTTGCGTTGGCCGGCCGACCGCTACAAGACGATGCCGCTCTCTCCGGTGAGTTTCGATGCATTGGCGCTGTTCTACAATCTGCGCTCGACGGATGCTTCTACGTTTCAACCCGGAGTCGGCCGGACGTTGGAAATGGTACTGGACGATACGATTCGCCGGATCGAGTATAAGTTCTTGGGACGCGAAACCCGGAAAATTGCCGGTTTGGGAACTTTCCGTACGCTTAAATTCTCCTGCCAGTTGGCTACCTCTTCCGGCGAGAGTTTCGAGGACGGTTCGGAATTCTTTCTTTGGATTTCGGATGATGAAAACAAAATCCCGCTTTATATCGAATCCCCGATCCGTGTGGGCAGCATCCGAGGGAAACTGGAGCGTTATGAGGGGCTGAAGTATAAACTGAGTAGTAAAATCAACTAATTTCGCTATCTTTGTATCTATAACCTAACGAAACGAGTATGGAAGATTACGAATACGGAGAGGAGAATTCCGTGCCGCAGAAGTCGATCCAGGGATATAAAATCATCATTCTTGTGCTGGCAGTCATTCTGGCTGCTCTGTCGGGTCTTTATTTCATGCAGATGAGGAGCCTGAAGAAGGATTTTGCCATTGAACGCGATACGTTGACCAATCAGTTGTTGACACTACGTGGGGATTTCGATAATTTACGAACGGAGAACGATACGATTGCCCGCAATTTGAGCATCGAGCGCCAGAAGGCGGATTCGTTGCTCGAGACTTTGTTGCAGGAGCGTTCGTATAGTCGTGCTACGATTCGGAAGTATCAGAAGGAGGTTGGAACGCTCCGCAGCGTGATGCGTGTGTATGTCCATCAAATCGATTCGCTCAATACGCTCAACAAACATCTGATTACGGAGAATGCCGACTATCGCCAGCGGGTCAATACCGAACGGTTGCGTGCCGACATGGCCGAAGAGAAGGCACAGGAGTTGGATGTCAAGATAAGGAAAGGCTCTGTGATTCGTGCGCGGGATATTTCGATCGCTGCATTAAGCAGCAGTGACCGCGAGGTGACACGTGCCAGCCGTGCCGCACGACTGCGTGTGGATTTTGTCCTTACGGCCAATGAGTTGGCGACGCCCGGCGAGCGTACCGTCTATGCCCAGATCATTGGGCCGGACGGTTATGTGATGGCGAATGCTTCCAATGCCGTATTCGATTTCGAGGGCGACAAGAAGACCTATTCCGCCAAACGTGATATAGACTATCAGAATCAGGATCTCGATGTGCGTCTGTTTTATAACGGGGGTGGTATTACTGCCGGCAAATACGAGATATCGGTCTATATGGATGGCTATCTGATTGGTAATACCGAAGTGCTGTTGAGGTAGTGAACGGCCGTTGCGTTTTCTCTTGGAGGAGGCTGTGGCCGATCATCCCCGTTATGGATGTTGTTGATTGATCATAAAGAATCCCCGCTTGGTTCCAGGCGGGGATTCTTTTTATAATAGTCGTTGGTTTACTTACAGATGTCCGTTCTCGATGAGATACTCCGCAATCTGTACGGCATTGAGTGCCGCACCCTTGCGGATCTGATCGCTTACGCACCAGAACGACAGTCCGTTCGGATTGGCCAGATCTTTCCGGATACGACCCACGTAGACCGGATCGCACCCCGCCAACATGAGCGGCATCGGGTATTTCTTCTGCTCGGGATCATCCATCAACACCACTCCGTCTGCCCGGGAGAAGGCTTTACGGGCCTCTTCGATGCTGACAGGCTTTTCGGTCTCCAACCAGATGCTCTCCGAGTGTGCCCGCATGACAGGAACACGTACGCAGGTTGCGCTGACAGCGATGTCCGAGTGCATGATTTTACGCGTTTCGTTATACATCTTCATCTCCTCTTTCGTGTAGCCGTTTTCGGTGAAGATATCCACCTGCGGGATGACGTTATAGGCGAGTTGGTAAACGAATTTCTTGACCGTCGGCTCCTTTCCTTCCTGAATCTCCCGGTATTGAGTCTCCAGTTCCGCCATGGCTGCAGCCCCTGCTCCACTGGCTGCCTGATAGGTCGATACGTGAACTTTTGTAATATGTGACAGCTTCTCGATGGCCTGCAGCGCGACGACCATCTGGATCGTCGTGCAGTTCGGATTGGCGATTACGCGTCGCGGTGGATTGATTGCATCGCGTGGGTTTACCTCCGGAACCACCAGCGGCACGTCCTCTTCCATACGGAAAGCACTCGAGTTGTCGATCATCAGCGTTCCGTGTTTGGTGATGGTCTTTTCGAACTCTTTCGAGGTGCCGGCTCCGGCCGAAACGAATGCCAGGTCGATCCCCTTGAAATCGTCGTTATGTTGGAGCAGCCTCACGGTCAACTCCTTGTGCCCGAACTTGTATTTGCTTCCGGCGCTTCGTTCCGAACCGAACAGTACCAGTTCATCCAACGGGAACATTCTCTCTGCCAGTACGCGCAGGAACTCTTGTCCTACTGCACCGCTTGCGCCGACAATCGCCACTTTCATGTTTTCAGTCTATTAATAGGGTTATTCGATTTATTTTCCGGCAATTATCCGGTTTTCGGCGTAAAGGTAATAAAATCGGATAATTTAACAAAAA
This sequence comes from uncultured Rikenellaceae bacterium, assembly GCA_944326815.1. GTDB lineage: Bacteria > Bacteroidota > Bacteroidia > Bacteroidales > Rikenellaceae > CALYBN01. The sequence continues at coordinate 102,437 of CALVFI010000014.1, read as the reverse complement.
GTTATTTTTTATTCTTCTGATGGGGCATCAGAGGGGAAAGAGACGGAATAGATGAGGTTCTCCAGGCCGCGCAGGTAGTTGCGTTTGGGGTATTTGGGCGAGAAGACGTAAAAGTCGAGTGTCACCACGCGTTGTGTCTCGGCATCGAGGGTCGAGTAACTTACGAACGGACCTCCCATGTAGTCGCCCGCTACGTCCCAGAAACCCCGCATCTCAGCCCATTGGCGTCCGTTGATTTTGCGATAGCTGATTTCGGGCATGAATCCCATGTAGGTGGTCATGTAGGAGTTGTCGGAGGGACCCGGAATGAGACTTGTGAATTGATTCCGGCGTGCGGTAAGTGCCTCAGCCGTGAAGTCATCTTTCCCGGTGTAGGGGTAACTGTATATGACGATTCCCTGGCTGGCCAACGGATATTCGAAGGAGAGCCACATGAAGTCTTTCGGCTGGTTATTACGGATTTTATAGCCTCGGGGCAGATCCATCTGAAATCCGAACTTCTGGGCGATTGTTTCTTCGATCTCTTGGGAATGGTATTTTTTATTGAGCAGGATGGCACGGTCACGCTCCGCTATCTCGTAAATGGAGACCAGCTCGGCGCGGTGAGTGCTCATATAATTGATAATCGAACTATCGTTGGGCCCTGTCAGTGAAACCAATAGCTGGGGAGAGGCGTATACGTCGTATTGTGCGGTCATGGACGGCTCGGCATACTGCTTTCCGGTATTGACTACAAGTGCGTTGCGGTGTTTGGCGAGCAGATCCTTAAATCCTTGGGGCTGGATGCGGAGCACGTTGAGACGCGGTTCTTTTTGGTTCAATACGGGAACCGGTTCGAGCAGAATGCTGCGCAGTGTGTCGCCCACTGCCCCATCCCATTTCTCCTGAGAGCAGACGACGAGTACTTCGTAAGGGGTTCCCTGGGCATCGGCTTTGATGGTATCCTGGTTTCCATTGCAAGATAGCAATAGACACACCGCGAAGGCGGTTGTCAATAGATAAGAAAGGATTTTCATGGTCAGAAAATGGTGATTATTTCTGCAAATATATCTCTATTTGTCGAATATCTTGCAGGATGCGGGAAATGATTTTAACTTTGCCCTTTGTTTTAATGATGTAAAATCCGTACGGCGATGTTATTCAGGCCTCCCAAATTTCTGAAACGTTTGATGCCCTCCTTGATTTGGAATATGGAGGGGGAAGAGGATGTCTTCCTTACTTTCGACGACGGGCCTACTCCGGGCAATACGGAATGGATTCTCGAGCAACTTGAAAAGCATAACGCGAAGGCTACTTTTTTCTGCCTCGGCAAGAATGCCGAACAGCATCCTGATTCGTTTCGGAGGATATTGGCGGCCGGTCATAAGGTCGGGAATCATACGTATAGCCATCAGAAGGGTTGGGAGATGAGCCTGGAGCGATATGTGGAGGATGTCGATTTTGCCAATCAGATTCTGCACACCAATCTTTTCCGTCCTCCTTATGGACGGATCAAACCGTCTCAGGCTCGCGTGTTAAGCGAGCGTTACAACCTTGTGATGTGGGACGTACTGAGTCAGGATTACAGTCAGTTCATCTCTCCCCGCAAGTGCGTGCGCAATGTCACCAAATATGTACAGGCCGGTTCGATCGTGGTGTTTCATGATTCGCGCAAAGCCAGTCGCAATTTGCGTTATGCCTTGCCTCGTGTACTCGAGTACATCGATGGAATGGGCCTGAAGTGTTCCTCGATCGATCTTTAGTCCCGGGCGATTTTTATGGCGCTGCGAAACGGATTTTTATCTCGCAAAGAGATAGGTCCCGTGGCACTGCGGGGAACGAAGGGCGTAAAAACGGCCCGTAGGATTGTTTTTTACGGATTTTCTTCTTACTTTTGCAACCTAATTAAAATTACATAGACCATATGGCTACTACAGCAGATATCAAAATCGGCATGTGCATCGAGATGGACGGCAAGACGTTCAGTATCGTTGATTTCCAGCATGTGAAACCGGGGAAAGGCCCGGCTTTCGTTCGTACCAAATTGCGTAATCTGGAGAATGGACGTATTCTTGACAAGACTTTCACGGCGGGTGAGCGTATCGAACCCGTGCGTGTGGAGCGTCGTCCCTATCAGTTTACCTATGAGGATGATTTGGGTGCGCATTTCATGCATACCGAGACTTTTGAGGAGATTACCATTCCGAAGGAGATGATCAATAATGCTGATCTGATGGCTGACGGACAGATCGTAGAGGTGATGTTCCATACCGATAAAGAGGTGGCCTTGTCGGCCGAGTTGCCTCCGATTGTGGATATGGAGGTGATTTATACCGAGCCGGGCATTAAAGGCGATACGGCTTCTACCAACTCGCTCAAACCTGCTACGGTCAATACCGGGGCAACGATTCGTGTGCCGCTTTTTATCAATACGGGCGAGAAGATTCGTGTCGATACCCGTACCCGTGAATATTACGAGCGGATTAAATAGTGAGATTCAGATAAGATATGAGAAGCCCCGACAATGTCGGGGCTTTTTTATTCGGAAGATTTTCTGGCAACAGGTTCGGTTCGGGAGAGGATTCTGTTTCCGATAATATTTCGCCGGAAGGCTACCAGACGATTGGGGTTTTCCCGATAGAGGTCAGATAGGCATTGGCTTGTGAAAAGTGACGGCAACCGAAAAATCCCCGGTAGGCGGAGAGCGGTGAGGGGTGAGCGCATTTGAGAATGCAATTGGTGGCGGGGTTTACGATGGCTCCCTTCCGTTGGGCGTACGAACCCCACAACATATAGACGACTCCCGTTTTACGTTCGGCGATGGCCTGTACCACGGCATCCGTGAAGCGTTCCCATCCCATATTGGCATGCGATGCGGCCTCGTGCGCTCGGACGGTCAGTACGGCATTGAGCATCAGCACCCCCTGTTCGGCCCATCGGTCGAGATTGCCGCTTTGTGGAATCACGGCTCCCGTGTCATCATGTACCTCTTTGAAGATGTTTTGTAACGAGGGGGGAAAGGGTACGCCGTCGCTTACCGAAAAGCATAGCCCATTGGCTTGACCCTCTTCGTGGTACGGATCCTGTCCGATAATGACTACCTTCAGCGCATCGAACGGACATTTGTCGAATGCCCGGAAGATATCCTTGCCGCGAGGATAGACTCGAGCCCGCAGATACTCCTTGCGGACGAATTCGGCCAACTCTGCGAAGTATGATTTGTCGAACTCCCGATCGAGAATCGCTTTCCAGTCGGGAGAGATCTTTACCTCCATGGTGAGATGCTTTGCTGGTAAGCTTAGTTTACCTCTTTGGGATTGGTCTTGTCTGCTGCTGCCTCCATGTCGTTCTGGAGTTTGACCATCTTTATGGCTGTCGCGGCCGCTTCGTCGCCTTTGTTGCCGAGTTTGCCTCCCGAGCGATCGATTGCCTGCTGCATATCGTTGGTTGTGAGTACACCGAAGGCGATCGGCATATTCCAATTGATCATCAGCTGGGTAATACCTTGGGTGGCTCCCTGGCATACGAAATCGAAATGGCGCGTATCGCCTTGAATCACGCATCCGAGTGCTATCACGGCGTCTACATCGGTATATTCGGCGAAGAATTGTGCTCCGAGTGCCAGTTCGAAAGTCCCCGGGACGTATTTGATCTGGATGTTGTGGTCCGGACATCCGGCTTCGCGGAGTGTCCGGACAGCACCGCGGAGCAGGCCTTCGGTGATTTGGCTGTTCCATTCGGAGACGACGATGCCGAACTTCATCTCTTCAGCCGAAGGAACGGGAGAATCGAATGTGGAAAGATTATGGTTTTTCGTTGCCATGGTATCGATCTGATTTATGCAGTTGTTTGAAAAAAGAGAAGGTTGCTCGAGCTAACGTCCGGGCAACCTTCACATATATTATTCAATGTGTTTCTGACCGGCGTACTACTGTTGTTCGTACTCTCCGATATATTTCTCTACATCGCGGGCCTCCATGCTCGATGCATATTCATCAGCAATACGCTGAAGCGCAGCAACGGCTTCTTTGTTTTTGCCCGTTTCGTGATAGACAATAGCCAGTTTTTTCAGATAGTAGGGCGCGGAGAAAGAGTTGTCTCCGACCTCAATAGCTTTCGTATATTTTTCGATAGCCTTATCGTACTCCCCTTTCTGAACGAAAATATCACCTTGCAATCCATAGTTTTGTGCGTTGATAATCGTGTTGGGGGCTCCGCTGGTTGTCTTGTAGCGGCTGAGGTATTTGAGTGCATTGTCCAACTCGCCCAACTGCAGGTAGCAGATGCCGGCATAGTGAGAGGCAATGTTACCTTGAGGTGTCGAACCGTATTTTGCAATAACGTCGAGGAATCCGGCGTTGTTGCCGTCGCCGTTGAGTGCGAGGGCGAACGAGTCGATTGCGAATTGTTGTTCTGCGACGAACATCATGCTTCCTGCCTTCTCTGCACGGTGTGCCACATAAAGGTATTTATATCCGAAATAACCGCCGATTACGATGACGATGATCCCCAGCACGATCAGCAGCATACGGCCGTTTTTCTGCAAGAAGATCTCGGTTTTGCCGAGTGCGGCTTCAATAGCTACTTCGGGATCCTGATTGGTGTTCTTTGTTGCCATGTTTAACTTTTTGAAATGGTTGTTTTCCGTTTAAGGGACAAAAATACATCTTTTTGGCTAAATTGATGCAAGCCCGGGCAGATATTTTATATTTTGGTGTTTTTTCATACCTTTGAGGACTATTCCGCAGGTTATGTTTCTAAAGAAATTATCGGTCATCGGGTTCAAAAATATCGGTCAGGCTGCGATGGAATTCTCCTCACGGATCAACTGTTTTGTGGGAGATAACGGTGCGGGGAAGACCAATGTGGTGGATGCCGTTCATTATCTGTCGATGTGCAAGAGTGCCATGACCATGACCGACAGCCAGAGCATTCGCCATGGCGATGAGTTTTTCGTGCTCGATGGCGAATACCTCTCCTCTGCAGGACGCAAGGAGGGTATCGTATGCTCTTTCAAGCGCGGGTCGGGCAAGACATTGCGTCGGAATGGAAAAGAGTATGACAAACTTTCCGATCATATCGGACTGATTCCCATCGTAATCGTCTCTCCTTCCGATTCGTTTCTGGTGTCGGATGCGGCGGATGAGCGGAGGCGTTATCTGAATGCCTTCTTGTCGCAACTCGATAAGGAGTATCTGAGTGCCATCATGCGCTATAATCATGTCTTGGGCGAGCGCAATCGTCTGCTGAAAAGTTCGGAAGGGTTGCCGTCGGTCGATTTGATGGAGGTCCTCGACATGCAGCTTTGCTCTTTCGGCGAGACGGTCCATCGGAAACGGGCGGCACTGATCGAGCGGTTGGCCCCGTTGGTGGCCGAATATTACCGGGTGTTGTCGGACGACCGGGAGCAGATCAGCCTGCAATATCAGTCGGAGGTGACGGGACGTTCTTTCGCGGAGGTGCTCGAAGCTGCACGTGAAAAGGATCGGATCAATCAATTCACCACCAGCGGTGTGCATCGCGACGACATGAAGATGAAAATCGGGGGCTATCCTCTTCGCAAGTATGGCTCGCAGGGGCAGCAGAAATCCTTTCTCATCGCTTTGAAATTGGCTCAGTATACCATTGTGGCTGAAGAGAAGGGGGAAAAGCCGATTCTGTTGCTTGACGATCTGTTCGACAAGCTCGATCTGCAACGTGTCGAGAAGCTAATAGGATTGGTATCGCAAGAGGATTTCGGGCAGATTTTTATTACCGACTGCAATAAGTTGCGTTTGGAGGGGATACTCGAACGCAGCGGACAGGATTATGCTCTGTTTGCGGTCGAAAACGGGGAGGTGCGTGCGGTATGAGACGGACGGAGCCGGTACGGGTCGGAGAAGTGCTCGATGAATGGTTGAGCTGCTGCCCGGGAATTGCCCGGAAGATTGCGGAGGCTAAGATTCCTAGTCTCTGGCCACAGGTGGTGGGAGCTGCTGTGGCCGGATATACCCTGTCACTCGAGATAGAGCGGGGAATTTTGTATGTGAAGATGAGCTCTTCGGTGGTGCGTAATGAACTTTTCATGCGGCGCGACACTCTGCGTGATGCGATCAATGCCGCCTTAGGGGCCGATGTGGTTCATGCAATCATTGTGAAATAATGGCAGAGAAGGAACAGATGAATTGTACGGGGAGTGATGACTCTCTCGAGGGGAATGTTGTTGGGGAAAGTACCTCTTTTGTGCGCACCGGTGGTGTCGTAGTCTTGATCAGCACTATTGATGGGGGGATTGACCGCCTTGTCGATATGTTATTGCCGGAGGCGGAAGACATACGCTATGTCGTTTCGCACCAATATACCTCGGAGGCGTTTCATCGTACGCCTGCGGGGCTGGAGCGTCCGGATGTCCGGGTGTCGCACATTGCTGGACGAGGGGTGGCACGTAGTCGTAATCATGCTCTCGATCTTTGTCCGCTGGATGCGGAGATCGCCCTTTTTGCCGACGACGACGGGGTATATGAACGCCATTACATTGACGATCTAAAACAATTCTATGCACAACATCCTGAGATCGACTTGGCGGGTATGATGATCGAGACCTTCCCCGGAGAGCGTCCTTATAGTCCCTATTATCCTACAGAATTGACGCGGATTGAGAATCCCTATCTGGCACGTATCGCTTCGGCCGAAATGTCGTTCCGCCCTCAGGTGATACGGCATGCGGGGGTCCGGTTTGATACCCGATTCGGAGCCGGTTCGGGTTTTATTCCTTTTGGAGAAGAGACCGTTTTTGTGAGTGACTGTCTGAAGGCCGGAATTCGGGTGTGGTTTTCTCCGCAGTATATTGTCCGGATGCACTGTGAAAATACCATAAAGCAGTTGAGCCCTTACGATGCTCGTCGTATTCGAGTATTGGGAGCGGTCGATATGCGTATACGCGGCATGGCGGTCGCTGTAGCCAAGACCTTGTGGTTTGCCATTAGGTATGCGGGGCGTATCCGGCAAGAGAATGCCTCTCCATGGCAATATATGTGCAACCGTCTTTCGGGTATGTGGTATATTCTGCGCACTCGGGAAAAGTGATGCAGGCCTGACGGTCTACAATAATCCCAACTGACTGAAGAACAGAATCACAATGACGACAGGAATCACGAACCGTACCATGAACCGTACCGGACGATAGAGATGTACGCCGTGCAATCCATCTGTGGTCAGTTCGTGCCGGAATAATTTCTCGTTGAGGGCCCATCCTGCAAAGAGGACAATCAGCAGACCTCCCAATGGCAGCATATAGGTAGAGGTGACGCGGTCGAATAGATCGAAAAGATTCATGCCGGCTACGCGCAGTGTCGAACTCGGCATTTGCGACAGGGCACAGAGTGTCGAGGTGATTGCCAGCAGGCCGGTGATGATTAGCGTGGCCGGGCGTCGCCGCATGCGGAACTCCTCCGTCACGTAAGCTACGGCCACCTCCATGAGCGATATGGAGGAGGTGATGGCTGCCGAGAAGAGCAGGAAGAAAAAAAGGATTGCGATGAATTGTCCTCCCGGCATCTGCGAGAAGATGGCCGGTAGCGTGAGAAACACCAACTCGGGGCCCGATGTGGGGCTGATTCCATAAGAAAATACCGCGGGGAAGATGGCCAGTCCGGAGAGGATGGCGATGCCGACATCGGTCACGGCTACCGTCCCGGCTACCCGGAACATGTTCTCCCCTTTTTTCAGATAGGAACCGTACGTAATCATGATACCCATGCCGACGCTCAGCGAAAAGAACGACTGCCCGGCGGCTTGAAGTACGGTGCCGAGGCTGACCTTGCTGAAATCCGGGCGGAGCAAAAAACTGGCGGCTTCGCGGAAGCCACTCATGAAAAACGAGTGGATACACATTCCAATCAGTATCAGCAGCATGAGCGGCATCACATATTTATTGAAACGCTCGATTCCTTTTTCGATGCCGAATGAGACGATCAGGGAGGTGAACAGGATGAATATGAGTGTCCAAATCACCGGACGCCATCCGCTGGCTACGAAGTTGTTGAAACTCTCTCCGATCTCCGTAGCGTTCAGATGCATGAAACTCCCGGCGACCGACTCGCGGATGAATTCGGTGGCCCAGCCGGCGATCACGCAGTAGAACGACAGGATGATGAAAGCCGTGAGAATGCCGAGATACCCGACCATCGACCACGCAGGGCTCCCCGATAACTTCTTGAAGGCCCGCATGGCGTTGCGTTTGGTGGTACGTCCTACCACAAATTCCGACAGCATGATCGGCACCGAGATCAACAAACTTACCGTAATATATATTAGAATGAAAGCGGCACCTCCGTTCTCTCCCGCCATATAGGGGAAGCGCCAGATGTTGCCCAATCCTATGACGGAGCCTCCTACGACAGCGATTGTCCCGAAGCGACTTCCGAATGTGCTGCGTTTTCCCATAAAACCGTTTTTTGTTGCCCTAAGGTACGTTTTTTTGCATTAACTTTGGAGCAAATTTTTTCGATATGTTGTTCCATCCGCAGATTTGTAAGCTGAAAGACGAAAAATTCCAACCTTTTATAAGTCCCGAAGAGATTGAAGCGATACTTCGTAACTCTCAAAATCCCTCCTCCGATCAGGTAAGGGAGGTCTTGGAGGTCGCACTCTCCCGCCGTCGGCTCTCCATGGAGCAGACGGCCGTGTTGCTTTGTGCAGAGGGGGAGGAGAACCGAAGGTTGATTTTCGAAGCTGCACGCAGGTTGAAACGTGAGGTCTATGGTGAGCGTATCGTCATCTTCGCTCCCTTGTATATCGGCAATCGGTGTATCAACAACTGTGCCTACTGCGGATTCCGAGCTTCGAACAGTGCGGCCGTGCGGCGTACGCTCACCGATGAGGAGATTGTGGCGGAGGTCCGGGCGATGGAGGCTCAGGGGCAGAAACGCTCCATACTCGTTTACGGGGAGCATCCGGCCTATGATGCGGAATATATTGCCCATACGGTCCGGTTGGTTTATGCTACGCGCGATGACAAAGACCGCATCAATCGGGTGAATATCAATGCGGCGCCTTTCGATGTGGAGGGATTCCGCACGATTAAGGAGGCGGGAATCGGAACCTATCAGATTTTTCAGGAAACCTATCATCCGGAGATCTATCGTCGTTTTCACCCTTCGGGGCGTAAGGCGGATTATGCGTGGCGACTGACTTCGATGGATCGTGCGATGGAGGCAGGGATCGACGACGTGGGATTGGGTGTATTGTTCGGCTTGGGCGACTGGAGGTTCGAGGTGTTGGCGCTTGTGCGTCATACCAATCATCTGGAGGCCTGCTTCGGTGTAGGACCTCATACGATTTCGTTCCCCCGTATTCAGAATGCCTCGAATCTGAATCGAGCCTCGCTGAATCTCATTTCCGATGCCGATTTCGAGAAGCTGGTGGCGGTGTTGCGGTTGGCTGTGCCCTATACGGGGTTGATCCTTACGGCTCGGGAGTCGAAGGAGTTGCGTAATCGGCTGATTGATTACGGGGTGTCGCAGATCGATGCCGGAACGAATCTGGAGATCGGCGGCTATTCTGAGAAACGTGACATTCAGGATCTGGACAAGGAGCAGTTTGAGTTGATGGATACGCGGACGTTGGCACAGGCGGTGGATGAACTTGTAGAACAGGGGCAGATTCCTTCGTTTTGCACGGCCTGCTATCGCAAGGGACGCACGGGCGAGCATTTCATGGAGTTCTCCACGAAGGGTTTCATCAAGCGATTCTGTACGCCCAATGCTCTGCTGACTTTCGCTGAATATCTGGAGGATTATGCCTCCGAGGCATCCCGGGAGCGGGGACGTGCCATGATTACGCGAAAATGTGCGGAGATAGAAGATCGCACATTGCGCGATACTGTGCTGGATATGCTTTCGCGTATTCGGAACGGAGAACGCGATCTGTTGCTATAACTTTGATAGTAAGAGTTCTTTCTTGTTGCAGTTATGTGATAATGTCTTCCCCGAAGTTTCGGATGATTATTTTGCTGCTCTTTGATTGAATTTCAGGATTTGATGGCTGATCTGGCAACGCTTTTGCTTTTCTTCCCTCTCCGTTGTTGCATTAGACCTGTTGCATCTTGTTCCGGTTACGATAATTCTTCGTTTTGTTGTTGCCGGACTGGTTTTTGTTGTTTTTTCCCTGTTTCCCGGCGCGATTGTTCTTGAAACCGTTCTTCTGCGGATGCGCTGTAAAGTGTTGTTTGTAGTCGCTTTTGAGGTTATTTAAGGCGACTTCGTCCACTTCGATCATATTATCCGACATCCGTTTTATATCTTTTATGATCGCTTCATTATTGGGGTGCTCCTGATTGTATTCGTAGCTTTTTGTACGCATGTAACGGGCCAAATTGCCGATCACCTCCTCGACCGCCTCTTTGTCTTCTACCCCTTTGAGCGACTGGATAATTGTCTCTATGTTCTTGCCGTATTGTTTTTTAACGATGCGTTTTGTCGGATAGGGCAACTTCTGGGGCTGGGGAGCGAGCGTTGCTGCCGTCGGGATCGGATAAGGCGAATCCACGTCCAGGTCGAATCCCGCCATGATGAACAGATGATCCCAAAGTTTATGCGTATAGTCTGCCGTATCGCGCAGCAGCGGAAACAGATTGCCCATCACCGCAATCACCGCCTGGGCCTGCTGATTGCGCAACTGGCGGTCTTCGATCGTACGCAGATAGTCGATCATCTCGTGAATGTGCCGTCCGTATTCGGGCAACAGGAGCTTTTTACGCTCGTAATTATAGTTTTTTTTCATACAATGAAATTTTCGGGCCGGATTCGGACTCCTGTCTGTCGAACAACCTCGTTCCCGGGTTGTGCATTGGTAAGAAAAGGTTTTCCGAATAGCTGAAAATCGTCCGGAATAGTGAAGCGGGCCATCTGTACCGGCCGCGTACATTACGATCCGAGATAACTGGGTAATGATTAATTTTGGTACAAATCTACGCTGAAATATTGAAAAAACAAAATGCGTACAAAACTATTATCCAATATACTATTTAAGTAAATATTATGGTGAAAATTTTGATTGTCGACCCTCAGCGGAGTGTCCGTAACATTTTGAAAGAACGGTTGGAGTTTGAAGGTTATACGGCCGATTCTGCCGAGAATCTGCAGGAGGCTCGAGCCCTTGCCGCACAGATTCCGTTCGACATCATGATCCTTGATGAAGAGACATTTAAAGAGTCTACGGCGGCCGAGCCGATCGAACATTTTACAGGTGCGGCAGCAGTGATTGTCCTGTCGGCTCAACCCTCGATCGATGCTGCCGTGCATGCCGTACGGAACGGCGCTTATGACTTTGCTGCCAAACCGGTCGATATGAATCACCTGCTGGCAACGATTCGCGAAGCCTGTCGTGAACGCGAAGAGGGAGTGCCTGTACGTCTTGCGACGGTTCTGCCGTCGCGGCCTAAATATCATAAGACCGCGAAGGTGGAGGAGATCATTGGCGATTCGCGCCAGATCGTCCATGTAAAACGGTTGATTGATAAGGTGGCGCCGTCTGAAGCTCGTGTACTGATTGTGGGGGCTAACGGTACGGGAAAGGAACTTGTGGCTCGCTGGCTCCATGAGAAGAGCTCCCGGTGCGATGCGCCGTTCGTGGAGGTGAATTGTGCCGCTATTCCCTCCGAATTGATCGAAAGCGAATTGTTCGGACATGAGAAGGGAGCTTTCACCTCGGCCATCAAGCAACGTAAGGGGAAATTCGAACAGGCCAATGGAGGTACGCTGTTTATGGATGAAATCGGGGATATGAGTCTTTCGGCACAGGCCAAGGTGCTGCGGACCTTGCAGGAGAACCGTATCAGCCGTGTAGGGAGCGACAAGGATGTGGAGGTGGATGTGCGTGTAGTAGCTGCAACCAATAAGAACCTCCAGGAGGAGATTCGCAAAGGGAACTTTCGGGAAGACCTCTACCATCGTTTGAGCGTTATTGTCATTTCCGTTCCTCCACTGGCGGAGCGCCTCGATGACATTCCGCTGTTGGTGGATTATTTTGTGGAGAAAATCTCGGCCGAGTATCACATTCCTCCCAAACAGGTAGATTCCGATGCGATTGCCGAACTCAAGACAATGCCCTGGAGCGGCAATATCCGCGAGCTGCGTAATGTAATCGAACGGCTCATTATTCTCAGCGGAGACTGCATCACTTCAGAAGATGTTAGGACTTATGCCATGGGAGTGATTTGAGTCATTCCTCGGTTTGAAAAAAAGTGCAGGGTATTTCGCAGGAAGAAAAAAATGATTATTTTCGGGTAAAATTATTCGGAAATCATCATTTGTATGGCTGTATTTGAAGTACAAGGCGGGTATCGCCTGAGCGGCGAGATCACTCCCCAAGGGGCTAAAAATGAAGCATTGCAAATTCTTTGCGCTACTTTGTTGACTTCGGAGGAGGTTACTGTACGGAATGTCCCCGAAATCGTGGATGTGCTGCAGTTGATCGAACTGTTGAAGCAGATGGGGGTCGAGGTAAAGAAGCTCGCCCCGGGGAGTTATACGTTCCGTGCTGCCGATGTTGACCTGGAGTATCTCAAGACGGAGGATTATCGCAAACGTGCAGCCCGCTTGCGTGGCTCGGTGATGATTATCGGTCCCCTGTTGGCCCGTTTCGGGGTGGGTTATCTGCCCAAACCGGGAGGCGATAAGATCGGCCGTCGTCGGCTCGATACCCATTTCATCGGTTTCCAGAAACTCGGGGCATCATTTAACTTCGATGCGGGAGAGGGTTTCTTTGCTGTTGAGGGACGAAACCTGAAAGGGTGCTATATGTTGTTGGACGAGGCTTCCGTTACGGGTACAGCCAATATCATCATGGCAGCCGTGATGGCTCAGGGTACCACGACGATCTATAACGCTGCTTGTGAGCCTTACGTGCAGCAGCTTTGCCGGATGCTCAACCGGATGGGAGCCCGCATCAGTGGTATCGCTTCGAATTTGCTGATCATCGAGGGGGTTTCGCAATTGGGAGGCACGGAACATACGCTTCTTCCGGATATGATCGAGGTGGGGAGTTTCATCGGACTGGCAGCCATGACGCAATCGGAGATTACGATCAAGGATGTCTCGTACAATGATCTGGGGATCATCCCGGCACAGTTCGCTCGTATGGGTATCGAATTCGAACAACGTGGCGATGACATTCATATTCCGCGTCAGGAGCATTATCAGATTGAGAGTTTCATCGACGGTTCGATCATGACCATTGCCGATGCTCCGTGGCCGGGTCTTACGCCCGACCTGTTGTCGGTCTTCCTTGTGGTGGCGACACAGGCCAAGGGGGCGGTATTGATCCATCAGAAGATGTTCGAGAGTCGTCTGTTTTTCGTCGATAAGTTGATCGATATGGGCGCTCAGATCATCTTGTGTGATCCGCATCGGGCTACGGTGATCGGCCACGACCATCAGATGCGCCTGCGTGCGACGCGCATGACCTCGCCCGATATTCGGGCCGGAGTGGCGTTGCTGATCGCTGCCATGTCGGCCGAGGGTCGTAGTGTGATTCAGAATGTGGAGCAGATTGACCGGGGATATCAGAATATCGATGGTCGGCTGAATGCCCTCGGTGCCCGGATCACACGACTGGATAATATTTAAGATGTGTTTTTATTGAATTACAGCAGTAAGAATAGGGCTTGTCTTATTCCGTTTTATAATAAAAAAGACAACAGTTTGAAGAAGCAAACTGTTGTCTTTTTTATGACCCATTCCTCTTTGTGAGGAATGGGTGTTTGTCCATAGTTGTCCGGGGACGAACCGTATGATTAATTTCTAAATATTAATCCGCTCGGTTCTGCGTCGATAACAATCGGCTTGTCCCGGTTCACCTTGTCTGCCAGGATCTGTTTCGACAGATCGTTCACGACGTACCGTTGAATGGTCCGTTTTACAGGACGAGCGCCAAACATCGGATCGTACCCTTCGGCCGCCAACCACTGTTTGGCCTTCTCGGTCACATCGAGCGTAATCCCATTCTCCTGCAACAACCGTCCGATAATCCGCAACTGAATATCCACAATACGCAGGACATCCTCTTTCGTCAACGGCGTAAACATGACTATCTCGTCAATACGATTCAGGAACTCCGGCTTAAGGGTCTGTTTCATCATTTCAATCACCTCGAGCCGCGTCTTTTCGACCAATTCGGGAGAGACCGGTGCCCCTTTGTAGGCCTCCGCAAAATTGTCCATGATCAAATGCGAGCCGAGGTTCGAAGTCATGATGATGATCGTATTGCGGAAATCTACCGTCCGCCCCTTGTTATCGGTCAGACGACCATCGTCCAACACCTGAAGCAGAATATTGAAGACATCCGGATGAGCCTTCTCTATCTCGTCGAGCAATACGACCGAATAGGGTTTCCGTCGCACGGCCTCTGTCAGTTGACCTCCTTCGTCGTATCCGACGTATCCCGGAGGCGCTCCGATCAGACGCGACACGGAGTGACGTTCCTGGTATTCACTCATATCGATACGCGTCAACATATTCTCGTCGTTGAACAGGAACTCGGCCAACGCCTTGGCCAATTCAGTCTTGCCGACACCTGTCGTACCGAGGAAGATAAACGATCCGATCGGTCGGCGAGCATCCTGCAGCCCGGCCCGGCTCCGGCGCACCGCATCGGCGATGGCCGTAATGGCCGCATCCTGACCTACCACACGCTTATGCAGTTCGTTTTCCATGTGGAGGAGTTTCTCACGCTCGCTCGCCAGCATTCTTTTCACCGGAATACCGGTCCAGCGGGAAACTACCTCGGCAATATCCTCCGAATCGACCTCCTCTTTGATCATCGGCTCGTGGTCCTGACTCTTCTGCTGAAGCTCCTTTTTCGCCTCTTCGATGGCTTTTTCCGCCTCTTGAATCTTACCATAGCGGAGTTCTGCCACCAGACCGTAATCGCCGTTACGTTCCGCCTCTGCTGCCTGAATCTTGTACTGGTCGATCGCCTCCTTGTTCTTCTGAATCTTCTCCAGGATGTCACGCTCGCTCTGCCATTTGGCACGCAGTTCAGAACGTTGGGCATTCAATTCGTCAATCTCCTTGCTCAGTTCGTCGATCCGACGCTGATCATTCTCCCGGCGGATCGCTTCGCGTTCGATCTCCAACTGACGCACCTTACGGTCGAGTTGGTCGATCTCTTCCGGCATGGAGTTCATCTCCAACCTCAACTTGGCTGCGGCTTCATCGATCGGGTCGATCGCCTTATCTGGCAAATAACGAGAGGTAATATACCGCGTCGAGAGCTCTACGGCCGAGACGATCGCCTCGTCTTTGATCCGCACCTTATGATGATTCTCATAACGCTCCTTCAGCCCACGCAGGATCGAAATAGCATCGACCATCGAAGGCTCATCGACCATTACCTTCTGGAAACGACGTTCGAGTGCCTTGTCTTGCTCGAAATATTTCTGAAACTCATCGAGTGTCGTAGCACCGATCGTCCGAAGCTCTCCACGTGCCAGTGCCGGTTTCAGAATATTGGCAGCGTCCATTGCTCCATCGCTTTTGCCAGCGCCAACCAGTGTATGAATCTCATCGATAAACAACAGTATCTCGCCTTCGCTCGCCACAACCTCTTTCACTACGGCTTTCAGACGCTCTTCGAATTCGCCTTTGTACTTGGCGCCGGCGACCAACGCTCCCATATCGAGCGAATAAATCTGTTTCGACTTCAGGTTCTCCGGCACATCGCCATCCACAATCCTGTGGGCGATTCCCTCGGCAATGGCTGTTTTACCCACCCCCGGTTCTCCGACCAGTATCGGGTTGTTCTTCGTCCGCCGCGACAGAATCTGCAGCACCCGTCGAATCTCTTCGTCTCGTCCGATTACAGGATCGAGTTTTCCGTCCCGCGCCTGCTGATTCAGGTTGATGGCATATTTGCCCAAAGCATCGAAAGTCTGATCGGCCGTCTGGCTGTCCACCTTCGACCCTTTACGAAACTCCTTAATCGCCGTTATCAACTCCTTTTCAGAGGCCCCGGCCTGCTTCAACAACTTGGAAACCGATCCGCCGTCGGCTACCAGTCCCAGCAAAAGATGTTCGACCGAAGCATACTTATCGCCGAACTCCCGGGTAAAATCGACCGCTTTTTGGATAACACGCGACGAAGCCTGTGCAAAAAAGGTCTCGCCGTTACCGCCACTCACCGTAGGCAATGCATTCAGCGCACTGTCCACCTCGCCACGCAACCCGCGGACATTGACCCCTACACGTCCCAACAAAAACGTACCGAGGGAGTCATCGTCCTCGATAATGGCAGCCAATATATGTACCGGCTCCACGGATTGTTGCGACCGCGACGCGGCAATCTGCATCGCCTGTTGCAATGCCTCCTGCGCCTTAATCGTAAGTGAATTAATGTTCATATCTTTTTCTCCTTTCTTTATTTTCTTTTCTTTTGTCTTCCCGCAAAATACCTGCCAAGACACTTCTGCTGACGTGTTGTCGTTTTTTGTTTCCGTTTTGTCCTCTTTTGTCATCGGCACTCCGACACACCGGGACAAATTGTCGTGAAAGCGACGAAAAAGTCCGCCCGACCTTCCCCGTTTACCGGAAAAAGGTTATATTTGTCGTATGGAAAATTTCGTTGTCAGTGCGCGCAAATACCGCCCTGCGACCTTTGCATCGGTTGTCGGGCAACAACATATCACCTCGACGCTCAAGAATGCCATCAGCCGAAATCAGTTGGCTCACGCCTATCTGTTCTGCGGACCGCGCGGCGTCGGAAAGACCACCTGCGCACGCATCTTTGCCAAAGCAATCAACTGTCTTCATCCGATTGATAGCGAAGCCTGCAACGAATGCGAGTCGTGTCGAAGTTTCAACGAAGGGCGCAGTTTCAATATCCATGAGCTTGATGCGGCATCGAACAACTCCGTGGACGACATCCGCTCGCTTACCGAACAGGTGCGTATTCCGCCTCAAATCGGCCATTACAGCGTCTATATCATCGACGAGGTGCACATGCTTTCTGCCGCGGCGTTCAATGCTTTTCTGAAGACCCTTGAGGAACCGCCAGCCCATGCCATCTTTATTCTCGCCACCACGGAAAAGCATAAGATTCTACCAACCATTCTTTCGCGATGCCAGATCTATGATTTTAACCGCATCCGGGTGGAGGATAGCGTCGGATATTTGAAATACATAGCCGGCCAGGAAGGAATCACCTACGACGACGAGTCGCTTCATCTGATCGCCCAAAAGGCGGACGGAGGTATGCGCGATGCGCTGTCGATGTTCGACAAAGCAGTTTCTTTTTGCGGCAACAATTTGAATTTCAAGGAGGTGGCCCAGACACTCAATGTTCTGGACTACGACACCTATTTCAACGTGACATCGCTGTTGCTAGAGGGGAACTATCCTGCGGCCCTTACGCTTTTTGACGAGGTATTGCGCAAGGGTTTCTCGGGACAAACTTTCATCGCGGGGCTGAACAGCCATCTGCGCGACATTCTCATGTGCAAGGATCCTCAAACCATCGCGTTGTTAGAGGTGACCGGAACACTGCTCGACCGGTACAAACAACAGGGAGCCGACTGCGATGTAGGATTTCTGTTCCGGGCTATTGCTTTACTCACCGAGTTAGACGGATCACTCCGGACCGCCACCAACCAAAGATTGAATATCGAACTGGGACTGATGAAACTCTCCGGGCTCGGGCAAAAAAAAAATAACCCCGTCGACGCTGTAACCCCTTGTGAATTGCCCCCGATCGACCGACCTCGAATGGTGCAGGAAGAAATCGGCCGGGGAACCGTTCAGCCTGTCGACAAACCCGCTGCAAAAATGGCGGCAACAGAGCCTGCTTCATCAGGGGCGCCAGTTGCGGAACGGGCTTCGGCAACAACAGTCCAACAAACGGCACAGAGTCCTTCTCGCAAAGAGGAGCCTCGTCAAACGCGGGCATATATTCATACTTTGCCCCATACCATCTCCGGAGCCCCGATCTCCTCGTTGCTGAATCCTTCGGAAAATAATGAGGTTGGAGAAACCGATAACGAGCCGTATGTAAAACCTGCCGACACCATAGACCCCAAAAGCGAAGAGAAGATACGAAACGCCCAGAAAACATTTCTTCTCAATCTTAATAAAGAGCGTCCTCGCATCGCCATGGCATTCCATGATATGCAAGTCACCGGGAATCATATTTCTCTGACAGTACCTACAGAAACTCTTTACGAAGAGATTATGCGCAATCAGACAGAGATTCTATCGCTATTGAGCCATACTGCAGGCGTCACGGGATTGATTGAACTCAATATCACCGTCAAAGAGAATACCTCAGTCCACAAACCAATCAAAGTGGAAGACAAGCTCCGCTATCTAACCGAACAGAATCCCACACTCACCCTTCTTCGACAAAAGTTGGAACTCGATGTGGAATAAGAGAGAGAGACAAACCAAAGTTTGTCTCTCTCTCTTATTAAAATAGAGTATTTTCAGCACCGAGTCGGGCGATTCCGAGATGCGTATAGGCCAACTCCGTCACTTCCCGGCCCCGAGGCGTACGTTTAAGAAATCCCTCTTTGATAAGAAACGGCTCATACACCTCTTCGATCGTACCGGCATCTTCACCCACGGCGGTAGCAATCGTATTGATTCCTACGGGACCTCCTCCAAATTTGCCGATGATGGTGGTCAGGATTCGGTTGTCCATCTGATCGAGGCCGCGAGCATCAATATTGAGCGCCGCAAGGGCCACTTTCGTAATGGCCAGATCGATATGCCCGCCCCCTTTGACCATGGCGAAATCGCGGACTCGACGCAACAGGGCATTGGCAATACGGGGTGTACCCCGACTACGGAGTGCTACCTCCATCGTCGCGTCATCATCGATCGTAATCCCGAGAATCCCCGCTGAACGACGTACAATTCCCGCCAGGACCTTGGCGTCGTAATACTCCAAATGGCACTGGATGCCGAATCGAGCCCGCAAAGGACTGGTCAGTAAACCGCTGCGTGTCGTAGCACCAATAAGCGTAAACGGGTTGAGTTCGATCTGAATCGAACGGGCGGAAGGCCCCTTATCCAGAACGATGTCGATCTTATAATCCTCCATGGCTGAATAAAGATACTCCTCCACCACCGGGCTCAAGCGGTGTATCTCATCGATAAACAGCACGTCGCCAGGTTCCAGATTGGTGAGCAACCCGGCCAGGTCTCCCGGTTTGTCAAGGACAGGACCCGAGGAGACCTTGAGAGAGGTTCCCATCTCATGGCTGATAATACCCGCAAGGGTCGTCTTTCCCAATCCGGGAGGTCCATGCAGCAACACATGGTCGAGCGACTCTCCACGCATGAGTGCCGCCTTGATAAAAACCCGCAGATTCTCGACGATCTTCTCCTGTCCGCTAAAACTCTCGAGCTCCTGCGGGCGAATCTTATTTTCAAATTCGAGATCGCTGCCCAATCCGCGGAAATGATTGTTGTCTGATGCCATAATATTCTATTTGACCATTTTCTTCAACTGTTTTATACTGATGTTTTTATAATCATCTCCAGCCACACGCCGTGCTGCAGCCGCTCTGCCGTGCGTCAGCGAATTGAAGCGATAGAGAAAGCGAGCCAGAACATAACGTCCCAGCGTATTCGTTCGGGCATCTTCGATTGCATTGGTTCGCACATTGTGAAGCAGATTGCGATTCTGATTCAACAAATCGTAAGCCGTTACACGGAACTCTCCATTTCGATTCCGGAATATCTTCTTACCAAGACCTACATTCAACAGATAGTATGAATCAGAGAAATCCGCCGCCCCGGTACTGGTGTAATAACGCCACGTGAAGAGCGCATTGAACACGAAATCTTTCCAGAAAATCACATTGATCGAGTAGTAAAGATTTTGATTGATGTACGAGGTATTCTCCCGAGCGGAATTCCCCGTATAGTTGAACACGGTGTTGGAGTAGAAATTGAAATCCACGTTGGGTGAAATGTTACTCGTGATTCCCGCACGGAATCCTCCCGAATGTGTCTCGGCATAGTTGGTGACGTGGTAGACCGAAGGCATCTGCACATATCCGTAATTTGCCGAAAGATTCACGTTGCTGCGTATCAGTTTCCATGCAAAACTGTACCCGATTCCCATTCGCCCCGACACATATCCATCCATATTAATCCGTTTGACCAAAAAAGCCCCTTTATCCTGCGGACGATACGCCTCTCCGCCTACCATCAGCACCGTATCTTCGGGCAATATCTCCGTACTGGAGGTGACATAATCCGATACGGTCCGGAAATCGAGCGTAAAGGTGAAATTGGTCGAACGTACCACATTGGCCGCATTGTAAAATAACGTGACATTATGCTGATAGCCCTGCTTCAGATCCGGATTGCCCATCCGCAGATTGGCCGGTGAGCTGTCGTCCAGCACACTCTGCATATCCTCGATACGCGGCAATACCGTACGACCCTGATACCTGAACCGGAGATATTTACTCTTTCCCAGGGAATAACGAAACATCAATGATGGCCGCAGATCCTCGAATCCGTGACCCGTAACCACTTCATAAGGTTCAAACTCCTCGCGTGTCTGATCCAGATGGAGATAGTTCAGACCTGCACTGAATCGGATATACTTGTCTCCGTAAGCATACCCAATCCCGCCGCCTATCGATTTGTAATCGCGTTCGAATCGATTGCTGCGTTTTTCATCTTTGTTGGTATAGTCGTCTGTACGCTCGTCGAACCGCAGATTCTGCTTGTCATTCTCTCCCCACTCCTTTCCCATGATGTAATTTACCACCAGACGATGCCCCAGCCCCAGCGGTTCTGCCCAAGTCACCTTCAAACGCAACATATTTCCCGTGGTCAGCTGATCAAAAAAACGATCTACGGAATTCACGGGCCTCCAATACGAATTTTCCTCCGAATCGGTAATATAATTGTCTCGATAGAGGAAGTTTTGATAACGCGCTCCATCGAAATGATTGATATTGTAGGAGAGGTTTGCCGACAAGCTGCGCCCCTTTTTCTCGAACCGGTGGGCCCACATCGCCTCCCCGGTAATTGCATAACGAAAATTATCCGTAGGAGACAACGTACGGTTTCGGTTCAACGAATCACCGTCCTGAATGGTCAAGGCCGCATTGTCATTATACAGATCGTCCCGCTGGAACCGGATATGGGGAGCAATCAGAATCGTATTGTTCGGATTCACCTTCCACTCCAGTCGCAAATTGAGCCGATGGTTCGTTACGGTATTGTCACTGATATTCACGCGAGAGATCTCTTTGCTGTCAAATTCAGGGGGACTCGGGAAATAACGCGTATCGCTATACCGCTCCGTTTGATTGGCGTTTTGATCGAAAAAGTAATCGCCCGAAAACTCGACACTTTTGGTCTTAAAAGAGTAGTTCAGTCCCGCTCCATAAATCGTGCGGATACCCGCCGGTTGATTGCGCAGATTACCGTTGTCGTCGATTCCCGAACCGCTTGCCATGTCATTCTGGCCGAAACGCATCGTATTCACATTATTAGCCAGCCCTGTCAATGTAATCCGTTGCGTAGGGGTAAAGTGTGAAAAATTTCCACCTGCAAGGTAGCGGCCTTCGCGAGGGACATCGATGTCCGTTCCCCCCGAAGCTTCTGCTCTAAACATGGTTGTAGTTTTGCTTTTGGCCTTGGTGACGATATTGATGGCTTTTTGCGTCTCGCCGTCCTCGAAACCGGTTATACGCGACTGCTCGCTCAACTCGTCGAACAGCTGGATGCTTTCGATGGCATCTGCCGGCAAATTTTTGAGTGCCGCCATGGGATCAGTTCCAAAAAAGAGCTGCCCATCCACGTAAATCCGGCGAATCGGCTCCCCCTGTGCCTCGATACGCCCATTCTGGATCACCACTCCCGGCATCTTCATCAACAACTCATCGGCATCGGCATCGGGATTGGTTTTGAACGCCTCCGCATTGAACTGCGTGGTATCTCCCTTTTGTACCGCCATCGGCGCCTCTCCACTCACCACCACAGCATCAATCTCATTATCCAACTGCTCCAAATAAATGGTTCCGATATCCATACGCTCTACGGTGGCTTCGATTTGCATTTTCCATGGCGCAAACCCCAGAAAATTGACTTCAATATCGGTTTTCCCTCTTGTTACCCCCGACAGTACGAAAGAGCCATCCGCTCCGCATATGGCATTGGGTTTCCCGCCTGTCACATATACTGCCGCCCCTGCAAGAGCCGACGAATCGGCTCCCGAGAACACCCGACCGACCACCGTGGTCTGTGCAGAGGAAAAATTGACAAACAGAAGGACCATTCCTATCGAAAAGAGCCATTTCATCGGATGAACGTTCTAACTACAAAGATAGACGTTTTCAATCAATCCCCCAAAAGAGAACCAACAGCTAAATATCCGCCACAGTAAAAGTACTTCCACCGATAAATATCATATCATCCGAACCAGCCAGTTCCCGGGCTCGGGCTACTGCAGCAGGCACACCCGGAACCGTTTCGCCCTGCAGGCCGAATCGTTCTGCCTGAGCCGCCAACTCCTCTGCCGGCAGTGCGCGATGCACCGATGCCTGCGTAAAAATGTAATAAGCCGTACGGGGCAAAAGGGATAAAATCGCTGAGAGATCCTTATCATTTACCACTCCCAGCACCATATACAATTTCTCATACCGTTGCCGGGCGATTTGAGCTGTCACAAACCGCAATCCGTGGGCATTATGCCCTGTGTCGCATACGACCAGAGGCCTGTGTCCGAGCACCTCCCATCGGCCTCTGAGACCCGTCGAAGCCGCCGCCGTCCGGCATCCGCTGTAGAACGCCCGTTTGCTGATGCTGATACGGGTACGTTTATCGAGATAGTCCAACGCCGCCACGGCTGTCAGAATGTTCTTCTGCTGATAATCCCCCAAGAGATCCAACTCGATATCGAAACGCCGGCCATCGTTCACCCGCTCCACGTGAAGAATCTGCCCTACGCTGGCCGGTTCTGCTCCCAGACAACGATACTGACGGTCGGCAAAGATCAATTTCGAGCCTGTCTCGATCGCTTTAGCTTCAAATACCGGATCGCTTTCGGCGCCGCTCTCTCCGATGACTGCCGGCACCCCGGGCTTGATGATTCCCGCCTTTTCCGAAGCGATTTTCGCCAAAGTATCCCCCAATAGGGCCATATGATCCATGCCGATGTTCGTAATAATACTCAACAACGGATGCACGATGTTGGTCGAGTCGAGCCGCCCTCCGAGCCCTGTCTCGATAACGGCAACCTCCACCTCATGCCGTGCAAAATGGTCGAATGCCATCCCTGTCGTCATTTCGAAGAAGGAGAGTCCCAGGGAGGTCATGCGTTGACGGTGCCTCTCCGTGAATCGAATCACCTCCAGCTCCGATATGGGGACGCCGTTTACCCGAATCCGCTCCCGGAAGTCTTTCAAATGGGGAGAGGTGTATAACCCCACACAAAAACCTGCCTGCTGCAGAACCGATGCGATGATGTGTGCTACGGAACCCTTGCCATTCGTCCCGGCAACATGTACGACAAAAAAATTCTCGTCCGGATTTCCCAGATAACGGTTGAAGGCTAATGTCCGATCAAGTCCGGGCTTATAGGCAGAACTGCCCTCATTCTGAAAATCGGGCAGCGATGAAAAAAGAAATTCGAGTGTCTCTGCGTAGTTCATATCCGAGCAATCAATCCACTAAATGGCTGCGGCGGCGTACCCGGTATGCCACAAAATAGAGCAGACAGAGTCCGAATACATACGAGCAAAGCCGACCGATATAATCTCCATAAAGTGCATAAAACGTAATATGGTCGTTGGTTTTCAAGGTTCCGTTCAATACCCCGAGTTCGTCCCAGCCCAATTGTTGAAGCACGTCGCCACGCTGGTTGATAAAGCCCGAAATACCTGTATTGGCGCTGCGGGCGATGCTGCGACGGCTCTCGATGGCCCGCAGACGCGAGAAGGAAAAATGTTGCCGATACCCTGGTGTGTCACGCCACCAGCCGTCGTTCGTAATGACGAACATCACCTGTGCTCCGCCGCGAGCAAATTGTGAAAAATAGCTGCCGTAAACCGATTCGTAACAAATTGCCGCGCCCGACCCCGTTCCCGAGGCTGCACCAGCCGGATGCCGGAATACACGACAAACGGAGTCCGTTCCGAGTTGTCCCGTAATACCGCCCAGATCCACAATCAAAAACTCCAGATGTTTGAACAAACCGTAGTAGGGAATCTTCTCGACACCTACCACGAGCATTGATTTATGGCGTACATCGGCAGTCGACGAAGAATCCACAGCCAACGCACTATTGTAAACGTCGAAGAAATAATCGATATCAGGCCGTGTCCGCGCAGTCGGCGAAACAGCCTCTCCCGGACCATAACGTCGGAAAGTGGTTGCCCCCACGACCACCTGTGCTTCGGGGTAGCGCTCCCGGACCATCTGCTGCAGCCGCCGCAGACTCGCACTATACTCAAACTCCCCCTCCCACAAATAATCGTTAACCGCCGTCTCGGGCATCACGATATAATCCACCTCCGCCGGAGCCTGCTCAGCCAGGGCGATCAGTCGCCCGGTCTGATCGGAAGGATTTCCGGTAAATTTCTCCCCATAAGGATCTACATTGGGTTGTACGATCTCTATCCGCAACTCTTTCCCATCTTCTTCATAGTTGTAATAGCGCACCAAAGAGAAGATCAGCGGGAGGGCTGCCACCAACGCCGGAGCGATCCACGTTGTCGCACGTCGTGCGACAACCGCCCGGTAGACCAGTACATTGCAAAGCAACACCCAGAGCGATCCCCCGAAGACACCCGTTGCGTCATACCACTGCACGGCTTTCACATCATTGGCAAATCCGTTGCCCAACGTCAGCCACGGAAAGGAGACCTCTCCCACCGTATACAGATACTCGCACGCAATCCAGCCGGCAATCAGCAATGTATACGAAAGAGCTTTGGTTGCCCGTTTGTCCACATAATGATAGAGCATGAACATTCCGCCAAAGAGAACAACAGTAATCAGCACCGAAAGGATCGCTCCGATAGGCGCCGCATACCAAATCCACCACGTAGTGGCACCACTCCATAAGCCCAAAGCTAATGCAGTCCACCCAGCCATTTTCCAGAAAGCACGACGGCTTGCGTCGTACCGTCCACTCAACACCAGCAAGGGGACCAGCGCGACCAACAAGGGCAAGCCGCTCATACCCAACCATCCTGCGCTCAGCAGCACGGCACTCGCGAGAGACAACAATAGGGCGTTTCTCATTTTTGGAAGGTTTTGTCTGCAAAGATAGATTATATTTATTATTTTTGCGTTCTGCAATTTCACATATTTCGCCTTATGTGGTTCAGCATCTTCGCTCGCGGCATACTCATCGGACTGATGGCCTCCATTCCACTGGGGCCCATCGGTGTGTTGTGCATTCAGCGCACCCTGAGCCGTAACCATAAAGCAGGATTCATCTCGGGGCTGGGTGCGGCGAGCGCCGATACGATCTTTTCGGCCGTAGCCTTCTTTTCGCTGGCCGTAGTCATGTCGTTCATCGAACACAACATGACGCTGATCAAGGTGATCGGCGGGCTCTGCGTGGTGATTGTCGGCGTCAACATATTCCTGAGCAATCCCGTCGTGCAGATCCGCCGCAACCGGGCCGGCAAAACCAACCTCTGGCAGGATTACATCTCGGTTTTTTTTCTTACGCTGGCCAATCCGGCCTTCATACTCATCTTCGTAGCGCTTTTTGCCGCTTTCGGAGTCAGCATTCATACCATAGGACTTTTCCGGGGCACATTTATGATTGCCGGTGTCTTTTGCGGGGCCACGTTATGGTGGTTTCTGCTTACGTTCATTGTCAATCTTTTCCGTAAAAAGTTCCGGCCGCGCCATCTGTTATGGATCAACCGTATCTCGGGAGCCATCATCGTACTGCTCGGTGCAGCGACGGTCCTACTCATGTTTGTAAATACCCCCATCAATGGAATCATCAAATAAAAACCGCAAAAAGATTACCATCGCAGTGGACGGTTTCTCCTCCTGCGGCAAGAGCACCTTTGCTCGGGAGATTGCCGCACGCCTCGGCTACATCTTTATCGATACCGGGGCCATGTACCGTGCCGTGACGCTCTACGCACTGGAGCACGGAGCGATCCGCAACGGCATTCTCGATGCAGACAAGCTCATCGCCATGCTCGGCGACATCCACATCGCTTTCCGTTTCAACCCGGAACGGGGAGCCAGCGACATTTATGTGAACGGCGAGCGCGTAGAGGGAAAGATTCGCACGATCGAAGTGAGCAACTGTGTCAGTGCGGTAAGCAGCATTGCCGAGGTACGGCGGAAACTGGTCGCCATGCAACAGGAGATGGGGCGTAGCAAGGGCATTGTCATGGACGGCCGCGACATCGGCACCGTTGTCTTTCCGGATGCCGAGCTCAAGATTTTCATGACCGCCGATCCGGCCGTACGGGCACAACGGCGTTACGACGAACTCCGCGCCAAAGGTCAGGAGGTCTCGCTGCAAGAGATCGAAGAGAATATCCGCAACCGGGATATTGCCGATCAGAACCGCGCCATCTCACCATTACGCAAGGCGGACGATGCTGTCGTGCTCGACAACAGCCACATGACCGTTCAGGACCAGATGGAGTGGATCGCAGAGAAACTCCGTCCGCTGATCGGCTGATCCCTATTTCTATCCGGACTTTCAGACATCACCGACCATGCAAATCGAAATCGACGACAAATCGGGCTTCTGCTTCGGCGTAGTGACTGCCATTTCGAAAGCCGAGACATCTCTCTCCCAAGGCGAAGAGGTCTATTCGCTGGGAGATATCGTCCATAACCGTATCGAGATGCAGCGGCTCGAAAGCCTCGGTTTGCAGACCATCCGCCACGAAGCGCTCCACAATCTTCGCAACGCTACGGTATTGATTCGAGCTCACGGAGAGCCTCCTGCTACCTATCGTCAGGCGCAACTCAACCATCTCCGACTGATCGATGCCACTTGTCCGGTAGTTGCCAAACTCCAGAAACGAGTGATCGATGCCTACAAACAGATGCAGCCCGTGCAGGGCCAGGTCGTGATTCTCGGCAAACGCGGGCACGCCGAGGTGGTCGGCCTTACCGGACAGGTCGGAGGCGACGCGATCGTCATCGAGGGGATGGAAGATCTCGAGCTGCTCGATTTTTCACGGCCCATCTACCTGCTGTCGCAAACGACTCAAAGCCTTACACTGTTCGAGCTCATCAAACAGGAGATTCTGCGTCGGGCCGCGGACCCCTCCACCGTATCGGTCCACGATACCATCTGCCGTCAGGTGGCCAATCGAGAGCCTCATCTGCGTGAATTTGCCGCACGTTTCGACGTGGTTATCTTTGTCTGTGGCCGCAAAAGTTCCAACGGCAAGGTTCTCTTCGAAGTATGCCGCAGTGCCAATCCCCGTTGCTACTGCATCGAAGAGGAGGAGGAACTTCGTCCGGAGTGGTTCCAACAGGCGCAACACGTTGGAATCTGCGGAGCCACTTCTACCCCGAAATGGCTCATGGAACGGGTGGCCGAAGCGATAAAATCCATATCGGAGGGCCGGGCCGTGGAATAAACGTCGAAAAATTCGTATCTTTACAGCTGAATTCAGGAAAAACTACCACGACAAATCGGGTTTTAACTGATCATTCCGGAATCCGGCCGCATCCATATGAAAGATTTCTCACGGGATAGATACGGATTTACGCCTCGATACCGTTTATCCTGATAGTATGACAAAGTTCAATGCGGAGGGGGGGTGATGGAGCCTGGCAAAAGTTACAGACAACTTGAAACAATGCACAAACGAATCTAAACATAGACACATGAAAATCTACCTGATACGTTCGGCGCGATACCTGCTGCGCATGATCATCATCTTGAGCGTGGTTTTTGCGCTGATGTCCCTGACCAATACGCTCAACGTCAAAAGCGGACAACTACTGGAGGCGTTGTTCCTCTCCCGGCGAGGCCTGATCCTCGTAGGGTTGCTGCTGGCTCTGGCCGCCATCTATCCGAGACTCTCCTTTACGCGGATCGATCTTCGAGCCGATCTGAAGGCCGACCGGGAGGCACTCGTCAATGCCTTTGCCAGTTATGGATATATTCCGACAAAGGAGAGTGACGCCTGCATGGTATTCCGGGCTGCCAAACCGATCAAAAGACTCCTGCTTCAATACGACGATGCCATCACCATCACAAGCGACGGACGTTTCATCACCCTCGAAGGGCTGAAAAAGGAACTTTATCGAATCGAACCGAGACTGAACGCATTTTTAGGACGATAATTACGGAAATGAACACTGCAAGAAAGAAAAAATACGCGCTTGTCACGCTGCTCTGCGCCGTTGCCTCCCTCTTCTTCGTGGCGGCCAAAAATCCCGATTTCCCCATCGGACGTAATGCCGAGATTCTGCTCAACTTGTTCCGCGACATCAACCTCTTTTACGTGGACAAGGTAGATCCCGACGAATTGCTGCAAAATGCCGCTGCGGGAATGACCCTCAATCTCGACCCCTATACGGAATACATTCCGGAGAAAGAGATGGACAACTTCGAGATCATGACTACGGGTAAATACGGGGGTATCGGGTCGCTCATCCGCAAGAAGGGCGATTACGTCTTGATCGCACAACCTTACAAGGGCTTCCCGGCCGACCGCGCAGGCCTACAGATCGGCGACAAGATTGTCGAGATCAACGGCAAGAGCGCTAAAGGTTATACTCCCGATACGGTCAGCCTGCTGCTCAAAGGTGACCCTGGCACCAACGTCCGGCTCAAAGTGGAGAAATTCTTTACCGGCCAACTGGAGGATGTGACGCTCAAACGCGAACGCATCGTCATCTCGGGTGTCCCTTATTATGGCTTCGTCAACGACAGCATCGGCTATATCCAACACAGCGACTTCACCGAAGATTGCAGCACGGATATGCGTCGTGCCCTCATGGAACTGAAAAAAGAGGGAAAGCTGAAAGGGTTGATTCTCGATTACCGGGACAATGGAGGCGGTATTCTTCAGGAGGCCGTGAAGATCCTTTCGCTGTTCGTTCCCAAAGGCACGGAGGTGGTCAGTATGAAAGGGAAACGAAAAGAGATGGACGCCACATTCCGGACCGAGACCGCCCCTGTAGATACGGAACTGCCAATCGTCGTACTGACCAACAGCGGCTCGGCCTCTGCGGCAGAGATTGTCTCCGGCTCGTTGCAGGATCTCGACCGGGCGGTGCTTCTCGGTCAGCGCACTTTCGGGAAGGGGTTGGTACAGTCGACGCGCCCGGTGGGCTATAACTCCTACCTAAAGATCACAACTGCGAAATATTACATCCCCAGCGGGCGCTGCATCCAGGCCATCGACTATGCTCACCGCAACGAGGACGGCAGTGTCTCATTCGTTCCCGATTCGTTGATTCGTGAATTCACTACCCGCAACGGACGCAAGGTCTACGACGGCGGAGGCATCATGCCTGACGTCAAACTCCCGGCCGAGTATGCCAGCCGCTTTGCGTTAATCACCTATGCCAAGGGCTATATCGACGATTTCGGCGACCAGTATTGCAAACGACATCCAGAGCCTGTCGATGTTTATAACTTCCAACTGGACGACGCAGGATATGCCGAATTTGTCGATTTCATGGCCGACAAAGATGTGGACTTTGAATCCGACACGAAAGCAGCCCTACAGACTCTTCGTGAAAAAGCTATGCGGGAACGTTACATCGACCGAATCGACACTCAACTGAAAGAGATCGAAAAAGGGTTGCAGGACGATAAAGAGAGCAATCTGAAACTCTATCGCGATGAATTAAGTCGGCTGATCGAGGATAATATCATCCTTCGTTACCACTATCAGCAAGGCGTCACAGCCCACAAGTTGCAGCAGGACCAAGAGGTGGCCGAAGCCGTCAAACTGCTGGGAGACAAGGCCCGCTACCAACAGATCATTTCATCGCAGGACACTGATCGCAAATAAACCATGAAGATCAAATTTCGTTTCGGACAATCGAAATTCACATTCCAGCGCAGGGTCATCATCATCGTACTCGGCTTGGCAATCGGAACGACCTCGCTGTTGTTCACCAACCATATGGCCAGACTACTGCGCGACAAGGAGCAACACGAAGTAACCCTCTGGTCCTATGCCATGGAACGGGCCGGAGAGATGAATGTCCACGATCCGCTCGTAGAGCATATCATCTTCAACCGAAACAACAACATTCCCTTCATCATCACAGACGGCAATCTGAATAAAATCGCCGCGGCCCAAATCCCGGACAAGATTCTCTCCCATCCAGATCTCTTGCGGGAGGAACTGGACAAGCTATCTTCGACAAACAAACCGATCGAAATCCGGACCCCATTCAGCAACGACACCTATTATCTGTTTTATGGTGAATCCCAGTTGCTCAAGATGCTCGTCTATTTTCCGCTGATTCAGCTGCTTGTCATTTTCATTTTCATTGCTTTCGGCTACATTACGTTCCGCTCCTCGAAACAGAACGAACAGAATCGGGTCTGGATCGGACTGGCTAAGGAGACGGCACACCAACTCGGTACGCCGACCTCTTCGTTATTAGGTTGGATTGAGTATCTGCGTACTCAGCCTGTGGATCAAACGGCCGTAGACGAGATGAGCAAAGATCTCACCCGACTGATGAAGGTGGTTGACCGCTTTTCCAAAATCGGGTCGGAGACGATCCTCTCCACAGCCAATATCAATGAAGTGGTGGGTAATAGCGTGCTCTATTTCCGAACACGTATTCCACGTAACGTAACGCTCAACTATAATGGATTGGCTATCGCCCCGGTGCAGGCGAAAATCAACAACGCATTGTTCGAGTGGGTGGTCGAGAATCTGCTCAAGAATGCACTGGATGCCTTGCAGGGCAAAGGGATGATCGATGTCAAAATCTCGTCGGACGAAAACTGGGTGCATGTCGATGTTTCCGATACAGGAAAAGGTATTCCGAAAGCCAACTGGAAGCGTATCTTCGAGCCCGGCTTTACCACCAAGACACGCGGCTGGGGTCTGGGATTGTCATTGAGCAAACGAATCATCGAGACCTACCACAAAGGACGTATCGGAGTCATCGATTCTGAGGTAGGTAAGGGGAGTACCATCCGCATTTCGCTCAAAAAATCATACGATTGAGAAAAAAGTCGGATATCATTCAGTTTTGAATACCATGACAACGGATTCTCTCTCAATGCTCGCGAATTATACCGACAGCCTGCAGTTACCGCAATCAGCAGTCACATATGGAGCCACAGGAATCCCTTCGCTCACCGACCCGCTGATATGGGCGACACGTACCGTTCCGACCTCCGACTCTCTTTCCCATGCATCATCTGCTGCCGAGATATTCGGCAATGCATCACAACGGCTACCTGAAATCTCACAGGTCGATACTTTTTCTGATACTGCCCTTTATCTCACCAACAATCTATTTTATAAATCGGTTGTCTTGGGCTGTTTTATTGGACTCTGCTTGTTGGTATATTACTTTCGTCCCTATTTCCACACGTTATTCAATTTATTCCGCAGTAAACTCTACGTCGAGAAATTACTCGACGAACAGAGTTATCTATTCGATCTGTTTCTGCGTACGACCACCATCTGCGGATTACTGTTGTGCAGTATTACAGTCATACGATTTGCCGATTTATTTGCGGGTCAGGCAATAGCTGCAACACTTCCTCCCGGTGTCATTTATAGCGCAAGCATAATCCTGTGGTGTCTTGCTTGCCTTGTGGCTCTATTCCATTATGGGCTATTGAAATTATGCGGAAATGTGACTCTCTCCAGCGACTTTACCAATCGCTTACTTCAGCTTAAGCAGCTCCTTTTTTCGATCGCCACACTCCTGCTGGCTCCCACTATTTTACTCTTTGCGCTGACCCCTGGATCGGCAGGAATTGCTCTCGGATACATCCTGGGCGGAGAAATCATCGGAGTCGTCCTTCTGCTCCTTTACCAGACATGGAGGTTGTTTATTGAGCAAAATATTTCAATTTTGCAATGGATTTTGTACCTTTGTGCCGTCGAAATTTTTCCGATAAGCTTCCTCGTCGTTGTTTTATCGAAAAATTGGTAAACGATAAAGAGTTAACCAAAAAGCAAAAGCCTTGAAAGTCAAAAGCATACTGGTATCACAACCTGCACCGGCCGTTCTTGAGAAATCACCCTTTCACGAAATAACAACCAAATATCATGCTCAGATCACCTATCGCCCGTTCATTCGAGTAGAGGGAGTGAGTCTGAAAGAGTATCGCAGCCAACGGACTGAAATACTCGACCACACGGCTGTTATTTTCAGTAGTCGTACGACGGTAGACCACTTTTTCCGCATCTGCGAAGAGGCTCGCATCACTGTCCCGGAGACGATGAAATACCTTTGTAATACAGAGGCAGTAGCGCTTTATCTTCAAAAATATATCGTTTATCGCAAGCGTAAGATATCGTTTGCCAATGGAACATTTCCCAGTTTCATGGAACTGATCCTCAAACATAAAGACGAGAAGCTATTGCTGATCCTGTCTGAGCCTCATAAGCCCGAGCTTCCGTTGACCATGGAAAAGCTCAAGCTCAATTTCCATAAAATCATTCTGTCACGTACGGTTAGTTCCGATCTCTCTGACCTTGATCTTCAGAAATACGACCTGTTGGCATTTTACAGTCCTGCAGAGATCAATACATTAATCACAAAATTCGGCACGGAGAATTTGCCGTTAATTACCACTTTCGGGGAGGGAACAACACGAGCTGCTATTGCCGCAGGGCTGACAGTCAATGCTATGGCACCCACTCCCGAAGCCCCCTCGATGACTAAAGCCAT
Source organism: uncultured Rikenellaceae bacterium (assembly GCA_944326815.1). Classification (GTDB taxonomy): domain Bacteria; phylum Bacteroidota; class Bacteroidia; order Bacteroidales; family Rikenellaceae; genus CALYBN01. Next base: position 69,624 of record CALVFI010000014.1, on the reverse strand, counting down.
TGATATCTTTCTGCGCAAACTCGAAACAGGAGAAGAGATTCCTCCTGTTGCTCTCGGAGACAATCGACAAGCGGACGAATTTATCAAGGCTCAAGAGGCCAAGCCATCGCGTAAAACGCGGTCTCTGAAAAAGACAGATATCCAGAGCAAGAAATCCGCAAAACCGAAATCAACTGTCAGGAAATCGACGGCAAAACCGACAACAAAAAAAGCCGCAACACCTGTATCTAAGTCTATTGCAGTTGCCGGCAAGTCCACCATCAAGTCGGTAGCCAAACCCTCAGCTAAATAAGCCCCGGTCATTATCGGCCTATGGAGACTTGTGAACATACTCTATCCAAAACGGAACGGCTGTGCGGACAGAAACGTATCAGTCGACTTTTCGAGGAGGGAGAGAGCGGGTTTGTCTATCCATATCGATATGTCTTCTTAAGAGATACGTCACAAAGAGAAGCTGCCTTATTAATATCTGTATCGAAACGCTACCATAAGCGTGCGAATAAACGTAATTTACTCAAACGCAGAACCCGTGAAGCTTTTCGCATGAACAACAGCGATCTCAAATCCATATTGACGAAAGAGTCGTCAGGTATTGATTTAGCCTTGATTTACAGCACAAAAGAGATACTGAATTATAACACGATCGAAAATGCCGTTCGGAAAATCCTGGAAACGATTCAAGAGCATTTGTAAAAAAGTGGGCGTGTTTCCGCTATTATTGCTTGTCCGTTTCTACCAGGTGTGCATTTCTCCTCTCAAACCACCCACTTGTCGGTTTACCCCGACCTGCTCTCAATATGCATTAGAGGCATTGCGCAAATACGGACCTTTTAAAGGGTTATGGCTTGCGTTACGACGGCTGTTACGCTGTCATCCATGGGGTGGAAGTGGTTACGATCCCGTTCCATAATACATAACGTCTGTTGAGGAGTTGAATCCCATCGCCTCATTCATCCAAAATTAAGACAACTTCCTTTCTCATCTCATCGACTCTATATAAAAAAAGCAACCGGACTCCCTTTTGGGGCCCGGCTGTAGTCCTTTGACTGATACCGACTGAATTACTCAGCTACAACAGTAGAATCGCTAGCAGTAGAGTCACAGGCAACAGTGTCAACACTGACAGTCTCAGTGGCAACAACTTCTACAGAATCAGCAGCGGTTTCAGCAGCTTTGTTAGCGTTACCGGCGCAAGACATAGCGAGAGCGGCAGCAGCTACAACAAAAATAGAGACTAAAGCTTTCATAATGTAAAGGGTTTTTGGTTTGTTAAAATCGGTTCAAAAGTATAATATTCCTTTGAATTCTCCAAAAAAAAATGTATATATCCGAAAAATTTCATTATTATTCTGCCAACACAGAAACCGGTATCTCTTCACGGATAACAAAGGCACGATCAAAATCTCCTTTCACTCTACCCCAGAGAATAATAGCTTCTTCTATCGTCAAGCAGTTGCCAACTGTCACTTTGAAGTAGGGATTTTCATAGTTCATATAGACAGGCACCTCGGGGAAAAGTTCCCTGAAGCGTTCCTGCGTAGCCTGTGCATTACTACGCGCATTCTGACTGTTATCAAAGAATATACGCACACGGTAACCGTTCACTTTATTGTCATGGCGCGAAGACTGAAGCATCTTCACGATAGCAGCCGCATCACCTACTTCGGTGACAATAACCCGGGAACCATGCAAAGAATCAGGACGTGCCAACTGCTCTCGGAACATCCCAGTCTGCTGTGCAGACACCGATCCTGCACAACATAGCAATAATGCCACGAGTATTATACCTATTGTTCTCATAATCCGAACGATTTCAATAGATTTTCTTCTCCAGCTTCAAAAATACGAAGAATTTCTTCCAATGGTACACGTGAGAAAGTAATTTTTTTACGCCCCCAGCCCGCTTTGGCCACCGCCTCCCCCGAGACCGTGAAGCGCTCCGGAGATTGCTTCAGCCGCCCGACCAATGCCAAGGCGGCCATCGGATCGGAAATTTTCATACGCAACGGCAAGGTCACACTTCCTAACGATTTGCGTAAAACCCGCACCTCCTCCATCAGCAATACGTCGAGCACACGATTGCCTCCGTCGTAAAGTGTCAGTTTGGCCTCTTGCAAACGGACATTGCTCCCAGAACGATTCTCCACCGCAAGGGTAACATCTGCTCCGCTGAAGCCGTGCATCTCAACCTTTTCAATATCTCTCACAGAGATATCGTCCGGTCTCACGCAGGAGCCCAACGTAAAGACTATCAACAACGGCACAATCGCCAACCATCCTCTTTTCATAACTTCTCACCTATATATATACGGGCCACTCCCGTCATCAACGCTACGCAACGGCAATTCCCGAATCCGCACCCAGCCATCATCTCCATAAAGCGTTCCCACGTCGGGAACTCATCCACCGAATCGGGCAGATAGCGATAAGCCCTCTTATCTTTCGATATCCAGCCTCCTATCACGGGCAGAACCCGATGAAAATAGAAACGGTAAAGCGCTCCGAATATTTTATTCTCAGGTGTCGAGAACTCCAATACATAGAGTTTCCCTCCCGGAGAGAGCACCCGTGCAATTTCTCTTAACCCCGCAGCAATGTCATGGAAATTCCGTACTCCGAAAGCAACGGTGGCCGCATCAAATTTCCCTTCAGGCCATTCCGACAACTGCTCCGCTTCAGCTATACATAGGTCAATGCGCTCCGTCAACCCTTTTTCTGCCACCTTCACACGAGCCACTTCGAGCATCTGCGGCGAAAGATCTGCTCCTGTCACCCGAGCCTCCGGCACGCCTCGGGCCAGAGCAATCGCCATATCGCCCGTACCGGTAGCCAGGTCGAGAATCTGCCGCGGATGTTCACGCTGCACCAATTTCACCACACGCCGACGCCAACTGCAATCGATTCCGAATGACAATAGATGATTCAACAAATCGTAGCTGGGTGCAATGCGGTCAAACATCGTCCGGATCTGATCGCGTTTGGGCTGCTCCTGATTATAGGGTTTCATGACTGATAACGGATGGTTTTATCGGGTTTGATATAGGAAACGATGAGGGTCGGGACGGTCAACAGGGCGAGAATCAATCCGAACGTGCCGAGATTGAGCCCCAACAGCCAGGTCCAGTCGAAACGCACCGGTACCTCCGAAAGAAAATAACCGCTCTGATCGAGTTTGAACAGATGCGTATACTTTTGCAGCAGGCACAATCCGATGCCGACCACATTCCCCCACAACATTCCCCGCGCAATGATGAACCCGGAGCGGATGACAAACATCTTCTGCAATGCGCCGTTGGTCATGCCGAGTGCCTTGAGCACCCCGATCATCGAAGTTCGTTCCAACAGAATGATGAGCAGCGCCGAAACCATATTCATCAGGGCTACGAGCAGCATGATCGTGATAATGACTACCGCGTTCACATTATGCGCCTTCAACCAATCGAACAGATTCGGATAACGCTGGGTAATATCCACGGCCATCAGAGGTTCACTCTCTTCCGATTGCATTCGCACAAGCGTACGGTAGATCTCCTCACGGAAAGAGGCCACCTGATCCAAATCCTCCGAGATAATTTCATAACCGGTAATCTCTTCCGAATCCCAGTTGTTGAGCCGCTGCACATTGCGTATATCCGTAGGAATCACAAGTTTGTCCAGCTCTTCGAATCCCGAGTCGTAAATTCCTGTGACTTTGAAGCGGTCACGCCGAGGCGGGCGATCTTCCTGGATGAACAGCATCTCGATTCGGTCGTCGGTCCCGATCTTCATCAGTTGAGACAATGAGCGTGAAATCAGAATATCTTTCGTACGCACCGAGTCTCCCACCACGGGCAGACGCCCTTCAACGAGATGATCTGCAAAGAATGACCAGTCGTATTCAGCTCCTACGCCTTTGAGCATGATGCCCTGCATCGCCTCTTCGGTCTTGATAATCCCCCCTTTAACCGCATAGGCATCCATCGAACGGAAGCCCGGAACTGCCCGTAAAGCTGTTTCAAGCACCGAATCGCGACGGATAGGCGTCGTCTCGAACGATTCATTTCCATCCATATGCACCACCTGCACATGGGCTCCGAAGCCAGACACCTTTGCCGAAAGTTCATGCCGAAAACCGGAAATGACCGCCAACGACACGATCATCACAGCCAATCCGATCGCTACGGTCAACGTAGCGATCCGCACCATGACATTGCGATTCTCCTTTCCACCTCGCGCCGCAATCCGACGCGCCAAAAAAAATTCTGTATCGATTTTAGCCATTGTTCAGGGACATTTGCGGACAATCATCGAACCGCATCGGACAAAGATACGTTTTATTTTAAAATCCGCCATTTTTTCCTACATTTACCAAAAATATGAAATAGTATGAAAAAGACGGTTTTCATCACTGGGGCGACTTCAGGCATCGGAGAGGCCACGGCACGCGCCTTTGCCGACGAAGGATGCAATGTCATCATCACCGGGCGTCGTTACGAACGGCTTCGGGAGCTTAAAAAAGAGATCGAAGCGGAATACGAAGTCGAGGTAGTCCCCCTGGGATTCGATATACGCGACAAGCACCAATGCGAAGCCGCTGTCGAGTCGTTACCTGAAGCTTTTCGACACATCGACATTCTGGTAAACAATGCCGGGTTGGCAGCCGGGCTGGAGCATATCGACGAAGGCGACACCAATGACTGGGAGGCGATGATCGACACCAATATCAAAGGATTGCTCTACATCACCCGACTTGTGGCAGAACGGATGGTGCTCCAAGGCAGCGGCCACATCATCAATATCGGCTCGATTGCCGGTACACAACCCTATGAGAGCGGGAGCGTCTACTGTGCCTCAAAGCATGCTGTGCATGCCTTGAGCCAGGCCATGCGAATCGACCTGCTGAGTTATGGTATTCGGGTGACGGAGATCCGCCCCGGTATGGTCGAGACTGAGTTCTCTCTGGTGCGATTCCATGGTGATCAGGAACGGGCCGATAACGTCTACAAAGGGGTTACGCCCCTTACGGGAGATGACATCGCCGAAGCGATCCTCTGGGCAGCCGGACAACCCGCTCACGTCAATATCAACGAAATCGTCATCATGCCCACACAGCAAGCCAATGCTTATTATACTTGCCGCAAGCCGACAGATATGCAGAAAAACGAAAAATAACTTTATATTTGTAGGCGAAAAACAGGGTCCATCACTGTGCCGCACAATAACCGGAGGTCGTGGCCCGTTTATCTGTAAAACTTAAAAAACGAGAAAATTATGTTTCCTATATTCGGAATCAATGTAGAGTGGGTCCTTATTATTGTAATCGGAATCATCGGTCTGATCGTGCAGATGCGTCTGCAGTCTGTCTTCAAAAAATACTCGGCGGTTATGTTCCCGGGAGGGCTGACCGGAAAGGATGTCGCCGAGAAGATGTTGCGCGACAACGGGATCTATGACGTACAGGTTGTCTCCACACCGGGACATCTCACCGACCATTACAATCCCAAGACGAAAACGGTAAATCTGAGTGAAAGCGTCTATGCCAGCAATTCGGTAGCCGCTGCTGCCGTCGCTGCTCATGAGTGCGGTCACGCCGTACAGCATGCCCGTGCCTATGCCCCGCTGGAACTGCGTTCGGCTCTGGTTCCTTTGATCAGTTTCGCGTCGATGTGGTCCACCTGGGTCATCATCGCCGGCATCTTGTTGATTCATACTTTCCCGGCGCTCTTCTGGATCGGTATTCTGATGATTGCCCTCTCGGCGCTCTTCTCACTGATTACGCTGCCGGTGGAATATAATGCCTCGGCCCGCGCGATGGAGTGGCTCAAAACCAGCCGCACGCTCCAAGGCGACCAACTGGGCCAGGCTAAAATCGCCCTCTCCTGGGCTGCACGCACCTATCTGGTGGCTGCATTGAGTGCCATTGCTACGCTGCTTTACTACCTGAGTTTCGCACGCCGCGAATAACGATACAAACCCGGGTCATGAGAGTACTTATCCAACGGGTGAAACAGGCGTCCGTCACGATCGGAGAGGAATTACACGCTTCAATCGATGGCGGACTTCTCGTTTTGGTAGGCATTACTCATGACGATACCTTCGAGGATATCGACTGGCTGATTAAAAAGGTCTCCCAACTTCGCATTTTCGATGATGCCGACGGCGTAATGAATCTGGACGTCCGGGAAACCGGCGGAGAGATACTCGTAGTCAGTCAATTCACCCTGATGGCCTCGACCAAAAAGGGCAATCGTCCTTCATACATCCATGCGGCCGGCGAGACCATCGCCGTCCCTCTCTATGAATCATTCTGCACACGACTTTCGGAGACACTCGGGCGTCCGGTCGCAACGGGCGTCTTCGGCGCAGACATGCAGGTCGCGCTGGTGAATGACGGTCCCGTTACCATCTGGATTGACTCCAAACGACGGGAATAGCTTATTCACAAGCCACTCACACAAATCCTAATGGGCCTCAATCCAGTTGGCCCCGACTCCATAATCGACCGTGAGAGGAACAGCCAGTTGCGGGGCGGCGCCTTCCATGGCTTTTACCACGATATCGATCACCACCTCCTGCTCGGGTTTATACATATCCACCACCAATTCGTCGTGTACCTGCAGAATCACCTTCGAACGCAGATTCCGCGCCTTAAACTGACGATAAACCTCAATCATGGCCAACTTCATGATGTCTGCCGCACTGCCTTGAATCGGAGCATTGATGGCATTTCGCTCCGCCAGCCCACGTGCTATGGCATTGGCCGAGCGGATGTCGTTCAGGAAACGTTTACGGCCGAAGATTGTCGATATATATCCTTTCTCGCGTGCCTCCTCGGCCACTCTCTCCATATACTCCCGCACACCGCTGTAAGAGGCAAAATAACCATCGATAATCTCCTTTGCCTCCGTGCGAGGGATACCCAACCGCTGTCCGAGACCGAACGCCGAGATCCCGTAGATAATTCCGAAATTGGCTGTTTTGGCCTTACGACGCTGCTCGGGTGTCACCTCGCCAATCGGAACCCCAAAAATGTGCGCTGCTGTGGCAGCATGAACATCTTCTTCATGCTTAAATGCATCGATCAGGGCAGGATCTCCGCTCAGGTGAGCCATCAGACGCAACTCCACCTGTGAATAATCGCATGAAAGCAGCAGATAGTCCTCGTTCGTAGGGATAAACGCTTTACGAATTTCTCGCCCCTGCTCTTCCCGCACCGGAATATTCTGCAGATTGGGGTTCGAGGAGCTCAGACGTCCCGTCGCAGTCACCGTTTGATTGAACGATGTATGCACCCGACCCGTTTTCCGGTTTACCAATTGCGGCAACGCTTCGACGTAGGTCGAAAGCAACTTCTTGACTCCCCGGTATTCGAGAATCAATCCGATGATGGGATTTCTGCCAGCCAGCGACTGCAGATACTCCTCATCCGTACGGAACTGTTTGGTCTTGGTCATCTTCGGTTTCGGATCGATTCGAAGTTTGGCAAAAAGGGTCTCTCCCAACTGGCGCGAAGAGTTGATGTTCAGGGTCGGTTCATCCGCTGCGATGCGAATTCTCTCCTCGAGCGACTCCAGTTGTTTGGACAACTCGGCACCGTACTGTACCAGAATACCCGTATCAATCCGGACGCCGGTCAGTTCAATCTCCGCCAACACATCGATCATCGGCTCCTCGATCTTTTTGTATAACTCTGCCAGGCCCTCCTCGACCACCTTGGGCCAAAGCACCTCTTTCAACCGCAATGTCACATCGGCATCTTCGGCCGCATATTCCGCCACGCGGTCTACAGCCACCATGTCCATCGTCAACTGCTTTGCCCCGCGGCCAATCAATGACTCAATCTCTATCGGACTGTAATTCAGATACATTCTCGCCAGAAAATTCATGCCGTGACGCGACTCCGGATCAAGCAGATAGTGGAGAATCATCGTATCGTATTTGAATCCGCGCACCTCGATTCCCGCATTACGCAACATCATGATGTCGAACTTCATGTTCTGGCCGATTTTAGCGATCTTCTCATCTTCGAACAGTGGACGAAGAATCTCGATATATGCTGATAGATTCGCAGGGTCACACGGCAGATAATAGGCTGCGAAGGGTTTAACGGCCAGGGAGATTCCCACGATCCGGTCGTTGAAAGGATCCAGACCGGTCGTCTCCGTATCGAAGCAGAAAGCCTGCTCGGTACGCAACCGTTGTACCAAATGTTCCAGTTCGGTCGTCGTGCGAATCACGTGATAGGTATGCGGAGTAGTATTCGCTGTTTCGAATCCTTCTTCGGAGAGTCCGGCAGAGGGTTCCTCGCCCGGCAGCGCTTTTTCGGAGAGAGACGGAACAACCGCCGGTGTCACAGCCTCCATATTTTCGTCGAAAAGCGATCCCTGACCGCGCATCGCAGCCTCCATTTTGAGGCGCGACTTCTCCGCCGCTACCTTGGCCAACTGCGTCTGTTTGGCCTGCCGGGGAGCATCCTCGGCAGATTCCGGCACAGGCGACAGGGGAGAGGCCGGAGCGCCTCCCTCCAACTCGCGGATAAACATATTGAATCCCAACTCGCGATAGACCTCTTTCAGTTGAGATACGTCAGGCTGTTCCAAAACCAGCTTCTCGGGTTCGAAGTCAATGGGGACATCCATGGCTATCGTTGCCAGCCGTTTCGACAACAGCAGCTGATCCCGCGAGGCTAATATATTTTCACGCTGTTTGCCGCTCAACCGGTCAATTTGAGCAAGAATCTGCTCTACGGGGCCAAATTGATTCACCAGTTTGATGGCATTTTTCTCTCCGATGCCAGGCACCCCCGGGATGTTGTCCGACGCATCGCCCCACAGGGCCAGCACATCGATCACCAAGCGCGGATCGTCGAATCCATAATGCTCCTTGATTGCCTCCATCCCTACGATTTCGATCCCTTCGCCCCCCTTACGCTGTTTATAAATATTCACTGTCGGACGCACCAACTGTCCGTAGTCTTTGTCCGGCGTCACCATATAGACCTCAAAACCCGCTTCAGCGGCTTTCCCCGACAAGGTCCCGATCACATCGTCTGCCTCATATCCCGCCATTTCGAGTACCGGAATGCGCATGGCCTCCAGAATCCGCTTGATATAAGGCACAGACAGATGGATATCCTCCGGAGCGGCCGTACGGTTGGCTTTATATGCCGGGAAAAGTTCATGACGAAATGTACCGCCGGCCGGGTCAAATGCCACACCCAGATAGGGGGGATGTTCCTTCTTTAGAATATCTTGTAGGAATTTCGTAAATCCGAAAATCGCCGAGGTATTCATCCCCGCGCTGTTTCTCATCGGTCTTCCGAGAAAAGCGTAATAAAATCTGTATATCAATGCATAGGCATCGACCAGAAACAATCTCTTCATACGGTCTTTCAGCTTGATAGAATGCATAAAAATAGGCAATTCTTCCTCAATCGCCAAACGCACAAAAAAGAAACAGAAAGGAAAGAGGGGATATCCCTTGCTTGGTCATCCCCTCTTTCCTTAACTTCTTGGCGGACTCATCAACCGCACTTGGAGTAGCCGCAGCTCATGCAGACTGGACAGCCGTTTTGGTAGACCAGCGTCTCCTGACCGCAATTGGGACACTTCTCCTTGGCCTTCGTACCATTGGAAATGTACTGTTTGAGTGCGCGTGCCACACCGTTTTTCCAAGTATTAATCGACTCGGAATTCAGGTGCAGCGATTCGATCAGCGTTACTACGTCGAGAATCGGCATTCCGTTGCGAAGCACGCCCGAGATCAACTTGGCATAGTTCCAAAACTCTTCGCTGAACAAACGGGAGATGCCTCCGATCGTATTAGTATATCCGTATTTGTCTTTATACTGGAAGTCATAGCGCTTATTCCCATCCGGCTCCACAACTTTGATAATAGCTCCTTTCGTAATTTTCTTGGGGATGAACATGGCATCCTCCTCCATCTTACCGGTAAAGATCTCATACGGACGGTCATTGTAGATTCCTACGAAAGCGATCCAATCCTCCTCGCCATTCTTGAACCGCACGATGTCGGCAGCCAACTCCTTCGGGCGATGCAATGGCGGCTTATATCCTCCCGTTTCAGCCACACTCTCGGATCCGGCTCCTTTTTTCTTTTTTTTGCTATCCACCAACACACCAGCACGCGACCCATCACGATAGACCGTAACACCCTTGCAACCGCTCTCCCAGGCACGACGATACACCTGTGCTACCAACTCTTCCGTGACATTGTTTGGCAAATTCACCGTCACCGAGATCGAATGATCCACCCACTTTTGAATCGCCCCCTGCATCTCGACCTTGCTCACCCAATCGATGTCATTGGCCGTTGCCTTATAATAGGGAGACTCCTTCACCAGTTTATCCAGTTCTTCATCCGAAATAGTGTCAAGGTTTTTCACATCATAGCCGTTCACTTCGAGCCATGTCACGAACTTGTGGTGATAAACATTGTACTCTTCCCAGGAGTCGCCTACGTCATCAATAAAGGTTACCTTTACATCCTTATCGTTCGGGTTCACCTTCCGACGCCGTTTGTAGACCGGGCGGAAGACCGGTTCGATGCCCGAGGTGGTCTGCGACATCAGGCTGGTTGTACCCGTAGGAGCAATTGTCAACATGGCGATGTTGCGACGTCCCGATTTGACCATCTCTTCGTACAACGCCGGATCAGCCTCTTTGATCCGCTCGATCATCGGGTTCCCCACCTCTTTCTTTGCGTCGTAAATCTGGAATGCCCCACGCTCCTTGGCCATCTGGACCGATGCCCGATAAGCCTCCAACGCCAATGTCTTCTGCACCTCCACGGCAAAGTCGATCGCCTCTTTCGTGCCGTAACGAATTCCCAGAGCAGCCAGCATATCGCCCTCGGCCGTAATACCGAGACCGGTACGACGGCCCTGCAATGCTTTGGTACGGATCTTCTCCCACAGTTCTCGTTCCACGCGACGAATGTCCTCGTCTTCCGGATCGCTGGCAATTTTGCGGATAATGGCTTCCACCTTCTCCAGCTCCAGGTCGATGATATCATCCATCATACGCATCGCCTTGTTTACATGTGCCTTGAATTTGCTGAAGTTAAACGAAGCCTCTTTCGTAAAGGGTGCATCCACATAACTGTAAAGGTTCAGAGCCAGCAGACGGCAACTGTCATAGGGACAAAGCGGAATCTCCCCGCACGGATTGGTCGAAACCGTCCGGAAACCCTCGTCTGCATAGCAGTCAGGTACTGACTCCCGGATGATCGTATCCCAGAAAAGCACGCCCGGTTCTGCAGATTTCCAGGCATTATGTACAATCTTGTTCCACAACGTTCTGGCATCGATATCTTTTTCACACATCGGTTTATCGCTGGCGATGGGGAATTGCTGATGGTATTTCTTCCCCTCCACGACAGCCTGCATGAATTCATCATCGATTTTTATCGAGACATTGGCTCCTGTTACCTTCCCGGTCTCGACCTTGGCATCGATGAAATTCTCCGCATCGGGATGTTTGATTGATAACGAAAGCATCAACGCGCCACGTCGTCCGTCTTGAGCCACCTCTCGTGTCGAATTCGAATAACGTTCCATGAACGGCACGATACCCGTCGAGGTGAGTGCACTGTTGAGTACAGGGCTTCCCGTAGGACGGATGTGCGAGAGGTCATGTCCTACACCGCCACGACGTTTCATCAATTGCACCTGCTCCTCGTCGATACGGAAAATACCTCCGTAGCTGTCGGCCGGATTTTTATGCCCGATAACAAAGCAGTTCGACAACGAAGCCACCTGGAAGTTATTCCCGATACCGGTCATCGGGCCTCCCTGCGGAATCACATAGCGGAAATCTTTCAGCAAACTGTAAATCTCTTCCTCTTCCATCGGATTCGGGTACTTGTTCTCGATACGAGCAATCTCTCCCGCAATACGATGATGCATCTGTTCGGGTGATTTTTCATAAATCTTGCCGAACGAATCTTTCAATGCATACTTGCTGACCCACACGGTAGCGGCGAGCTCATCACCCCGGAAATACTCCTTCGCCTCCTTGACCGCATCGGCATACTGATACTCTTTGAGAGCGCCGGGCACACTCTTCTTGTCTTTAGCTTCGGACATTGGTATATGGTTTATTTTTAATATCTTACGGATAAGTCTCAAGACTCTGCCACCTAACAGTAGCGAATACAAGTTTACAACATCTTTCGGGTAGATGCAGCAAAAAGAAGGGCATTTTATTAATAAGTTATTAACAGTCCAAAACCCTCGCTTATTTTGAAAGAGTTACGGAGACTCGTTCGATTTTGCCTCCAAGCGGAGGGGCCAGTTTCGACACCTTGACCGTCACCCGGTCCGTAGCGGGAAACTGTTCGCGGATTGCATCGGCGATGCGCAAAGCCACATGCTCGAGAATATTGGAAGTGATCTCCATCTGTCCTCTGACAATCTCATAGACCGTCAGGTAGTTCACACTCTTACGCAAATCGTCCGTTTGGGCAGCTTCTCCGGCCTCCGTTTCGATAGCCACATCTACCCGGAAGCGATTCCCCACCTTCTTCTCCAGGTCGTAACAGCCATGATAGGCCTTAAACTCCATGTTCTCCAGTTCGATCAACACCTTCATCAGAACAGATATTTTTCCGTCTTCACCTTATTTACCAAACGCAGAATCTCCTCCCATACCTCCTCGCTGAAGGTAGTTCCAACCACCTCGATCACCTTGCCGGCCACGATAGCACCGATTGTCCCGCACTGACGCAACGACAAACCCTCGCACAAGCCTGCCAGGAATCCGGCGGCATAAAAATCTCCGGCTCCGGTGGTATCGACGCGCTTGGCTGCCGCCATGATGCCCACATGGAGCGTCTCTCCCTGGTAACGGATGTAGGCTCCGCGAATGCCGATCTTGACCACAGTAAGTTCGCACACACGTGCAATGACCTCAACGGCCGCAGCAGGATCGCTCTCCCCTGTAAATACCGTTGCCTCCTGTTCATTGGCAAAGAGAATATCCACATACTCCTCCACCAATCCCCGCAGGAAATCGAGGTTCTCTTCCACAATGTTAAAGCTGGCCAGATCGATCGCCACCTTGAGGCCGCACTCTTTTGCCAGTTGCATGGCCCGACGGATCAATGCGTGATCCTGAACCAGATAGCCCTCCACATAAAGGCAATCGTATCCGGCAAAGATTTCGGGGGCCAATTCATCGCTTTTCATCTCGAGGGCAGCGCCCAGATAGGTGGCCATGGTTCGTTCTCCGTCGGGTGATACCAAGGATACGCAACGGCCGGAGTGGTGTTCACCCCGGAAAATCGTAGGTTTCACTCCGAGATTCTCGAGGGCCTTTTCAAAAAAGTCGCCTGTTGTATCATGCCCGACTTTGCCGACAAATCCTGTCTTGGCTCCCAATTTGGCCATTGCACGGATGGTGTTGCCGGCTGAACCGCCCAGCGACAATGTGCGGGGAAGATCGGCCGTACTCTCCGAAATTCTACGCTGCAAGGCCGCATCCACAAGGTTCATGCTCCCTTTCGGAAGGCCGAACACCTCAAGAATCCGATCCGACTGAAGATTGATCAGCACGTCCGTCAGGGCATTGCCGATACCGATCACTGTTCTCATGTTTTTCCGATATTTTCGTTTGGGTAAGGACATAAAACGAGGGGCATCCTGCAAGGCTGCGGGAGTACCCCTCGATGATCATACGTTATTCACTAACGGTCGCACGCCGAGACTTCAGCGCACTCCCCAAGTCGTTTATTTTCTGATGGCAGCCACTCCCGGAAGTTCTTTCCCTTCCATGTATTCCAACAAGGCGCCGCCACCGGTCGAAACGTAGCTTACCTTATCTGCCAGGCCGAATTTATTGATGCAAGCCACCGAGTCACCACCGCCGATGAGCGAATAGGCACCCTGAGCTGTTGCCTCAGCAATCACCTCGGCTACGGCTTTCGAACCCGTTGCAAATTTGTTCATCTCGAACACACCCACCGGACCGTTCCACAGAATGGTCTTGCAGCCCAGAATATGATCGCGGAAGCTCTTCTTGGCTTTCTCGCCGATATCGAGGCCCTCCCATCCGTCAGGAATGTCATTCGAGGGGCAGGTCTTTGTATTAGCCTCTTCACTGAACGCATCGGCACAGAGTGCATCTTCTGCAAAGATCATCTTCACGCCTTTTGCCTCAGCCTTTTTGAGAATTTCCAATGCTGTCGGGAACATATCGGGCTCGCAGATGCTGTTGCCGACCTTGCCGCCCTGAGCTGCCATAAACGTGTAGGTCATACCACCGCCGATGATCAGACTGTCCACCTTCTCCATCAACTTCTCGAGAATGGTGATCTTGGTGGAAACCTTCGAACCTCCGATGATGGCCACGAACGGACGCTGCGGATTCTCCATCACGCCGTCGATCGCTTTCAATTCACCCTCCATGACATAACCGAACATCTTGTCATTGGGGAAGTAATCAGCAATCAGAGCCGTCGAAGCATGTGCACGGTGTGCCGTTCCGAAGGCATCGTTGATATATACGTCGGCATAGGATGCCAGTTTCTTGACGAAATCTTTCTGGCTGGCTTTCACTGCTTTTTTTGCTTCGGCTTTCTGCTCGTCTGTTGCATCTTCAGCCAAGCCACGGGGCTTGCCCTCCTCCTCGGCATAGAAACGGAGGTTTTCAAGCATCATTACCTCACCGGGTTTGAGCTCTTTGGCCATCTCGGCAGCTTTTTCGCCCATGCAATCGCCGGCGAACTTCACTTTGACGCCCAGACGTTGCTCAACAGCGGAGACAATATGCTCCAGCGAAAATTTCATGTCGTTGTTTTTCTTCGGACGACCCAGATGGGACATCAGAATCACCGATCCGCCTTTCTCCAACACCTTTTTAATCGTGGGAATAGCAGCGCGGATACGAGTATCGTCCGTCACTTCGAACTTGTCGTTCAGAGGAACATTGAAGTCCACGCGGATAATCGCGCGTTTGCCATTGAAATCATAGCTGTCGATTTTCATTTTCTTCTCTTTTTATAATGTTATACTTCGTATTTCCCTTTCTCTCCGCAAAGTTAACATATTCCTGTGAAAACAATAACATAACCGAATGATTTATTTTTCCACCATCTGCAACCCTTAAAACTGACAATTTATAATTAAAAGTAAATTTTTTTACCTATAATTTTATAAAGTTCTAAAAAAAACTATACCTTTGCTAACAGTTCGTAAGCAAACAGAGCTATAACTACCTATAATTTCGCATAACCATGTACGGCAAAATCAAAGAATATCTGGAGAAGGAACTCTCCGAGATCAAAGATGCCGGCCTCTATAAGACCGAGCGAATCATTGAATCGCCTCAACGGGCTGAAATCGAAGTCGGCGGAAAGAAAGTACTCAATTTTTGCGCCAATAACTACCTCGGACTCTCGGATCAGCCCCGACTGATCGAAGCCGCCAAGAAAGCAATGGACCAACGCGGCTTCGGCATGTCGTCCGTTCGCTTCATCTGCGGTACTCAGGATATTCACAAAGAGCTGGAAAAGGCCATCGCCAACTATTTCGGTACGGAAGATGCTATTCTCTATGCAGCCTGCTTCGATGCCAACGGCGGAGTCTTCGAACCGTTGTTCTCCGAGGAGGATGCAATCATCTCCGATGCGCTGAACCATGCGTCGATCATCGACGGAGTGCGCCTCTGCAAAGCCGTACGCTATCGGTATGCCAATGCCGATATGACGGAACTCGAGAACTGCCTCAAACTGGCCCAGGCCCAACGTTTCCGAATCATTGTAACGGATGGTGTCTTTTCGATGGACGGCAATGTGGCTCCGATGGACGAAATCTGCCGTCTGGCCAAAAAATACGATGCGCTGGTTATGGTGGACGAGTGCCATTCTGCCGGCGTAGTCGGCAAGACTGGACGGGGTGTCACTGAAAAATACAACCTGCGCGGAGAGGTAGATATCATCACTGGAACCCTGGGTAAGGCATTTGGCGGCGCCGTCGGAGGATTTACTACCGGACGGAAAGAGATCATCGAGATGCTGCGTCAGCGTTCGCGTCCGTATCTCTTCTCCAACTCGGTCCCGCCTGCTGTGGTAGGGGCGTCGCTCGAAGTATTCAAGATGCTTGCCGAGTCCGATGCGCTTCATGACCGTCTCGTGGCCAACGTTGAACATTTCAGGAGTGGCATGATGAGTGCAGGATTCGATATCAAACCTACTCAGTCAGCCATCTGCGCCGTTATGCTTTACGACGCTCGGCTGTCACAGGAGTTTGCTGCCAAGTTGCTCGACGAGGGCATCTATGTCACAGGTTTCTACTATCCGGTTGTTCCGAAAGGACAGGCACGTATTCGGGTACAGGTCTCTGCGGGACATACCACTGAGCAGCTCGACCGGTGCATTGCCGCTTTCGTAAAGATCGGCAAGGAGCTCGGGGTATTGAAATAAAAACGAAAGAGCATTATTACAGACACAATCAATCATAACACACACGCTTATGGCTAAAGTAACTATCGATGCGATCGACCGCAAGATATTGCAGTATCTGATCAAGAATGCGCGAATGCCGTTTCTGGAGATCGCCCGGGAGTGCGGCATTTCCGGAGCAGCCATTCATCAGCGTGTCAAGAAACTGGACGACTCGGGCGTCATCCTCGGTTCACGGCTGGAGGTCGACCCGAAAAGCCTCGGCTTCGATGTCTGTGCCATCATCGGCATCCGGGTTTCCGACACCTCGATGAACTATGAAACGGTGAAACGTCTGAAGGAAGTACCCGAAATTACCGAGTGTCACTTCATCACCGGGAAGTACAACATCCTCATCAAACTCTATTGCGTGGACAATAATCACCTGATGAAGACGATATTCGGCGGCGTACTGAATATTCCCTGGATCTCCCATACCGAAACATTTATTTCGTTGAGCGAGGTATTCTCCCGCCAGGTGGATGTTGAGAGCATTCCGGAGGAGTAATGAGGGAAGAGACATTTGCGTGGGCGTAAAATTCTTGCGATGAGTCGCATACGATTGACCAAAGAGTTCTCATTCGAGACAGCACATGTACTGGAGGGATACGACGGTGCATGCAGTCAGATTCATGGCCATTCCTATCGGCTGTTCGTTACCGTCATCGGTACGCCGAACGACAATCCGGCTCACCCAAAATATGGGATGGTCATGGACTTCGGGGTGCTTAAAAAAGTGGTTAACGAACAAATCGTCGGCCGATTGGATCATGCATTGGTCATCCGCGATACCCCGGTGGCCAAACCGCTCCTCGACCTGCTCCGGACAAAATTCGAACGGATCGAGATCGTCGATTATCAACCGACATGCGAAAACATGATCACTCGTTTTGCCGACATATTGATGAAAGCTCTTCCGCAAGGAGTAATGCTCCATTCGCTGCGGCTCCATGAAACCGCCACCTCGTTCGCTGAGTGGTTCGCCGAGGATAACAGATAATCTTCGCAACCGAATATATCAAGCGAGCTATTCAAGAATTGTTTCAGAATCAAATCTATAAAAAAACCGCTAGATAAGGCGGTTTTTTATTGCGAATCGTCGAAAAAGGAATTTCTTCCCAACTCTAAAATATTCCTACTCGAAAAACTCATCCTCTTCGGGTGTAATGCTGGGTTCTTCAACAACCTCTTCTTCCGGATCACAATCATAAGAGACCGCACCGACCGGAGCCTGAAACAGATCAGTTTGTCGAATGCCCAATCGAGGATCGGCATACACCCGTTTCAAGAACTCTCCATAGATCGGCAAGGCCAAGGCAGAACCCTCTCCGCGCGACCACAGATGCACACTTTGATCCTCGCCGCCGACCCATACGCCTGCCACAAGTTTTGGTATTACGCCCAAGAACCATGCGTCACGATTTTCCTGCGAAGTGCCAGTCTTGCCACCCATATCACCCGTAAATCCAAACTGCCAGCGCAATCGTCCGGCCGTACCGGCATTGATCACATTCTTGAGCATCCCGAGCATGGTATAAGCCGTTTGCTCGCTGATCGCATCGCTCGAAGTCGCGGAGAAAGAAGAGATCAAATTCCCGTGGCGATCTTCGATTCGCGTAACGAAGATGGGCTCCGTATAGACTCCCCGGTTGACAAAAGTCGCATAGGCCCCCACCATCTCGAAGAGCGACACGTCCGGCGTACCAAGACAAAGGGCATAGACAGGATCGATATAGCTCATGATACCCATTTTGTGGATAAAATCGGCAACGGCAGCCGGCTGCTTGGCCTGTTTCATAATCCACGCTGAATAGTTGTTGCGGCTGTTGGCCAACCCCCACTTGAGCGGACGGGGACGACCGTCGTACTCCACCTTGCCGGCCTCTTTGGGTTGCCACGGCTCCCCAGTATCGGTTTCGATCGTGGTAGGCAGGTTGGGAACCATCGTGCATGGCGTATAACCCAAATGGTCGATCGCGAACGTATAGATAAAGGGTTTGATCGTCGAACCCACCTGACGTTTGCCCTGTTTGACCATGTCGTATTTGAAATACCGGTAGCTCGGACCACCCACGTAAGCCTTCACATGGCCGTTGGAAGGATCGAGAGCCATGAACGACGCCCGCATGATTGCCTTATGATAGAGAATCGAGTCGCGCGGCGTCATCACCGTATCCACCTCGCCATATTTGTAGCTGAACACCCGCATCTCGACAGGGGTATTGAACTCCTTGTCGATCTCCTCCTCCGTGGCACCCGCATTCCGCAGACGACGATAACGGTCGGTATAACGCATGGCATTGCGAATGATCTGCTCCACCTGCTCTTTATTCATGTTCCGGAACAGGACTTTCGTACGCTTGTATTGCGCATCGAATGCCGGTTGCACATCGTTGGCCATTCGCTGCTGCACCGCCTCCTCGGCATACTGCTGCATCGAAGCGTCGATCGTAGTGTAGATTTTCAGCCCGTCCCGATAGATGTTGTAGGGCGTGCCATCCGCTTTCATATTCTTATGACACCATCCGTAAAGCGGATTCGAATCCCAACGCTTCACCTCCTGTTCGTAATCCCAGTCATTCGTATATTGCGACCGTTCGGGACGCTTAGCCGTCATCACCGTACGGAGCATCTCCCGGAAATAGGTCCCGCTTCCCTCATTGTGTGAGATCGGGCGATAATCCAACTCGATCGGCAGTTTCTGCAACGAATCGCGTTGCGCCCGTGAGATAAATCCGCAATCTTTCATACGGGAGATCACCGTATTGCGTCGAGCCAAAGCCCGTTCCGGATTTCGAATGGGGCTATAGCGCGTCGGGGCATTGACCACCCCCACCAGCAAAGCGGCCTCAGGGATCGTCAACTCACTCGGTAATTTATTGAAAAACGTATGTGCCGCCGACTTGATACCGAATGCATTGCTGCCATAGGCCACCGTATTGAGGTACATCGCGATAATCTCCTCCTTCGTATAGTTATACTCCAGTTTGACTGCGGTGATCCACTCCTTGAGTTTCGAAATTACCAGTTTGCCACCTCGGGAGATCGGATTGTTGTAGACCGCCGTATCGCGTGGGAAAAGGTTCTTGGCCAACTGTTGCGTAATGGTACTGCCACCTCCCTGGCTACGATTGCCCATGGCGACCGTTTTAAGGGCCACACGGGCCAACGAGATGAAATCTATCCCCGAATGAGAGTAGAAACGCATATCTTCGGTAGAGATCAACGCCGCGACAAGCGAATCGTTCAGCTCCTTATAGTCGACATAGGAGCGGTTCTGAATAAAGAACGACCCGATCATTTTGCCATCTTCCGAATAGATCTCGGTGGCGAGGTTGTTTTTCGGATTTTCCAACTCTTCGAAGGAGGGAAGTTTTCCGAACACGCCGAGCGCAGTCAGCAACAACAGGAAAATCAGCAGTGCGAAAGGGGCAGTCACGATGATCCAGAACCATTTGACGGCCTTCTTCGTCTTGAGCATATCGATCACTTTCTTTTTCATCTCGAGAGGATTCCGCTACAAAGGTAGGTTTTTTTACAGAAATAGAACGTACAGTCCGGTCGGATATTTTAAATCGGCAACGATAATTGAGTCCCGACCACCACTCCTCGGCGATCGCTGGGTTTGTAGATCGAGATTGAGACAGAGGTATTGGTCGAAGCGGGGAGACGGATCGGGGCCACGTCGAATATGAGATCGACTCCATAGGACCACGCCTCTCCGGGGGTGCCGTATATGGTTCTGTAACGGGCATAATCGCCATAGACATTGGCCCGGATACGTTTGAAATAGAGAATGGATGGAATGCCGCCATCGGGATAGCAGAGCGGAAGTTGATAATCGGCCGACACTGCCCCGTAACGCTCTGCGGTCACTCCGTAATTCACCCCACGTGGAAAGAAGAGTTTCTGCTGGAAATTATAATTCGAAGGTCGCTGGTATTGGCCCGCCAGGCGCAGAGTCAGGCTATGATGTTGAGCCACACCGGGCAGATATCCCCTCACCCACACGCCCGACAGCTCTCCGTAGCCTGCACAGAAAGGATTCAGCGCCATCAGGAAGCCCGCAGCATACCCCCATCGGGGCAGCAAATCCCGGGAAGCTGCCCGTACATTATCGCTGTACTGCAACGAGAAGGTCATCTTTTGCAATCCCGTAAAGAAGCGGTACTTGCTGAAGTTGAACATCCGGGCGTTGGTGTGCTCAAAAGCAACCGACGGAGTCAATCGTTTGATATGGTATCCCGAAGAGAGCAGCAGGGGAAGGGAGGCTGAAGCCTGTATGTCGAAATAGCTGTGCCGAGCTCCGGGGTCGAGCGGATAAACCTTCCCGTTCACTGAGATGCTGTCCGGTCCATAGACCGCCTGCCGCACCGTACTCCACTCGGCCGTCACATCGAATTTAGGAGCTAAAGCATTGTATTGTATGCCGGCTCGAACAATCGACTCTCCGTTGGCGTATCCATATCGTAGCTGAGTGACCGTAGAGTTCAACAAATTTTGCGACAGCAGTGTCGCACCGGCCTGTACATTGAACCGGTTTTCATCCACAAGGTTGTTTGGATCGAAATCGAAGGGCGCCCAGCTGTGGAAATTGAACAAATGCAACCCTTTCCGATAACGTCGTACGGGGAGCGTCGTGGTGTCCGCTACCCGTATCTTATCCAGATTGGGTACCTCCCATTTTACGCGGGGCGGATTGACAAGATTCGTCGGAATTTCCGCATAAGGAACCGGAACGAGCGAATCCGGCACAATCTTCTGCGTAGCCAACATATATCCCTCCGGCGTATACGTGGTCAGCACCACACGCTCGCCATCGCCTGCCGGAGCGGGCGAGAAAGAACCGTAACGCGAATCGGTTATGCGATATTCCGTAGCGGAAACCAAATCGTAAAGATGCGCCTCGTCCTTTCCCGTCGCAATCGAATTGTAGTAGAGCTTTCCGCCGCCTGCCCGCAAATTGGCTAGCGTGGCATAAGAGGCCGGTTTGACCATCGTAAAGTCGTGACCGCCCGGATCTACGCCTCCGATCCACATCCCTTCATCGCTCAATCCGATGAAATAGAGCCGGGCTGTACGGTCGTCGTAAGCCAACCCATGTACGGAAATCGTATCGGGCAACACATACCGCCATTGGTCACTGCAGATGGCATAGGTTCCATCATAGGCATATTCTACCACAGCCACCTCGCCATTCGGCAGAGAGACCGGCCAGGTCGAGGTTCGATCTCCCCGGACGGTCTCCATCTTTCCGTCGCGAAGATCATAGGAACAGACCTGCGAATGGACGCGCTGCTCCCAGCATGTGCTCTGACGATATTCGGTCCAGCGGAGTTTTTCTCCATCGTAGTCAAGTCCGGAGCTGACATAGCCCGTATAGCGAAGTACTGTCTCCTCGCCTGTGCGAGGGTCGACTCGTACCAGCCGGGAATAACGGTCGAGGTCGCTTTTCAGTGCATACACAGTACTGTCGTTCACCAACACAGGCCACGAATAGGAGGTATAGGAGGTCACCGGAGTCGAGATGAGCGAGGCGCTGTTGTCTATTTGCGGCAAAGTTCTCCAGAAACGGTTCAGATCGGCGAAGGTCTCGCGGAAGAGTCGGTTGACCGACGTACGGTAATACTTGTTGAGTGCGAGTTTGGTTGTACAGAACAGAAACGGATAGGAGGAACCAAAACGTGCCACATCGTCCCAGATATTCCGACCGTATTTGGTATAGGCATAAGATGCGATCTGATAGCCCAGTTGATAGTGATCGGGCATATAATCCTTATACGACCCGCAAAAATACTTATCGATGGCATAGCGCTTCGTCCCCTCAAGGGCCATAGCGCGATATTCGATGGTAAACGAAGGCTGAAGTCCCCGTCCGAAACTCGACATTTGCGTCTCGGCCATCACGGCATCCCCCTCCATCAGCCAGTAGGGGAGGTAAAGCGCCCCGACCAGCGAACCCTGCTCGCCGAGCAGATAACTCAACGCTTTGATCACTCCCCGGTTCAGGTTGTTGTATTGCACGGCATGGCGATACTCATGCGCAGCCAGTTGTTTGAGCCAGGGCATGGCCGCTATGGAGGGAGACGGAGTGACGATGAATTCCATGCGTTTGGGGGCCAACAACACGAGTCCGTTCGAGACATAATTTTGGGTATGCATCAATACGGGCATCCGTTTCATCGGACCTCGGGAGAAACCGTAGCCGATCCAGGGCCGGATCGTATCGAAATAGTGCATCGTCCGGACGGAATGGGCCGCATAGCCCTCCGGAAAAACAAACGAATTCCACGGGGTTTTGATTCGCTGCCAACGGATAGAGAAGGGCTCCTGCCCCCAATCGTAATACTGTCCGAAGAGATTGGACGTAACACACGCAAAAAGCGCGATCCAGAGGAACAGCAGCCACCTTTTCATAAATCAACTTCCGGCTTTTTTTGCCTTGTATCCGGCTTTGACAAGAATATCGACCACCCGGTCACGGAAGTCTCCCTGAATAATAATCTCCCCCTCTTTGGCCGAGCCACCGACTCCGCATCGGCTCTTGAGCAGACTGGCCAAAGCCCGCAGGTCTTCCTCCTTTCCCACAAAACCCTTCACAAGCGTCACCTGTTTCCCGGCACGCTGCTTGCGGTCAAGCCACACCCGCAGGTTCTGTTGCTGCGGAGGAAGCGTCTCCTCCTCAAATTGTTCTTCGGTCTGATATTGAAAATCAGGATTGGTGGAGTAGACCACATTCAGACGCGATTTCCAGTCATTGTTTCCCATTTTACGGATAATTTAAGACAAAGATACGCAAAAGAGCCGAAAATTTATAATTTTGTCAAAGACGAATCATTCCGGAATGAGCAAAAGAACCAAACGCAGAGGATACAACGACCGTGCCCGACATCGGGAACAATCTCGGCACGCCGGGGAACGACAAGAGTATGCCCAGGAGGCGACAAACCGTCTGGCAGAGTACCGCCAGGCCCGGCTGGCGCAGTTGCCGAAGCGTCTGCCGCTCGACCCACATAAACGGTTGGTCAGGGTTTTTGTTGAGGGATATGAGGATGTCGCCTTTTGGCGAGGGATCTTTGACCGCTACGAAACGGATACGGTATCGTTTGAAATCAGCGTCCCGCCGCGGGAGGATCTGGCCAAGGGAAAGAAAGTATTGCTGGGCATGCTTGCCGAGAGCGGTCCGGATTGTCTTCTTTGTATGGACAGCGATTTCGACTACCTGTTTGGTGATTCGACGGAACAATCGCGTCAGGTAAATCGTTCTCCCTATGTATTTCACACGTATGCGTATGCCACGGAGAACTATCTGTGCTATGCTCCTTCGCTGCACAACGTATGTGTCAAAGCGACCAAAAACGATACGCGCATCTTCGATTTCGAGAAATTCATGGCACAATACTCGCGGATCATCTATCCGGTATTTCTCTGGTATGCCTATTCGGCACAACTCAAGAACGAGAATGTCTTCCCTCTGGTAGACTTCAAAAGCAGTGTCAAACTGAATTACCTCGAAGTGGAGAACAATGGAGAAGGAACTCTTGCCTGGTTAGCGCGACAGATTGAAAAACGACTTGCAATTCTTCACAGAAACCACCTCAAAGTAGGATCGGAACTCGCAGCATTTGAACAGCAACTCATCGAGCGAGGATTGACTCGAGAGTCAACCTACCTATTCATGCAAGGACATACGCTGATGGACAACGTGATAATCGTCATGCTCAATGCCGTATGCGACCAACTCAAGCTGATGAGTACCACGCGTATTTCTGCCTCAACGAAAACCGGTGTAGCTCTTCGTAACGAGCTAAGCAATTACAACAATGCGTTGCGGAATGTCCGTGACATCCTGCTCGATAACGAGGAATACAAAACAAGTCCGCTTTATCGAAGATTAGAGCGGGACATAGAACGTTATCTGTTGGAATCAGGCATTCAGGCTGCTGTGGATCAGTATCGCGCCTGATACACTTTCTACAGCCATACCCTCTCCCTCATTCGACGACAGTTCCGCAAAAAGATCCGACACTGATCCCTGCTGTTTTTAACAGCGAGGATCTTCTTGCTGATATTTGGATCAGATAAAGGTTGATTACATGTAGCTGCTATTGTCCCAACAGTGGGTACATAACTCTTCTTTCGGCAATCCGATGGCTTTTACTAAGTCGTCGAGATGTTGGAATCGAAGAGTGTCTGCTCCGATCTTTTTACGCATGCTTTCTACCATGGCGGCATATTTCGGACTCGTCGGATCGGAATATTCTTGCAACAACTTTTCCGAGAAATTTTCGGTCCCTTCCAGTTCCTTGATGACACGGCGTGTAAAGAGATCGAACGTGGAGCGCGACGTGGAGAAATTCAGAAAAACACAAGGATAGACCAGTGGCGGGCAGGCTACGCGAATATGGAGGGCAGCGGCGCCCGATTCGGTCAGTTTTACAATATTGTCCTTAAGCTGCGTGCCTCGTACGATACTGTCGTCCAACAGAACCATTTTCGACCCCCGGATGAAGGTTTCGTTCGGAATCAGTTTCATCTTGGCTACCAGGTCGCGCATGTTCTGATTTTGGGGCATGAAACTCCGCGGCCAGGTCGGGGTATATTTTACGAAGGCCCGTTTGTAGGGGATGTGCCGGCAGTTGGAATAGCCGATGGCATGTCCTATGCCCGAGTCGGGAATACCTGCTACGAGATCGACATCTTTGATATCCTCGTCACGCATTGCCAAGGCGCGGCCACATCGGTAGCGGGCATCCTCCACGTTGACCCCTTCGTAATACGACGAGGGATAGCCGTAATAGACCCACATAAACGAACAGATCTGTTTCCGTTTCCCCGGAGGTGTGATCTCCTCCATCCCCTCTGCCGTGATGAAGTAGGTTTGTCCCGGACCGAGTTCTCCTACGGTCTCATAATCGAGATTGGCGAACGCCGAGTTCTCCGTGGCAACGGCATATCCATCGGCATTGCGGCCGATCATCACAGGGGTGCGCCCATATTTGTCCCGCATGGCATAGATGCCCGTTTCGGTGAGGATCATCATGGAACAGGACCCTTTTACCTTCTGCTGAACCAGTTCGATGCCCTCTTTGAATGTCCCTCCGAGCGAGACAAGTATGGCAACCAGCTCCGTAGGATTGATTTTCGAACCGGAGAGTTCGGCAAAATTGATGCGGCGTTCGAGCAGCTCTGCGGTGAGCTCTTCGATATTGTCGATGCGTCCGATGGCAACGAGTGAAAAACGACCCAAATGGGAGGTAAGTGTAATCGGTTGCGATTCCAGATCGCTGATGATCCCGATACCGAGTTTCGACCCTTCGAATTTGGGAAGATCGCCTTCGAACTTATTCCGGAAATAGGCGCTTTCCAGGGAGTGAATGGTGCGGATAAAGTTCGATCCGTTGTAAAAAGCCATACCGGCCCGTTTCGTGCCTAAGTGGGAGTGATAGTCCGTACCGTAGAATACATCTGCTACACATTCCCGTTTCGAGACACAACCGAAAAAGCCACTCATATCGTAAAGAAATTTTGCGCAAATATAACGCTTTGACGATGAAATGCAATGAATGAGAAGCAGGAATTTTAGCAGTTTCCTTGCGAAGCGGGTCTCTTTCTCTGAATGGAAGTGTTCGGAGAGTGTATTGTCTATCGGCTGATACGGGAATCCGATGGGACAAGAGGAAATCCGCTTATCGGAGGCGGTTGCCGATCAGTTGGGTGAACTCCTCACGTGTTTGAATCTGGGAGAGGAATACGCCGGTGAATGCCGAGGTGGTGGTGGCGGAGTTCTGTTTCTGTACGCCCCGCATCTGCATGCACATATGGCTGGCTTCGATGACCACGGCCACACCCATCGGATTCAGAGCCTCCTGGATGCAGTCGCGTATCTGTACCGTGAGACGCTCCTGTACCTGCAGACGACGGGCGAAAGCCTCCACTACGCGGGCGATTTTCGAGAGCCCCGTGATATAGCCGTTCGGGATATATGCTACGTGGGCCTTGCCATAAAAGGGAAGCATATGGTGCTCGCACATCGAATAGAGCTCGATATCTTTCACTACGACCATCTGTTTGTACTCCTCCTTGAAACGTGCCGAGAGCAGAATCTCTTTCGGGTCGCTGTCATATCCCTGGGTAAGGAATGCCATGGCTTTGGCCACCCGTTCCGGAGTTTTGAGCAGCCCTTCCCGATTGGGGTCTTCTCCCAGCAGGGCGAGGATTTCCCGGTAGTGAGCCGAGAGTTTTTCGATGGTTTCGGGAGAGAATAATTCCTCTTTTTGATAGATGCTGCTCATAATGTTGCGTTTTTTGACTTGACAAAAGTATGAATTCCCTGCGGATAAAGAAAACTGCCGGAGATTTTTCTTATGAGATAGAGCTCCGAAGTTTTTGCGGAACGCTAAATCAGACGACGTGTCGTTGCTGCGGGAGTGAGAGTCATACGATTCCAATCCATGCCCGTGAGAAGGATGACCCCGGGTTGTTTGCCGGGTTCGAGGGAGCCTAATTGATTGTCCATCTCGAGCGCTTGGGCTCCGTGGAGTGTCGCCCAGGTCAGCAGCTCCTCCAGCGGGATCTCAGGGAAGAGTTTGAGCTCTTCAAGCAGGGAGAGGCTCTCGTTCGAAGCCAACGAGTCGGTGCCTATGGCAATGTGTCCTCCCTTACGTCGGAGCAGTTCCACGGGAGGGCGGAGTCCTGAAATGTAGTGGTTCGAGCGGGGGCAGAGGACCCAGGTCAGACGGTCGCCGAAATGGTCTTGCAGCAGATCGACATCACTCTCTGTGACACAGGTGTTATGGATCAGGAGGAGCCGGCGCTCTCCGGGGATTTCGGCGACGATACGTGCGGCCGGAGAGGCGTAGGTAGTGGTGAAATCCGTGGTGAGTCCGCAACTGTCGTACCATTGTTGTAATGCTCCTCGCTGATGGAAGAGCTCTGCTTCGTCCGGTGTCTCCATGAAATGGATGGAAAGCGGGCTGTTATCCATCTTTCCGATTGCTGCTGCGAAAGCCTGGCGATTGAGCGAATAGGTGGCGTGAGGTGTGACGGTAGCCCGGAGTCCTGCCGTTTGGGCTTCATCCCGGAGCGTTTCGCATCGGGCGGCGGAGAGTGTCTTCAAGCCGAACAATTCGATGAAATTGTGGTAACGGATGGGGCTTGTCTTTTTGAGCGGAAAGGTGAGGGCCCGGTTGCATATATCGCCGACGGCCGCAGTCCCTTCGGCCCACATGCGGGCATCTTGATAGACCGCGGTTTCATATTGCTGCGCTTCGGAGCAGTGGTCCCGCTGGGCGGATATGCCGGCCGCGAATCCGGGGAATCCGCATCCGGGGGAGATAGCCCCCCGCAGATGGGAGAGCTCCAGATGGCAATGTCCGTTTACCAGCCCGGGGAGCAGCGCCCCGCTGTAGAACTCCACGCCGGGAAGCCTGTCTACCTGCTCTTCGGCCCGGATGTCGAGTATCGTGCCGTCGTCACGGACGGTCACTACGCCGTTCCGTATCCAGCCGTGGGGGGTAAACACGTAGTGCGCTGCTATCCGGCGGCAAAGAGTCTGGGAGAGATGCATAGGAATAACGGGGAAAATATTGTTGCAGCAACAGCGAGTCGAGTCTGTGCAATGCCTCTTGCCGTGGCAGGTAATGAACAATGCGCAGAGAATCTACCCGCAGGCTCGGTGTTTTCAACATTTTATTGTAGTTGCCGAATACCACTTGTAGAGATCGATCTCCCGAGTAGGTTTCGATTTCGGTATTGTATCGAGCTCGCCGGCGAAGCGACATCCAGTTGGTGCCGCGCGTTTTGCGATTGCCGGCCGAATCGGTCAGGATGAATGTGGTGCGGATCGAGGGGTTGCGGTCCAGGGAGTCGATCAGGTAACTGTACCCGATGTAGTAGGTGCCTGGTGAGGCGGGAATCGTGATGCGTAGTGTGGAGGTATCTCTGACGGCACGCGCTTCTATCAGCGAATCCTGATAGACTACGGTGCAAAAGAGCCGTCC
Organism: uncultured Rikenellaceae bacterium; assembly: GCA_944326815.1. Classification (GTDB taxonomy): domain Bacteria; phylum Bacteroidota; class Bacteroidia; order Bacteroidales; family Rikenellaceae; genus CALYBN01. Next base: position 41,185 of record CALVFI010000014.1, on the reverse strand, counting down.
TGCCCGGCTGTCGATGGTGTCGAGAACGGCTACGGCCGCCTGATAAGCATTGTTCTCTTGCCTTAAAAGATTGATGGCTTGTTCGAGGACATCGCTTAAATTGGAACTCTTCCGTCGTGAAAAGTTCTCGATCGTATAGCGTAAGTCCTTGACCGTATAACCGTGCTTTTTCAGAATGGGGCGGTAGGTATCCAGACTGTCGGTATTTGTTTGTCGAATGACAGAGAAATAGGCGTTTGTGAGATAGATCTCTTTGAAGATGTCCCGCAGGTCGTCATCCGGGATGTTTTTGGGCCGGTTGCAACCGGAAAGTAACAACCCCAACAGCAGAAGCAGCAATAGATATGTTCTGTCTCTTTTCATGTTTATAGTCTGATGTCCGATTTAGGAATCATTTTCATTACGGTGAGCCGTGCGATGGTGTAGTTGACAGCCACGAATGCCACGACGACACCCGCCATATCCGTCGCTTTTACAATGACCGGATAGCTGTCCACCAGAAAGGTCTGGGCGGGAATGCGAATCACGCCGAACCGTATCTGTATCCAGCATAATAACAGACCTGTCGCCATACCTCCCACGGCTCCGATCATGGAGATCAGCATTCCTTCCCGAATGAAGATGCCGCGTAGCAGGGGAATGTCTCCTCCCAGCGTGATGAGTGTCCGGAGATCTTTGCGTTTGTCGATGATGAGCATTACGAGCGATCCGATCACCGAGAAGGAGGCAATAATAAGCACCAGCAGGATGATAAAGAAGATTCCCCATTTTTCATAGCGCATGATGCGATAAAGCGAGGCTTTCTGCTGATAACGTGTCAACACTTCGAAGTCACTGCCGACTGTGGAGGCTATCGCATCCCGTACCTTATCGGGATTGGCTCCCGACGTTAGTTTGATCATCAGGGAAGAGATTTTCCCTTCGTAGTCGAAAAGCCGTTGGGCGAATGAAAGCGGGGTGATGATATATTGGCTGTCGGTTTCGGCATCAAGGGCAAAGACCCCCGAAGGATAAATACGCCCTTCGCGTGCAACCTCTATCGGGAGCAGCGAACTGAAATTTCCCCGCCGTGGAACATAGGCTCTCAGAGGATCATACAACGCGATGTTGATGCCGAGGTTATAGGCCAGACCCTGGCCTACGAGAGCCTGCTCCATGTCGCCGAAAAGAGGCTGGTACTCTCCATGGGTCACCATCGACTCGATCGGGATAACCTGTCGATAGGAGGAGTCTGCCCCGCGTATGGTTCCAATGTATTGTCTCCCCCGGTATTCGAGCAGTGCATTGTCTTCCAGAACGGCGGAAATCTCCTGCACTCCTTCTATGGCCGATAATGTGGCCTGGGATAGTTGCGTCTCGGGGAATACCTTGCCCTCTGCTGCCCGGACTACGATGTCGGGGTCGAAATCCTTGTACATGCTTTTGACCAGCTCCTCGAACCCGTTGAAGACCGAGAGGAGAATGACCATGGCTGCGACCGGAATACCCACGGCGAAAGCACTCACTCCCGAGATGATATTGATCACCGAGTGTGACTTCTTTGAGAAAAGATAGCGTCGGGCAAACAGAGACGCAAGCCGATTCATAGCCGCGGATGATTTATTTGAGCAGGTTGTCGATGTTTTCGATGTATTCGAGCGAATCATCGAGGTGGAAGGCGATTTCAGGCACCTGCTTGAGCTGGTTGCGGATGCGTGTGCCGAGAGCCTTGCGAATCATCCAACTGTTGGCGTTGATCGTCTGCATCACCTCTTGATTCTTTTCGAAGGGGAAGATGCTGAGGTAGATCTTGGCAAAACTCAGGTCGGGGCTTACGCGTACCATCGTGACCGAAACCATCGCCCCCTTGAGCAGACTGGACGCTTCTTTGGTGAAGATGTCACTGATGTCTTTCTGTATCTGTCGGGCTACTTTCTGTTGTCTCGTCGTTTCCATGATTTGTCGTTGTTTGTGTCGATTCATTTTTTTTCTGCGTACGGGCCTGTTTTTTGCGCTCTTTACGCGAGAGTTGTTCCGAATCGGGTGATCCGGACTCGTTCTTTTGGTCGGAAGAGTTGTCCGTATCGGAGACCGCTTCGGGCCTATCTGTTGGCAATTCTTCTGTCGGAGGGAGAGAGATTCCGGATACCGTATCGGCCGGTAGAGGTTGGTTCATCATACGTTCCAGCTCTTTTCTCCGCAATTTTTCCGCCACGCGTTTGCTCGGTGGAGCGAGAATGCCTCCTTTCCCCAGTCGAATATAGATGCCTGCCGAGATTTGGATATTGTCTAATGGCGAACGCAGTGGATTCGACTCATACTTGTTACGGTTTTTCAGGATATCGGAGTAGCCGAAATAGTATCGTCCTTCGACAACGGCCTCCACACGTCCGAATGACATACCGATACCGGCCCCTCCCACCAGTCCGTATCCCCAACGGTTGTCGCGGGTGAGTTCCATGTGGTAGATCTTCGATTCGAGCAGCCCCTTTTCGGCCGAATACCATTTGTATTGCGAGTTCATGTTGTAGGAGAACGTGACTCCCAGATTGAGGTAGAGGCGTACTTTCCGTTGGAAAAAGTAGAAATGCGGCTGCCAGAAGATCGGCAGAACGAACGAGTTGATCTCCCGCTCCATGTAGGTGGTTGTATCGCCCGGCAGGTTGTCCAGCAGCGTGTAATGGCGGTAGCCCTGCTGCATGAAAAGCAGGTCGGCCTCCACGCCTCCGAGATAACGCTCGTAGCTGTAATACTTCCATGATATGCCGCCCGAATAGAGTCCCCATACGGTTCCCATCTCCTCTTTCGGGAAGAACCGTGAGGTCCCGCCGCCGAAGCCTCCCTTCACTCCGATGTAATGCTGGGCGTGGAGTGTTTCCATGCCGCCGCAGGCCATGGAGAGAAACAGTACAATATGGAGAACTTTTTTTAGCATGGTAATTACCGATTGAAGTTTTGCATGTCATAACCCCGTCCCGAGGCTCCGCCGAATGCCGGCGTGGTAGTCTGGGACCGATTGCGGTTTTGTGTGGAGGGGCCCATCCGTTCACGTGCTTTCAACATCTTCTCGACTCGGATCTTTTCCCGTTTGTACAACTGTTCAGTCACCCGTTCCATGGTGATCGGGGCGAATACCTCGTTCATATCGATGTCGAACTCCATCTCCCAGTTGGCCTTGGAGGCTATCTCCTCCTCTCCGCTCTCTTGAGAGTAGATCTCTACCCTTTCGGGTTGACGTCTTTCGACCAGATTGCCTTTATCCCAGACTCCGTTGCCGTTCAGATCTTCAATGACGCGCAAACGTACATTCCCGGGCTCTACGAACCGGAATGTATATTTGCCTGTTTGGACATGTCGCTTCTCTTCGAGCAACTTCCCGTTTTGGTCTAACAGTTGGAGAATGTATTGGCTGCTGTCAGCTTTCCCCTTGACATTCATTACCAGAGTGGCAAACTTCTCCGGATCCATGACCGAAAATTCGGCACGCATGGTGTCGTTGCTTTGACCTGCTACATTACGGAATACCCCGGAAGGGATCTCCAGCTTGTATTTTTGGCCGTTCGCCCAAGGGGCACGTATGGTCCATCGTCGCATGTTGGTCGTATCCGGTTCGAACCATACTCTGACTTTGTAAAGTTTTTCCTCCTCCCCGATACGAATCAGTGAAACCCGTCCGCTGTCGATCTGTGTGAGCGGAAAATCGAAAGTCAGCGAGAGACCTCTCTCGGGATTGATCTCATTGCTCGATTCGGCTTTGTATTTGAACGGATTGGGCTCTTTGGGCGGTTCGCGTCCCTCGGCGAGGGCTTCTTCGCGTTCTTTTTCGCGTTTAAGACGTTCTTTCTCCTCTTGTTTGCTCTCGAAGGCCTTCCAGCCGAGGGCCAGTTGCTGGGTTGTCGGGATCAGACGATTGATGGAGTCGTGCTTGAGGTAGGTCACCTCCCCTTTGATCGTATCGGGCAGCTCTTCGGCCGGGATATTGAGCCAGAAAGCGATCGAGTCGCGTGTAGGTTTCAGGTATTCGCGAATGATCTTCGATGTGTCGATCCCTTCGAAGGTCAGGTTTTCGATCTCCGGATATTTTGCGCCGAAATTAAGGACAATCAGGTGCTGGTTGACACGATTTTGCCCGGCCAGGTATTGACGTTTGAACTGTTCGTCCAGAAAGAGCCGGAAATAGAGCTGCGGATCGGGAATCAGGTATTTGCGCAGCGTGTCTTCGCGCAGATTGAACGACGGCATTTGGGCCGGGTTGTAAACACTGTCGAGAAAGGCGATCTGATCTACTCCCGGTTCATAGAGTTGGTTGCCGTTGCGGTCATCCAGGGCATAGATGCGGTAGTCGATCGGTTTGAGATTCTCGGCCAGAAAAGTTCCGTAGTTTTCCGAGCGGGCTACGAAGTCCGGCTCATAGTTGAATACGGTCGAGTCGCACTCCGGGTTGAACGCTTTGTCTGCGGCATAAAACAGGATGAATGTCTTGGCTACGCTGTCCGCCGTATATGCATCGGCGGTGTAGCCGGACATGACCAGCGAATCGACGGTGTCGCCTGTCGAGAAGACGAACCGTAATCCGTGGAGCGGATTGCCTTCGTTGTTGTCCTGCACGCTGCTGCCGAAGTTGATGGCATAGGTCGTATTCTCTTTCAGTGTATCCGGGATATCGATCTGGATGCCTCGTCCGCGTATGAGAATCGTAGGTTTTTTCTTCATGAACGGTGCCGTGTAGACCTCTTTCTGCTGATCCTGTAATTTGACATACTCATTGAATTCGATGAATATGCGTTTACTCCGTGGATCGGTCGTGTTGAAATGGGTGGTGCCGTAGGCGGGGGTCATAGCTACCACGATGGGTGGCAGCGTATCGATCGGGCCTCCCATCGGGGCCATCACGGTGGCGCAACGGGCGAAGATGCCGATCCCGAAGAACGCTAAAAGCGCACTTCTGAGCAGGTAATATCCGATCTTTTTTGCCGGTTTTGCCATGGTAGAAAGTTGAGTTTGCAAAGATACGAAAAATTATTTAGGGCCTGTCCGTTTCCTGCGAGTTGATTTATTCCGTATCGCCGCTATCCTCTCCTTCGCCCTCTTCTTCGTCGGGCGGAGCCGGAAGCGGAGGCGTTTCATTCACCATGTTCCATTTGGCGTAGAGATAGGTGGTGTCGGTTCGCCAGGGCTGGAAGGTCATTTTGACGATCACCTGTGGCAGGTTCTCCATGATCTCCGACTGCCGCCAGGCGTAGATGCTGTCCTGACGGTCGCAGATAATCATGATGAGTGGACTTTTTTTAAGGTTCGGGAAGACAATTCTTCCTATCGAATCCTGTTCCGCTACCACATCCGGTTGCCGGGGAGCTCCATCGTATTTACTGGTAAGTATACCGGCAACGGCGTTGTCGTAGCTGGTGACGGACCAGCGTGCAGTGTCTGCATAGTAGGCATATCCGATGACGCTGTCGGCGATTTGTAGTGTACTGTCCTCGAAGGCTTCCCGGTAGGGGGTGATGTAGTAATTGCAGTTCGTATAGGTCTTCTCACAGCCGACGGTCATTGCTGCGGCTGCGAGTAATACGGAGAGAAGAGAGGCTATCTTTTTCATGCGTTTTCGTTTTTCTTCGAGAGGGCTCGATCCAGGTCACGGATGGTTTGGTGCAGTACGGGGTGTACGTATTCCGGCATCACTTCGCAGAGGGGACCCAGGACAAATGCCCGATCCTGTAGCAGAGGATGCGGAATGGTCAGTCGGGGACTCCGGTAGACGGTATTGTCGTAGAACAGAATGTCGATATCCATGGTCCGAGAGTGGTAGCATCTTTGTCCGTCCGGAGAGAACTCGCCTTTGTGGGTCCGTCCGAGATGGGACTCGATGGCGGCTGTGGCGGTAAGCAGCTCTTCAGGCGAGAGTGCAGTCTCGACGACAAGTACCTGATTCAGGAATCGCTGCGGCGCTTCGAATCCCCAGGGCTCCGACTCCCACAAGCCCGATGCGGCCACGATTCGTCCCACGTGATGTTCGATCGCCTGTTGTGCAGCGGTCATGTAGGCTTTGGTGTCACCGAGGTTGCTTCCCGTTATCAATACTGCTTTTGCCATAGCTTTCAAATACGTACGATCAGTTTGCTGACCGTCAGGGCAAAATGTGTCATGACGATCTTGGGGTTGCCGTTTTGTGCGATTTGAGCCGAGGCGAGCTCCATTTCGCGGACGAGCGGTTCGATGTTGTGGTTGCCGATGAAGGGGGCGAACTTTTTGCAGAAGTCCAGTTCCGGTCCCCACAGATAGCAGATGTTCTGCATCCCGGCATGGAGCATGTAGCTTTCGCGCAACAGCCGTATGCTGTTGGCGAAGAACCGTTTTTTCTCTTCGCGTCCCAGGGCTGCGGCGTTCTCCGCCCATTCGAGCAGTTCCATGTGTCGGTCGTTGTAGCTCAGACGCATCAATTGTACGAAAAGGTCGAAATAGAGTTGTGTCGCGCCCTCTTTTTCGCCCTGGATGAGCCGTGCGGCCTCCAATAGATCTCCGCCGGAGAGCCGTGCCATGGTGTTGGCCTGTTCTCCGCCGAGTCCGTATTTTTGGCTCAAATATCGTTCCATATCGGGAATCGAGATGCGGGGAACGACGACTTCCTGCGTGCGGGAGAGAATCGTCGGGAGCAGTTTGGCTGGCGCCTGACTCACCAATAGGAAGAGCGTTTTCTCCCAGGGCTCTTCCAGAATCTTGAGCAGCGTATTGGCCGCTTCGGTCCGCATCCGTTCCGGGAGCCAGACGATCATCACCTTGTACTCCGCCTCGAAAGATTTGAAGGAGAGTTTGCGGATCACCTCGTCCGCTTCGTTTCGGGTAATGATGCCCTGTTGGTTCTCGATGTTGATGGCGGTGTACCACATCGGTTCGTCGAAATAGCCGTTCGTGGCGGCAAACAATTCACGCCATTGCGGCAGGAAGTTGTCGCTTGTGGGCTTTGTCGAGCCGCTTTTGGAGGATGAATTCACCGGAAAGACAAAATGCAGGTCGGGGTGTGCCAGTTGTGCGATCTTGCGACAGGAGGGGCATTCTCCGCAGCTGTCTCCGTCGTGCCGCGCCGTGCAGTTCACATACTGGGCATAAGCCAGAGCCAGCGGCAAGGCCCCGCAGCCCGGCTCTCCGCTGAAGAGCTGGGCATGACTCACACGACCTTCGTCCACTCCTCGTACGAGCATGGATTTGACCGACTCCTGACCGATGACCTCCCTGAATCGCATTTCGCTTTATTTCTGTTTCCCCCGTTCGTTCTCTTTGCGCTGCCTCCGGTTGAGGCTGCGGATCGTGATGATCATCGCCACGATTACCACCCCTTGCGAGACGGCAAACAACGTCATGTAGGGAGCGGTCATACCTCTGCGAAATGCCGCTTCTACAATGACCAGTGCGGCAGCACAAGCCACTGCAGCACATATAATCTTCTGCGTTCTGATTTTCATCGTTCTTGTTGTTTATTTTCCTGTATGACCGAAACCTCCTGCGCCGCGCTCCGTCTCCGACAAGGTCTCGACGCCCTCCCATTCGATGCGCTCGAAGCGGGCGACGACCATTTGGGCAATCCGTTCTCCCGGTTGCAATGCATAGGCTTCCGACGAGAGATTGGCCAGGATAATTTTGATTTCGCCCCGGTAATCGGGGTCGATCGTTCCGGGGGAGTTGAGTACCGACAGACCGTATTTGGCCGCCATGCCACTGCGAGGGCGGATCTGCATCTCATAGCCTTCGGGCAGTTCAACGTACAGCCCGGTGGGAACGAGCGTGCGTTCCAACGGTTTGAGGATCAGCGGTTCGGCGATATTCGCCCGGATGTCGAGCCCGGCAGCCTGCGCCGTTTCGTATTGCGGCAGGTCATAGGCCGAGCGGTTGATCACTTTTACTTTCATGGCATTATCTTCTTTTCAGCACCGATCGAGCCAACGCTGCGACATCGATGCGCTCTTTTCGTACGGCTACGGCCGCATAAAGGAGCAGGAGTGCTAAGTTACACAAATATTTTAAAACTCCGGGTAAGGGTTCCGTGGCAAAACTTACACCGTAAAATACTCCGGCCAGCAGAATGTAGAAGCCGATTCGGCGCAGATCGTAGGGCGTGGGGCAGTACTTACGGTTGAGCCAGTAGCTCACGGCAACCATCGATACCTCGCTGATTAAACGTGCCCAGGCCGACCCGTAGTATCCCAACCGGGGAACAAGCAGCCAGTTTGCCAGTACGGTAAAGATCAGACCGGTGCCTGTGATGTAAATGGCAAATCGTGTTTGGCCCGACTGTTTGTACCAGAATGAGAGGTTGAGCCAGACACCCGAAAGCATATATCCGGCCAGTACGACGGGCAGGATGAACATCCCCTGTCGGAAATCCGGCCCGACCAGCAGGGCGAAGAGGTCGGCGAAGAGTTCAATGCCGAGGAAGATGGCCAGGGAGACGATCATAAAATATTTCAGCGCCTCGGCATTGACTTTGACGAAATCCTCCTTCTTGAAGTTGCTCAGGAAGAAGGGCTCGGCAGCCAGGCGGTACATTTGGGTAAAGAGGTATAGGATAACCCCTATTTTGGTGATGGCGCCGTAAACGCCCAGGGCTCCCATCGAGACATCTTCCGGCAGTAGGTATTTGATCATCTGCCGGTCGATGAACTGGGTGCCGGTTCCGGCGATTCCGCTGATGAGCAGTGGAAGGGAGTAGAGCAGAATCTGTCGCAGCAGTTTCCGGTCGATGCGGGGCAGGATTCCCTCGCAGGTGGGGAGCAGGATGAGTAGTGTGATGGCGCAGGCGATCAGGTTGGCCAGCAGGGTGTATCCCGGGTCGTTGTCCGTCGGGAAGAGTCCCTGTTGGGACAGGTGAGGGAGTACGCTGTAAAAGAAGACGCACAACAGGATGTTGATGATTACGAAGATGACGCGGATCACTACGTAACGCGCTGCCCGTCCCTGTTCCCGGAGTCGGGCATAGGGGATGGCGGCAATGACATCGAGAGCGATGATCGAACCGATCATCCAGACGTAGGAGGGACTCTCCGTGTAGCGCATGATGCGGGCGATGTCGTTGTTGAACAACAGAACGAGTCCCATGAAGATGACGGTTGCCAGTGTGACTGCGCCCCAGGTGGTGGCGAACACCCAGTTTTTCTCCGGCTGGGAGGTGGCGCGTCCTGCGAAGCGGAAGTAGCCCGATTCCATGCCCATGGTCAGCACGATGAGGGCGAATGGCGCCAGGGCGTACATGTCGGTGATGACGCCATACTGGGCGTCGGTCATGATGCGGGTAAGGTAAGGCGTCAGTAGGTAGTTCAGCAGACGCGCCACGATACTGCTTATGCCGTATATGGCGGTCTGTCCCGCCAGTTTCTTCATTAGCATGCGTCAGAGGTTTGACATCACCTGCAAAGGTAGGAATTTATTGTGGGAATCGCCCTATCGGAACCAAAAAAGAGGCCCCGAGGCCTCCTCTTTGCTTATCCGGTCAATACTCTTCTCTTTCCGATTCTCCCGGCATCTTATTGTTGAAGGGCTTTCTGACGGAGAAGTTCGATTTTCCGGATAAAGTCGTCGGCCGGTGAACCTCCCACCATTTTGCCTACGAGTTTCCCTTCGGCATCGAGCAGCAGGTAGGTCGGATAGGCCGTGACGTGATATTTGCGGGCCACTTCGATGCCTTCCCCCTTCTCTGCGTCATATTTGGCGCTGACGAAATATTTGTTGAAGTAGTCGCCGACCTTCTTCTGTGGATAGACATTGGCTTCCATGGCCTTGCAGGGGCCGCACCATGATGCGTAGACGTCTACGAAGACAAGTTTCTTTTCCGCTTCGGCTTTCTGGCACAGCGCGGAGAGGTTGAGATTCCGAAAGTCGATTCCCTGTTTTTCCTGTGCTGAGACCAATGTGATGGCCAGCAAGGCGAATATGCAAAGCAATCCTTTTTTCATAATTTCTTGTGCTATTTTATTGTTTATGGATAAATATCAAGAGTCGTACCATACGAAGAACGTTTCCTGTCCGGATTTATTTTCTCTGCTGCAACTCTTTGGTCGACAATAAGCCGCAGGCTGCCTGAATATCCTCGCCGCGCGAAGCCCGAATGGTGGTGACTATGCCTTTGCGGGAGAGCGCATCGCGGAATCGCACCATGGTCGTATGGTCGGGGCTGACGAACGGAGAGCCCGGAATGGCGTGGAAACGAATCAGGTTGATGCGGCATTTCAGCCCGTTGAGCAGTCGTGCCAACTCTTTGACGTGAGCCGGCGAGTCATTCCTGTCTTTCAGGACGATGTATTCGAAACTGACGCGTCGCTGATGGGTGAAGTCATATTGTTTCAAGAGCGCGACGACCTCCTCGATGGGATAGGCTTTCTCTACGGGCATGATCTCCGCACGTTCTTCCGCAAAAGGATTGTGAAGGTTCACGGCCAGATGTACCTGACTCTTTTCGAGAAACTCCCGCAGTGCAGGAAGCACCCCGACCGTCGACAGAGTGATGCGTGTAGGACTCCAGCCGAATCCCCAGCCCGAGGTGAGTACTTCGAGCGAGCGAAGCACCTCTTCGCGGTTGTCGAGGGGTTCGCCCATCCCCATGTAGACGACATTGGTGAGGGTGCTGCTTTCAGGGATGGAACGTATCTGATTGAGAATCTCCCCGGCGGTCAAGTGGTGTTGGAAACCCTGTTTGCCCGTCATGCAAAACAGACAGCCCATCTTGCAGCCTGCTTGCGAGGAGACACATAGCGTGGCCCGGTCGCCATCGGGAATGTAGGCCGACTCGATGAAGTGCCCCTGCAGGGTGTCGAAGAGGTACTTTTTCGTTCCGTCGGTCGACTTGGTCTCTGTGCTTGGTGCTGTCAATCCGAAATCGTATTGTTCTTCGAGTGCAGCCCGGTTCCGCAGGGAGAGGTCGGTCATCTGACCGATCTCCGTTGCCCCTTTTTTATAGAGCCATGCGGCGATCTGTGTCGCCGTAAAACGGGGCATGCCCTGTGCTGCGACTATCCCGGTCAGTTCGGAGAGCGTCTTGCCGAATAACCACTCTTTGGCCATGTAGCGAGAATTAGTAGGGTTTCGTATATATGTAACTGTTTGTCAACTTGACCTTCAACTCGTCGTGGGTGTTAATGTCCTTGATCTGGATGGGCAGTCCATCAAAAGGGGTACTGAGCCTGATCTCGGGCTTCATCTCAATGATGCGGACATTGATCGAACCGTCGATGTTCGGTCGTATTTCGTTGCCGACGAGGGTGGATGCCGGAGCGGCATATGCTTCCGGGATGAGATGCATGTTTTGCAGGGTCAGAATGACCAGGCAGACGGCAATCACCGTCAGGACACCTTTGGTATACAGATCTATTTTCATGGTATTTGAGTTTTAGGTAAAACATCCATAAAACAAATGTAGAAAAAGTGCTCTGATTTCAGGAAATGTCTGCGAAAAAAATAAGAGGATGTTTTCGGCATCCTCCTAAAACTCTCTCAGGAAAAACCATGAGATCTTTGATCTTGGGTGGAGAATACGAGATTCGAACTCGTGACCTCTTGCATGCCATGCAAGCGCTCTAGCCAACTGAGCTAATCCCCCGTTGTGGGTGCAAATATAGGTATTTTTCCGGAAATCGGAAAAAACGTTGATATTTTCTCTGAAAAAATAGATTCGTGGGGACATTTTTGTAACAATCTCTTTTTTTTTAATGGATTCTTCCATATATTTGTAAGACTAAAATCTACGCTTGCCCTGAAAAGGCCCTGAAAGGTTTTGTTAATGCGCTTATTTTGTGCGAATTACGGTTAACTTAAAAGTTGATGGGAAGGGTTAAGGGCGAAAGTGCAGGCAATATTAACTTGAAAAAACTAAAAAAACTGATATGGAGCTTAAAAAATCACCGAAAGCTGACCTCCAGAATAAGCGGGGTCTTTTTCTTGAAATCGGCCTAGCCCTCTCTCTGTTATTGATGATCGGCGCATTTGCCTGGAACCAGAAAGAGAAAAAGATTGAAAAACTCGACTTGAACATAGCTCCGGTCGAGGAGGAAATCATTGAAATTACCCACCAGGATCAGAAACCCCCAGAGCCGGTGGCTAAACCGATTGCCGTAGTATCCGATATTTTGAATATCGTGAAGAATGACACCAAAATTACCAGCGAGATTACTTTTGACGATTTTTCGGAAGATGCCGCCGTTGTGGTCGCTCCTGCAAAAGTGACTGAGGAGAAGGTAGAAGACGATGCTCCGTTCTTGATTGCTGAAGAGATGCCGAGTTTCATGGGCGGCGATTTGAATACCTTCAGAGCTTGGGTACAGGAGCGATTGAACTATCCTACTATTGCTGCCGAGAATGGTATTTCGGGACGTGTGACATTGACCTTTGTGATTGAAAGGGATGGCTCTTTGACCAATATAGAGGTGATGAGTACTCCTGACCGTTCGTTGTCGGAAGAGGCTATTCGTGTGTTAAAAACCTCTCCGAAATGGACTCCTGGAAAACAGCGTAGTACACCGGTGCGTGTAAAATATACGCTTCCCGTCGAGTTCCGTTTGCAATAAGGAGGGGGGAGACGCTGCATAAGGCAGAGTAATTGTAAAGGTATGAGGGTGTCCGAGGGCTCGGATACCCTCCTTTTTTAAGAACCGATTGAATGTTAGATCGTGTATATGGTAGAAAGTAATATGGAAAATACATATACGGAACGGGCGGTATTGATCTCCGTCATCCGGGACAGGCAGGAGGAGCGTCAGGTTACGGAGTATCTCGACGAACTTGAATTCCTTGCCTCTACGGCAGGAATTGTCGCGGTGAAACGATTCACGCAGAAATTGCCTCAACCCAATTCTCGACTTTATCTGGGCCCCGGAAAAATGCAAGAGATTGCAGCCTATATAGAGATGGAAGGTATCGACGTGGCAATCTTCGATGACGAGCTGTCTCCGTCCCAAACGCGAAATGTGGAGAAGGAACTCAAATGCAGAATCTCCGACAGAACCAGTCTGATCCTCGATATCTTCGTGCAACGAGCTCAGACGGCTTATGCCAAGACGCAGGTTCAGTTGGCGCAGTATGAGTATATGCTGCCTCGTCTGACCGGATTGTGGACGCACCTGGAACGTCAGCGTGGTGGTACGGGGACCCGTGGCGGTGCCGGTGAACGCGAGATCGAGACGGACCGTCGTGTGATCCGAAACCGTATCAGTAAACTCAAGGAGGATCTGAAGAAGATCGACCGGCAGATGGCCGTGCAACGCAGCAACCGGGGGCATTTGGTGCGTGTTTCGTTGGTCGGATATACCAACGTGGGGAAATCGACCCTTATGAACCTGATCAGCAAGAGTGATGTCTTTGCCGAAAACAAATTGTTTGCAACACTCGATACGACAGTGCGTAAGGTGGTATTCGACAATCTGCCTTTTCTGTTGTCCGATACGGTAGGGTTTATTCGTAAATTGCCTACCCAATTGGTGGAGTCGTTCAAGTCGACGCTCGACGAGGTCCGAGAGGCCGATCTGCTGTTGCATGTCGTGGATATTTCTCATCCCAATTTTGAGGAGCAGCTGGATGTGGTCAAGCAAACCTTGCAGGAGATCGGGGCGGGAGATAAGCCTGTGTTCCTGATATTCAATAAAATCGATGCCTATCGTTTTGTGGAGAAGGACGAGGACGACCTGACTCCGGCAACCAAGGAGAATCGCTCCCTGGAGGAACTGAAGCATAGTTGGATTGCACGTGCCAACACTCCGTGTATCTTTATTTCGGCCAAGGAGCGGATAAATATCGACAAGTTCCGTAAGGATCTGTACGGTATGGTTCGTGAGATTCATAGCGGAAGGTATCCGTTCAACAATTTTTTGTACTGACCCGAATGCCAGTTCCGGATATTTTACGTAACTTTAACCAACACTAAACCTTTGTCCCCTATGTTGCATATTCTGGATAAGGAGAATACGGTTCTCAATAAATTCATTGCCGAGCTACGCGATGTGAATATTCAAACCGATAGTATGCGTTTCCGTCGGAATCTGGAACGAGTCGGCGAGGTGATGGCTTATGAGATCAGCAAGACGTTAAACTATCGGGCAGTTACCGTGGAGACACCACTCGGTGAGGCAGAGATGAATCTTCCGGATGACGAGGTGGTGATTGCGACGATCTTACGAGCCGGATTGCCTTATCATCAGGGTTTCCTGAACTACTTTGACAAGGCGCAAAACGCCTTTGTGTCGGCTTATCGGAAATATAGCAAGGATGGAACATTTAACGTAAAGGTTGAATACATCTCTTGTTGCGATTTGACGGATAAGGTACTTATTCTGGTAGATCCTATGTTGGCGACAGGAACGTCGCTGGTCTTGACCTATAATGCTCTGCTGGAGAAGGGTGGAATCCCGCGTCATACCCATGTGGCATCCGTGTTAGGGAGCGAAGAGGGAGTGGCCTATGCGAAAAAGAATATGCCGCAGAGCAAGACGACGATCTGGTGTGGTGCGGTCGATCAGGAGTTGACCGTAAAGTCGTATATCGTGCCGGGTTTGGGCGATGCGGGTGACCTGGCTTATGGCGACAAGCTATAGATCCCGGAATGCTATTGCACGGCGGTTAGTCACGAAAGGAGTGTGTCACTGTTGAATCCTTTTTTGGCGGGGGAGAAAGTTTGTTCGGTTGGTGATAGCTCCAGATGTAAAATAGGGTATGGCCTATGGCTGCCGTCGTAGGCATTCCATCCTGTTTGCCGGAATCCCCGGTTAAGATAAAATCGCACGGCCTGTTATTTTGCTCGTTTACGTCCACTTGGTTACAGCCGAATTCCTGACGGGCGTATTCCATCAGTCGTGAACCGATCCCTTGATGACGGTATACGGGGTGAATGAATAGCATCTCGATCATCCGATCCTGAATGCCGATGAACCCTACGATGCGTGAATTCGAGTTTTGGAACTGTTTTTTGCCTCCTTCTGCCTTGACGAGAAAAAGGTTACACTCTTTCAGATAGTGCCCGATCTGATTTTTATAAAACAGCAGATCTTCTTCTTTCAGGAAATGGTGCGTTGCTCGGACAGAGACTTCCCACACATCGGTCAACTGCAAGAGGTCGCTGTCTGCCGCAGGATGTATCGAGAAGGAATCCTCCGTATTCATAGAAAAAGGTCTTGAATTGTTGCGTTTTAGTGGGTTGAACCCTCGACCATTAGGTCGTAGAGCTCGACGATGCCGGTCAACTCTCCCTGCTCTCCCGTGACCAGGAGAGAGTGGATCTTGAAGCGCTGCATGATCTCCTCGGCTTCGGTGATACGCGCATTCTGCGAGATGGTTTTCGGTGTACGGGTCATCACCTCGTCAACGTTGATCTCAAAGAAGCGGTTCTGGTATTTCTGCATGGCGCGCCGTACGTCTCCATCGGTGACCAGCCCGAGGATCTTCCGCCCTTCGGTGATGGCTGCCACGCCGAGACGTGCATTGCTGATTTCGATGATTACATCGCTGAGTTTCATCGTGGGCGGTACACAAGGCAGGTTCTCGCTGCGCATAACGTCGCCTACTTTGGTCAGGAGGCGTCGTCCGAGGGAGCCTCCCGGATGGAATCGTGCAAAATCCTCCGATTTGAATCCCCGTTCATGCATCAGCGCAATCGCCAGTGCATCGCCCATAGCCAATTCAGCCGTTGTCGAGGAGGTGGGGGCAAGACTCAATGGGCAGGCCTCCTCCCGTACTGCGATATTGAGGTGATAGGTCGAATGCTTGGCCAGGGTAGATTCCGGGCAGCCGGTCATCGCGATGACCGTATTGCCGTTATCTTGGAAGAAAGGAATCAGTTTCAGCACCTCGTCTGTTTGTCCGGAGTTGGAGATGGCCAGGATGATATCGTTGGGTGAAATCATCCCCAGGTCACCGTGATAGGCCTCTCCTGGATGAAGGAAAAAAGAGGGTGTGCCGGTACTGGCAAGCGTAGCTGCGATTTTCCGTCCAATATGACCGCTTTTCCCCATACCCGTGACGATAAGCTTGCCTTTGCACTGGATGATGTCTTTAACGGCGGCCTCGAAATCAGAGGTCAGGTGGTCGGCCAGACCGGCGACCGCTTCTGCTTCAACGCGGAAAGTATGTTTGGCATTGTTGAGAATCGAACTCATAGCAATGATTTTATAACACGTTCGAGATCTTTCAGATATAACATGTTGGGGCCGTCGCTACATGCATGGTCAGGATCGGGGTGTACCTCGAAGAAGTATCCGTTAGCACCGAATGCTTTGGCGGCAAGCGCCATGGCCGGGACAAACTCCCGATTGCCTCCCGTCTTTCCACCGGCTGCCCCGGGACGTTGTACGGAGTGTGTACAATCCATGATGACGGGGGCGAAACGCTGCATGTCGGGAATATTCCGAAAATCTACCACCAGGTTGTTGTATCCGTACATATTGCCGCGTTCGGTCAGCCAGACATCTTCATTGCCACTCTCGCGCACCTTCTCTACCGGATAGCGCATATCCTCGCCCGAGAGGAATTGTGCCTTTTTGATGTTGACTGTACGTCCTGTTCTTGCTGCGGCCACGAGTAGATCGGTTTGCCGGCAGAGGAAAGCGGGAATTTGTACTATGTCGACAATTTCGCCGACCGGAGCAGCTTGTGACGCTTCGTGAATGTCGGTCGTGATGGGAAGAGCGTATTTTGTTTTGATGTCGGCAAGCATCTGTAGGCCCTTTGCAAGTCCCGGGCCTCGGAAAGAGGCGAGAGAGGTACGGTTCGCCTTGTCGAAAGAGGCTTTGAAGACGATCCGTATCTTCAATTCATCTCGTAGCCGGACCAATTCCCGGGCAACGGTGTCGAGCAACTCGGCGTTTTCGATCACGCAGGGTCCGGCGATGAACAGAGGCGTGTTTGAAACACTCATAGCTTTCAGTTTGATATGAGAACCGTCCTTACGGTTCGAACTTCCGACGATAAAGGTAGAAAATAATTTTCAGATGAAGATGGATTTTCTTCTTTGTCGGATTCTTTATTGGGCAAAATATTCTTCCACGGCTTTTCGGAAGTGGTCGATGGTCTTTGCCATGTCGAGATACGATTTTCCTCCGGCTGCGTTTTTGTGGCCGCCGCCTTCGAAATAGCGACGGGCAAAGACATTGACGTCTATGTCGCCGCGTGAACGCAAAGATACCCGAATAAAATGCTTTGTTTCCAGGAACATGGCTGACATCTGAATGTCACGGATGGTCAGCGGGTAATTGACGAAACCTTCGCTGTCACCTACCTGAAAGTGAAAACGACGCAACTCATTCTCTTTTAGTCCAATATAGGCAACTCCCACATTATTGGTGCGTAGGGTTTGCATTTTGTTGATTGCATAACCCAGCAGCCGGACCCGATCCTCGGTAAAGCTATTGTATACGGCGCTGTTTATTTGTGGAATGTCGATTCCTTTCTCGACAAGGACAGCTACGGCTCGGAAGAGCTCCGGAGTAAGATAGCTGAATGAAAAGTTCCCTGTGTCGGTCATCAGTCCAACATAGATTGCTTCACCCATCTGAGGGGTGATTGCCTCCTCGCCGGCCAGCTCTTTGATGATGGAGTAGATGAGAAATGCGGTGGACGAGCTCTCCGGATGCGAAAACTCGAGGTCGTAGACGTGCGGAGGATCGAGATGGTGGTCGATCAGTATCCGTTTGGCCCGAGTGTTGTTAGCGATGGCATCGCTCATGCCTTCCAGTCGTGCGATTTGGTTAAAATCCAGACAGAAGATCAAGTCCGCTTTCTCGATCAGTCGAGTACATTCTCCATTGTGGTCATCTTTAAAGATACGTAATGTGGAGATATTGCTCATCCAGTCGAGGAAATAAGGATACTTGTTGGGAACGATACAGGTAACATGATGTCCCATAGTTTCCAATAGTGCTTTCCATGCTAGCGATGATCCGATCGCGTCTCCGTCCGGATTTGTATGGGATACGATGACGATATTTTGTGCGGCGGGGGAGAGTATCTCGCGCAAGCGATCTATTTTTTCCTTATCCAGTTTCATCTTGTTCGGATGGTATTAAGATACGAAGGTATAAAAAATCCCGACATCATCAAAACGGGATGTCTTTCTCCCTGTAAACTTATCCATGAGTAACTCTCTTTAAAGAGGATTGTACTCTTCAAATTCGTACCTTTCACGTCCAGGGTTCTGGGGTGTATAACGCCGGTTAATAATATTGAACGGTTTGTCCTGTGATGGCGCTGAGGAGGTTGTTGGCTGCTGAGCTTGCTCCGATGCGGAACAGGGCGGGTGTCAGCCAGGCAGGACCAAGTATCGTTTCGACGATCGTATAATATAGTGCTGCGTCTTGTGGCGTTTTTACTCCACCGGCTGCTTTGAATCCCACTTGTCGTCCTGTCTTTTCGTAATAGTCACGAATGGCATGACAGATAGCAACTGCTGCTTCTGGTGTAGCTGCAATCGGAATTTTCCCAGTCGATGTTTTTACGAAGTCGGCTCCGGCAAGCATGGATAACAGCGAGGCTTTCCGGATCAGTTCCGGTTGCTGCAGTGCACCCGATTCGATAATAACCTTCAGTATGGTTTCATCGCCAAGTTCTTTACGGATCATCTCGATTTCGTTAGCTACTAATTCATATTCGCCAGTGAGCATCTGGCCTACATTCATTACGATATCGATCTCGTCCGCTCCGTTTTCTACGGCCATGGCGATTTCGAGCATCTTGACCTCCAGATAGGTCTGTGACGAGGGAAATCCTCCGGCTACGCTTGTGATGGCCATCTTCCCGTCTCCGATCTCCAGTCCCACCGTTTCCACAAAATTGGGGTAGACACAAATCGAGGCCACGTTGGGTATATCCGGATAATGGTCATGGAACTCCATAGTTTTCTGGGTAAAGGTCCGAATGGTTGAGGTGGAGTCCGTGACATTCAGCGAGGTAAGGTCTATGCAACTATAGCATTTTTTATACACCTCGACGCAGTGATTTCTTGAGGCTGCCTGGATGGCTGTTTCTACTTCTGCTTGGATATCCTGCTTGGTAGGGCCTGCCGGGTATTGGTTTAGTCGGTGAGTATATTCCATGGTCGCTTTTTTATGGATTCGTTATGGCGTAGGTCGCTTTTCAATTCTTATGCGCCAAGTTACAAATTTTTTTTGAAAGACCTATAAAAAACAAAAGGCCCTCCAAAAGGGCCTTTTGTTTGTATGATTTATTTTGTTTTAGAGTGCGAGGAATTCTTCGCTGCCGAAGATTTTTGCAAATTCCACATCTTTTTTCGCTTTATCCTTCATGGCAGGATCTTTAGCGATAGCGCTCTTCAGGTTTGCGATAGCTCCTGCACTATCTCCTTCGCGCATAGCGATGACAGCCTTCAGGTAATCGGCGTCGGCTGTCTTGATGTTACCAAGAGCTGCTTTTGCTTTAGCCAAGTTACCGTTACATACTTCTGCCACTGCAAGATTGTAGCCGTTAAGACCTTTAGCTGCGGTTGCATAATCACCTTCAGAGAGGGCAAGCAGTGCTTTGTTGGCTTTTGCATCGGCGCTGTTCAGCGGATTCAGATACTTAGCAGCCTCTGCCGTATTGCCTTCCACAAGGGCAATTACACCGAGGTTGTTGCTGATTTCGGGTGCCGATTGAATCGAAGCAGCTTTCTGGAATGCTTGTTTAGCGGTAGCATAGTCGCCTTCCCATGCCATTACGACACCGTAGTTGTTGTAGGCACGAACATCATTGTATTTGTCAGCGGCAGCTTTGTAAATTTTGGCTTTGGTCGTATTGTCGCTGAACAAGGTCGCTGCATAGAGCATCTCTTCTACGTTGAGCGAATTTACATCACCCGTTGCTGCAGCTTTCAACTCGTCATCGGTTTTGCCTTGGATATCGGCAGAAACGACGAATTTTGTGCGACGGAGTTGCGGGAGAATGTCAGTTTTCAGAATTTCGAATACCTGAGACATATTTTTGATCTCTTGGTCACGCTGAACAGGTGAACTGTACATCTGGAGTACCTGGAGAATCAGGTCTTTGTCTTCGATATCGGATGCCTCTACCAATTCTTTGAAGCCTTCCCAGTCTTCACCGTAGTAGGCAACGTCATATTTTGCATTGGGTACATTCTCGCTGATCTTCTTCTCAATGGCCTCTTTCCCGCTTTCACTACGTTTCTTAGACAGTTCGTCATTAAATTTCACGGGACCATCAGGTGATGCATAACCTTGGGCGTAGATACTACCCAACGTCGTGCGATATTTGTCGGCATTTTCTTTCACGAACTCTTCGAATATCTTGAGTTGTTCGGAATCCAGAGCCGTAGAACGAACCTTAGAACTGTTGATCAGATACATCAAGTTGGCATCTTCGCTGATGGTCGTTACACGTTTGAAGTTGTCAGGCATGATGGACAGGTTGGCAGTCCAGTCCGCATCGTTCTGTACGGTGCTGATACCTTGTGCCACTGCGATAGCCTCTTCAACTGGCAGGAAAGCGCCGTTTTTGCATTTTACTTCGAGACGAACTTCGAGGGTGCTCAATTGTGCGCGTTTGTCATACGGGAAAGATACGGTCTGAGTATAAGTCCCACCTGTTTTCCAAGGAATAACCGTATAGTTATCCTTTACCTTTTCTCCCTGCAAATATTTAGGAGTTCCTGCAATCTCACCGCCTTCGAATACGAGAACCGGAGTTGCCTTGACAATGGCTTTTTTCGGAAAACTTTTGGCAGGATAAGCCACAGAAATCTCAGCGCTTACTGTATTCCCTTTCAGTGTGAGAACCTCAGGAGTGCAGCTGTACTGAACCTGATCGGCTTTCTTTTGCATTTGTTTGAAACAGTTACAACCCGAAAGCAGAACTGCCATGCCGGCAAGAAACATACTTGCCATTAACAATCTTTTCATAATCAACGTGTTAATGCAGTTAATATTTATTTCTTATTACATTCGTTCCATCCGAAAAACGCGATGTTACTCACAAATATAACAATATATTTCAAATATGTATCACATCTTTTTTAAAATAATTGTTTTTTCGTAACGTCGTTGTCCGATGGCCAGAGATTTTTGTTCCGGAGAGGCGTTGCCCCTTAATATATAAGGCTGCGACCTGATTCCGGATGCCCCCAAACACTACTTATCGTTGTTTTTGGGGATAAGTGCTTTTCGGGACAGTTTCAGTTTATTGGTTTTCGGATCGATACCGATCAGTTTCACTTCGATCATGTCGCCTTCTTTCAGACCGGTCTGTTCCATCGTTTCGAATCGTTTGTGGTCGATCTCCGAAATGTGGAGCAGGGCGTCTTTGCCCGGAAGTATCTCGACGAATGCTCCGAACGATACGATCGATTTGATCTTGCCTTTGTAGATTTCGCCCACTTCGGGTACGGCAACGATCGCTTTGATGCGCATCTTGGCAGCTTCGAGGGCTTCTTTATCCTGCGAGAAGATATCTACATAACCTTTGTTGTTCTCTTCGGTGATGGTAATCGTGGTTCCGGTGGTCTTTTGAATGTCCTGGATCACCTTGCCGCCGGGGCCGATTACAGCGCCGATAAACTCTTGTGGAATGATCATCTGTTCGATACGCGGTACGAACGGACGGAAATCCTCGCGCGGTTTGTCGATCGTCTCAAGAATCTTGCCCAGAATATGCAGACGTCCTTGGCGGGCTTGCTCAAGTGCTTTGCCGAGCACTTCGTAGGAGAGACCATCAACCTTGATATCCATCTGCGTGGCTGTGATTCCATCGGCCGTACCGGTCACCTTGAAGTCCATATCACCGAGGTGGTCTTCATCACCCAGAATATCACTCAGAATGGCGTATTTTCCAGTCGCTGTGTCGGTGATCAACCCCATGGCGATACCGGAAACGGGTTTTTTCAGTTTGATGCCCGAATCCATCAGGGCCAGTGTACCGGCGCAAACGGTTGCCATGGAGGAGGAGCCGTTGGATTCGAGGATGTCAGACACTACGCGTACGGCATACGGATTCTCTTCGCCGACGGGAACCATCGGTTTCAGAGCACGCCAGGCAAGGTTGCCATGACCGATCTCACGGCGCGACAATCCTCTGGCAGCCTTGGCTTCACCCGTAGAGAACGGTGGGAAGTTGTAGTGCAGGACGAACTGTTCGGTTCCCTGTACGAGTACTTCGTCGATTTGCTTCTCGTCGAGTTTCGTACCGAGCGTAACGCTGGTGAGCGATTGGGTTTCGCCACGGGTGAAGATGGCCGAACCGTGGGCGGCGGGCAGATAGCCCACTTCGCACCAAATGGGGCGGATCTCATCGGTTTTGCGGCCGTCCAGACGGATCCCCTCGTCGAGGATCATATTGCGCATGGCCTTCTTGAGTACGTCGTCGTGGAAATATTTCTTGATGAGCGGCAACTTCTCGGCCAACTCCTCTTCGCTGTAACGGGTGCAGAATTCGGCTTCGATGGCTTCGAACTTCTCCGTGCGGTCGTGTTTGGAGGTGGCTCCTTTGGCTACGGCATAGGCTTTGTCGTAGGTCTCGCGGATGATGAGCTGACGCAACTCTTCGTCGTTGGTCTCGTGGCAATAGGTGCGTTTTACATCTTTGCCAAGCTCTTTGCTGAGTTCGATTTGTGCCGCACAATGCTTCTTGATCTCTTCATGGGCGAACTTGATGGCGTCGAGCATAACGGCTTCCGATACCTCTTTCATCTCGCCCTCGACCATCATGATGTTGTCGAGCGTACCTGCAACCATGATGTCCAGATCCGCATGGGGCATCTGAGAGAAGGTCGGGTTGATGACAAACTGACCGTCGATGCGGGCTACGCGTACTTCCGAAATCGGGCCTCCGAACGGAATGTCCGAAACGGCCAGCGCGGCCGAAGCAGCCAGACCGGCCAATGCATCGGGTTGAATATCTTTGTCGGCGGAGATCAGGTTGACGGTGACGAACACTTCGGCATGGTAGTCGGCCGGGAAAAGCGGACGCAGGGCGCGGTCGATCAGACGCGACACGAGAATTTCGCTGTCGTTCGGACGTGCTTCCCGTTTCAGAAAACCTCCGGGGTAGCGGCCGCAGGCAGCATATTTTTCTTTATAATCTACCTGAAGCGGCATGAAGTCGCAGTCCGGTTTGGCATCTTTGGCGGCTACTACAGTGGCCAACAGCATGGTATCGCCTTGTTTGACGACCACCGAACCGTCGGCTTGCTTGGCCAGTTTGCCTGTTTCGATGACAATCTCGCGTCCGTCGCTGAGCGTTATCACCTTTTGTGTTGCATTGTACATCATATTGTTTTAACCTCTTTGAATGTCTGTTTTTAATGTGAGTAAAGGCAATCGCGAAGAATTGCCTTTACTACACTTGTCCTTTTCGGGAAAGCCTATTTTCTCAGATTGAGGGCTTTGATGATGGCCCTGTATCTTTCGATGTCCACTTCCTTCAAGTACTCCAGCAACTGACGACGTTTGCCGACCAGACGAAGCAGTGCTCGCTGTGTCCCGAAGTCGTGTTTGTTGGATTTTAGGTGTTCCGTAAGGTGGCTGATACGGTAGGAAAACAACGCAATCTGGCTCTCGGGAGATCCTGTGTCGGTGTTAGACTGTCCGTACTGACCGAAAATTTCTTGTTTCTTTTCTGCTGTTAAATAGCTCATAACTTAATGTTTATGGTTCCACTTTACGATAGATCCGCCTTACCGGATACTACCAAAGCGTGGCGCAAAGGTATATTATTTTTATGAATCGGCCAACTGTGCAGGACTTTTTTTTGGTGCGCTCTCCGAGAACCGATATTTTCCTATCTTTGTCAAAGTTACACGGGGAGAAAGTCCCGAAAATCAAGAATTATGCTGCGCTATTTTTTCCTTTTTCTGTGGGGGCTTTCCGCTCTTCGTGCGGTGGCTGCGGAGCCTCTGTCCGATGCAGTTCGGTCGGTTAAAAAAGTATATGTTTTTCCGATTCGGGAGGAGATCATGCCTTCGGTTGTCCGACTGACCGACAAGTGTCTGCGTGAAGCGGAGCGGCAGGGGGCGGATTTTGTCGTCATCGATATGAATACCTATGGGGGCCTGGTCGATGCGGCCGATTCGGTTCGTACCCGCATTTTGAACTTCGCGCGGCCGGTTTATCTCTTCGTGAACAATCAGGCGGCAAGTGCCGGGGCATTGATTGCCCTGGCGGCAGACAGCGTCTGGATGCGGGATGGGGCGAGCATGGGGGCAGCGACGGTTGTCGGTCAGGACGGTACTGCGATGCCGGACAAGTATCAGAGCTTCATGCGTGGCATGATGCGCGCTACGGCAGAGGCACATGGAAAAGTTCCCGATGTGACCGGTGGCGATACCGTGTGGCGCTGGCATCGCGATCCGTTGGTGGCAGAGGCGATGGTCGATCCGTCGGTCGTGGTACCGGGGTTGGTCGATTCCACGAAGGTGTTGACCTTTTCGGCCAATGAGGCGGTGAAGTGGCATTTTGCCGAGGGGAAGGCCTCGTCCGTGGAACAACTGCTCGCGGAGGCGGGGGTGACTGATTACGAAATCTATGAGTATCAACCCACCGGAGTCGACAAGTTGTTGGGCTTTTTGACTAATCCTGCCTTTCAGGGGGTGATGATCATGCTTATCATCGGGGGAATTTATTTCGAGTTGCAGACTCCGGGACTGGGATTTCCCTCCATAGTGGCTGTTGTGGGGACACTTCTCTATTTTGCACCTCTTTATCTGGAGGGGATGTTGGCCAACTGGGAACTGATTGTATTTATCGTCGGAATCATCCTGATCGTGCTGGAGATTTTCGTCACGCCGGGATTCGGAGTGCTGGGCATATTGGGCATCATAGCGGTGGTACTTGGGCTGACCTTTGCCATGATCGACTCCGATCTGCTGCGGTATGTCACGACCGGAGAGGTTGCTCTGGGATATGTGTTCCGACCGTTGGGGGTGGTGATCATCTCCGTGGCCGGATCACTGCTGCTCTGTTTCTGGTTAGGGAAGCGTTTTCTGACAGGACATTCGCGCCTTCGGGATCGGGTGGTGTTGACCTCCAGCATGAGCGTTGGGGATGGCTATGTCTCGCGGGCGACGGATCGTGGATTGGTCGGACGGAAAGGAGTGACGGCAACGGCGCTTCGACCTGCCGGCAAAGTGTTGCTCGACGAGGAGATGTATGAAGCCGCCGGGGAGAACGGACTCTTTATTCCGGGCAATCGGATAGTGACCATAGTGCGGGATGAAGGAGGGGTTTTATATTGTCGGGAGATTGAGTAGAACTTTTCCCGGCGTTTCACCCCGGAATTTTTGAGAATGCTGTTTGCTGTTGTTGCGGAATCTCACTTTTTCCCTATTTTTGTATTCAACAAGTTGAGTCGAATCATGAAAAATTTCTGGACTTATCCGGTCGTGTTGTTGCTCTCTGTGCTGTTGGGCGGATGTGCGGAGAGGCCGAGCTACCTTACTATCGATGGCTTTGCACAGGGAAGCACCTATCACTTCGTATTGGATGTTGCCGATACGACAGGGTTGCAGCATGAAATAGATTCGTTGTTCGCAGCCGTGGATCATTCGATGTCGGTCTATGAGGAGGGGTCGCTGATCAATCGGTTGAATGCTAACGAGACGGATTCCGTGGACCGTTATATCGCCTATTGCATCGCAGTGTCGGATTCGGTAAGTCGTCTGAGCGACGGAATGTACGACATTACGATCAAGCCTGTCACCGAGGCCTGGGGATTTGCCGGGAAAGAGAAGACACTCGAACCGAATATCGACTCCTTGTTGCAATATGTCGGTTACGAGAAAATTAAGGTAGAGAACGGCCGACTGGTGAAGCAGCACCCGAATGTACGTTTGGATCTGAATTCGGTAGCCCAGGGATACACGGCTGATCTGCTGGGTGAACTGATGGAAAAACGAGGCATAGAGAATTATATGGTGGAGATCGGAGGAGAAATTTTCTGCCGGGGAGTCAATGTCAAGGGCCGGGAATGGGTCGTGGGCATCGATAAGCCGGTCGAAGGCAACTATGTGCCCGGTGCGGATCTGCAGGTGATGCTCTCGATCAGCGGTAAAGGGCTGGCAACTTCCGGGAATTATCGCAAGTTCTATGTGGATGATCAAGGTCGGAAAATCACGCATATCGTCGATGCCAGAACCGGCAGGAGTGAGGCGACAAATGTGCTATCGGCTACAGTGATCGCGCGTGATGCGGTGACGGCCGATGTTTACGGCACGTTGATGATTCTTCTCGGGCTCGACCGTACCAAGGAGTTGCTCGAGAGACGATCCGACCTGATGGCCTATATCGTCTATGCGGATGATGAGGGCCGCTTCTGTACCTATGTTTCGGAGAACATGAAAAGTCATATCGTAGAGAATCCTGCCCAATGAGAAAGGTAAAGTTCATCTATAATCCCTCTTCGGGAGAGACACTTATCGCAGAACGGCTCGATGAGATCGTCGCATTGTATCAACAACGGGGTTTTTCGTTGCTACCTTACCGCCTGACCTTCGACGGTCGACCCGAAGATCTCTTGTTCGATCTGGATGACAGCTACCACCATGTATTGATTGCCGGAGGCGACGGAACGGTGAACTATGTGGTGAATAACCTCAAAAAAGAGGGTCTGGACCTGCCTGTTGCGGTGCTGCCCGCGGGTACGGCCAATGACTTTGCCTCAATGCTGGGGGTTCGGTCGTCGGATATCGTCAAGAATTGTGCTCGGATATTGGACGGAGAGATACGGGAGATCGATCTGGGGCGTGTGAATGGTGAATATTTTGTCAATGTTTTCAGTTGTGGGCTTTTTACCGACGTGTCGCAGAAAACCCCGACGATCCTCAAAAATACCTTCGGCAAGTTGGCTTATTATGTGGGAGGAGTCGGTGAACTGCAGCGATTTCGCAAGATGCATATCCGGATCGAGTCGGACGGTGGAAATTTTGACGGTAATAGCATCATATTCTTTGTCTTTAATGGTCAGACTGCTGGGAAACTTCGAATTGCCTATCTTTCGGAGCCGGACGATGGCCTGTTGGATGTGTTGATAGTGAAGGGCGATAATCCCCTGGAAACGCTTCAAACCGTATTCCAATATGTGTCGCGGATGCGTACGAGCAAGGCCTATCCGGCTGGTGTGGTGCATATTCGTTGTCGCTCCCTGCGTGCCCTGTGCGACACCTTGGAGCCGACCGACATGGATGGACAGGCCGGTCCTGATTTTCCGTTGGAAATCACCTGCGAACAGAGTGGTATTCGCGTATTGTGTCCGCGACGAAGATGACAAAAGACAAAGGCCGGATTATATGTTATGGAAAAGAGGGCCGGCGCCCTCTTTTTTTGAATATGGGGATGAAAAGCGTAGAAAAATGACAATTAATAATTGGAATTTTAACAAAAAGTTTATCTTTGCAATTTAATGTTATTAAAATAAGATGAAGGCTATGTTTGATTTGGAGATGATTCGGAATGTCTACCGTGCTTTTCCTAAGCGGATAGAGCAGGCACGGAAGGTGTTGGGACGGTCCATGACGCTATGTGAAAAGATTTTGTATGCTCATTTGTACGACTGTTCTTCCATCCGGCATTTCCGACGAGGAGAGGACTATGTCAACTTCGCTCCGGATCGGGTAGCCATGCAAGATGCCACGGCGCAGATGGCATTGCTGCAGTTTATGAATGCCGGGCGTGCGCGTACCGCGGTGCCAACGACGGTGCATTGTGACCATTTGATTCAGGCAGATAATGGAGCGGCAGCCGATTTGCCGGTTGCGCTCGGTAATAATAAAGAGGTATACGATTTTTTGAGTTCCGTAGCGAATAAATATGGTATGGGATTCTGGCGTCCGGGAGCCGGAATCATTCATCAGGTCGTGTTGGAGAACTATGCGTTCCCCGGAGGCATGATGGTGGGAACCGATTCACATACGCCGAATGCCGGCGGACTGGGGATGATTGCCGTAGGAGTTGGAGGTGCCGATGCGGTGGATGTGATGGCCGGTATGCCGTGGGAATTGAAAATGCCCAGGGTGATCGGAGTGAAGTTGACGGGACAGCTCAGCGGTTGGGCGGCTCCGAAGGATGTGATTCTGAAACTGGCCGGAATTCTTACGGTAAAGGGCGGGACAAATGCCATTATCGAATATTTCGGCGAAGGAGCATCTACTCTTTCCGCCACGGGCAAGGCGACCATCTGTAATATGGGAGCCGAAGTGGGGGCAACCTGTTCGATATTCCCGTACGATAGCAAGATGGCAGATTACCTGCGTGTGACGGGACGTGGAGAGGTCGCTGACGGGGCGGATGCGCTGGGCGATTGCCTGTCGGCCGATCCGGAGGTGATTGCCGCTCCCGAGAAATATTATGACCGAGTGATCGAGATCGATCTCAGTACGGTGGAACCCTATCTCAACGGCCCCTTTACGCCGGATGCAGCCCATCCGATTTCGCAGTTTGCCGCTGCAGTGCGGGAAAACGGTTGGCCCCGGAAGATGGAGGTCGGATTGGTCGGATCGTGCACAAATTCCTCCTATGAGGATCTGTCGCGTGCCGCTTCTGTTGCCCGTCAGGCGGTGGAGAAGGGGCTGGAACCGAAAGCGGAGTTCATCGTCAACCCGGGATCGGAACAGGTGCTCTGTACGGCGAAACGCGATGGCATCCTGGAGGCTTTCGACCGACTCGGAGCAGTAGTGATGACCAATGCCTGCGGACCATGTATCGGTCAGTGGAAACGCCATACGGACGACAATATGCGTGCAAACTCGATTGTTACGTCGTTCAACCGCAATTTTGCCAAGCGTGCCGATGGCAATCCCAATACCTATGCGTTTGTGGCCTCCCCGGAGATGGTGACGGCATTGACTATTGCTGGAGATCTCTGTTTCAATCCGTTGACCGATACGCTTATCAATAAGGAGGGGGTTGCCGTGCGATTGGATCCTCCGCAGGGCGAGGCGTTGCCGCAGCGTGGTATGACGGTGGATGATAACGGGTATGTGGCTCCGGAGGCCGATGGTTCCAAAGTAGTGGTGACGATCGATCCTGCATCGCAACGGATTCAGGCGCTTCATCCCTTCGCTCCGATGACTTCGGCCGATTTCGTCGAAATGCCTCTTTTAATAAAGGTCTCCGGGAAGTGTACGACCGACCACATCTCAATGGCTGGAAGTTGGTTGCGTTTTCGTGGACATCTGGAGAATATTTCGGATAATCTGTTGATGGGAGCCGTGAATGCTTTCGGTGGCGAAACCAACTCGGTGCTGAATCCATTGACTGGCGGTCGCGACAAAGTGTCGGCTGTGGCGAAGACTTATAAGCAGCAGGGGCTGAGTTCGGTGGTGGTCGCCGAGGAGAATTATGGCGAGGGGTCGTCACGTGAGCATGCTGCCATGGAGCCGCGCTTTTTGAATGTGAAGGTGATTCTGGCCAAGTCGTTTGCCCGGATTCACGAGACGAATCTCAAGAAACAGGGTATGTTGGCACTTACTTTTGTTGATAAGGCGGATTACGACCGGATTCGCGAGGATGATCGGTTCAGCATTCCCGGAGTGGCGGATATTGCCCCCGGAAAGATGCTGGATGTGTTGATTCTGCATGCCGACGGTTCGCGGGAGACGATTCAGGCATCGCATACATATAATGATTTGCAAATTGCATGGCTCAAAGCGGGCAGTGCACTGAACTATAAAGGGTGATGAAGATGGAAAAGATTCGCATGGAGCATGGAAAAATGGTCGTTCCGGATTGTCCTGTGGTGCCGTTCATCGAAGGAGACGGTGTGGGACCGGAGATTACGGCGGCTACGCAGCGTATTGTCAATGCAGCTGTCGAGAGAGCTTATGGCGGAAGCCGTCGCATCGCATGGAAAGAGGTGTTGGCCGGGGGAAAAGCTTACGAAACGGTTGGGAGTTGGTTGCCGGATGAGACGATGGAGGCTTTCCGGGAGTATCTCGTAGGGATTAAAGGCCCATTGACTACTCCTGTGGGCGGAGGGATTCGTTCCTTGAATGTGGCCCTGCGGCAGACGTTGGATCTGTATGTCTGCCTGCGTCCCGTGCGCTGGTTTAAAGGCGTGGCGTCGCCTCTGAAAGAGCCGCAGAAGGTCGATATGCACATTTTCCGGGAAAATACCGAAGATATTTATGCCGGTATCGAATGGAATGCCGGTACGCCCGAGGCAGAGAAGTTTCTGCATTTCCTGACGGAACAGATGGGAGTGACGAAGGTGCGATTCCCGGAGAGCTCTTCGTTTGGGGTGAAACCCGTCTCCCGAGAAGGAACGGAGCGACTGGTGCGTGCAGCGATCGAATATGCACTCGAACGGGGTCTGCCGAGCGTGACGCTGGTACATAAAGGCAATATTATGAAATTCACCGAGGGGGGATTCAAAAATTGGGGTTACGCTCTGGCTGAACGAGAGTTCGGCGATCGGGTGTTTACCTCCTCACAGGCCGACCGTATTAAGAAAGACCAAGGAGCGGAAGCGGCGCGTTGTGCTTCGGACGAGGCGCGTACTGCCGGTAAGTTGATTGTGAACGACTGTATTGCAGATGCTTTTCTGCAAAACACCTTGCTTACTCCGGAGCGTTATTCGGTGATTGCGACACTCAATCTGAACGGGGATTATATTTCCGATCAGTTGGCAGCCATGGTGGGAGGTATCGGAATCGCACCGGGTGCCAATATCAACTACCGCAGCGGTCATGCCATATTCGAGGCGACGCATGGTACGGCTCCGGACATTGCCGGGACCAATGTTGTGAATCCCTGTTCGCTGCTGTTGTCGGCCGTCATGATGCTCGACTATATGGGATGGACGGAGGCCGGTAAACTGATTACTGAGGCACTTGAAAAATCGTTCGGACAGGGACGCGCCACGGCTGACCTCGCTCGGTTCATGCCCGGCGGCATATCGCTCACTACTTCGGATTTCGCGGAAGAGATCGCGGCCGCATTATAAATTCTTCGTAACCTTTAAAATCGATAAATCATGGAAAGAGATATGAAACAAGAGTACATGATCTATAAATTGTCTGAGTCGGTCAAAACGACCAGCCGGATCGATCCGGAACTCTTCGTGAAGTTCAATGTGAAACGCGGGTTGCGCAACGAGGATCACTCCGGGGTGCTGGTTGGACTGACCACAATCGGAGATGTGGTCGGTTATGAACGCGTGGACGGAAAACCGATCAAGGCCATCCCGGGCAAGTTGTTTTATCGCGGGTATGATGTTGAGGATCTTGTGCGAGGCGCACTGAATGAACGTCGCTACGGATTCGAGGAGGTGGCTTTCCTGCTGCTGTCCGGTTATCTGCCCGACATGGATGAATACGAGGTGTTCCGTAAGTTGCTCTACAACTATATGCCGCTGGAACAGAAGACCAAGATGAATATCCTTGATCTGGAAGGGCAGGATATTATGAACATATTGGCTCGTAGCGTGCTGGAGATGTATACGTTCGATTCCAATCCCGATGATACTTCGCGGGATAATCTGATCCGCCAGTCGATCGAATTGATCGCCCGTTTCCCGACCATCATCGCCTATGCCTATAATATCTTGCGACATAGTTCACAGGGACGGTCGTTGCATATCCGTCATCCGAAAGAGGGCCTTTCGGTAGCCGAAAATTTCCTCTATATGCTCAAGGGACGCTTCTCCGAATTGGAGGCCCGGACGCTCGACTTGGCTTTGATGCTCCATGCCGAGCATGGCGGTGGAAACAACTCGACCTTTACGGTGCGTGTCACCAGCTCCTCGGGCACGGATACCTATTCATCCATCGCTGCGGCGATCGGATCGTTGAAAGGACCGTTGCACGGTGGTGCCAACCTGGCCGTTATCGACCAGTTCCACCATCTGAAGGAGGCAATCAAGGATTGGACGGATGTGGCAGAGATCGATGCCTATCTGAATCGGATGCTGCGTAAGGAGGTCTACGATAAGAAGGGGTTGATTTATGGAATCGGGCATGCGGTTTATACGATTTCCGATCCTCGGGCTGTGCTGCTGAAGCAGATGGCACATAACCTGGCCAAAGAGAAGGGACGCGAGCAGGAGTTCGCCTTCTTGGAGTTGCTGGAGGAGCGTGCGGTCGAGAACTTCATGGCATTCAAGGGCAATCAGGTGAATAAGCGTGTGTGTGCCAATGTCGATTTTTACTCCGGATTCGTGTACGAGATGATCGGGTTGCCTCGTGAGGTATACACTCCGTTGTTCGCCATGAGCCGTATCACGGGGTGGACGGCTCACCGGATCGAGGAACTCAACTTCGATAGCCGGCGTATCATCCGTCCGGCTTACAAAAATGTGTGCAGTTTAAAGAAATTTATCCCGTTGAAGGACCGTTAGAAAAATTTCGAGTAGTCATTGAGGAGGAGTGTCCCTGCGTGGAGCATTCCTCCTTTTTTTGTCTCTCCGGCAAAGAGCGTCCGATAAGAATGGTCTCTCGAGGCTTTTGCGTTTTTAAGGCGAGAACTCTTCTTGAGAGAGCCTGGCCCTTGACACAGTATCAGCAATTATTCTGCCTCAACGATTTTGTAGAGTTGATCTCCGCG
Source organism: uncultured Rikenellaceae bacterium (assembly GCA_944326815.1). GTDB lineage: Bacteria > Bacteroidota > Bacteroidia > Bacteroidales > Rikenellaceae > CALYBN01. The sequence continues at coordinate 8,708 of CALVFI010000014.1, read as the reverse complement.
GTGGATAAGCGCAGGGGTTTTGACCGTGCAAATGGAGCCTTGTCGGGCGATTTCGGCCGGTTTGTCGTCGACGAAGATGGTCTCGGCCGTACATTCCAACGCCCCGGTCGTCTCTCCCATGAACAAAAGTTCGCTGCCTCGCTCGAGCGTAGAGGCTTCGACCTGTATCTCGGCCACAGAGACTTTCTTGAAGAAATTGCTCACCTTGCCGACATAAATCTTTCGTTTGGTGGCGGAAGAACCGTAGGCCCCGCTCAACTCTGCAATCGGAGAACCGAGGTAATAGCCGCCCCAGAATCCCCGGTTGAAGACCGTAGCCAGCCGCTCGGTCCACGCCGCTACCTTCTCCTGGCAGAAACTTCCGTCGATGACCGCCTCCACAGCCTCCCGGTAGCATTCTACCACTCGTTTTACGTATTCAGCCGAGCGGGCGCGTCCCTCGATTTTCAGTACGCGGACTCCGGCTTTGAGAAAACGGTCCAGGAATCCGATGGTACACAAATCTTTCGGTGAGAGCAGGTAGTTGCCTTCGCTGCGAATCTCATGACCTGTTTCGGCATCGGTCAGCAGGTACGAACGGCGACAAATCTGACGGCAGGCTCCCCGGTTGGCCGAGCATCCGCTTTCGTGCAGGCTCAGGTAGCACTTTCCCGATACCGCCATGCAGAGTGCTCCGTGGGCGAACATTTCGATTTTGACGGGGGCTCCGTGTGGCCCGCAAATATTCTCGCGTTCAATTCCCTCATGGATGTGTTGAATCTGAGGAAGCGTGAGTTCGCGTGCGAGGACGACCACATCGGCCCATTGGGAGTAGAAGCGGAGTGTCTCGAGGTTCGAAACATTGAGCTGAGTGGAGATGTGTACCTCCATCCCGATGCGGCGGGCATAGAGAATCGCTGCTTGGTCGGATGCGATAATTGCATCAACACCCTCCTGAAGCGCGCGGTTGACGATTGCCCGCATGACGGGCAGCTCTTCGTCATAGAGGACGGTATTGACCGTCAGATAGGTCTTTACGCCGTGTTCCCGGGCTGTTTTGACGATGCGTGAGAGATCCTCGAGCGTAAAGTTGGCAGAAGAGCGCGCACGCATATTGAGTTGTTCGACGCCGAAGTAGATCGAATCGGCTCCGGCATCGATAGCAGCCATCAGCGACGGATAGGACCCCACCGGCGCCATGATTTCTATATCTTGTCTTGTCATTGGTTACTTGTCCCGATTGCGGATCATTTGAACCAATTCCCGGAGTGCTTCGGTCCGTGCCGGCTCTACGGTCAAGGTGTCGAGGGCTTCGGTGGCGCGTGTCAGATGTTCGGAAATGACCGTTCTGGTGATTTCGGGAATATCCAGCGAATTGTAGATGGTCTTTACACGTCCGATTTTTTGTTGCAGGGGAAGATGTTGATCTTGCAGGGTGGCGATCAGGGCACGTCGGGTCGCGCCACCTGCCTCATTGAGCGCATTGATGGTAAGAAATGTCTTTTTTGCCTCCATGATGTCACCCCCGACCGTCTTCCCCAAGGTCTCTTCCATTCCATAGGCATCCAACAGATCGTCTTGCAATTGGAATGCCTGCCCCAGTTCAATGCCGAAACGATACAGAATGTCGCAATCCGCGTCATTAGCACCTCCGGCGATTGCTCCGATCTTGGCTGCTCCTGCCAGCAATACGGAGGTTTTGAGTCGGATCATATTCATGTACTCTTCGATTGTTACATCGTTCCGGCTCTCGAAATCCATGTCGTATTGTTGTCCTTCGCACACCTCCAGGGCCAGTTTATTGAATTCATGAAGCACCTTCGGAAGAATCTCGTACGATGTTTGTTGTAGTAGCGTGTAGGAGTAGATGACCATGGCATCGCCCGAAAGAATGGCCGTGTTGTGGTTCCACTTCTTCTGTACGGAAGGTTTTCCCCGGCGCATGGCGGCATTGTCCATGATGTCGTCGTGCAACAAGGTGAAATTGTGGAATACCTCGATGGCTCCGGCACAGGGTAGCGCCCGTTCGATGTTGTCTGAGAACACATTGGCTCCCATCAAGACCAGCAACGGGCGGATTCGCTTACCGCCACCTTCCAAAGAGTAGGAGATTGGAGCAAAAAGTTCTTTGGGCTCTGCAGGAAATGGTAGTGCTGCAATATATTTCTCGATGATTTCGGATAATTGTTCTCGTGCGTAGATCATGGTTTTCCGTATTATGGTTCGTTTATGCAAATATACGCTTATCCGGAAAATATTTGGTATTAATCCGAAAATTAGTTACGTTTGTTAGAATATTTAAAAATAAATTAGCCTTTTCTTCATATGAAGCAGCTATCCATCGGTATCGATATCGGCGGAACCAATACCAAAATCGGATTGGTGGACGCACAAGGGAATATGTATGGTGAAAGCGTTCTTTCCACCCGGCAGTATCCCGACTTTGACCAGTATATCGAAGAACTTTATATCAGCATTCAGACATTGATCAAGAATGCGGACATGCAGATAGAACTCGTCGGGGTGGGGATTGGCGCCCCGAATGCCAACTATTACAATGGAACGATTGAAAACGCCGCTAATCTTGTATGGCGTGGAGTGGTGCCGGTTGTAGAGAAGATGAAACGTTTTTTTCCGAATATTCCGGTTATTATTACTAATGATGCCAATGCGGCAGCGATCGGAGAGATGATCTACGGAGGGGCTCGCGGAATGAAGGATTTCATTGTCATAACGCTTGGAACAGGTCTCGGGAGTGGCTTTGTCGCTAATGGGAAACTGATCTATGGACATGATAGTTTCGCAGGCGAACTGGGACATGTGATTGTGAACCGGACAAGTGCCGGACGTGCCTGCGGATGTGGCCGTAAAGGTTGTCTGGAGACCTATGTCTCAGCCACAGGGATCAAACGTACCGTTTTTAAACTATTGGCAGACCATCTGGAGGAGAGTGAGTTCCGGGACATATCGTTCAATGACCTGACCGCCGAGATGATTACCAAGGCGGCGCTGAACGGAGATCCACTGGCCATCGAAGCGTTCGAATATACGGGTATGTTGCTGGGGCAGGCGTTGGCTGATGCGGTGACGATCACTTCGCCCGAGGCGATCTTCCTTTTCGGCGGATTGGCAAAGGCGGGCAAGTACCTCTTCGAGCCGACGAAGAAATATATGGAGATGCATATGTTGGCCAATTTCCGGAATAAAGTGAAATTGCTCCCTTCGGGTATCGACGGAAAGAATGCGGCGATTCTTGGTGCCTCGGCTTTGGTGTGGGAAAGTATCGGAAATAGGGAGAAGACGCAGAATGCCGAATGTGATTAGTCTTTAAAAGACTGTGATGAGGATAAAAGGAAGCCGGAGCAATCGTCTCCGGCTTCCTTCTTATTATGTGTCCCAAAATGTTTAGAAGTGGATCCCGAGGGAGAGGGTGATGTTATGGCGGTCGAGTTTCCGGTCGATGCCTCCCATCATGATGGCCGGGTCGACGGGGTTGCCGTCGTTGAAATAACCGTCGTAATAGTACAGGTCGTACATGGTATAGGTCGTGTTCATATACACATAGGACAAGTCGAGTGAGATGGCCGAATTGAACCGATACCCGAGACCGCCCGAAATGTTGTAGGTTTTATACCCGAACGGCATATCATATACGCGTGTATTGTCTTGTAGCGGAGTGTCCATATAAGCGTATCCGGCGCGTAGCGAAAATTGCGGGGTGATGCGAAGCTCTCCGCCAGCTCGGAACGTATTGGCGCCTTTGAATTGATCTTTGATTTCCGTTTTGTAGTCATCTTTGGTATAGTCTTCGGTGTTGCTCAGCCGCATGCCGTTGTACCAGGCCCGTTCGTAGTCGAACGATAGGATACCGATCTGTCCGAAGGTGTAGGAGATACCGGCCATCAGACGGGTAGGCGTGACGAAGTCGTATTTCGGTACGCTGATGCCTGAATACAGGTCTCCCGTGCCGCCGTTCATGAAGCGGGTGAACATATAGGCACTGTAATCGCGTTGGATGGATACGATCGAAGGCGTATGGACGGCAATACCGATGCGAAGTCCATCGATGGGACGCACCGTTGCCCCGAATTTGAAATTGACAGCCGTACCGCTCGTTTTAACCGTCTGGTCGTAAATCATGTAATCGAGCGGATCGTCCGTGATGTTGTTGTCGTAGATCTCCTCGTAAGTGGTTGTCTGTTTCAGGTAGATATCCTGGACACCCATGCCGAGGCCTAAATAGAGGACGTTGTTGATGTTGAACCCCCCTGCGATGGAGTATTCGCCGATACTTCCCCGTGAGTGGGTCTTGGCGTAGTGCGAGATCTGGGCCTCGGGGGCAATGCCGTGGGGTATGTATAGAACGTTATCATCTCCGTCGTTGACAGGGTCAACCAACTGGGTTTTGTAGGCCAGGATGGCGCCCCAGTCGCTGGCTCCGTGGTTGAGCCAGGGTTCGGCGCTGTCTCTGAACGAACCGGTTGTCAAGCCCCGGAGTTGGTTGTTGAATACATCGGCGATCGAGACGTTATTCGAGGGAAGTCCTGTTGCTGCACGATAGTTGAAGTCGGCCAGTTTGTTGTATCCGAATCCCAAGGTGAAGCTGGTAAGATTTCCCGAACTTTGATATAGGTTCAGAGCCAGGCTCAGATTGCTTATACCGAACTGGGTCTTGGAATTATCGCTCCCGTATACAGCGCCCATCGGGCTGGTGCTGCTGGTTTTGCCGATAGTCAGCGAAGGCGACAGGCCTACCTCGGAACTTTGGTACATGCCGAGTCCTGCCGGATTGAGATTCATCGACGAAAGGTCGGCGCCCAATGAGGTGAAAGCACCTCCCATAGCGGCACTTCTTGCTGTCCCGAAGCCGTTGTTGTATTGCGACAGTTGAAGCATATCGCCGATACCGAAGAAAGATTGGTTCATCAGATATCCGCGTGGTGCTACGTAAGGCGGCAAGTTGTCTTGTGCCGCAGCGGAAAGGCCTGTGGCACAAAAGAGCAAAATTGTACTGATTATTCTGTTTTTCATAATCGTTCGCTTAAAAAATAGTATTCCGGTAGGGCCCGAGGTTAACGGTTACGTGAACCAGCCGAGCTACCACGAGAGGTTCCTCCTCCGCTGCTGCCTCCGCTGCTTCGATTGTAACTGCTGCCGCTGCTGTAGCTACCTCCTCCCCGATTATAGCTGCTACTGTTATTGTTATTATTATAGGAGGGACGCGAGTAGTCGCTTCTCGAGGTATTGCTCCGATCGTAACGATAGGTCGTGTTGTCGTTCCGGTTTCGATAGCTACTGCTGTTGCGGTTGTTGGTCGTCACTCCGCTGCGATTGTTGTAGCCGTAAGGTGTACGATAGGTAGTGCGGTTGTTACCGTAACTTTGATAGTTTGGACGGTAGTTGACATATGGATTCCGGTGATATCCGCCGCCTCCGTACCAGCCGTAATGCGGACGGTGCCAATATCCGCCCCAGCTCCAGTAAGGATAGTTCCATCCCCAACCGAAGTGCCAGCTTGAGCCCCAGCCCCAATAGTAGGGGTTGCCCCAATAAGGATAGCCCCAGCCCCAGTAGGGATATCCCCACGCGGCGTTACGCCATGCCCAGTAGCTGCCGGCATAGGCGCTCCAGAACGGGGAGCCCCAGCCGAATGAGAAACTGAACGAAGGCGAGCCCCACGATCCGAACATGGCTGTGATGTATTTGGGTTCTACCCATACCTGGTCGCCCATGATCATAATGTTATAGAAGGCCGGATCGTAGGCCGTAGCATAGAAGTAGCTATCTCCGTAACGGAAATTGTAGTAGCTCGAAGGCATCCGATAGGTGGGCGATTCGAACCCGCGCAATCTGCGTTCGTAGGCGCTTTCATAGTCATCGACCAAGATATCCTGATAGGGATTGCCGCTTGTGCGGTCGTATTCGAGTTGAGCCTGATCCGCGTTGGCCTCGGCGATCATGGCACGTAGTCTCGCTTCCCGTGCTTCCGCCTGAGCTCTTGCTATCTCTGCCTTGCGTGTCTCTTCTTCGGCGATGGCTTTTTTGTCATGCACGCCGTACAGGTCATTCATACCTACAGAGGCGGTATTGTAGCTCATGGCAACGCAACCGCTCAACATCAGGGAGACTCCGAAAAGAATCGTCATTCCCAGAGCTCCGGTTCCGATAAAACTCTTTAGTGGTTTCATAGCTATCAGAGTTTTTATGTTTTTTCTCTCCTTATTTTTTATATAACGGGAATATTCCGCTAAAAGTATGCCTTATTTTATCAATAAGATGCCTCCCTGAGGGTTTTTGTTGCATCCTCCCGCTAAATTTTGTCCGAGTGTCTACTTACTCCAATCAAAGGTAATTATTTTTTTGCATTTTCAGAGAGATTCGGCCAATTTCTTATTATATGTCTCTGGTCCGAGCCTCTCCTTTTTTTAGAGAATACCGGAGCCTGATGGGAAAAACTGTGGTTCGGCCGTGTGATTTTGCGGGAAAACCGTTACCTTTGTGCCAAAAATTGTACGATCATGGCAAAAGAGCTAAAAGAGCTGACCAACAAAGACGATAGTTATTCGCAATGGTATAACGACCTGGTGGTGAAAGCCGGTCTGGCAGAGAATTCCGCCGTGCGCGGTTGTATGGTTATCAAACCATACGGTTATGCAATCTGGGAGAAGATGCAGCGTGCACTCGATCAGATGTTCAAGGATACGGGGCATGAGAATGCCTATTTCCCGTTGTTCATTCCCAAATCGTTCTTCAGCAAGGAGGCTCATCATGTGGAGGGCTTTGCCAAGGAGTGTGCCGTGGTGACGCACTATCGTCTCAAGAATGATCCGGAGGGGAAGGGCGTAATCGTGGACCCTGCCGCTAAATTGGAGGAGGAGTTGATCGTGCGCCCAACGTCGGAGACCATTATTTGGAACACCTATAAGAATTGGATTCAATCCTATCGCGATCTGCCGATCCTTTGCAACCAATGGGCCAATGTGGTGCGTTGGGAGATGCGTACGCGCCTGTTTCTTCGTACGGCTGAATTCCTTTGGCAGGAGGGTCATACCGCTCATGAGACCAAGGAGGAGGCTTTGGCTGAGGCCAAGAAGATGATCGGTGTCTACAAGGATTTTGTAGAGGGATGGATGGGAGTTCCTGTGATCGTCGGTCATAAAAGCGAGAATGAGCGTTTTGCCGGCGCAGAGGATACCCTTACGATCGAGGCTCTGATGCAGGATGGCAAGGCGTTGCAGAGCGGTACTTCGCACTTCCTGGGCCAAAACTTCGCCAAGGCGTTCGATGTGCAGTTCGCGAACCGCGAAGGAAAGCTCGATTATGTTTGGGCTACGTCATGGGGCGTTTCGACCCGTCTGATGGGAGCCCTCATCATGGCGCACTCCGATAATAACGGTCTGGTGCTTCCTCCTAAATTGGCCCCGATACAAGTGGTGATGATACCTATATATAAAGGGCTCGAGGAGTTGGCACAGGTGAAGGCCCGCTTGGAGGGAATTGCTGCTGAACTGCGCAAACGCGGCATTAGCGTCAAGATCGACGATCGAGACAATGTGCGTTCCGGATTCAAGTTTGCCGAATACGAACTGAAAGGGGTACCTGTACGATTGGCGATGGGTCCCCGTGACATGGCGAACGGTACGATTGAACTTGTGCGTCGGGATACCCTCGAGAAGGAGACTGTTCCGCAGGAGGGGATTGTCGATCGCGTGGAGAAACTGATGGGAGACATCCAGCAAAATATCTTTGATAAGGCGCTCCGATTCCGCGACAGCATGATTACCCGGGTGGACACTTATGATGAGTTTAAACGTGTACTTGATGAGAAGGGAGGTTTTATTCTGGCCCATTGGGATGGGACGGTAGAGACCGAGGTGGCCATCAAGGATGAGACGAAAGCTACGATTCGTTGTATTCCTTTCGATGCACCGGAAGAGGAGGGCGTTTGCATCTATTCCGGCAAACCGTCGCATCGTCGGGTGCTTTTTGCTCGCAACTATTGATTCTTTTTTGCATTTTTTGCATAAAATTACCGGCTTCTTCATCCGAGGAAGCCGTTTTTTTGTCGTTTTATTTGAAAAGATAACTATCGTTTTGACAATGAAAATACGCTGATAAGAGAAAAAAACAGAAATAGAGGCTATAATTTTCTGTTGTATGACGTTTTTTCTTATTTTGATATATATAGCTAATTATTAGCATTTTATAAATATATTTTTGTCTTAGCGGCAGGATAAATAGTAAAAAAAGATAAAAAAAAGTCCAGATAAATTTGCAGAGTCGGAAAAAGTCCCTACATTTGCACCCGCTGAACGAAAATAACGCTTCTGATTGTTGAGTTCGGCAACGTTCTTTAGAAAAAAATATTTGGAGGATTCAAAAAAAAGGTTTACCTTTGTAATCCTTTCGCTTCTGAAATCGAAGCGGTTTTTTTGACAGTTTTCCAGTCTGAATTAGATATTGGGAATGTTGGAAAAAAACAGATGTTTTTTTGATAAACTGGTTCTTTGAATTACTGGTAATACAAGAGAGAAAGAAAATGTAGTATTTATCAATTCCTTTCCTAAGGATTAAGTAGTCAGGACTCAACGATATTATAATTTTTTCATATAATGGAGAGTTTGATCCTGGCTCAGGATAAACGCTAGCGGCAGGCCTAACACATGCAAGTCGAGGGGCAGCATAGGAGTAGCAATACTTTTGATGGCGACCGGCGCACGGGTGCGTAA
>CALVFI010000013.1 GCA_944326815.1 uncultured Rikenellaceae bacterium | reverse complement strand
ACTCTTTCCGAACTTTGCCTTTTAATGCGGCTGAACCGCTCATTTACCTCCGGAACAATCTCGCAAAAACACTATTACCGTGCGTTTTATACGTTATTGCTCCTGTCCTGTTTTTTTAAGGACGATCCACAATTGGAGGGGTTCGGCCTTTTTTTGGTGGTGGCGCGTTTGTTTATACTGCGTCTACATTCCGAAACTGAAGAGCGAGATCTGTTGGTAGATCACGCTGAAGATTCCTAATAAAAGTACACCGGCGATGCACACTACAAGGCTTATGCGGGTATAGTTGTCCGAACGGAACGGAGCAAGAGGTTCGTCCGACGGATTGATGAACATCGCTTTGACCACCAGCAGGTAGTAGTAGAGCGAGATGACCGTGTTGAGCAACGCAATCAATACCAACAGGTAGTATCCTTGGCTGGCTGCGGCAGCAAAAATAAAGAATTTGCTGAAGAATCCTGCAAAGGGCGGAATGCCGGCCAGCGAGAAGAGTGAGAAGGTCATCGCCATGCTCAGATAGGGATGCGTCTTGTAGAGACCGTTGTAGTCGTCCATCATCACCTTGCCGGTTTTCTGCTCGATAACCGATATGACGCCGAAAGCCCCGAGGTTTGAAGCCATGTAGACCAATACGTAGTAGACGAGCGAGGTCATGCCCAGTGCATTGGCACTGATGACGCCCAGCATGATATAGCCGGCTTGAGAGATGGAGGAGAAGGCCAGGAATCGTTTGAGATTCTTCTGTCGGATGGCGAAGAGGTTCGCTATGGTAATCGTCACGATGGTGATGCCGTAGAGAATGGCTTTCCACTCTGTGGCGATGTTGGGGAATACCTTCATCAGAAGGGTCATCAGCACGAAAACGGCCGACCCTTTGGAGATGACCGACAGATAGGAGGTGACACTCGTGGGGGCTCCTTCATAGACATCTGCCGTCCAGAGATGGAACGGTACAAGCGAAATCTTGAAGAACATGCCGACCACGAAAAAGACGAAAGCCATAATCTGGAGCGGATTGCCTGTCACCTTGGAGGCTACGTCGTCGAAGTAGAGGGTCCCCGTCGTGCCGTAAATCAGCGAGATACCGTAGAGAGACAGCGCCGATGCGAAAACGGCAGAGAGGATGTATTTCGCTCCGGCTTCGGCCGATTTGCGTTTGTACTTGTCGAATGCGGCCAGGGCTGCCATCGGAATGGAGGCTGTTTCCAGCCCGATGAAGAAGAGTAAGAAGTTGCCTGCTGACATCATGAAGTACATGCCCAGCAGCGTGGAGAGCGTGAGAAAATAGAACTCGCCGCGGCGAATCACGGTCTTTTCGCTCTCGAGCCAGGTGTGGGCCTGCATGAATACGATCAGTGTACCGATATTCAGAATGCTTTTGACGATAGTGAGCATCGGTTTGTAGACATACATTCCGCCGAAGGCTTCCGAGGCTTCGTGGGGCAGTATGTTGATGATCGTATGTAGGCCGAAGAGTATGCAGGCGATCAGTTGAAAGTGACGTTGGCTCCGCGTCGAACCGAATACATCGTAGAGCAGCAGAATCACCATGACGGCTATCAGCGACAGCTCTTCTTTCATATGCAGGAAATTCGTGAAATCCATCGTTTTTCTTCTATTTGGTTAGTTGTTCGATCACAGGCCACAGACTGCCGTGTATCATGTTTGATATCCAGAATGGAGCCATGCCGATAGCGGCGATGGCGATGATCAGCGTTACGACCGAGATCCGTTCGAACCAGGTGGCGTCGTTCAGTGTCAGGTGCTGCGGGTTCTGGACGGTTCCGTAAAGCAATTTCCCGACGACACGAAGGATATAGACCGCCGTGATTACGATCGAGGTCGTTGCCACGAGGGTAAGTACCCGATGGAAGGTGTCGCTGTGTTCGAACGAGCCGACGAAAACGGTCATTTCGGCGACAAATCCGCTCAGACCCGGTAGCCCCAGAGATGCGAGACCCGCAATGACGTATCCTACTCCGAGGAAGGGCATGATCTTCATCAGACCGCCCATTTCACGGATGTCACGCGTATGGGTTCGTCCGTAGATCATACCGATCAGGGCGAAGAAGAGGGCGGTCATCAGTCCGTGCGACAGCATTTGCAGTACGGCACCGGTCATGGCGGTCTGGTTGAGCATCAGGATGGCGAAGAGCACCAGCCCGCAATGGCTCACTGAAGAGTAGGCGTTGATGTATTTCAGGTCGGTCTGTACGCAGGCGGAGAAGGCGCCGTAGACTACGCTAATGCCTGTCAGAATGAGGAATATCCAGGAGAGTTCCTGGGCCGCTTCGGGCATCAGGTAGATGGCCACGCGGAAGCAGCCGTAGCCGCCCAGTTTCATCAGTACGCCGGCATGGAGCATCGATACAGCCGTAGGGGCCGAGGCGTGACCGTCGGGTGACCATGTATGGAACGGAAACAGCGCACCCAGTACACCGAATCCAATGAACGTGAGCGGAAAGAAAAGTCGTTGTGCTCCTAATGGAAGCCCCGCTTGGGCAATTTCCAGAAGGTTCATGGTATGTTGGCCGTCGGCGCCCGAGTTGAAGTAGATGCCGAGAATGCCCACCAGTAGCAGGGCCGAACCACCCATTAGCATGAGGGTCAGCTTCATGGCGGCATACTCTTTGCGTCCCGTCCCCCAGATGCCGATCAACAGGAACATCGGAATCAGCGCGATCTCATAGAACATGAACATCGTGAAGAGGTCGATCGAGATGAAGAAGCCGTAGACTCCCGTAGCAAGCAGGCAGAACCAGAGGAAAAACTCTTTCGGCAGCGGATTGATTTTCCATGAGGCGAAAACGCCTGTAAAGACGATGAGCGACGAAAGCAGCAGCATGGCTACCGAAATGCCGTCCACACCCACGGCATAATGGATGTTCAACGGAGCAAACCACACCGTGTCGGCCATAAAGAGCATCTCGGCAGTGTTGCCGGCGGCGCGTTCACCGAGATAGGCTGCCAGCAATCCGAACGAGAGTGCCAGCAGAAGCGAGGCTCCCGTGACCATCACTGCACGGATCTGGTTCATCTCTCGCGACAACCACAAGCCGAGTAACATCAGCAGTGGAATGGCGACAAATAAGGATAACAGATTCATATCTTCGTTTTTTTACTTTTTATACATAGAGAACCAACACTAAAATAATCAGTGTGCCGAGCAGGAATACGAAGGCGTATTGCTGTATCTGCCCGGATTGCAGGCTGCGGATCGCATAGGATGTCTTCTGTGCGACCCATGCCAAACCGTTCATCGCTCCGTCGATGACATGGCGGTCGAACCAGGCAATTGGCCGCGAGATGCCTCCGAAGATGAGTTTATGGGTTACGAACTGATAGAATTCGTCGATATAGAACCGATGGTAGGCTGCCGTATGCACTCCGCGGAACCGCTCGGCCAATCGCCCCGGAACGGGACTTGTTCCCGTGCGATACATCCCGGTGGCCACTCCGATGGCGATGCAGGCAATGACGATACTCGTCCCGGCTACTTGCCAGTCGAGATGGATGTTGTAGGAGATTCCGTCGGCCGTTATGAAGTGTCCGAAAGGAATGAATCCCGCTATGCAGGTAATGGCAGCCAGAACGATCAGTGGTACCGTCATGTTGGCCGGAGCTTCGTGAGGCTCGTGTTCGTGTTGTGCAGGCTTGCCCCAGAAAATGTTGTAGTAGAGCCGGAACATGTAGAAGGCGGTGAGAGCTGCGATGAAGCTCATGGTCCAACCCATAACGGGACTGAACTCGAAGCAGGCTGCCAGAATTTCATCCTTACTGAAAAAGCCCGAGAAAGGCGGTATGCCGGCGATGGCCAAACATGCGATGAGGAAGGTGATATGGGTGATGGGCATCTTCCTCCGCAGACCGCCCATGTGGCTCATCTCGTTGCTGTGTACGGCATGGATAATGGCTCCGGCACCGAGGAACAGCAGGGCCTTAAACATGGCGTGGGTGAAGAGGTGGAACATAGAGGCCATATAGCCGAGGCCTGCGTGACCCTCCATTCCCGATACTCCGAGCGCGACCATCATGAAGCCGATCTGCGAGATGGTCGAAAAGGCCAGTACACGTTTGATGTCGGTTTGCACGCAGGCGACAACAGCTGCGTAGAGCGAGGTGAAGGCACCGACGACGGCTACCATCACCAACACTTCGGGTGCTTCGAAATAGTAGACAGGGAAGAGTCGGGCTACCAGATAGACTCCGGCCACCACCATCGTGGCGGCGTGGATCAGTGCCGAAACGGGCGTAGGACCCTCCATGGCATCGGGCAGCCAGATGTGTAACGGGAACATGGCCGACTTTCCGGCACAGCCAATAAAGACCAGTGCCACGGCCCAACTGATGACCGAACCGCCCAGGAATGTTACGCCTGCCGCATCTGCAAAGATGGAGTGATCGCCCGAGGTCAGCAACTCGAAACTGAACGTTTTGGTGAAGTAGGAGAGCAGCAGAATGCCGATCAGAAAACCGAGATCGGCAAAACGCGTGACGATGAAGGCCTTTTTCGAGGCGGCTACTGCTTCGGGTTTCGTATAGTAGAATCCGATGAGCAGGTAGGACGATACTCCCACTAATTCCCAGAAAATATAGGTCTGGAAGATATTGGTTGCCACGACCAATCCCAACATCGAGAAGGAGAAGAGCGACAGAAATGCGTAGTAACGTTGGAACCCCCGTTCGCCTTTCATGTAGCCCATGCTGTATATGTGGACCATCAGCGAGACCGTGGTGATGACCACCAGCATCATCACCGAAATCGGGTCAAGCAGGATGCCCAGATCGATGTGCAGTTTGTCGGTGAAATGCAGCCACTCTACATGGAACGGAACGACGGTCGCGTACACGTCGTCGACCCGAGGTGCGGAGAAATAGTCCCAAGCGGTGAAATAGGCCAATGCGGCCGCAATGGCCAGTGATACGGTGCCGATGATACCCGCCACGCAGGGTTTCATCTTCGGCCCGAAGAGCCCCAATCCGAAAAAGGTCAGTAGCGGAAGGAGCAGTATGAATAATGTATATTCCATGAATCTTGATTTTCTTCCGGTGTGCTGTTAATGTTTCATCGTACCGAGTTTCTTGACTTGTATGTTACGGATGTTCCGGTAGATATTGATGATGATGGCGATGGCGACGGCAGTCTCCGCTGCTGAAACACCTATGGCAAACAGTGCGAAGAAAAAGCCCTCCATGGCCTCTGGGAACAGATACCGATTGAATACGGCAAAATTGATATCCACCGAGTTGAGCATCAGTTCGACAGAAATCAGTACGGCCAGCAGATTGCGGCGAGTAAAGAATCCGTAGATGCCTGCAAACAGCATAATCGTGCTGATTATCAGGTAATATTCCATTCTTATTTCCATATCCTCAACGTTTTCTGGCGATTAATATTCCACCTACGATGCAGGCCAGCAACAGAACGCTGATCAGCTCGAACGGCAGCAGATATTGATATTTTCCCGTACCCATCAAGGCCTTGCCAATGGCATCCACCGGAAGTTCGCCACCAGTAAGATGGTAGCTGCCGAACGAGTGGGTGACGGTAATGAAGATGCAGATGGCCGCGCCGGCCAGTGCGGCAATGAGTCCTGCAAACACTTTGCTCCGCTTGATTTTCTCGATGTGGCGGTTGTCGGTGCTCGTGAGCAGGATCGAGAAGACGTACAGCACGGTAATACCTCCTGCATAGACGGTCAATTGTACGGCTCCGAGGAACGAGTAGTTCAACTGGAAGTAAATACCCGCCGTGGCGAACAGCACGAACAACAGGTAGGTTGCTGCCCGCAGGATCCGGCGTGTGGTGACAGCGAGGATCGAACATCCTACGATCACTGCGGCCAGAATGAAAAATACGGTTTCCTGAATTGTGATTTCCATAGCGTTTACTTTTTAGCGACGGACGATCCCGGTCGGTTGAGTTGTTCCACGAGTTTCGAACGTGTGAATACGGCGTTCTCGAACGTATTGCGGAATTCGATAGCTCCGTGCGGACATGCGCGTACGCATAGTTGACAGAAAAGGCAGCTGCCTAAATCATATTGATAGCGGCGTAGAACCTTGGTCTTTTTCCCGGTTTCGTCCTCGACCATCTCCGACTCGACGTGTATCGTACCGTTTGGACAGCTCATTTCGCATAGTCCGCAGGCCACGCATTTGTGGTGGTTGTCGGCGTCATGGGGCATGATCAGTTCGCCGCGGAAACGGTCGAACATCACCAGCGTCGCCCGATTTTCGGGGTATTGTTCGGTGGTCTTTTTGCGGAAGAAGACCGTGATTGTGACCTTCATACCCACCAGCAGCGACCACAGTCCTTTGCCGAACGAAGTGATATATCTTGAAAAACTGTTATCCATGGTTTCCTGAGGTTAAAAGTGTAATTCAAAAACCACGACCAACACCATCAACAGCAGATTGACGAGATTGATCGGAAGTAGATATTTCCACTCGAGTCTGAGCAACTGGTCGATTCTCAAACGGGGGAAGGTCCATTTGAACCACATGATGATGAAGATTACTACGGCGACCTTGGCAATGAACCACAGCAGGGAAGGGATCCAATCCATTGCGGCGTTGAAAGCCTCCCAACCGGGGATATGCAGCGGCATCCAGCCTCCCAGGAAGATCGTGGTGGCTACCGATGCCACGACGAACATGTTGAGGTATTCGGCCAGGTAGAAGAATCCGAAGTGCATACCCGAGTACTCGGTATGATAGCCGGCAGTCAGCTCGGAGTCGGCTTCGGGCAGGTCGAACGGTCCCCGGTTGGTTTCGGCCGTGCCGGCGATCAGATAGACCACGAATGCGATGAGGGCCGGGATGTGGCCTCGGAAGAGGAACCATCCGTCGGCCTGTTCGGCGACGATGGTTGACAACTGCATCGTTCCCGAGAAGACGACCATCGTGAGGATGGACAGCCCGATCGAAAGTTCGTAACTGATCATCTGGGCACCGCTTCGCATGGCTCCGATCAGCGAGTATTTGTTGTTACTCGACCATCCGGCCAGCAGAATGCCCACGATGCCGATTGACGATACGGCGATCAGAAAGAAAACCCCGACGTTGAAGTCTATGATCTCCAGTCCTTTGGCAAATGGAATGCACCCGAAAGCCAGGACCGATGAGATGATGACGATATAAGGGGCCAGGTTGAACAGAAAACGGTCGACATGGTTGACCTCAATGAGCTCCTTGGTCAGCATCTTGAACATATCCGCGAAGCTCTGGAGCAGACCATAAGGTCCCACACGATTCGGCCCAAGACGGCATTGGAAAAAGGCGCAGACCTTCCGCTCGACGTAGATCAGCACCAGAGCAATGATTGCGTAACCTACCAGAACACATAAGCCGATCAGCACGAACTCCGTGGTGAGCACCCAACTCTCGGGAAGCCACTGTCGGAGCATCATGTCCACCCACTTGGTTACTACTGAAAAATCAAACATATTGAAAACACTCTTTTTTTATTATCGGTTTGGGTTAACGGTCGATGTCGGGGACTACGTAATCCAGCGATCCTCCGACGGCGATCAGGTCGGCGATCTTGCCGTCGCGTGCCAGCAGGTCGACCACCGATATCAGCGGCAGACCCGGTGACCGGAACTTCAACCGGTAGGGATATTTGTCACCGCGGCTCTCGATATATACGCCGAATTCGCCGCGACAGGCCTCAACACTCTTGAAATATCGGCCTTCCGGCAACCGGATGATAGGTTTGGTCTTAACGGCGTAATCGCCGGCCGGAATGTTGTCTACCAACTGTTCGAGAATGTGCAGCGATTCGAGAATCTCGTCCATACGTACCATATAGCGGCCGTAGACGTCTCCGTCATGCCGTACCACCTCCTTGAAATCCACTTTGTCGTACACTCCGTAGGGGGCAATCTTGCGTACGTCGCAAGCCCAGCCCGAGGCGCGGCCCGAAGGTCCTGTGACACCGTAGGAGATGGCATATTCACGGCTCAGTACGCCGATGCCATGCATACGCTGCTGTGCAATGACGTTGCCGGTGAACACTTCGTGGTACTCTTTGAGCATCGGAGGCAGGTATTTGATGAACTCCTTGATGCGGCCGATAAGGTTTGGATGGATGTCCTGCATGACTCCGCCGATGACGTTGTAGTTCATAATCAGACGGCCGCCGCAGGTCTCTTCGAACATGTCGAGAATCTTTTCCCGGTCGCGGAATCCATAGAAGAAGGCGGTCAGCGCGCCGAGGTCCATGCAGAAGGTCGACCAGAAGAGCAGGTGGGAAGCGATACGGGTCAACTCGTCCATAATGGTCCGGATGTATTTGACGCGCTCGGGGACTTCGATACCCATAGCCTCCTCGATGCAGAGACACAGGGCATGGCGGTTCTGGTGGGCCGACAGATAGTCGAGACGGTCGGTCAGGGCAAGGGTCTGCGGATAGGTGAGGCTTTCGCACATTTTTTCGATGCCTCGGTGGATGTAACCGCAGTTGACGTCTACCTTTCGTACGGTCTCTCCATCCAACTGTACCCGGAACCGCAGCACTCCGTGGGTTGCCGGGTGTTGGGGCCCGATATTGACGACATACTCTTCATTATCGAACAGCACGTTCTCCTTCTCCTCGATGTCGAAACCCTCTTCCGTTTCGTGCAACTCATAGGCGGGCACGACGTCGAGCGACTCTTCGCTCTCGAGACGGACAGGATTGATCTTCGGGTCGGCGTTATAGTCCTTTCTTAGCGGGTAGCCCACCCAATCGTTGCGCAGAAAGAGGCGGCGCATATCGGGGTGGTTGATAAACCGGATGCCGAAGAAACCATAGACCTCACGCTCGTTCAGATTGGCCGTAGCCCATATCGACGATACGCTGGGCAGTTCCGGATTTTCGCGGTCGGAGGTCGCGGTTCGCAATACCAGTGAATGACCATGAACGGTCGAACGCAGGTGGTAGATTACGCCCAGCTCCTCTCCACTATCTTCGCCCGTCATGCAGACCAGATAGTCGAACAGCAACTCCGGGTCATTGCGGAGCCATGAAGCCAACTCCGGCAGTTGCATCGGAGCTACGGAGACCATCAGCGGCTCTTCGGTGACAAACACCGCCTCCGGCAGAAATCCGGCGATTTTTTCTTTGATTTGTCTGTTTTCCATCGTTACTCCTCTTTGGCTGGGGTCGCTTCGTTCCCCGGTTTGATTGTTGCGGTCGTTAGAGCCGGATCCTTCTCTTGAAGATGTTTGTTCTGTTTGGGCTCTTTGCGATTCACGCC
This sequence comes from uncultured Rikenellaceae bacterium, assembly GCA_944326815.1. Classification (GTDB taxonomy): domain Bacteria; phylum Bacteroidota; class Bacteroidia; order Bacteroidales; family Rikenellaceae; genus CALYBN01. Next base: position 26,747 of record CALVFI010000013.1, on the reverse strand, counting down.
GCCGATGAACTGTTGTACTTTGATTTTGCGTTGCAGTTGCATCATGCCGTACAGCAATGCCTCCGGACGGGGCGGACAGCCCGGTACGTAGACATCTACGGGTATGATGGTGTCGACGCCTTGTACGACGTGATACGATTTCTTGAAGGGACCTCCCGAAATGGCGCAGCCGCCCATGGCAATCACATATTTCGGTTCAGCCATTTGGTCGTACAGGCGTTTGAGCACCGGGGCCATCTTGTGGACGATTGTCCCGGCAACGACGATGACATCCGCCTGTCGAGGACTGGCACGCGTCACTTCAAACCCAAATCGGGCAAAATCGTAGCGGGCGGCTCCCACGGCCATGAATTCGATGCCGCAGCAACTTGTGGCGAAGGTCAAAGGCCATACTGAATTGGAACGCCCCCAGTTGATGAGCTCGTCCAGACAGCCGACCACGACACCCACGCCGTTCCGATGGAGCTCTTCGAGATATTCGTTATCCTTGAACTCCTCGTATTTCATCGATTTGATTTTTACTTCCATTCCAGTGCTCCTTTCTTCCAGGCATAGGCGAGTCCCAACACGAGAATCACCACGAAAAAGATTACATTTACCAGCCCCATGACGCCGACCTCACGAACGGTTACTGCCCATGGGAAGAGAAATACTGCTTCGACGTCGAACATCAGAAACAGGATGGCAAACAGATAATATCCCACTTTGAACTGCATCCATGAACGTCCGCGTGTGGGAATACCGCATTCGTAGGCTTCGCCTTTCTGTTTGTTGAAAGAACGGGGCGAGAGTAGTCGTGAAAGGGTTAATGCTACGGCTACGAGCGCGATGGCGGTCAATAGAACGACAACAAAAAGTGCCAGATTCATAATCTATTTTTAAATTTTAAATGTTTTCAATAACGCAACAGACAGGAAATGAAAATTCCCTGCATGGGAAACCGACAGTGCGGTTTCTCGATGATAGGCAGCTATACGATAATTTTACGCAGGGCGTAGATATATCGAATCGTCCTGTCGGCATAAGGCTCAGGTCCTGCAGACAGTTCCTGCGTGAAAAGATCTTTTTTGTTATAAAGATAAGAAAGTTCACATATTGAACAGAAACATTGCTCCGAAGAGGGATGTTCCACGATACCTGTTCCGGATTCTGCAACGATCATGAGAACGAAACAGATCAATTTGTTTTTGTCTGATGTCCCTTGTCCGAAAAAAAGGTTCTTACAGTGGTGTTTGTCGATGATGAGCGATTCGGTCTGGTGGGTAGACAGCGACTTCATCTCTTGTTTCTCAGAGAGATGTATTACCATGGATGCAAAAAAGATCGCAACCACAACGGTCAGGATATATTTTGCGGACTGTCTCATGCCAAAAATCGCCCACAAAGATAGTAAATCCTCGGCAGGATGTTCTTTTTAATTTATATTTTTTCTTTTTCATGGAAAAATAAAAACGGTTACCATATATATTTGGCAACCATTTTTGTCAGATTATGAGCAGGGAACGTTGACCCTTCCGATGAAAGGGAATTTGCTATAGACTGCTCCCTTTGAATATGTGGGAGGCTCCTGTGGGTTCAAGTACCCCTTCCAGCGTTAAGGTATTGCTGTTGTAATTGGGATAGACCGTGACGCTGGCCCGGTTGCTGGCCGGGAAGAGCGTGATGTCCACCGTCGCCGAAATACCGACACCCATGACATTCATGCGATAATAGGTAAAGCCCTTTTTGTCGGTTTTGACGGAGACTTCGGAGACATGTCCTTCCACCGTAATACCTCCCAGTCCGTTGGGCCCTGCACTGGCAAAATCGAAAGCGATCTGTACGGTGGCACGATTTCCGTAGCGTGAAACGAAATTCGTGGTCGAGCTGACCGAGACCATACGACCCCGTCTGAAAATCACACGGTCGGCTTTGAGCACGAAGGAGCTGTCTTTTAATGCCTGAAGCGCTTTTTCATGCTGAACGAGATCTATGGCTTCCTGCTGTTGTTTACGGGCTTCCCGGGCTTCTTTGCGGCTCATCGTTGTTTGGGCCGAGGCTCCTGCTGCGAGGAGTGCGAATACGGCCATTAGAATGATCCTTTTCATAGCAGATGTGTTTTTAAAATAGTGTCCTTTATTAGATAACGAAAAATGAAACAATTATTGTTCCATGTCTCGTTGTTTCGGGGATGATTTCTCCGAAAGGGCTGTTTGTCGTGATTTTATGGCTTCCGGTAGTATTAGAAAGGATGAACTTGTTTTGTCAGAACGGATATCCGATAGCCAGATGGAAGCCGAGCCCGTCTTTAAAGCTGGCGATGTTGTAGTATCCTCGTTTGTCGGGGTTGGGATAGGGCGTGTGGATACCGATCCCGAGGTCGGCGCGGATGACGAGGTAACTGATGTCGTACCGTAGGCCGAAGCCTGTGCCGAGAGCGATCTCCTTGGGGAAACTTTTGAGGGTCAGTTGTCCGCCGGGGCGTCGAGGGTCGTTCTTTAGCAGCCAGATGTTGCCTGCGTCGAGGAAGAGGGCGCCGCCCAGTCGCCCCATGATGCCGAAACGGAATTCGATGTTCGCTTCGAGTTTGAAGGTACCTGTTTGGTCCAGATAGGCATTGCGGTCATCGCTCGGGGGACGATAGCTGCCCGGGCCGAGTGTCCGGATGGTGAAGGCGCGGATGCTGTTTGCCCCGCCGATGTAGAATTGTTCGGTATAGGGCACGACCGTCGAGTTGCCGTAAGGGTGTTCGGCTCCCACCATGAACCGGTAGACGAGCCAGTTGATTTGACCGAGTTTCTGATAAAAGCGGATTTCGCTCGTAGCTTTGACGAATTGCGAGAATTGGTTGTTGAAGATCTCTTTCGTGCCTTTATGCCCGGCCAATTCCATGATGCCGTAAAGCAGGTTACCGGCCGAGGTGAAGCTGTTCTGCCAGAAGAGTCGGTTGCGCCGATAATTCCTGTCGTAGGTATAGGAATAGGTGAACGAGGGGATGAACTGGTTGCGGAAACTGAGTGCGATGGCTGGATTCTCTTCCAGGGTCTTGTCGAACTCGGCGGTCGTATTGAGCAGGTTATTGTAGGTCAGTTTTAGAAAGGAGAAGGTGTGATAACTGCGGGGTGAGGTTTGAAAGTCATAACTTATGGAACCGCTCGAGGAGAGAATCCGGAAAAATTTGGGACGGTTCATCAAGTCGACTCCTACCTGGAAACGGGTCCGTGAAGGATAGCGGGTAAAGCGCTTGAAGTATCCCGGAAACCACAGGCGCGGGATGTCGAGCGAAGCATTCAGCCCGAATTCGTAGGAGTTCAGTTTTGAGGATGAGCCTCCTCCCGAATTCTTGTTTCCTGTTTGCCATTCGTACGAGCCGTTGAGCTTGAGCGAAAAGACCTCGCCTCCTCGGAACATGTTGTTGTTCGAGAGACGCAACGACAGCCCCGGACCGACGAAACTGTTCGACTTGGAGGTGACGTTTGTTTCGAGTTCCGCTTCGAGCGGATAGTCAAATGTGGCGTCGATTTCCACATTGAGGGAGTCGCTTCCGTGCGGGGAATCAGGGGGCGTGACGCTCAGATTGACCGAACGGAATACCCCCAGTTTGCTCAGATTGTTGAGTGTGGCATTTTGTTCGTCGAGCGTGAAGAGATCGCCTCGTTGGAAGGTGATGAGGCGGTTCAGCAGGCGCGGCCGAAGTTTCAGGGGTGTTTGATAAACGATGGTGCGTCCGTTTTGCTGTAGTGTGTCGATTGCTCCTCCATTGATGCGAGAGAGGTGAATGTCGACATCGCCTACGGTATACGCTTGTGTGGCTACTGACGGGATGCCAGGAGTCAGCTGCAGCCGCAGAGCAACCTGCCCGGGTTGTTGTGTCGTGTCGGCCAGATAGCCGATGTACTCGGGACGGAAGAAGTAATATCCTTTGTTCCGAAGAATGTTTGAGATGCGGTTGCGTTCGGCGGAGAGCGTGTCGAGGTTGTATTGTCCGCCTACACGCAGTAATGACGTGGCTTTTAGTGACTCCATCTCTCCAGGAGCCAGTATCTTCGGAGGAGGATAACCGATGCTGCTGTAGAACCACGGTCGGGCGACCTCTATGCGGTAGGTGATTTTGGCCTTCTTCGGATTGTGATGCGGCAACAGGTCGTAGCTGGCATGCGATCCGAAATATCCATAATTGCCCAATATGTTTTCCACAAGTTTTACTCTCAGATCGGGTTGTACTTTGGAAATGAGCACGGGCTCCTTGGCCAATTTCCGGTAGAGCCATTGTCCGAGTCCTTTCTCCTTGGGGGTATACAGGTAGTTCCAGGCCCAAAGCCCGATCGGCAGCGGAGTACGGAAATAGGGCGTATAGAGCGGGTTGTTGGGCGGTATGGAGAGGGGAGAGGTGATGGCGCTCTCGGCTCCTTCTACGAGTGAACCGCTCGAGTCGGTGTCGATGATGATTTTTTTTACACCAGTGTATAAGGTCTCGTCGCTGCCCAGCCGACGTGTCGTAGAGCAGCCTGCCAGCAGAAGGAACAGACCTATCGTCAGAAATCTATATATGTTTTGCCCGTGTCTCATTTTTCGTGTATGGTTGTTGTCGCTGGCTGCTGTGCCTTGTTCTTGGCAAAACGGAACAGGTCCCAGAAGCGAAGCATCTTTTTCCGGATGACGAACCCGACACCGGTTTCTGTTACCTCGCCTTCGAGGATACTCTCGTAGCCCGTATGACGGAAAATGCGTAGAAACATATTGTCCCGTTTAGTCAGACGGTATTCCAGTGCGATATCGTCGATGAGATTCTCTTTGAGGTTCTCCGTCGGGTCGGCATCCGTGCTGAATTTCCCGCCGATGATGGCTCGTATGCGATCGTTGAAGAAGTTTTTGGAGAGTTTGTAGGAGTAGTCCGTGCGTTGGGTGCCACCGGTGGCTGTTTCGTCGTAGGAGTCGATGCCGAAACTTAGGTCCACCCCTTTCAGATTGTTTTGTGCCCACTGGTTGAGCTGCCGTTCGATAAAGGTATCGAGTGCATTTCCGGAATCGACCTTTGCCGTTGTCCCCGGGCCCGTATAGGTGTTGTATATCAGCAACCCCATGGCTTGATTGGCTCGCTGTTCGGGAGTGAGCGAGGCCAATTGATTTTGAATTGTCAGATCTTCCGGCGCGGAGAGGTCGAAAGTGATGGCAAGGGTCTCGAGCGTATTGCGGATATTGATGCTGATGTCGAATTTTACGCTGCGGCTGGTGTTGTCCTCCATGGTGAGGGTGGTTCGTACGCTCTCGACGGCTGTAATATTGAATGATGGGTCAGCCAGGTTGCCGGTCCACTCCACGTAACTTCCCGGTGTGATGTCGAAGACCTTTTGCGAGATGATGGGCGGATTATACCGTACCGTACCACCCGATACCACGTAGCGTCCCGAAAAACGGGTGTCGCCCAGAGGGTTCATCGTATAGGTCAGGTTGCCGCCACCCTGCAGTTCGATGCGGTTCTTGCCATCCTCCGAGAGATCGACGCCGAGGCGTGTCGAATTATCCACGTTGACATTCATTTGAATATCTATGCCGGTCATGCGGAGCATGGGCACCGAGTCGGCGGCGAAGACCGTCGTGGTATCGCTGAACGATACGAAGGAGACGATCTCTTGTGCGCTGTTCTTGACCTCCAGCGGAGAGTCTTTCATGACATAGGTGATGTCGGTGCCGCCTAGCAGAGCGATGCCTCCCCGTACGAGCAGATTGTCCAAAGGACCCTTTACCGTGGTGTTCAGATCCATGAATGCCGTGCCGTAGATGTCGGACTTTGCGTTGCGGTCTACCCGGACGAACTGGAAATCGCGTGCCTTTACCGTAAGGTCGGTCGTGATGGCTCCCAGGTCGGCCAGATTCAGGTTGCCGTCGATGACGATGGCTTGCTTGTTCGGTGCGACGATCTGGTAGTTGTCGAACCGGAGCAGATTGGCCGTGACGGTGATTTTATTTTCGGATAGCCCGAACGTGGTACCAATCATCGGGATACGTACGTCGGTGCCGGCGAATTGCATCTCTCCGTTGATGGCCGGGCGGGCGGGATCGCCCACAACCTCCACATTCCCTTTGAGAGTGCCAGCCAGTTGTACCGCTTGAGGGGGCAGAAAAGCATTGGCTGCGGAGAGAGGTAAACCCGGTATCTCCACGGTGGCATGAATGTGGTCTTTCTCTGCTTGAGCGTAGGTGACATGTGCATTCACTACGGGAATCTCATTGAGCAAGAGTTTTGCATCGGCCTGTTGACTGGCAGCCGAGTCGAGGCGGTAGTTGAAAGCCAGTCCGGTATCTCCGATGGAGTTGCCGTTGTAGGCCAATTGGCCGATGGAGAGATGGCCATTGGCTTGAATGGCAGCTTCGCCCGGTGTATCGTTCAGTTTCAGTACGATGTCGGAATTTAACGTTCCGGCTACCGGAGGAGCTCCGGGAAACAGTCCCAGTGTGGCTCCGATGTCGATGCCTGCGATGCCCAGTGCGATGCTCCCCTGACCGGCCCGGGCAGAGGATTGCAGGGCAAAGCGTCGGTCGCCTTGCGAAAGAATGAAATTGGCATGCAGTTCTCGGTTGAGTCGATAGCTGATGTAGTTACCCGGATTGACGTCCCATGTCTCGAATCCCAGGGTCGGATGAGCGGGGAACATGCTCAGCGTGACGGTGCTGTCGGCCAGTGTAGCTTGTAGTCCGAATCGGAACCCCTCTTTTCCGGAACGGTCGGTTTGCAACAGGTTGACGAGAGCCTTGTTCTGTACTATATTACCGTATAGCGCAATAAGGGCAATGTTGTCTCGGGTGACGGAACTGTTGCGCAAGCGAAGCAGATAGTCCAATGCCGTACCGTTCTGTCGCAATCCGAAATGGACGCTGTCGAGTACAATTTTTTCCGTCGCCAGTTGCAACAGGGTGAGTTGTGTCGTGAAAGGTTTGTCCTGTTGATGAGAGGCGTCCAGCGTCATGGATCGGAATGCCATCCGTTTTGTCTTCAGGAAGTTGTTGACGATATTATTGTCGCCCGCCGTAATCCGGAGATCGAGCGGAGGCAATTCGGCGCAAACTTTATCCATGTCGAAACGTCCTCGGCGTATTTGTGTCGAGAGGGTGTCGATGCTGCGTGCGAGGCTGTTGGTCAGCGAGTCCATGGCTACGGGGGTGTAGAACAGTAGCTCCAGGTCGCCGGAGGTGAAGCCGGCTTGCAACTGGCTGGAATCGGCCAGCGCGGAGAGTGTGAGAGGCCGTAGAGCATCCCGTTTCCATCCGGTCCAGATTTCGATGCTGTCGATAGCTGCATGCAGTCGGTAACTGTTGGCAGAGGTCGCCTCGGCAGACAGATCAAGCGTCAGGCGTCCCTTGATTCGCTCTTCGGAGAGGTGCATGCGATGGAGGTTGCAGGTGTCGATGAGGCCGGATAGTGTGATGGCCTGTCTCGTTTTGTCGAGTGAACCGCGAATGTCGAATCGTGCCTGTAGCCCTTCATTTTGGCTGGAAAGTTTGCCTTGCAGCCGATGGTCGGCGAGTGTGGCGTTGAATCCGATATTTTGGTACTTGAAACCTCGGTAGTCGCAACGGGGAATATCGAGGGCGAGGTGCGATGCTGCGTTGTCCAGCAAGGGGTCAAAACCTTGCCCTTCGGCGTTTAAAGTGAAGGTGAGCAGCCCCAGAGAGTCGTGAGGCAGAAATTGCCCGACCGGAAAACTGTCGCAGACGATGTTTATGTCGTAGTTCTCTCTCTTCGGATTCATGCGCCCTGTTGCGACTAGTGTCCCGTTGTCGACATGGATGCTTGTACGCGTGGCCCAGTCGTTCGGAGTGATGCCGACGTTGCCGTTGAGTGCAATGTGAGCAGGGATGGCGATTCGGTTGCGCAGGGTACTGTCCGGTAACAGGACTTTCAGGAAGTTGAGTGAGATGAGGTCGCTGTTGAACTGGAGTTGACTTGCCATCTTTTCGGAGCGGGTGATGTTCCGGGCAGACCCCGAGGCCGTCATGCGCAGGTGCCCCGGTATGTCGAGCCGGTTCTCCGTGGTGAGGTTCCCGAGCGTGCCTGACAGACGGCTTTCCAGCAAGAGCGATTTTCCTGCGATGACGCTGCGCAGCAGAGGATCGGCATCGGGTAGGAAGAGCAGTAACTCCTCCAACGCGATATTGGCCATGCAGTTCATCTGCAGAGAGGCCTCTGGAGACATTTTCAGAATATCGGCGCCGGCTTCGGCATCGGCACGAAACGTAGAGTGGGCTGTTTCCAGGAACAGTTGTGAAACTCCCAGACGCACGCTGTCCATATGGATTTGGCCGCCCATGTTGCGAATTTGCAGACCGCTGCGTTCCGTGAACGAGAGATTGCCGATTCGGGCATCGATTTCGCTTCCTCGGTTTCGTAGTGAATCAATCGTCAGATTCAGCGCGGAGAGCGCTATGTATTGCGGGTCAAAGCCCGGTTGCGGCAAAGTCCCCTGGATGCCATAGGCGACGGTGTTATCCGAGAGGGACAGGCGATTGACAGATATGCTCCATGGGGGAGTGATGGATGTGTCTGCATTTGCGATTCGAGGGGAAGATTCCTCATTTGCGTTGAGAACAGCAGGTCGCTTATCTGTTGTGTCAGATGGCTGAGTGGGTGAGGTGAGGTAGCTGTATTGTCCGTTTTTCAAATCCACATTGTCGACAGAAACCTCTTGTGAGGTCAGATCGACCGTTCCGTTCTCTATTTTTCCAGTTCCGATGTGGGCCAAGAGACGCGTGGTCTGTGGCCGGGTATCCATTCGGAAATCGACGTTGTTCAATTTGAGCAGATGAGCCTGGATTTTCCAGCCTGTGCTTGTAGAGTCAGAAGCGGTTGTGTCGGGCGGAGTTGCTCCGAGGATAAGATTGACCTGGGCTCCATTGAGTCGTGCCAGTGAAATATCGGCTTCCTGACGTGCCAGGTCCGCTTTGCGGAGTGTGAGCAGAAATGAATGGAGACGGGCGTGCAACTCCAGTTGCCCGGTGCTGTCGCGATAGTTGGCCACAGCGTCCGAAAGCAGAAGCTCGCGGAGGGTCACTTCCTTTCGCAGCAACGGCCAGGGTGCAATATCGAGGTCCAATGCCTGACAATAGAAAAGAGTGTCGGGGCTATTCTGTTGGAGCAGTAATTCTTGGATATTCAGACGTAGCGGGAAGAAGAGTCCGAACCGTTTGACAGAGAGTTGCATTCCCAGTTTCTCCGAGACGATGGAGGTTGCTTTGTCGATGGCAAATCGTTGCACGGCAGGAATGTATAGAGCAAACGGCAGTGCCGCTACGACGATCATGATGATCAGCAGGGTTCGAAGCAGATATTTGACTATTTTCTTGAGTTTCATAGAATGGTCGGGCAATCTCTGAACAGTCGGGCAATGCCTCTCTTTTCTCTGGAGTCTCAGCCAATTTCAGGCCAAAGTAAACTCTTTTTACAAGCGAATTTAACAAAAGGAAATGGTTTTAGGAAACCTATTTTCAACAGAATCGTATGATTGTTCGAAAGAGATGCTTTGCATTATGAGTTTTCAGACATAAAATAAGACCTTCTGGCATAACAATCCCTGTGAAGAATAGCTATCTTTATCCCGTTCTTTGTCGCTTTGGACGAGTGGAATATGGCTTATGATGATGAGAAGTCTGTTTGTAATCTTAAATTTTTTGTTAGTGTCCGTTATTGCGGATGCACAGACTACTCGTGTGCGGGGTCGGGTGACCGATGCCAAGACGGGAGAGCCGATTCCGATGGTCAGTGTGGCTTTTGTTGGAACGACGGTCGGCATTACAACGGATTTCGAAGGAGTTTATGCTTTGGAAATACGGGATACTGTGACTTTGTTGCAGGTGTCGCTTCTGGGCTATGAGACGCAGAGCCGACGTGTGGTTCGTGGAGCATTCAATGCGGTGGATTTCGAGTTGGAACCGGTGTCAATCGGACTGGATGCCGTGGTGGTGAAGCCGGGGCCGAATCCTGCACATCCGATTCTACGGCATGTGATCCGTAATAAACCGCGGAACAATCCCGATGAAATTGACCGTTATTCTTGTGCCACCTATACGAAAATGGAACTCGATCTGGCCAATCTGAAACCTTATTTTAGAAGCAAGCGCTTACAGCGCAATTTCGGTTTCATATTCGAGCACATGGATACTTCGGCAGTCACGGGCAAAACCTATCTGCCGGTTATGATTACGGAGGCGTCGGCAGAATATTTCCATCGGAAGAGTCCCTCCTTTTCCCGCGAGATTATCCGGGCAAGCCGCATTTCCGGCATCGAGGAAGATTACTCTTTCGCACAGTTTACGGGACATCTGCATGGGAACGTCAATTTTTACGACAATTATATCGACATTTTCAATGTGCGGTTTGCCAGTCCGCTTTCCGACCATGGACTAATGTTCTATGACTATTATCTGGTGGACAGCTTGCAAATCGATGGCCGCAAAACGTATAAGATTCGCTTCCACCCTAAAGGGACCTCAACGCCCGTGTTGGATGGCGAGGTGAATATTGACTCTGCAACCTATGCCCTGCAGTCGGCTCGTGTGAAAATGGCAAAAGGGTCGAATGTGAACTGGATTAGGCAACTGGAAATGGAGACAGAGAGCCAGTTCGTCGATGGAAAACAGTGGTTCAAAAAACAGGATAAGTTGTTGGCTGATTTTTCGATTGTCATGTCTGACTCATCGAAGATTACTTCGTTTGTTGGGCGTCGTCTGATCGAATATTCTGATGTACGGTTACATCGGGAGATTCCGGAAGAGGTGCTCCGCTTGGATAACAACGTTGTGATCGACGATGAGGTGCTCAACAATGATGAGCGTTTCTGGGATACGATTCGCCCTTATACCTTGAGCGAAAAGGAAAAAGCCATTTATCAGATGGTGGATTCCATCAAACAGGTTCCCCTGTACCGGAACATCTATACCGTGATCAATACGATTTTCGGTGGGTATTACAATACGAAATACGTTGGATTCGGCCCCTATTACAAGGTGTTTAGCTTTAATCGGTTGGAGGGGATTCGTTTTCAGTTGGGAATGCGTACCACATCGGATTTCAGCAAACATGTCCGTTTGATGGGGTATGGGGCATACGGTACGAAGGATGAGCGATTCAAAGGAGGAGGTACTGTCGAATATGCTTTCAGCCGCCAGCCTACCCGAAAACTGACCCTCTCTGCCCGACACGATGTACTGCAATTAGGCGCGGGAATCAATGCGTTTACCACCGGTAATATTTTGAGTTCGATTCTCTCTCGCGGAGGAAGCGAACGGCTCAGCATGGTCAATCAGGGAGAGGTGGACTATCTGCATGAATGGAGACAGGGCATCGAGAGCACATATGGCGTGCAGGTCCGTAAAATCTTCTCGAATCGTTATGTGCCGATGCGGCGTTCGGACAGTACCTGGGTGGGTTCCGTAGAGTCGGCTTCGATAAGAATCGGTACGCGTTTTTCCAAAGATGAGATGCAGGTCCGGCGATATTTCGATAAATATTATATGGGGTCGGACTATCCGATACTGACTTTTAATTTTACGGCGGGTATCAAAGGAATTTTCCGGAACGATTATGAGTATTATCGGGTGGAGGGGTCTCTCCAATATGATTTGGACTTGCCACCGATAGGGACTTCGCGTATTGCGGTGGGAGGGGGTAAGATTTTTGGTCGGGTACCCTATCCGTTGCTGCAGTTGCAACCCGGTAACGGAACCTATTTTTACGACCCCTATGCCTTTTCGTGCATGAATTATTATGAATTTGCTTCGGATGCCTGGGTTGCCCTGTTTTACGAGCACAATTTCAATGGGTTTTTCCTGGGGAAAATCCCGCTGATGCAGCGACTCAAGTGGCGGGAGGTCTTTACCTTTAAAGGAGTTTATGGTACACTCGAAGCTCGTAACGACGGAAGTTTACCCGACACGCGGGCTCTGTTGCTGTTTCCCCGCGGGATGTCATCGGTCAGAAAACCTTACCTGGAAACGGGGGTGGGCATCGACAACATTTTTCGTATTTTCCGCATAGATGCCGTTTGGCGGTTGACGCATCGCCATAAAGTGCCGGGACAGAACGTGCAGAACTTTGCCGTCAATTTCGGGATGAATCTCAAGTTCTGATCATGGGAAAGGGGAGGCACGTACCCCTCCCCGAAACTTTTGGCGTTTATTCTGTCTATTGCATGTAAGACAGAATGTTGCCGCTGATCTGAAGCAGTGATATCTCACACAATTTCGTATTGTATTCTGCGGTCAGGAGTCGTTCCTCGGCATCGAGCAGACTCTGCTGGGCTTCCCGCATCTCGATACCGGCCAGGTCGCCCAGTTGGTATCGTTCCATGGCTGTGTCGTAGTTGATTTGTGCCGTAACGAGGTTCTCCCGCTCGAGATGGATGATGTCCAGGTTGTTCCGATAAGCCTGCCAGAAGTCGGCGAGTGAGGCCCGAAGCGATTGTTCGAGTTGAGCCTGGGCCAAGCGGGCGTTGTCGATTTCGATGCGGGCATTGCGCTGCTCACGACGGCGATTCCCGTCGAATATCGTAAAGCCTACGGACAGTCCGGCATCTAATCCAAATGTACGGCGTTGGCGGGTCGTGCCGCTGCCGTAACGATTCAATGTGTAACCATAACCGGACTTGAGGGTAACATACGGATAGTTGCGCGCCTGTACGGTTTTCAGGTCGAGTTCTGCCAGTGTTTGATCGCGTGCCGCCATGAGCAGAGAGGCATTCGTATGCAGGGTTCCCGTCTCCAGTTCTGCCAGATCGAGGTGTTCATTGACGAAAATGGCGGTATCCATAATTTGCAGGGGCGTGTTCACATCGGCATTGACCATCATTTCGTTGAGGGCGATCAGTGATGTTCGTACCAACTGTTGCTGGTTGGTGTATTGTGAACTGTCGGCATTGAAATCCACGCGTGCCTGATAGACCTCCAACAGGGAGGAATTCCCGACCTGTTTACGGGTTTCGACGATCCGGAGACGCTCCTTGGAGAGCATCATGGCGTAGCGGAAATTCTGGAGCCGAATTTTTTGCTGGATGAAATTGTAGTATTCAGCCGTGAGATTGGCAACGAAATCTTCGATTGCAATTCGGGTCTGCAACTCACCTTGGCGTTGTAGCTCCACGAGACGTTTGTAATCGGTCTGAATGCGGAATCCCTCAAAAATCGTCCAGTTGAGGGCCAATCCTGCGTTGACGGTTTGGTCGTAGTTCCCGTTTTCGGAATAGGCCTCGCCTTCACGCGGAGTGGTGCGACTGTTATCCAGGTTGCCGGTATATCCTGCGGTCAGGTCGAGAGTCGGCAGATACCCTGCGTTGGCTAACGTGGCGTTGTTATCGGAAATCTGTTGCTCGTTGCGGATAATGCGGATGGAGTAATTGCGCTCCAATCCAGTTTCCAGGCAGGATTTTAGGGTACAGATCTCCTGTGCCTGGATGCTTGGGCTAAGGACAAGTGCTAAGAGTGCAAGAATGGGTCTTTTCATAACTTGTGCTTTATGCGGTTGGTGGAGACGTAACTGTATATGGCAGGGACGATGTAGAGCGTCAGCAGGGTCGAAGCCGTCATGCCTCCGACTACGGCGATACCCATCGCTACGCGTCCTGCTGCGCCTTCGCCGCTGGCAAAGGCCAGGGGAAGCAAGCCCAGAATGGTCGAGGCACTGGTCATCAGAATGGGACGAAGTCGTTGTTGAGCCGCTTCGATGATTGCAATCCGCTTGTTGAGTCCTGTCTCTTGTTTTTGGTTGGCAAATTCGACGATCAGAATACCGTTTTTGGCCACCAGACCGATCAGCATGATGATTCCGATCTGGCTGAAGATGTTGAGCGTCTGATCCGAGAAGAACATGAACACGAGGGCTCCGGCGATAGCCAGCGGCACGGTGAGCATGATCACCAGCGGATCCTTGAAACTTTCGAACTGGGCGGCGAGAATCAGATAGATGAGCAGAATGGCCAGCAGGAAGGCGAACATCAGACTGGAGGAACTCTCGCGGAAATCTTTCGAGTCGCCGGAGAGCGCCGTACGGAATGTATCGTCGAGCGTCGAAGCGGCGATTTTATCCATTTCGTCGAGCCCTTGGCCGATGGTTTTGCCTTTGGCCAGACCGGCAGATACGGTCGCCGATATGAAACGGTTGTAGTGGTACAACTGGGGAGGAGCCACACTTTCGACGAGTTCTACCAGGTTATCCAACTGGATCATCTTGCCATCCTCGTTTCGTACGTATATCGACATGAGGTCGGCGGGTTTGTTGCGTTGTTGGCGGTTGATCTCTCCGAGAATCTCATACTGTTTCCCGTTCATGTAAAAGTAACCCATACGCTGGCCGCTCAATCCGTACTGTAATGTCTGGGCAATATCCCGTGTGCTGATACCCAGGAGGTTGGTCTTGTCGCGGTTGATCATAATCCGGGCCTCGGGTTTACTGAACTTCAGGTCCACGTCTGCCATCTGGAAGGTGGGGTTGTCGTAGACCTTCGCCATGAAAACGGGAAGTACCTCCTGCAACTTTTCGATATTGGTCGCCTGCAGAACATATTGGATGGGCATCGAACTCCGGCGTCCGCCGAAAGAGCTCTGCTGTTGAACGAAGGCTCTTGCTTTGGTCTTCGAGCGTATTGCGGCCGAAAGCTGTTCGGCGATCTCCATTTGAGACCGTTTACGATCTCCCAGGTCTTTCAGCGAGATTCGGATATTACCGCTTCCGCTCGAAACGCGGGCGGTGGTTGCCTCGGCTTCGGGGACCAGTGAATCGACCAACAGGTTCAGATCTTCCGTGTAGTCGCGGATATACTCGTACGTGACACCTTCAGCTCCGCGGGTATTGATGGAGATGGTGGAGCGGTCTTCGAGAGGTGCCATCTCCGATGGAACGGCGTTCCATAGCCAATAGATGATTCCGATGGTGGCCAGTACGATTGGAATCGCCAGATAACGGTGCCGGAGGAATGCCGAAAGGCTATTTTTATAGAAATTGTTCAGTCCTTCGAAGAAAGGTTCGGTTTTGCTGTAGAACCAGCTCTGTTTTTCTTTGCGGACGAGCATTTTGGTCGCCAGCATCGGGGTGAGGGTCAGTGCACAGAAGGTCGATATCAATACGGCCCCGGAGATCACAAGACTGAACTCACGGAACAGTCGTCCGGTCATACCTTCCATAAAGACAATCGGGAAGAATACGGCGATCAGGGTGATTGAGGTCGAAACTACTGCGAAGAAGATCTCTTTTGCTCCCTCTATACCAGCTTCCTTCGGATTCATGCCGCGTTCGATGCGGATGTAGATATTCTCCGTCATCACGATGGCGTCGTCCACCACAAGTCCCACGGAGAGCACCACGGCAAGCATCGACAGGACATTGATCGAGAATCCGGCGATATACATGACGAAGAAGGTTCCGATCAACGATACGGGGATCACGATACACGGGATGAGGGTTACGCGCCAGTCGCGCAGGAAGAGGAAGATGATGATGATAACCAGCAAGAAAGCTTCATATACAGTGCTTTTCACCTCGTTGATCGAAGCACGGATAAAACGGGTCGTATCGAAACCGTAGCTGGTGACTACATCATCGGGCAGATCCTTTTTCATGGTCTCCATGCGCTGGTAGACCTCATCGGCAATGTCGATGTGATTGGCTCCGGGTTGGGGAATTACGACTACGCCCACCATCGGTACGCCGTTCATCTTCATATAGCTGCGCGTATCCTGTGGACCCAGTTCTGCCGTTCCTATATCGCTGAAACGTACTGTGCGACTCCCATCCTGACGGATGATGAGGTCGTTGAACTCCTTGGTGGTATGCATCAGTCCGAGGGTACGGATCGTGAGCTCTGTGGTGTTCCCTTCGATACTTCCGGAGGGAAGCTCGACATTCTCTCGGTCGAGTGCATTCTTTACGTCGATGGGGGTAATTCCATATCCGGCCATCTTTACCGGATCGAGCCAGAGACGCATCGAGTAGCGCTTCTCTCCCCAGATGGAGACGCTACTTACGTCGCTGATCGTTTGTAGCTGCTCCTTGACTGTCAGGTCGGCGATTTCGCTCAGCTCCAGCAGGGACCGTTTGTCGCTCTGGATGGCGACCATCAGAATCGGAACGGCATCGGCATCGGCTTTGGATACGGTCGGAGGGTCGCAGTCGCGTGGCAAATAACGTTGGGCTCGCGACACTTTGTCGCGCACGTCGTTGGCTGCGGTTTCGAGGTCGACCGAAAGTTCGAATTCGATGGTAATACGGCTTTGCCCCTGGCTGCTGACACTCGACATGGAGCGGATGCCCGGGATACCGTTGATGTTTTGTTCCAGCGGTTCCGTAATCTGATTTTCGATGACATCCGCGTTGGCTCCCGGATAGGAGCAGGAGACGGAGATGATCGGGTTGTCCACGCTGGGATATTCGCGCACACCTAAGTAAGTATACCCGATCAATCCGAAAAGCAGGATGATCAGGGTCAGCACGGTGGCGAGTACGGGGCGTCGGATACTCAGTTCTGAAATATTCATACGGCAGCCGGATTATTCGATGGTGTCGAGTTTCACTTTCATGCCGGTACGGAGTTGTAGCATGCCGGAGGTAATCAGCGTATCGCCCGGGGTCAGGCCTTCCACGATTTGCAGCAACGCATCCGTACGAAGTCCTGTCTTGACTTCTACCGGTTCGGCTACTCCGTTTTTATAGAGGAATACTTTATTGATTCCCATTTCGGAGATAATCGCCTCGGTAGGAATGGCGATGGCGTTGGGAATCTCCTGCATTTTGATCGTGACGTTGGCATAACGTCCGGGAGTCAACCGTTGGTCGTTGTTCGGATGCACGGCACGTACGGCAAGATTTCGGGTGCTTACGTCCACCTGTGATTCCGTAGCGTAGACCGTGGCGTCGAAACTACGCAACTGCCCTTCTACCTGGAAGGTGAGTCGGGTGCCTTTCCGGATTTGGCCGGCATAACGCTCCGGAATGAAAAAATCAAGTTTTAAAGGAGATATCTTGGTGAGGGTGGCAACCACGACGCTCGGTGAGGCATAGGCGCCCTCGCTGACATTACGGAGACCGATGATCCCGTCGAACGGCGCACGGAGTTCTGTCTGGGCGATATTGGCTTTAACCAGTGCAATGTCGGCCTGGAGCGTCGCCAAATCCGTCCGGACCTGTTCATAGGCCTCCTGGCTCACGGCGTCCTTGGCCAACAGGGCATTTTGGCGATAAACCCGGTTTTCGGCTAATTTGACTTGCGACTCATAGCGTTGTAATTGAGCCTGCAATGGCGCGTCGTTGACTTTAGCCAGCAAGTCGCCTTTTTTGACCAGTGAACCTTCCTGAAAGTTGATGGCTACGATTTTTCCCGAGGTTTCGAACGATAGATCCACCTCTTCGTCCGGAAGCAGACTGCCGCTGGTATAGATTACGTCGGTCATCGGCTGCTGGCGGATAATCTGGGCGTTTACGTTCAGAATGTTTTGAGTCCGTCCGCTGGGAGGAGCCATTTCGTCTTCTTGTACTTGAGTGCCGGACCGGAGCAGGTTATAAGTCCCTAATCCGATACATACCAATAGCACAATGGCCGTAATGATCCATTTTTTCTTATTCATCAGGTGTAGTGTTTAAGCGGGTGTAGTATTTAAGATGTATAAAGGTACGGATTCTTCCCGGGTCTGGCTAACTCTTACCGGTCAAAAGGAAAAATTGCGGGGTGAACCGTCCTTTTTCCTGCATGTTGTCCGTGGAAGGTAAGTTTGCATGAAGCGGGTCGATGGGGTTATCTGATTGATATCTAAATGATAGAAAGCGGAAGAATATTGTGGATCCTTCCGCTTTGGTTTATGTGAATTGGAGTGTGCCGATTTTGCTTGTAATGGGATAGGGGCTACTGGAATAGGGCACCGACCTTTACCACTACGTCGTCCTGGCTCGGATTCAGCGGGAAAACCAAAGATGGTTTCAGATACCACAGTGTGCGGCCTTCCTGATAATGTTTCTCTCCTCCGCCTGTGATGTTGAGCATCACGACGTTCTCTTTGGATACCTGACCGGATTTTACCGCCTTGATTAGCGAAGCGGTGGCTACGCCGGCTGCCGAGTAGATGTCCACGCCCTCCGTCTGTAGGAAAAGTTTGGCCGCAGCACGCAACTCTTCGTTCGTTACTGCTATAATGTCACCGTCCGTATCTTTCAGTGCGTCGAACAATCCGCCTTGGATGCCATAGGGCGGTTTCCGGTTCGAGAGTACCTTGGCGTCGATGGCTTCGGCATCGTGACGGGCCTGCTCTTCGTTATAGGGAAGGAGCTCGCGTGAGTTGGCTTTCCAGGCTTCGTACATCGGGAGGAACGGGGTGTTTTGTGAAACGATCAGCCGCATCTTGTTGTCGCCGAAGCGGCCGTCTTCGATCAGTCGCATATTGGCCTCCCAGGCGGCGATGGCTCCTGTACCGCTTCCCACGGCCTGGAAATAGAAGTCCGGAATCCGTCCGATATGGGTGACGGCCGAGAGTACCGTGGTAGCCATCCCGTCGCGCCGTGCGACATTTTTTGCACCTCCTTCGGCCAGGAAACGTTCATCTTTCAGCACGAGGTTGCTCAGGTGAATGGCGTCGAAGTAGTCGCCGCCACGTACCGGGCAGATCAATTTTACGCACTCATTCAACGGCTCTTCGAACCACAGCGCATTGATGTTCTCTTCGGGAACACTCAGCAGCAGTGGAATATGGTTGTCTGAGCAAACCTTGGCAAATGCCCGGGCTGTATTTCCGGCCGAAGCGACGACCAGAATCCGGCCACACTCCCCTTTCATGCGGCCGCATACGGAGTAGGCTTCGGTCTCCTTGAACGAGCAGGTGCTCATGAGAGCTCCGATTTTCGGATAATAGCCGTTGAAGGTGATGTAAAGATTTTCCAACCCCAACTCGTGAGCCAGCCCTTCGCTCTTGTAGGTGATGGGGGCGTGGGAACCGTTGAGCATACGTCCTACGGGCATCCAGTCGCTGAACTTGTAGAGGCCGTAGCTGTCGTCTTTGACGTTGAGTTGCTTTTTTGCGTATTGTGTACGAATCAGCGACTGGCCTTGGTATTGCGGGTCGTCGAGCATCCATCCTTCGTCAGCAAAATCACGTCCCGTAGCTACGCAGCGAAGCGTGTATTGAGTTGGGTAAAATTCTTTCATCTGGTGTTGAATTTTAAGAAATAGAAAAACAGCGTACAAAAGTACGCTGTTTTTCTTTAGTGGTCAATACGTTTTTATACTTACAATTTCATCCGTATCCTCTGGATTACGACATGCGGTTCTTGTAATCCTCATAGCCGAATTCGCGGACGATGCGGAGGTTACCCTCTGCCGTGAGAATGGCGATCGAAGGGTGGGTGACTCCGTTGAACATGGTGGTTTTCACCATGGTGTAGTGAATCATATCCTCGAAGACGATGCGTTCGCCCACTTGCAGCTCATGGTCGAAGGCCCAGTCGCCGCAGAAGTCTCCCGCCAAACAGCTGTTTCCTCCCATGCGCCAATGTTTATCGTGTTCTGTTGGTTCGTGGGCGCCGACGATAGCGGGTTTGTAGGGCATCTCGAGGCAGTCGGGCATATGGCAGGCGAACGAGACGTTCAGCATGGCTGTATTGATGCCTCTGCGTGAGACGATATCCTCCACGGTGGAGACGAGCCAGCCCGTCCGCCATGTAAATGCGCTTCCCGGTTCGAGGATGATGCGCAGGTGGGGATGCCGTTCCCGGAATGAGGTGAGAATCCGGATTAGCTCCTCACAGTCGTAGTCGGCATGGGTCATGAGATGCCCGCCGCCCATGTTGAGCCATTTGATCTGTGGCAGCAGATGCCCGAATCGATGCTCCACCGCCTCCAGCGTACGGGCCAGATCCTGCGGCCGTGATTCGCAGAGCGTGTGGAAATGGAGCCCTTCGACTCCTTCGGGCAGCTCCGGCAACTCTTCGGCCAGGATGCCCAGACGCGATCCCGGACTGCACGGATTGTAGAGATCGGTCTCCACGGGGGAATATTCCGGGTTGATGCGCAGTCCGCACGAGATTCCCCGCAGCAGTGCCATCGGTCCGAACCGATCGAACTGAGCGCGGGAGTTGAAGGTGATGTGGCTGCTGTAGTCGAGCAGTTCTTCAATTTCCCGGTCGGTGTAGACGGGGGCATAGGTGTGCGCCTGCACGCCGAACTCCTCTTTGACGAGCCGTGCTTCTGCCAGCGAACTGGCCGTGGCACTATGCACATACTCCCGCATGATCGGGAAGATGCTCCACATGGCATTGGCTTTCAGCGCTACGATGATCTCTACCTCGGCTCTCCGCGCGACGTCGGCGATCAGGGTGAGATTCTTTCGAAGAGACTGTTCGTCCAACAGGTAACAGGGGGAGGGTATCTTCGTGAAGTCGACCATATCTGTTCTGTATGCGGATTAATCCACCTCCAGGTCGATGTCGAACTTCTCCACCCACGGCAGCCCCTGAGGCCCGAGTTCAGCCAGGAACGGATCGGGATCGAACTCTTCGACGTTGTATACGCCGGCTCCTTTCCAGAGTCCTTTGGCAAACATCGCCGCGCCCAACGCTGCGGGAACACCTGTCGTATAGCTTACGGCCTGCGTACCGGTCTCCTTGAATGCGGCTTCGTGGTCGCAGTTGTTATATATATAATAGGTCCTCTCTTTGCCGTCTTTGATTCCCCGGATGCGGCAACCGATGGAGGTTTGGCCATGATAGTTCTCTCCGAGCGATTTCGGGTCGGGCAGCACGGCCTTGAGGAACTGGATCGGAACGATCTCCATGCCGTTGTACATGATCGGGTCGATCCGTGCCATGCCGATGTTCTGAATCACACGCAGGTGCGTCAGATACTCCTGTCCGAAGGTCATCCAGAACCGGGCCCGTTTCAGGGTCGGATAGTTCTTGACCAGCGATTCGAGCTCTTCGTGATAGATCAGGTAGGACTCGCGTTCTCCGATTTCGGGGTAGGTCAGTGCGCGATGTATCTCATGGGGTTCGGTGATGATCCATTGTCCGTTCTCCCAGTATTTTCCTTTTTGTGTCACCTCTCGGATATTGATCTCCGGGTTGAAGTTGGTGGCGAATGCCATGCCGTGGTTGCCGGCATTGCAGTCCACGATGTCGAGGTACTGGATCTCGTCGAAGTGATGTTTGGCGGCATAGGCGACGAAGATGGCCGAGACACCCGGGTCGAACCCGCAGCCGAGAATAGCGGTGAGTCCCGCTTTCTTGAACCGATCCTGGTAGGCCCATTGCCAACTGTATTCAAAATGTGCCTCGTCTTTCGGCTCGTAATTAGCCGTATCCAGATAGTTTACTCCGCACTCCAGGCAGGCATCCATGATGGTCAGATCCTGGTAAGGAAGTGCTACATTGATGACAATGTCCGGGGTGTGGGTCCGGAACAGACGACAGAGATCCTGCACGTCGTCTGCGTCTACCCGGTCGGTTTTGACACGTCCTCCGCCGATTGCTTCTGCAATGGCGTCGCATTTGGATTTTGTACGGCTGGCCAACACGACCTCCGTGAACAACGGATTCTTGGCCACTTTGTGGGCGACTACGGTGCCTACGCCACCTGCCCCGATAATAAGAACCTTACACATCAGTATCTCTTTTTTTAGATTGTTTGATCCCGCGTCAATAGAAACCGGGCACGACAAAAGTAGGGTTTTTTATCAAAAATAGCAATTTACCTTTCGGATATGTCTTTCCTTTTGGGTCGGAAGAGTGGGCAGAAACGGGAGAAACTGGTATTGTGAGATGAAAAAGCAGATAATTTTGCATTTATTTTTGCAGAATAAAAAAACTGCCGTATATTTGCACCACGAAAAACGAGGGATTCAGTAGCTCAGCTGGTAGAGCACAACACTTTTAATGTTGGGGTCCCGGGTTCGAGCCCCGGCTGGATCACGAGGAAATTCCGGCGCAGAAGGTCGCAAGGAGTGGCAGAGAGAAGATGAGAGGAGGAGAGAGAGGGGGATTTCTATGGATAAACAGGCAATGAGAGCATTGCCTGTTTTTTTATATTATCCAAAAACTGTTTCGCCGAATCCTGTCGGATAGATGCTCGAAAGTTCAGGGTTTAGAAGTTGAACTCCGGCAGATATTTCCAGAAACGACGAGGCATTTGTCGCCGTTGCAACTGGGGGTTGATCCGCTCCTGGATGGCCATGGAATCGAAGTAGGCTTTCCACAGTGTCTGGAACTGACGTTCATCGGCATCCATCTGCTCCTCGGTGAGTTCGTCGCCGGGAGGCGTCTCCCCGTCGGCAAAGGCGATCTCTCGTGCCTTTTGTCCGTCGTAGTAGTAGCCGTACTGTCGTTTGAGGTCGTAGATGAGCCATCGTTGGTCGGCGAAACGGTCGCGGAAGTAGGGAATGGCCAGCGGTAAGGCGTTGTATATGGGAGACACCGGGGCGTAGAACGTGCCGTCGGCTGCTTTGCGGAAACGCACGAACTGCCGCAGGTGTTCCGCCTCGCGGGAGACCTTCAGGGCAATGTTGCGGGCTTCGAGGATGTCGCGGTCGGCGAAGTCGGTCGAGACATCGCCCGACGAATCGAATACCTTACGGATATAGCGCAGGAGCAAGTCGTCGCATCCTGCCGTCTCCGACAGCCAGACATGGGTCAGCAGATTGCAGCCTTCGCGTCGGAGCTTTTTTCCCAGACCCCGCCATACCCGTTCAGCCTTTTGAGTGTCGGTCAGTACGTCGAAGAGCTCGGAGGCGAACATCGGAAGGGGTTCCCCGGGACCAATCAGCTGCTCGGGGAAGGTGCGGCGCGTGTAGGCATCGAAGATGGCCGTCAGCAGACCTTCGAAACTTTTGTCATAGCGGAATACGAGCATGGCCTCGGAGAATTTATTCGGGAAACAGGAGTGAGAGTTGGTCGGGAGAACCTGTCTTCTCTTTGCGGCGAGGAACCAGCAAACGACGTATATGTTCCGGACTCACTTCGTTTACGGTCTGGATGGAGAGCTCCCCGCAGGTGATGAAATATTGTGCCTTTTTCATTACAACGCCCATCTTTTTGAGTGTGCTGGCCGTGATGCGACTATGACGCCGTGTGGCGACAATCAGGGCGGCCGATTTCACTCCGATGCCCGGAACACGCAGAATCTGTTCGTAATCCGCCCGGTTGAGGTCTACGGGAAACACTTCCGGGTGGCGGAGCGCCCAGGCCAGCTTGGGGTCGATCTCCAGATCGAGCTGCGGGTAGGCATCGTCTACGATTTCGTCCGCCCGGAAACCGTAAAAACGCATCAGCCAGTCCGCCTGGTAAAGCCGGTTCTCGCGTACGAGCGGTACCTGCTTGAGCGCCGGAAGACGCTTGTCGTAGCTGTTCACCGGAATGAACCCGGAGTAGTAGACACGCTTCATTGACGGACGTTGGTAGAGCGATGAGGAGAGTTCCAGGATTTGTCGGTCGGTTTCCTCCGTTGCGCCTACAATCATCTGGGTGCTCTGTCCGGCGGGAGCGAAACGGGGCGCATGACGGAATCGTTTGCGCTCTTCGGCACTCTCCAATACTCCTTGTTGGATGTACCGCATCGGTTGGTAGACGCTTTTGTAGTCTTTCTCCGGAGCCAGCCGCCGCAGATTCTCTTCGGTGGGAATCTCGATGTTCACGCTCATACGGTCGGCATACAGCCCGGCTTCATGCACCAGCTCCTGACTTGCACCGGGAATGCTTTTTAGGTGGATGTATCCGTTGAAACGGTGTGTCGTCCGTAGCTCCTTCGCTACGTGCACCATGCGCTCCATTGTATAGTCCGGGTTGCGTACGACGCCTGAGCTGAGAAACAGTCCCTCGATGTAGTTGCGACGATAGAATTCGATGGTCAACTCGATCAACTCGGCAGGGGTGAAGATAGCCCGACGGATATCATTGCTGCGGCGGTTGATGCAGTAGGCGCAGTCGTAGATGCAATAGTTCGTGAGCATGATTTTCAGGAGGGATATGCAGCGGCCGTCGGAGGTGAAACTGTGGCAGATTCCCCAGCCTGAAGCGCTGCCGACCATCCCCTCCTTATGGCGTCGTGTCGTACCGCTCGAAGCGCACGAGACGTCGTATTTGGCCGATTCAGCCAGTATTTTGAGCTTTTCGAGAACGCCTTCTTTCATGGGACTAAAATAAGGAAAATTTATCGATTCGACGGTTGAAAAAACGACCGATTTTCGACGAAAAATCGGACTCTTGACGGAACCTGTTCATTTGGCTGCAGATAGAAACCAAGAAAAATGGAGCGCCTGTTCCGCACGTGGAACAGGCGCTCTTTCGATGATTCGATTCGGGTTGCTGTTATTCAATCTTTACTACACGGTCGAGTTTCGGATCGCTGTACATGCTTACACCGCCTTTGCTGCGGACAACCAACTGGCTCGGATTGACACCGAATTGGTTGACAAGGGCATCGCGTACGGACTCTGCACGTTGCAGACTCAGTTTCTCGTTGATGGCGGGCGTACCGGTCTTGTTGTCGGCATAGCCGGTGATGAAGAACTGGCGTTTAGGATACTGTTTGATAATCTTGGCATAGTTGCCGATGTTGATCATATCCTGTGGAGTTATGGCCGATTTGCCGATAGCGAAGAAGATCGCCATGTCAGGGATGACAACGGGCTGTACTTCGACTTTCTGAACCGGTTTGCGGGCTGCTGCCAGGGCTTTGGTCAGGGTGTCGATTTGCATGTCGCGTTTTTCGAGTTGGTTCTCCAGTTTGTTGATACGCTGTTTGTAGGGAGCATAGTTCGGCACGATGGGAGGTACAGGACGGCTGAAGCCTTTGCGGCCCAATTTGAAGCTGATTCCGGCGGTGAGGCTGGTCATGCCTTCGAATTTCTGTTTGTTGGGTACGCCGTCGAAGCGGTTCTTGACCATCATTTGCTTGAGCTCCAGAGTCAGGTCGACAACTTCGCCCAGACGCATGGTATTCAGTAAGCCGACCGTCGCTGCTAATTCATTGTTGCGCTCTCCGTTTTTCCAGGAGCGTGCCCAACCGAATCCGACATAGGGAATGAAGTTCCAGAAACGGTCTTCACGGTAGCCACCCCAGGCGTTCGAGACGTTCCAAAGGAAATCGGCGTGTACGAATGAATAGTTGAATTTCTGTTTGAACTTGTTGTCGCCTTCCTGTTTTACGGTATAAGGACCGGCAACATTGGTCCAGCTTACGCCCTGAAGTCCGTTGTATTGGAGCCGGACTCCCGTGCTCGGGGTGAGCCACTTTCCTACCGATACATCCAGGGAGGGAGCCAGACGGTCTCCGAACGAGGCTTTGCCCTTGTTGCCTCCTTCGAAGAAGCCGATGCCGGCGCCGGCGCCGATGAACCAGTTGTCCCAGAATCCGTTGGTCAGGTAGGGACCGTAACGGTTACCGACGATCTCAGTGACATTTACGCTCTCGTAAACGACTTGGTAAGGAGCGTTGTTTTGTGCGAAGACAGAGCCTGCACAAACGGTCAAAATACTTGCAAAGAATAATTTTCTCATTGTTTTTGGTTTAATGGTTACTGCATTTATCTCTCTCTATTCAAACTCTCTGCCATTCATCTCCTTTCCGATATCTGTTTGTGTGCAAATCACCTTTTTTGTTACTTTTTTACTTTTTTGGGATATTGTCTCCTGCTTTTCTCCGGTTTCTTATTACCTTTGACTGTAAAGATTTAACAATGAGCGGGAGCCAAACACCTCGGAAAAAATATGTGGTGGAACAACCTTGTACGTTGTTTCCATTCATTCAGTCGGTACAGCAAAATCTGAGCCGGAATAAAGTGAAATCGCAGCTGGCACATCGGCAGGTGTTGGTCAACGGGTTGCCTGTCACGCAGTTCGATGCGCCTTTGCAAACTGGCGATGAGGTGGTCGTGCTGTCGGGAAAGGGCCGGGAGATGTTACGGCATCCGATGCTCCGGATTGTATGGGAGGATGACGACCTGATTGTAATCGATAAACGCAACGGCCTGCTGTCGATGGGAACCGACAAGGAGCGGACAAAAACCGCTTATCATATCTTGAGCGACTATTTGAAACGGGAGGATCCCCGCAATCGGCTGTTTATCCTCCACCGACTTGACCGCGAGACCTCCGGACTGATGATGTTTGCCAAGAACCAACAGGTGCAGGAGTTGTTGCAACGTCATTGGTCGGAGTGGGTGACCGACCGCCGCTATGTGGCGGTAGCCGAAGGTCAGTTTCCGCAGAGGGAGGGCGTCATCGAGGCTGCATTGAGTCAGAATCGTCAGTGTAAGATGTTTGTCGACGGAGCGGGGGAGCATGCTGTGACTCACTATCGAGTTTTGTCTCAGGGAGAGAAGTATGCCCTTGTGGAACTGACTCTGGATACGGGCAAGAAGAATCAGATAAGGGCGCATCTGGAGTATCTGGGCCATCCCGTGGCGGGGGATAAGAAATACGGGGCACATGGCAATCCGGGCGGACGAGTGTGCCTGCATGCCCGCGTGCTGCAGTTCCGACATCCGATCACTGGGCAGGAGATGCTCTTTTCCACGCGTGTCCCGGAGCTTTTTGAGTCGATTGTCGCCAGGCGAAAAGGGCACTATTGAATTTTTTCGGGAAAATAATGCCTGAAAAATTCGGACGCATAAGATATTTTCGTATATTTGCACTCGATTTTTCCACGGGATGTAGCGCAGCCCGGTTAGCGCGCCAGCTTCGGGAGTTGGAGGCCGCAGGTTCGAATCCTGTCATCCCGACCCGGTGAAATTCATGGAGAAGCCCTCGCAATGTT
>CALVFI010000012.1 GCA_944326815.1 uncultured Rikenellaceae bacterium | reverse complement strand
GTCCCAATGGATATAGTCGTTTAGGTCTTCCCATAGTGGAGGATATTTGAATTGGAAATACAGCTTGCGGCAATACTCACAAACCTCTGTAAAGGTAATGAATTTTGTCCAAACAAATCCCGATTTTTCCTCCGAAAAACGTATTTTGTCCAAATAAATCGCGCCATCTGAGGCGGTCAAACGCTGTTGTCCAAACAAATTAAATCCCTGCCAATCTTATTGATTGACAGGGATTTAATAGTAGCTTTTGCGCTTAAAATTGCACTAATATTCTTCCTCGTTGAAGAAGAAATCATCTTTACTGGGATAGTCCGGCCATATATCTTCAATACTCTCATATATATCGCCCTCATCCTCTATCTCATTCAAATTTTCGATTACTTCCAACGGTGCTCCCGAACGCACGGCATAGTCAATCAACTCCTCCTTGGTTGCGGGCCACGGGGCATCTTCCAGTTTGGATGCCAACTCTAATGTCCAATACATATCGTGTGTGTGTTTAAATTATTTTCCATGCATGTATTTCAAGAGTGCAAAAATATAATTTTTTTATATATCCGGTACCCAGCAGTTCTCTTTTACGTGAAATTCACCCGTCAATTTACGACCCAACACATAAAGATAGTCTGACAACCGATTCAGATAAACGAGTGCCTCCGATGAAATATTGTACTGACGAGATGCCGCTATGGCACGTCTTTCCGCTCTGCGGCAAATCGTACGACACAGATGTGCAAGAGAAACACATGGATGGCCTCCGGGAATAGTAAATTTATCGATCGGAGTCAACTGTGCGCTAATTTCATCGATTCGTTTCTCGAGAAACTCCACCTCTGCCGGTTTTACAGACGGAAGTTTATAGGCCGACCCCTCTCCTTCGGCCAACACTGCCGCTACGGTCATCAGCGTATTGAGCACCCGAAGAAGATCTTCGGAATACGGCAGCAGCTCTGTATCGCTCGCATTGCCATCTATACAATCCTTCAGATAGGCTATTGCGGCCGTAAGTTCATCCACCGTTCCATAAGCCTCTACGCGCAGGTCATCTTTCCCGACCCGTTCTCCTCCAACCAGCGAGGTCGAACCTTTGTCGCCACTTTTTGTATAGATTTTCATACACTTATAATTTAAAATGCTGCCTGGGCAACTTACGATCGAAAAAGAAAAGGATATATCCCCGATTATCGATTGTCAGACATTTGCACCGTTTCACCAAATCCATGCACATACGCATCCGTTTTCTGCTCTGACGCGGCGAAAGGATTGCCAAAGCTCCATTATCCGCCGGAAGCGCGGCAAACAGTTCGTTCATCTTTTCCATCTCCACATGGGGAGGTATCACACAAAATCGCTGCGGAGGCAACGCTGTCGTATTTTCATCCAAAAGGACGAATCCATCGTATCCGCAATAACTATGCAGATTCTGCAGCTGTGTAGCCGAATGGTTGCCAACACCGCAATTTCTCAACGCGTCATAAAGCGAACGATCGCTTCCACAGATTGCACGTTTCATGAACGCCTCCCGAATCAGCGAATAGACAAAAGGCGAATGGATGCCGTGTCCGCGATAATGGCGAATACGAGTGAACGTTCTGGAGTAGAGTACAGCTTTCACCAACTTGCGCTTGATACTCTTTCCGCTTATCTTATGTCTTTTGATCATCATAGCCGTTTACTTTTTCAATTTTCCCGCCAGATGTCCCGTCGAAAAGGCAATCTGAAGATTATAACCACCGGTATCGGCATCAAGGTCGAGCACCTCACCGGCAAAATAGAGTCCCTGGATATGCTTCGACTGAAGCGTGGCAGCATCGACCTCCTCCACCGCTACCCCACCGGCCGTAACAATCGCCTCATCAAAAGGCCGATAGTCTGTGATATCAAACGTCAGATTCTTCAACAAATAGATGAGAGAATCCACTTGTTCAGGCATAATATCCTTCTGCGGAACCGAAACAGAAATCCCCAACTCTCTTGCCAAAGGAGCCACCAAAGGCTTTGGTAAAAGTTTACGGAGCAACTCCCCAAACCCAGCCGAAGGCTCCAATGCTTCACGTTCACGCGAAATGCGAGCCTGAAGCACATCCTCGGAGAGAGCTGATTTCAAATCAAGGACAACTTTTACGGTCCCGCCTTCAATCAAGGCATCGACGGCATCGCGACTCAAACGCAAGATGACCGCCCCCTCCAGACCTCGGCTCGTAAACTCCATCTCGCCGAACTCTTCCCGCACAACCTGCCCGTCAACCACCAATCGGGCATTGACGTTACGAAGCTGCACCCCGACAATCGACCTGGCCAACGAGGACCCTGTAACCAATGGCACCAACGAGGGACGCACCTCCTCAATACGGTGTCCGAGCCGATGGGCAAACAGATATCCATCGCCCGTAGAGCCCGTCGCCGGATAAGAAACACCCCCGGTACACAGAATGACATTCTCCGACTCGATATTGCGGGGAAAACCTTTCTTATTGATAATCTTCACGCCGCACACACGCCCCACAACCGTCCGAATCTCAACCGCGCGGGTATGATACTGTATCTCGACCCCTTCGTCCTGTGCCCAACGCACAAGCGCATCGGCCACATCCCAGGCCTTACCACTGGCCGGGAATACCCTATCGCCTCGCTCTGTCACCAACTCCAACCCTATTTTTTTGAAAAAACGAATGGTCGACTGATTACTGAAATCCTTAAACGAAGGGAGAAAAAAATCGGCATTCGTCCGAACCTTGGACAAAAACTCTTCGGCCGGCCGGGCATTGGTCAAATTGCACCGTCCCTTACCCGAGATACGGATCTTTCGGCCTGCCTTCTCCATTTTCTCGAGCAACAACACCTTTTTGCCCCGTTCAGCGGCAACTCCTGCGGCCATCAAACCGGCAGCTCCTGCTCCTATGATGATTACGTCGTACACTTTACTTTGCGGAATATTTTTCGCAAAGATAGAAAATAATGTATTAAACGATACGGCTTTTAAACGATACAAGGAGAATATCTTCGGCCGCAAAATAATTACCATAGAATCATCAACGCAAAGTCCTATAATCAACGGTTTCTCTGCATGAGAATAAATCTTTCCCCGATGTTCTCCCCCAGCCTTTGCAATGATAAAAAAAATGTGTACGTTTGCACCCGAAAATAAAAACAGTTCTACCATATTATGCTGAGCCGAAGATTATTGAGAATTAAAGCCGTCAAGGCGCTTTATTCACATCTGAAATCGGAATCCGATTCGCTGATTGTCTCCGAGAAGAATCTCTTAAACAGCGTTGACAAGACCTATGAGCTTTATCATCAGATGCTTTGGCTGATTGTAGAAGTGGCTCGTTACGCAGAAAACCGCATCGAACTGGGAC
>CALVFI010000011.1 GCA_944326815.1 uncultured Rikenellaceae bacterium | reverse complement strand
TTCATTAGAGTTATTTGTTGTTGTGAAATCCGATGCAAGAAACTGAAAAACAAACCATTAAAAACGAAGTTCGGAAAAAGCTGCGGTAACGATCTGGTAACGCAACTCTTTCCGAACTTTGCCTTTTCATGCGGCTGAACCGCTCATTTACCTCCGGAACAATCTCGTCAAAACACTATCTCCGTGCGTTTTATACGCTACTGCTCCTGTCCCGTCTTTGTCTGGATGCCCTAGTTCAGTGTTTAGGGCCTTTTTTATTGTGTGACTATTATACATGTATCCGCCTCAGGAGTGCTATTCTTTGGGTGGGGCTATGGCCAGTGATAATTCGGTAAGTTGGGCATCCGAAATGGTGTCGGGTGCGTCGATCATTACGTCGCGGCCCGAGTTGTTCTTCGGGAATGCGATGTAATCGCGGATCGAATCGGCCCCGCCGAAAAGTGAGCACCAGCGGTCGAATC
Source organism: uncultured Rikenellaceae bacterium (assembly GCA_944326815.1). GTDB lineage: Bacteria > Bacteroidota > Bacteroidia > Bacteroidales > Rikenellaceae > CALYBN01. The sequence continues at coordinate 23,472 of CALVFI010000011.1, read as the reverse complement.
CAAAAGCGATGCCGCCGTGAGGTGGTGCACCATACTTGAAGGCATTCATCAGAAATCCGAATTGTTTTTCCGCCTCCTCGGGGGTGAATCCCAATACCTGGAACATCTGATGCTGTAATTTGGAGTCATGGATACGGATTGAACCCCCACCGATTTCTACACCGTTGACGACAAAGTCGTAAGCCTCGGCCCGGACTTTCCCGGGGTCAGTATCGAACAACGCCACATCCTCCAGTTTCGGTGAGGTGAAGGGATGGTGCATAGCATAAAAACGCTGGGTCTCGTCGTCCCATTCGAGCAACGGGAAATCTATGACCCACAGCGGAGCGAATTTCGTCTTGTCGCGTAGACCTAATCGCGATCCCATTTCCAGACGCAATTCGCACAGGGCGGTGAGGCTCCGTTTCCGTTCTCCGGCGATGAGCAGCATCAGGTCGCCCGCTTTTGCCCCGCATTTTTCTCCCCAGCTTCTGAGTTGATCGGGGGTGAAGAATTTGTCTACGCTCGATTTTACATTGCCGTCGGCATCGAATCGTACATACACGAGCCCTTTGGCTCCTACCTGCGGACGTTTGACGAACTCGGTCAGTTCGTCGATCTGTTTGCGGGTGTAGGAGGCACAGCCCGGAGCAACGATAGCTCCCACGTATTCTGCCGAGTCGAATACCACAAAACCGTTGCCTTTTACCGTATCGGTCAACTCCTGGAACTCCATGCCGAAACGGATGTCCGGTTTGTCGGAGCCGTATTTGGCCATCGCTTCATGCCAGGTCATGCGTGGAAAGGCGTCGTTGAATTCCACACCGATAGTGGTCCTGAACAGGTGTTTGGCCAGTCCTTCGAACACCTGAAGGATATCTTCGCGCTCTACGAACGACATCTCGCAGTCGATTTGGGTAAATTCCGGCTGGCGGTCGGCACGTAGGTCTTCGTCGCGAAAACAACGGACAATTTGGAAATATTTGTCGAATCCGGCCACCATCAGCAACTGTTTGAACTGTTGAGGCGATTGCGGCAGGGCATAGAACTGTCCTGGATTCATGCGCGAGGGAACCACGAAATCACGGGCTCCTTCAGGCGTGGACTTGATCAGGTAGGGGGTTTCGATTTCGAGGAACCCGGCCTGGTCCATATACTCCCGGATGCGTTGTGCCATTTGGTGACGCAGAATCAGCGCGTTCTTCACCGGATTGCGTCGCAGGTCGAGATAGCGGTATTTCATGCGGAGATCGTCGCCGCCGTCGCTTTTGTCTTCAATTGTAAAGGGAGGGATCTCTGACGCATTGAGAATTTTCAAGCCTTCCAGCGCCACTTCAATGTCGCCTGTCTCCATCTTCGGATTTTTCGATGAGCGTTCGACTACCCGGCCCGTTGCCTGCAATACGTATTCGCGGCCGATGTGGGCTGCTGTTTCACGAATGTCTTCGGGCGAATGTTCCTCTACGACGAGTTGCGTGATGCCGTAGCGGTCCCGCAGGTCGATGAAGGTCATGGCGCCGAGGTTGCGTATTTTCTGCACCCAGCCGGCCAGGGTGACCGTTTGGCCGAGGTGCTGGAGCCGGAGCTCCCCGCATGTGTGAGTCCTGTACATAGAATATTGTGATTTTTCTTTACTTTTGTCCGACAGAAACGGATTCAAAGGTAAGGATTTTCTATGGATACCGTACAAAAAGAGGATGAAAAATTTATGCGCTCGGCTCTCGACGAGGCGCGGAGAGCCCTTGCGGTTGGTGAGGTGCCGATTGGTGCTGTGGTGGTTTGTGGCGGTCGAATCGTGGGGCGGGGGCATAATCTGGTCGAGACGCTTGGAGATGCCACGGCGCATGCCGAGATGCAAGCCATTACGGCTGCTGCTGCGGCTATCGGAGGAAAGTATCTGAACGAGTGTACACTGTATGTTACGGTGGAGCCATGTGTTATGTGTGCCGGTGCGTGTGCCTGGAGTCAGGTGGGGCGGCTTGTGTTCGGGGCGCCAGATCCGAAACGGGGTTTCCGGAGTGTGGGGGCACAACTTTTACACCCTCGAACTAAGGTTTGCGAGGGAATTCTGCAAGACGAATGCGGGGAACTCGTCTCCTCGTTTTTTAAAAAATTGAGGCTATGATTTGGCTGTTCTTATCAAAAAAACTATATTTGTGCTAAACATGGGGAATGCCCGAACCTGAGACATTAAAAAAACAGCAGATAAAACTATGAACAAAATGAAAATTGCAATCGCAGCGTGTGCCGCGATATTGGTGTCGCTGAATGTTAGCGCCCAGACTGTTAATGATGTGAATACGAAGTATAACGAGGCCGCGGCGTTGGTGACTGGGAAGAAGTATGCCGAGGCTATTCCGGTTTTGAATGAAACGATAGAACTTGGTCTGAAGGTGCCTGAGGCAATGGAGACTGTAACCAATGCACAGAAATTGCTTCCGGTGTGCTATTACATGAAAGGCGGACTCCAGATGAAAGCCGGTCAGTATGAAGCGGCTGTGGCTGATTTCGAGAAGGCTGTTGAGACCGGAGAACTTTACGGTGATATTACGCGTGCTACCCAGGCAAAATCGTGGATTAGCAAACTTTATACGCAGATGGCTGCCGATGCTTTCAATTCAAACGATTATAAAAAGGCTGCCGAGATCTTTGCTAAGGGTTATGCGGCCAATCCCAAGGATACCGACCTGGCGTTGAATCTGGCTATGAGCTACTGCGAAATGGGTGATACGACCAACGGTTACAAGACCTATCGGGAAGTGATTGCTTTGGAAGAGGTTAATGCTACGAAATATAAAGAGGCAGCCGACCAGGCCAAGGAGAAACTTTCCTATTATATGTTGCTCGAAGCATCGAAAGCCGCCGAGGCTGAGGATTATGCAAAAGTATATGCATTGGTTGAAAGCCTTCTGTCGGTAGATCCGAATAGCGCAAGTGGCTATATGATGCTGATCCAGACCGCTAACAACCAGAAAGATTGGAATAAGGTGATCGAGAAAGGCGAGGCTGCTGCTGCTGCTCAGACCGATCCGGTGCTCAAGAGCGAGGCTTATTTCCTGCTTGGAGCTGCTTATCAGAATATTGATAATAAACCCAAAGCCATTGAAGCTTATAAAATGGTGACTGAAGGCAATAATGTGGCTACGGCAAAGGCCCAGATTACAGCTTTGAGTAAATAATTGTCTTGAAATCCTGTTCCGACGGGGCAAGTCATAGACTCCGCACTTGGTTTAAGTGCGGAGTTTTGTTTTTACGAGGATTTTATGTGCGAACTTTTCTGAAACGAAACGGATGGCTCTCCCTCGGAAATAATGAGCGAATGGTCGGTGGAAGGTTTTTCCTCCGAAATTTTCCTACCTTTGCGATATGAAAACGGTGGAACTGCTGGCTCCGGCCCGGGATCTGGAGGCCGGTATGGCGGCAATCGATTGCGGAGCCGATGCTGTATATATCGGAGGTGCACGTTTCGGTGCGCGTCGTGCTGCGACAAACAGTGCGGAGGATGTTGCACGACTGGTGGAGTATGCACGTCCTTTCGGTGTGCGTGTCTATGCTGCGCTCAATACGGTGGTGTTCGATGATGAGTTGGCCGCAGCTGAAGCAACGGCCCGTGAACTGATCGATGCCGGCGTGGATGCCCTGATCGTTCAGGATATGGCCTATCTCCGTATGGGGCTTACCGGCGTGGAGCTCCATGCCTCCACACAGATGTGCAATACGATACCGGAAGGCGTGCGGTTTCTGGAAAAGAGCGGTTTCTCGCGCGTGATTCTCGAACGAGGACTGACCCTCGCAGAGATTGAGGCGATTCGTAGGGCTACGACCGTCGATCTGGAGTGTTTTGTCCATGGGGCGATATGTGTCGGTTTCAGCGGCCATTGCTATCTGAGTCGCAGTATGGGTCCGCGTAGCGGTAATCGGGGAGAGTGCAGCCAGCCGTGTCGTTTGCCGTATGATTTGGTGGATGGACGGGGCCGCGTCGTGATGAGCGGGAAGCATCTGCTCTCCGTGCAGGATATGAACCTGTCCGACCGTATTCCTCAACTGATCGACGCGGGCATCGGTTCGTTCAAAATCGAGGGACGCCTCAAGGAGATAAGCTACGTGAAGAACATCGTGGCCTATTATCGGCGGGAGATTGACCGGGCTCTGGTGTCGCGTCCGGAGGTGAGACGCAGCTCTTCGGGAGGAGTCACAGTTGGATTCGAACCCGATCCTGTACGGACCTTTTCTCGGGGAGGGACACACTGGATGTTGGACGGAAAGCGGGCTGGCGTGGCCTCGTTCGATACCCCGAAGGCGGTCGGACAGTATGTCGGTACGGTCAGTGCAGTGCAGAAAGATTGCTTTGAAATAGTTGGAAATGAGGCTTTTGCGCCTGGTGATGGTGTTTGTTTTTTCAGCAATGGAGAACTTCTGGGAACGCAGGTGAACCGTGTGGATGGGAGGACCATCTGGCCCAACCGCATGGAGGGAATAGTTGCAGGAGGGAAGTTGTATCGGAATTACGATCATCGTTTTGTGACGGCAGTTGCGAATGCCCGTCTGCGGCGAGCTATTCAGGTTAAGGCGCAATTTGAGTGGACGGAGGAGCAGTTGAGGCTTACTTTTGTGGATGAAGACGGTGAGCGTGCGGCGGCGGATCTATGTGGCCCTTTCGACCTGGCGAAGAATCCGGATAAGATGCGCGATACCTTGCGGGCCCAGGTGACTAAATGCGGCGATACGATTTTTGAGGTGACAGAGGTCGCTTTGCCGAGCGAAGGCCCGGTCCCTTTTGTGCCTGTTTCTGTGGTGAATGATTTGCGCAGACGGGTAGCGGAAGCGTTGTACGAAGTGAGGCGGCAGCGGCCGCGTCATCTACATATAGGTGTGGAGGATGCAGCCTATCCCTATCCGGCGAAGGAGCTCAACGGAACGGGGAATGTGACCAACCACTTGGCAGAGAGGTTTTATCACGAGCATGGTGTGGAACGGGTGGCAGAGGGCCTTGATATGCGTTCGTCGTTGGTGGGCGAGTGCGTCATGACCTCTGCGTATTGTTTACGACGTGAACTTGGGGAGTGTCTTCGAGGTCGTTCGACTCTGCACGGCCCGTTATTTTTGCGTCGGGGCACGATGAGCTATCGCCTCGAATTCGACTGCGATGTTTGTCGGATGCGTCTGATCAAAGAGAAATAGTAAAAAAATAACCATATGAATGATCCACAACTTTTGACCCCTGCCGGCTGGGAGGATTACGAACTGATTGACAGCGGAAATTTCGAAAAACTGGAACGTTTCGGGCGTTGGATTACAGCGCGTCCCGAGCCGCAGGCTATCTGGACCAAGAGTTTGCCGGAGAGCGAGTGGACGCGTCTGGCAACGGCGGTTTTCCGTCGCGATGCCCGGAGTGAGGAGCGGGGACAATGGGTGCGTAAGCCGGCGATGCCCGAACAGTGGTGGGTTGCATATCGGTATGGGAATATGACACTTCGGATGCGGATGGGGCTCACCTCTTTCAAACATGTCGGACTCTTTCCGGAGCAGGCCGAGAACTGGAATTTTATTTATGATCAGGTGCGACGTATCGGAACGGTAAGAGAGGAGCCTGCCCGTGTATTGAATCTTTTTGCCTATACCGGTGGGGCGACGCTTGCGGCGCGTAGCGGAGGTGCGGAGGTAACGCACGTCGATTCGGTGAAGCAGGTGGTGAGTTGGGCTCGTGAGAATATGGAGCGGAGCGGTTTGGATGGCGTGCGCTGGATTGTGGACGATGCCTTGAAGTTCGTGCGTCGCGAGGTGAAACGCGGTCGTCTGTATGATGGCATTATCCTCGATCCGCCGGCATACGGACGTGGCCCGGAGGGTGAGAAATGGGTGCTGGAGCAGCATCTCCCCGAGTTGCTGGCCGATTGTGCGCGCTTGCTTGTGCCACGGAACAGTTTCCTGGTGTTGAACCTCTATTCGATGGGGCTTTCGGCACTATTGGCAAAGGGCGCTGTCAATCAATTGTTCGGCACGGAAATACCGACCTTCTCCGAGCAGTTCGGAGAGCTTTATTTCCTGGATCGTGCAGCCAAGGCGTTGCCCTTGGGGGTTTATTACCGCTTTTCGCGATGACCCTTGCCTCTTCCGGAGGGGCTATTTTGTCCGGATTTTATATCCCCAAATGGCATAGTAGAGGATAAACAGGAAGCAGGGAAGGGCGATCCAGTAGGCGTTCTGGGCGCCTACGCTGTCCTTCAGAAAACCGAACAGAGTAGGGATGACGGCTCCGCCCGCGATGGCCATGACCAACAGCGAGGAGCCCGCTTTGGTGAATCGTCCGAGATCCGTCATGGCCAGTGGCCATACGGCCGGCCAGATCAGCGAACAACTCAGTGCCATGCAAGCGGTGAACCATATCGACAGATGGGGTGGAGTGAGAACAACCAGAAGTACGCCTATGACACCCAGCCAGGCACATATACGCAATGCGGAGGACTGGCTCATGTATTTTGGTATCAATAGGATGCCGCATAGATAGCCGACCACCATGCCGATGCTTGAAATCCAGGCATAGCCGGCAGCATTGGCTAATCCGAGACTGTCTGCATAATCTACCAATGTGCTGAGAGAAACGGTCTCTACGCCTACATATAAGAACAGGGCCAAGGCTCCGAGCAGCAGATGCGGGAATTGCCAGATGGAGGTTTTGGTTGCTGCATAGGGACAGTCTGCCGCCGTCTCCTCATCTTCCCCGACGGCTTTGACCTCGGGCAGCGGGGCGATCAGGGCCAGTATGCCGAGCAGCAGGAAGATGGCGATGATGATGTAAAACGGCAGATAGAGGTCGGCGACACCTGTTGCCGCTACGTCCTTGCCGATGACCCAGGCAAGAAATGCCGGGGCGACGGACCAGGCCAGTTTATTGCAGATACCCATCATGCTGATGCGGCTTGCAGCACTTTCGATCGGGCCGAGAATCGTAGTATAGGGGTTGACGGCCGCCTGTAAAAAGGTGTTGCCGATGCCGCTGACGAACGATGCGGCCAGAAACAGTCCGAAACTCTCGTAATGTGCCGAGAGGATGTATATGGCGAACCCGATGGCAAAAAACAGGAACGAAAGGGCCATCGTGCGTTTGTAACCGATGTGTGCGATCGTCATCGAGGCGGGGTATCCGAACAGAATGAAGGTCGAGAACGTGGCGGCGAGCACAAGGTAGGAGACTCCCGAGGAGATGTTCAGCGAGGATTTCAGTACGGGAATCAGGAAAGAGTTGATGCCCAGTGCAAAACCGATGGCAAAGAACATGATGCCCACGAATGCGAGCGCGACGGCTATTTTGCCGCTCTTGGTATTGGTATTCATGATGTAATAGGGTCGGTTAGTGTTTAATCGTGAAGGTAAAGGTAATGAGTTTGGACGGAAAAACATTGCCCCTGCCCTTTATTCTCGGTGAGAAAAGAGAGAAATGGGTGTTTGACAGCTGTTTGAAATGGGGAATCTGTCCTTGAAACGTTGATAGTATAGATTTTTTTTATAATATTTGTGTCGTTGTATAAATAAACAAACGTGTCGAAACCTATATCCTATTAACGAACGATGACTATTATCCAGCTTGAATATCTGTTGGCCGTGGCTAATTGTGGCAGCTTCTCTTTGGCGTCAGAACGTTGTTTTGTGACGCAACCCTCCCTGAGTATGCAGATCAAAAATCTTGAAGAAGAGTTGGGAGTGGTGCTGCTCGATCGGTCAAAAAAACCCGTAATTCCTACCGAAGCGGGCCTTGTGGTGTTGCGCAATGCCCGAGAGGCGATTAAAGCCTACAATTACGTGAAGGAGTGCGTCAATGAATTGCGTGGCGAGGTGGCGGGGACGTTGCGCCTGGGAGTAATCCCGACGATTGCTCCTTATCTGCTGCACCGGTTTATCCCCGATTTTGTGAAGCACTATCCGAAGGTGGAGTTGGAGATCCGGGAGATGAAAACCATAGATATTATTACGGCGCTCGAGAAAGATGCACTCGATGCTGCAATTGTGGCCGGAGGGATGTGCCCTGACGATATTATGGAGCAGGAACTCTTCAATGACCGATTTTATGCCTATGTCTCTCCTTCCAACCCGCTTTACGAACGGAGCAATATCCGAATCGAGGATATCGACATGAAAGAGTTGCTGTTGTTGAGCGACGGACATTGTTTGCGCGACCAAATTCTCGAATTGTGTCAGGCAAGACGTTCGACCCATGCCTCCTATCTGTTCGAGAGCGGCTCGCTCGATACTTTGATGCGGATCGTCGATAATACGAGTGCCATGACCATCATCCCCGAGATGGCATTGCCGTTTATTCCCGAGGAGCGCAAGGCGCAGGTGAAAACCCTGGCCAAAGGGGCAACCTCGAGAAAGATTACGATTGCTGTGCGTCGTACCTATGTGAAAAGTTCGTTGATCGCCGCTTTACGCGATACAATTATGGAGGTAGCTTTACCACAGGCTGTCGCCCATTGATATTTGCAGGGTATTTGTAGATTGTCCGTTAAAAAAATCGTATATTTGCGAACTTAATGTAAATGTATTCTATGAATGAACTGATAGAGACAATCGTCCAGGCGATTTCCGATAAGAAAGGCAAGAATATCGTGTCGTTGGACCTTTCCGGATTCGATGGAGCGATCTGTTCCGCTTTCGTCATCTGTAATGCCGATTCCACGACGCAAGTAGGTGCTATCGCAGGAGGAATCGAAGAGGATGTCCTGAAAAAGTTGAACGAAAAACCCTGGCGTGTAGAAGGGCTTACCAATAGCCTCTGGGTAGCCATGGATTATGGAGACGTTATGGTGCATATTTTCCAGACGGAGTTACGCGATTTCTACAAATTGGAAGATCTGTGGGCCGATGCTCCTGCTGTGCATTATGAGGAAGAGGAATAGCAATAATGCGATGTGGAATGCGTTATAATCAGAAACAAATCTAATTGGAACATTGAATGGCAAATGAAATAAAAAGAAACAACCGGCCTAAACAGCCGGGAATGCGTCGTCCTAACAATATGCTCTTCTGGGGCTATGGACTGGTGGCTGTGATTCTGCTGGTGTGGAGTTTTATGGGCAGTGGGACCTCTCCCCAGACGGTAGATTGGGATAAGGTGCGCAGCATGATCTCTCAAGGCGATGTGAAGCAAATCGATGTGATTAACAGAGAGTATGCTGAGATCTATTTGAAGCCTTCGGTTATTAAAAAATATACCGAGACCAAAGAATACAAGAATATTCCTACTACGGGGGTGCAGTTCGTTTATACGCTTCCGTCGATCGATATTTTTGATCGTGATTTAAAAGCGGCCGAGAGTGAATATCAGCAAAGTGTCCCGGTGGAATATGAGACGCGGCGAAATATGTGGGGAGATATGCTTTCTACGATCTTCCCGATACTTCTGATCATCGGGGCCTGGATTCTGGTGATGCGTCTGATGTCGCGCAATAGCGGCGGTGGAGGTAACGGTATTTTCAATGTTGGGAAGGCGAAAGCCCAGATGTTCGATAAGGACAGTATGGTGAAAACTACTTTCAAAGATGTGGCAGGGTTGGAAGAGGCCAAGGTCGAGATTATGGAGATCGTAGATTTCTTGAAAAAACCGCAGAAATACAGGGAACTCGGTGGTAAGATTCCGAAAGGAGCCTTGCTGGTAGGCCCTCCGGGAACGGGTAAGACGCTGCTGGCCAAGGCAGTGGCCGGAGAGGCCAATGTGCCATTCTTTTCGATCAGCGGTTCAGACTTTGTCGAGATGTTTGTCGGCGTGGGAGCATCGCGTGTGCGCGACCTGTTCCGGCAGGCCAAGGAGAAAGCACCCTGCATCGTTTTCATCGACGAGATCGATGCAATTGGCCGGGCTCGTGGGAAGAACGTCGGATTCTCTTCGAACGATGAGCGTGAAAATACGCTGAATCAGCTTCTTACCGAGATGGATGGTTTTGGAACCAACTCGGGTGTAATCGTTCTGGCTGCCACGAACCGTGCGGATATTCTGGATAAGGCATTGATGCGTGCCGGTCGTTTCGACCGTCAGATCGAAGTGGGATTACCAGACCTGAATGAACGCCGCGAAATCTTTGACGTCCATTTGAAGAACATCAAACTGGTCAAGGATCTCGATCGGGAATTTCTGGCAAAACAAACCCCGGGCTTTTCGGGAGCCGATATTGCCAATGTCTGCAATGAGGCGGCTCTGATTGCTGCCCGAAATAATAAATCTGCGGTGGACAGACAGGATTTCCTTGATGCGATCGACCGTATTGTGGGAGGATTGGAGAAGAAGAGCATGATCATCACCGATGAGGAGAAGCGCACGATTGCTTTCCACGAAGCAGGTCATGCTACGGTAAGTTGGAAACTCGAGAATGCCAATCCCCTGATTAAGGTGACGATCATCCCGCGGGGTAAGGCGCTCGGGGCGGCCTGGTATCTTCCCGAAGAGCGGAAAATTACCACCCGGGAGCAGATGATGGATGAATTGGCATCGCTATTGGGAGGCCGGGTTTCTGAACAGATGAATTTCGGAATGGTCTCTACCGGAGCCCTCAACGACCTTGAACGTGCCACCAAGATGGCTTATGCCATGGTCGCTTATTACGGCATGAGCGATAAGGTGGGCAATCTGAGTTTTTACGATTCTACAGGACAGAGCGATATGTCCTTTACCAAGCCCTATAGCGAGCAGACCGCACAGCAGATCGATGCCGAAGTGAAACAGGTGATCGAGGAGGCGTTGCGTATGGCTCGCGAGACGTTGGAAGCCAATCGCGCGGGACTGACCGAATTGGCCGAGTTGCTGCTCGAACGCGAGGTGATTTTTACAGAGGATGTGGAGCGTATTTTCGGTAAACGTCGTAAAGATATTGAAAAAGAGCGTCGGGAAGCTGAGAAAAAGGCTGCGGCTGATACGGTAGTGAAATCGAATGATGGTACTGCAGAGGTGCAGAGTACCTCGGAGGCAAAGGATACACCTGATACGCAGACCAAGAAGAGTACTGCGAATGTAGAATCTGCAGATGATGGAGAAAAGCACACGAACTAACCTGATTGTCCGGACGTTGAGCGGAGCCGTGTTGCTGGTGTTGGTGCTGGCGGCCGTGTTGTTGTCGCGTTATACGTTTGCCGCTCTGCTGACAATTATCTGCCTGGGGGCTATGCATGAATTTTATGTTATTGCCGAGCGGGGCGGCGTTTTGCCTCAGAAAGGCTACGGTATGGTGGTCGGAGTGTTGACGGTTCTGCTCTCTTTCCATGCGGCTTCTGCGGACGACTTAAGGTTGCTCATACTGCTTCTGCCCCTATTTTTTGTAGTTTTTTTTATTGAATTGTATCGGAAACGCGAAACTCCGTTAGTAAATATAGCTGCCACACTCGGAGGTGCGTTTTATGTGGCTGTTCCTTTATCGTTGCTCTGTTTTGTGGCTTTTATCGATGGAAACGGATATGGCGAGGCGGAAGTTATCTCCGAGGTGCCAGTCTATCAGCCTTATGTCGTTCTCTCTTATATCTTTATCGTATGGGCGAATGATATAGGCGCTTATTTGGCCGGAGTGAGCCTTGGCCGGCACAAACTTTTTGAGCGTATCTCACCCAAGAAGACCTGGGAAGGATTCCTCGGGGGATTGGTAGCTGCTGTTGTCGTAGGGGCTGTAGCTGGGTCTGTGATGGATCATAGCGTGCTGTTATGGGCAGGAGTAGCTTGTGTGACGGTTGTGTGCGGGGTATTGGGCGACCTGACCGAGTCGATGTTCAAACGCTCTGTCGATCTGAAGGACTCAGGCGCGATTATGCCGGGACACGGGGGATTTCTCGACCGTTTTGATGCTTTATTCCTTTCTGCACCATTTGTATTTGTTTATTTTACTATATTTGGATATTGAAATTCTGTGGCAACATGGAATTTTTAACAGTAGCTATTTATGAGAATCAATAAGGAGGGCTTTGTGATTATCGCGGTGGCTTTTTGCACGGCGTTGCTCGTTTCCGCGCTCAGCATCCTTTTCCTGCCGTTGGTTGTTGCCATAGTTCTCTCCGTGGCGGCACTATTTGTCTTTATTTTTATAACAGCATTCTTCCGTGAACCCCGACGCGAGGCTCCCCGTGATCCTTCGCTGGTGTATGCTCCGGCCGATGGAACGGTGGTAGTCGCCGAGGAGGTCGAGGAGACCGAATTCTTGAATGAACGACGGATACAGGTCTCTGTGTTCATGTCGTTGACCAATGTGCATGTCAACTGGTATCCGATCGGCGGGAAAGTGGTATATTTCAAATACCATCCGGGGACATTCTTGGTGGCATGGCATCCCAAGTCGTCGGAGGAAAATGAACGTACCACGACAGTGGTCGATACCGGGAAATATCGGATTCTGTTCCGTCAGATTGCCGGGTTTATCGCCCGCCGAATTGTCTCTTATGCCGAAGTGGGGCGGACATGTGTTCAGAATGAAAAATGCGGGTTTATTAAGTTCGGTTCACGAGTCGACGTGATGTTGCCGTTGGACAGCGAGATTCTGGTTGAGATAGGTCAGAAAGTGGTCGGCTCGCAAACTCCGATCGCCCGTTTGAAATAGGAAAACCAATGTAACGAGGTATGTCGAAACTCTCCAAATATATTATCGGGATTGCCGTTACGGCGGCTATTCTCTTTTTGGTGTGGTATTTCGGCAATATTGTAGCTTATATATTGATTTCGGCCGTGCTGGCGATTATCGGAAAACCGATGGTTGATATGTTGTTGCGATTACGGATTGGTCGTATCCGGCTTCCTCGATGGTCCGCAGCATTGTTGACTTTGATTGCGTTATGGGCCGTAATGGTAACATTCTTTTCTCTGTTTATCCCTTTGGTGTTTGATAAGGTGAATGAGTTCTCGAGACTTGATGTGTCGCATCTGATCGAGACATTCCGTGAGCCGTTGATGTCGCTTCAGCACTTTTTGCAGGGTTTTTTCTCGATACAGGATCCGAATTTTTCTTTGATCGATTCATTTGTGCAACAATTGACGCCATTATTGGATATGGGGGCGATCAATAAGGTGCTCTCGTCGATTTTTTCCTTGATCGGAGATACGGTGGTGGCGCTTTTTTCGATTACCTTCATTACTTTCTTTTTTCTGAAGGAGGATCATCTGTTTCAGGATATGGTCGTGGCTGTATTTCCCAGCAAGTATGAAACAAATGTCAAACATGCCCTCGTCTCGATTACCCAGTTGTTGATCCGATATTTTACGGGTATTCTGGCCGAGTCGACGATCATTATGCTTCTGCTCTCCTTGGCGTTTATGGCTTGGGGCATTTCGGCCGGAACCGCTTTCTTCATGGGACTTATCATGGGCGTGTTGAACGTCATTCCCTATATAGGTCCGTTGATCGGGGGGACGATTTGTCTCTTTATCGGTATGGTATCTCCACTGGAGGGAGTCCTGGCTTCTCATATGGCTATGATTATCCTGGGTACGATTTTGTGTGTCAAGGGATTGGACGATTTTGTTTTACAGCCGACTTTGTACTCCAATCGAGTAAATGCTCATCCGCTGGAAATCTTTCTCGTTATCTTGATTGCCGGTAGTGTGGCGGGCGTGCTGGGTATGTTGCTCGCTATTCCGGCTTATAACGTTATTCGGGTTTTTGCCAAGGAGTTTTTCTATAATTTCCGGTTGGTGCAGAAACTGACAGAGAAGATGTAGATGGAGAGCTCGACCCTTTAGAGGTTTATGATTCTCAGCTCTTTGGGATACATGTTGTTGTTTCGCATGCCGATTCGTTTGATCCATCCCAAGGGAAGATTCTTGTAACAAACCAGATTGATACCCTCCCGCAACAAGGTGGGATCTACCTCCTGTTTCCGTAGGTAGCGGAGTGCATTTTCCAGATCGAACTCGGCAATCGGAACTGCATGGCGTTCCAGGTCGTGGAAGAGAGCCAGTGAATGTTCGGGGCGCAGTTTGCCGGAAAAAATCTGCCCTACCTGCACTCCTGAATAGAGCACCGAAAGTTGTTCGGAGAGAGTCCGTATCTCCGGCCACCTTGCTGCGTAGTAGCTGTAAAACGAATCTCCGATGCGGGCCATGTGCATATATTCCGGTTGGCGAAACCAGCGTTGCAGCAGTGCGGTCTCTTGTCGAGTGGGCTCTACAAATACTGAGCGCCGGGCTTTGGGTAGTCGGGTTATTCGCTTCCCCTCGCCTTTACGTACAATGGCGGCAAAGAAACCTTCACTCTCTGTTAGATGGGGGTAAAAGCGGAACGTTTGTATGCCGCAACTCTCTTCGTATGTGATATGCCACTCCGGAAGGATTGGTATGGCAACCGGCTCGCAATCGAACTCCTGGCACAACCATTCGATGTTCTCCTCGTTTTCTGTGCGGTTGAAGGTACAGGTACTGTAAATCAGGATGCCTCCCGGTTTGAGGGCATTCCATACATCGCTGAGTATGCGTCGTTGCCGTGCGGCACAGAGCTCTACGGCTGCCGGACTCCACTGCTGGCGCGCCTGCGGATCTTTGCGGAACATTCCCTCGCCGGAACAGGGGGCGTCGACCGTAATGACGTCGAAATAATGCGTCATAGCGGAAAAGTGTGACGGATCGTTGTTCGTGACCGCTACATTGCCCAATCCCCACTTTTTTACGTTGTCTGCCAGTGTGGCGGCACGGGACCGCACGACCTCATTGGCAACGACCAAACTTTCCAGCCCGGCAAGAGTGGCGAGTAGTGTCGTCTTACCACCCGGTGCGGCACAGAGGTCGAGGATACGCAGGCCGGAGGGAAACTCCCCGGCTGTCGACTGCAGGGCACACTCGAGTAGATAACCGATGAACATCGACCCGGCCTCTTGCACGTAATAGGCGCCAGCATGGAATGCAGGGTCGAGTGTAAATGAAGGCCGCTCTTCGAGGTAGTAGCCATATCGGCACCAGGGGACCTGGCGTCCCTGCGGTTGCTCGGTTACCTTGAAAGGGTTGAATCGTATCGATACCGGGGAGGCCCCTTCCAAAGCATTGCAAAGTGCCGTTGCATCGAGGTTCGGCAGGGTGGAGAGCGTCTGGATAAATTCGTTGGGGAGCATGGTTACTTCCCATTTTTTGTCGTACGGATCTCCTCGATGCGAGCAACGAGGTTGTCGATCACCGATGGATTGAGAATGAAATCCTCCTTGTCGATGTCGAGGGTGACCAAAGGACCGGTGTAAATCTGGTTGATCCAATGTTCATATTTGGTATTGAGCCGAGCCAGATATTCTTCTTGAATCGACATTTCGTAGGCTCGTCCGCGTTTCTGAATCTGGCTTACGAGCGTAGGAACGCTGGCTTTGAGATAGATCAGCAGATCGGGCTGCGGAATCAGGTGGGCCGCGAGGTTGAAGATTCCCATGTAGGAGGCGAAGTCACGCGAGGACATGAGCCCCATCTCATGCAGGTTGTCGGCGAAGATATAGGCATCTTCATACACGGTCCGGTCCTGGATAAGATCCTCGCCGCACTTCAGGATATCGGCTGCTTGCCGGATGCGGCTGCCAAGAAAGTAGACCTGCAGATTGAATGCCCATCGGGCCATATCCTGATAGAAGTCGTTCAGGTACGGGTTGTCGATATCCTCCGGATAAATCTTGGCGTTGCATCGCTTTGCGAGTGTCTCCGTGAGGGTCGTTTTACCGCTTCCGATGTTTCCTGCAATGGCTATGTACATGATTTCGTCTTTTTTTGATGGTTATGGCTTTCCGGTTGTCTCTTGCGGGGATTGTGCGCTGATGGCGAGAAGCTCCTCGACGAACGTACGGTCGTTATAGAGCCGTGGTACCTTATGTTGGCCGCCGAGTTTGCCGCGTTGTTCCATCCATCGGAGGAAGGTGCCGGTCGGAACTATGCTCAAGTGAGGTGCCAACAACGTCGTGTCCTTGAAGCGTTTGGCCTCGTAGTCGGAGTTGACCTCCTGGAGAGCTTTGTCCAGTGCTTCGGCGAATGCGGTCTGCGAGGCGGGTGGGTTCCGGAATTCAATGACCCACTCGTGAGCTCCTTGCGACCGTCCCTCCATGAAAACCGGAGCCACGGTAAACTCGGCTACTTCGGCTCCTGTGAGGTCGCAGGCCCGGCGTAACGCGCTTTCGGCATTCTCCACCATTACCTCTTCTCCGAACACATTGATGAAATGTTTGGTTCGTCCCGTGATTCGGATGCGGTAGGGGGCGGTGGAGGTGAACTCTACGGTATCGCCGAGCAGGTAACGCCATAGCCCGTTGCTGGTGGAGATGATCATGGCGTAATTTACCCCAGGACGTACCCCTTCCAGCGGAACGGCTTTCGTGGGGTCGTTCAGCGAGGCCATGGGCAGAAACTCGTAATAGATATGGTAATCGAGCATCAGCAGCATATCGTCGCGTGTCGGGTCATCGGCGATGGCAAAGAAACCCTCCGAGGCGTTGTAGGTCTCCATGTATTTCATCCGGGAAGAGGGAATCAATTGTCGGTACACCTCCCGGTAGGGTTTGAAGCTCATCCCTCCGTGGACGAAAAGTTCCAGATGGGGCCACACCTCCAGCAGGTTCTCCTTGCCGGTATATTCGAGAATCTTGTTCATCATGACCAGATTCCACGAGGGAACGCCTGCAAATGAGGTGACATTTTCCGGAATGGCCTCTTTGCAGATTTTCTGTACTTTGAGTTCGAAGTCAGGGATGAGTGCCGTATCTGCCGAAGGGGTACGGCGCAGATCGGCCCAGACCGGCGTGTTGCGTATCAGAATGGCGGACAGGTCCCCGGAGCGGGCTTTGTCTCCCTCTTGCTCAATGCGGCAACTGCCTCCCAGCGTGAGGGTTTTCCCTGAGAAGACGTTCGTGTCGGGATAGAGGGCAGCAAAGAGTGCAATGACGTCGCGAGGTCCTTGCAGATGAGCGTCTTGCAGCCCTTCTCGGCTGACGGGAATGTATTTGCTTTTGGAACCCGTTGTGCCCGATGATTTGGCGAACCATTCGATCCTGCTGGGCCAAAAAAGTTGCTGTTCACCCTGTTTAGTGCGAAGTATAAGTTCGCGAAGCATCTCGTAATCTTGGACTTCGACCTGCCGGGCAAACTCCTCCGGAGTCCGTATGGAGGCAAAGTCGTGCATCTGTCCGAAGAGCGTGTGCCGTCCCTTTTTCAGCAGGTAATCCAGCTGTTTTTGTTGCACTTCGGTTGGATGCTTCCGAAAATGGTCAATTTCAGCCCGACGACGGGAGAAGAACAGATTGACGAGCTGTGTAGTGAGTACCATGATTTAATTGAAATATTTGCCGATTCTGGGAATGGCCGTTGGCATGGCGAATACCACTACGCGGTCATAAGCGTTGATTTCCATGCTGCCCGTGGCGATGAATACTTTGTCTCCGCGTACGATGCCCCCGATGATGGCATCACGTGGAAATTCCAGATCCTTGATCTGTTGCTTCGTGGCCGGTGAATTGGGTTTGACGATGAATTCAAGTACCTCGGCCTCGCTGCCCGTGAGGCATTTGATGGCCTGAACGTCGGTAGACATCGTAAAACGGAAGATGTTGCTGGCCGTGATAAGTTTCTTGTTGATAATCGTATCGATGCCGATACTCTCTGCCAGGTTGATATAGTTCAGGTTTTCCACCTCGGCGATAACCTTTTTTACCCCCATCTTTTTCGCCAGCATGGCTGCCAGAATGTTGGTCTCGGAACGTCCTGTCACGGCGACAAAGGCATCCATGTTGTTCAATCCCTCTTCGAGCATGGCTTCAGTGTTGCGGCCGTCTTCGTTGATGATGAGTGTTTTCTCCAGCAACTCTGCCAGTCGATAGGCTTTTTCAGCATTGTAGTCGACCAATTTAATGTTTACCTCATCCTGCAATTCCTGAGCGATACGTACCCCGATACGACTACCTCCCAAAATCATCAGGTTATTGATATCTACATTTGATTTTCCGGTGAATTCAACGACGCCTTTGACTGATTCTTGATTGGTAATGACATAAATCGTATCACCGTCGTTGAAAGTATCATTTCCTCGCGGAATAATTGTCTCTCCGCCCCGTGAAATAGCGACAGTACGATAAGGTAAATTCTCCCGGTCGGCAGTCGCCTCGATCAGAGTTTTGCCGACTAAAGGCGATGAGTTGTCGATTTTGAAGACTACGAGAGCCAGTTTGCCTCCTGAGAAATCAACGTATTCTGTTGTGGAGGTGTGTCCAAGCAGGTTGATAACCTCGCGGGCTGCTACTTTTTCCGGATAGAAAAGATAGTCGATTCCGATGTTGATAAATATCTCCTTGTTATTAGGTTCGAGGTATTCATTATTGTCGATACGTGCTATGGATTTTTTCGCACCGAGCTGTTTGGCCAGCATGGCGGAGATGACATTCATGTTCTCTTCATGGCATACTGCGATAAACAGGTCTGCTTTACGTACGGCTGCTCGTTTTAGAACTGCGAATGTAGTAGGATCACCCTCGATGGTGACTACATCGGCCATGCCTCCGATTTCATCCAGTAGTTTCTGGTCGGGGTCGATAACGGTAATTTCGTGCAGTCCACCGCTAAGCATTTTGGCTAAATGGCTGCCTACTTCGCCGGCGCCGGCTATAACAATCTTCATATCGGCAGAGATTATTTCAGTTTATCCATGCAAATTTATAACTTTGCGCGAATATTGCACAAAGTTTTCAAACGAATCTTTGGCGGAAACGATAGACAGTTATGGGGCACATTGGTTTGGTTGTGGTGATAGCGATTGTTACCGTGGCGTTTTTTGTACTGGCACTTTCGCTGACACTTATTTTCAAAGGGCATAATATCGAATCGGAGATCGGGACCAATGAGAATATGCGTAAGCGAGGCATCCGTTGTGCGGCGCAGCAGATTCGGGATGAGGAGCGGGCGTTGCGTGGCGGAGATAAGGCAAAAGGTGACGGATTGCCTGAGGGATGTTCAGAGGGTGGTTGTGCTACCTGTACGGCAGGCACCTGTCTGCAAGAAGAAAAGCCCTCCGAAAAGTAATCGGGGGCTTTCTCTCTGTTGACAGAATTGTATTTATTTTTAAGTCGGGTCGGTAAATTTTGCCAGAGCCAGATACTGCTGGTATAGCTTGTCGTATACTTTTGTCCGGTCGGCGTCGGGTTTATATTCGGCCGTATATCCGGAGCCCATGGCTTCTTGAGCTTCTGAAATGTTGGGATATAGACCGGCTGCTACGGCGGCAAACATGGCTGCTCCCAAAGCACAGGCCTGTTCGGAACGTACGACACGGATCGGCATACCGAGTACGTCGGCCAGGGTCTGCATCACGAACGGCGATTTTTGACTGATGCCGCCGATTGCATTGATAGCATCGATTTCGATTCCTTCCTGTTGCATGTGTTCGATGATTGCCCGCGATCCGAAAGCGGTAGCCTCTACCAAAGCTCTGAAAATCATTGGGGCGCTGCTTCCTAAAGTCAATCCTGCAAGGGTACTTCGAAGCGTTTGGTCGGCAAAGGGAGTGCGTCGTCCGTTGAACCAATCCAGAGCGATAATGCCGCTTTCGCCCGGGGCGATTTTCTCTGCTTCGGCAGTAAGTGCCGGGAGAATCTGTCCGATGACTGTCTCTGCTGTCTCGGGGGAGCACAATGTCCGGAGCGGCCACGCTACCACATCCCGGAACCAGGCATAAATGTCACCGAAGGCCGATTGGCCCGCTTCGATGCCGATGTAACCGGGCAGTACCGATCCGTCTACCTGTCCGCAGATACCGCTTACGCAACGGTCGCCCAAAATGGCCGGATCGATCACCATGATGTCACAGGTCGAGGTGCCGATGATACGCGTGAGTACGCGGGGCGCGATGCAGGCTCCTACGGCTCCCATATGAGCGTCGATCGCGCCCACGGCTACGGCGATGCCTGCCGGTAGTCCGAGCCGTGCGGCCCACTCCTCGGTCAGCGTGCCGGCCTTGGTGTCGCTGGTGTCGGTTTTCGAGAAGAGGTGCGGACGCATGGCTGCGAGCGACGGGTCGAGTTTCTCGAGAAATCTCTCAGGGGGAAGTCCCCAGGAGTTGTGCCACATGGCTTTGTGCCCGGCGGCGCAGCGGCTGCGATGCATGGTCTCCGGAGTGGTATTACCGGTGACCAGACCGGTAATCCAGTCGCAATGTTCAGCCCATGCCCATGCTGCTTTGGCTACCGCGGGATTTGTGCGCAGGATGTGGAGCGCTTTGGCCCATACCCATTCGCTGGAGTAAACACCGCCTTCGTAGCGGATATAATTCTCCGGCCAGGAGGCTGCCAGGGTGTTGATCTCTTCGGCTTCAGCTACCGAGGTGTGGTCTTTCCAGAGGATAAACATGGCATCGGGGTCTTCGGCAAAGGCGGGTGTTAATGCCAAAGGAGTTCCTTCCCGGTCGGTAAGTACGGGAGTACTTCCAGTGGTGTCGAAGCAGAGTCCTACAACGTTTTCTGCAGTGCCGGGAGCGGTACTCTTCAAGGCACGGGCTACGGCTCCCTCCATGGCTTCGATATAGTCAAGCGAATGCTGACGATAACGATTTGAGGCAGGGTCGCAGTAGAGTCCTTTGGCCCAGCGTGGATAGGCCATGACGCCCGAGGCGATCTCTTGTCCGGTTGTGCAGTCTACGATTAGGGCTCGGCAGGAATCGGTTCCGTAGTCGATGCCGATAGTGTAACGATTCATGTTGCCTATTTTGATTTTTAGATTTTTACTTTACTGGCTACAAAAATGCTATATAAGGCAATGATGGCGAAAGCAATGGTAGGTACCCAATAGGCCAATTCGATGCTGCCGACCTGGTCGGAAACGATGCCTTGAATTTGTGTCAGCAGAGCTGCTCCTGCAATGGCCATGACCATGCCCGATCCGCCGATTTTCGTGTCTTCGCCCAGTCCGGAGATGCCGATGCCGTAGATGGTCGGGAACATCAGTGACATACAGCCCGAAATTCCCATCAGAGCATAAACTCCCGGAGCACCGTCACCGTAAATGGTTATCAAACAGCATATAACGGCTAATACGGCGAGAGTGGTGAGTATTTTCCACGGTTTGAAGAATTGCATGAGCCCTGTGCATATGAAACGTGCAGCAACGAATAGGATCAGGGACATGATGTAGTAGGTTGCGGCGGCCTGTTCCGGTGTGCGTGGCAGTAGGGCATCGAGACCAATCCATTCGCAGAACGAATAGAAACCTCCTGCAACAGGTTCTACGTTTCGGAGGGCTTCGATTACCTGTGCTCCCGACGGATTATCTCCTAATGCAGCGATTACGTTATCAAAGCCGAGTTGTTGCATTGCATAACGAATGACGAATGACCATACGGCAATCTGGGCTCCTACATAGAAGAATTGCGCGACAACTCCCCAAACATAATTTTTGTTGTGGAGAAGGCGTTTGAAAGTACCTTTAAAGTCGAGCCGTTTGTCATCCTCTTTCAGATTGGGCATCCGGGTGAAGCGAATTGCCAGTAGTAGAACCACCATGATAAGACCCAGCACCATATAGGTCATCGTAACAGCATTCAGTTCTTGTCCCTGGATGCGGGTCAACTCTTCGGCGGGCAATGCGGCTCGTTCTGCGGCGCTCATCGTGTTGAGCTGCGAGAGAATGAATACCTGGCTGATGACCACACCGGTAATGGCTCCGAAGGGGTTGAACGACTGCGCGAAATTAAGACGCTGGGTTGCCGTGTGTTCCGGGCCGATGGCACATACATAGGAGTTCGTGGAGGTTTCGAGAATCGAAAGTCCGGCGAATAGAATGAAAATAGCTAACAGGAACATATAAAAACCGATCTCGATGGTGCTCTCGGAGATAAGCATCGCTGGATAGAACAGGAATGTGCCGAGCGCATAGAGACCCAATCCGAGCATAACTCCCGATTTGTAGGTGAACCGCTTGATGAATAGGGCGCCAGGAATGGCAAAGCAGCCGTAACCAAGCAGGTAACACACCACCTGAATCCAGGCGGTCTTTGAGTCCGAGAGGCTCATGATTCGCTTGAAAGCGGCCAGCATCGTGTCCGTGAGGTTGTTCGGAATAGCCCAAGCAAAGAAGAGCGAGGTCAGCAGAATAAATGGCCAGATGATTCCTTTGGGTATGATGCGTTGTTTCTCCATGGTTGGATTGAAGTCTGGGTTGGTAGTTTAGGAAGATTAGAAACACTCTGCAATTTTTTGTAATTCAATACCGAAAAGAGCTTGTACAATACCGGCTATCTGTGTTTCGTCGCCCTGTATATGCATGACATACTGCGTATGGGTTGCCGATGCTCCGGGAGCCAATTCTGCACCAGGCGAAGAGGTCTCGATTTCATAGAAGGGGCCCATGATGGTGCCGTCGTCCGTGGGGCCATCGTTATAGGCGTTGATAACGTCGCCGGCAAAGGGATCTTCCTGCGGCCCCCATTGGCCGTTCACGTAACTTACCGGGCCTTCGGGGACCGTGTATTTCACCAGTGTGAGCACTTTCTTGTCCGAATCGTAGCTGCCGCAAATGTCTTTGGCTCGTCCGGCCGGAAGACCGATCTTCGAACGATAGGTTCCGTCGATCTTGAAATAGAGTATCCCGTTTTCTGCGATCAGACGGTCAGAAGGAACTTTGCCGAAGTATTCGTCGTTGACGATACGCCCCGTGCCCGTGGTGTCATAAGGAATGAATACCGTTGTGGTCGGTGTTGGGTTGAACATGCCCAGTAACCAGATGGAAGGGAGTCCGGTTTGTTTCGTCCAGGCGTTGTCACCCCGGTTGGTGATGGTATTCTCCGTGCCGTAGGCGATCATTTTTAGCTCTGCGGGAATCTCTGTGCCGAGCAGTTCGGCTGCGGCCTCGCGATCCAACAGAGAAACGGTGCGCTCGATGCCGATCTTGAGCTCCGAATCCGAGGCGTTGGTGAATGTCGTTTCTTTGGTGAATTTTACGCTCGAAGGGGTTTGTTCGGCTATGTCATAAGCTTCGGTATCGATAGCAGCGGGGACGCGCCAGTTTTCATACACCTGTTCCTGTCCGTTTTTGAAATAAAGGGAAAAGGGGCCTCCTTCCGGTCCTAACCAAAAGCGTTCTTCGCCTCCGACCGGGTTGAACTGAGGATTGATTTCTCCGGATTCAATCAACTTGTAGTTAATCCATCCGAAGCTGTTGCCAGCATCGCCATCGGCTGTAGAGGTCATTACACGTCCCTGATAAGCCGGAATAACCATGATTTTTGAAAGTCCGTCAGGACTGGAGAGTTCGAGGAAGGAGATTTTGTGCTGTTTGAAAAATGCAGCGTCGTATCCGTAAGAGCCCATTTCGTATGTTGTTTTTTCGCTGCAAGCGGTCAATATGACGGCTGCCGATGCGAGGGTTAAAATTGAATGAATGTGTTTCATAAGAGTTGTTTTATGGATTATTTATAGAGAGGGCCGAAGGCTGCGCATGCTCGGAAGTCAGCGTTTTCTGTGGTAGATCCGAAAGCGTTCCATGCGGAAGGCCTGAAAATGAGGTTGTCGTCGATGTTGTGCATAGCGACGGGG
>CALVFI010000010.1 GCA_944326815.1 uncultured Rikenellaceae bacterium | reverse complement strand
GAGAAGCCCTCGCAATGTTGCGAGGGCTTCGTGTTGGTAGTCGTGTGTGGCGGATGTGAAGAGCATTGCAGGGGACGGAATTCTTACTATTTTTGTGGATGAAGCGATGGCTGACCGTATGAAATTGGCGATTCTTATACTGGCTCATAAAAATCCGATGCAGGTGGCGCGTTTGTGTCGCCGGCTGCGGCATCGGCAGATCGACCTTTTCGTGCATGTGGACGGCAAGAGTGACCTCGCACTTTTTCTACAGGCAATCGTTCCGATGCAGCCTGAGGTGCACTTTATCTGCCGGAGGATTGAAGTCGGGTGGGGCGATTTCTCGATGGTGAGAGCCACGTTGGCTGGTCTGGAAGAGATACTGTCTGCGGGGGAGTATGATTATGTACGGCTGTTGAGCGGGCAGGATTATCCGATTGTCCCGCCGGAACGATTTCTGTCGCTGTTGGAGGCCCAGCCGGGAGTGGAACATATCGCCTGGACGGCACTCGACGGTCGGGATGACTATGTCCGGGGGCTGAGCCGTCGATACCGTTATCGTCACTATCATTTCCGGAGCCGCTTTTTGACTCTTGTTGTGAATAAAGGGGTACATCTTCTTTCGCGAGGAACACGTGAGCATCCGGAGGGATTGGTATATAAGGGATCGCAGTGGTGGACGCTCAGTGGCGATTGTGTGCGGTATGTGTTGGAGTACACGCGGAGCCACCCGGAGGTCATGCGTTTTTATCGCACGGTGCATTGTCCCGATGAACTCTTTTTCCAAACGATTATTCTCCATTCTCCATTTGCCGATTCGGTCGAGAGTGCCAGTGGCGTGTATGCCGACTGGTCGGCGGGCGGTGCCAGTCCCAAACTGCTGACCACGGCAGATTTCGATCGGATTGCGGCCAGTGGAGCGTGGTTTGCCCGCAAATTCGATATGGAGAGGGACTGTCGGGTCCTCGATCTGATTGATCGGCAACTGTTGGCGGTCGAGGAGTGTGACGGTCAATAACGGGTGATGGAGACCCTTTTCCCGAATTTTGTTTCGAGCAGTTTGGCGATGCGATACAGGACGTTTCGCCGCAGTTCGAATTCGTCGGCCTGTGTGGCATCGACATCGAGGTTGCGGCGCATCCCGATAGCCATCTCGATCTCGTCGCTTCGCAGCAGATGACGGCACAACCTTGCCGGGACGTCTCTTCCGATGGATTCTCCGGCAGAGTGCTCCAGCAGGTCGAGTACACGTCCGGGAACGACCAGCCCTTCCGTAATCAGATCGAAGCCCGGAATGCGGTATACTGGTTTTTGCAACGGATTGCTCGCCGATTCGTCCCGTTCCATGGGGAGATTCAGCCCTTCCGATAGAATGCGGGCAACCGGATAGCCACACACCACTCGCTCTCCTTCATGTTTTCGTACCGCAGTGATCAGCCGCTCATTCTCTTCTGTCAACGACGGCGGGCAGGAGACCAGCATCAAACGTCGCGGAGCTCGGAAAAGAACTGCGGCACAACTCATGTCATCGCTCGGACGGCCTGCGTCGTTGATGTCGGCTTTGGAGATAACCTGCGAGGCGAGATCGGCCGAGGAGATACCACTGTTCATGGTCGATAGATAGCAGAGAAACTGCTCCAGAGAGGGTTCGCCCCAGCCGAATTTATAGCGGCCGGTACGTTGTCCGCTTTGGGTGATGCCGTCACTGACCATGATGAGCCGATCGCCCTTCGTGGCGGTGAAACGACAGGTGCTGAGAGAGAGCGGGCGTCCCTCTTTACGTGTGATTTCACGTTTCTCCCACTGAAGCGGGACGGCGTGGCCATCCCGAATCAGAAGCGCTGCCGGGTTGTCGTGTTGTGCGACCGACACCTCTCCCGTGGTGTTGTCGATATCGGCGATCGTGAAGGTCGCATAACTGATTTTGCGTATGCGGCATATGGGGAGCATGCGCAGAATCGTGTCGGCAATCTGGGCAATGTCGCGATGCATGGAGATAAATTCCAGCAGCATGGTCGAGGTGAGGGTAGAGAGAATGTTGGCCTTGACGCCATGTCCCATGCCATCCGAAAGTACGACGAGTGTGCGCCGTCCCATGGCAATATGGCGGCAAAGGTAATTGTCCCCACAGATGCGTTCTCCGTAACAGTTTGCCTGACGGCATGCTATGTCAAGATAGAGTCTGTCGTTCATTCCTGTGTTTCTGTCGTTTTTCCATCTCCCGATTCTATGATCTGCATGATGGTGGTCAGACTGTTGATCTCCGCCGAGGTCTCTTCGCCCAGCAGGGAGCCGATTCTCTGTACCATGTTCATCTTGCGGTCGATGACTTCTCGCAACAGCATGAGCACCTGTTCGCCGGCGACTGCGGGATCGTCCAATGTGCGTCCGATGCCGAGAATGTAGTTGTCCGTGAGTGGCGTAAGACTGAATGAGACCTCTTGGTTGCCGATTTGGATTACATAGCAACGGTCGGAAGCCTCCGAAACGGACATGCGAATCAATTTGCCAACCTCATCGGGTAGTAGATTGAGCAGATTTTCGCCGGCAAGATCCTCAGGCAGGTCAGCCAATCGCAACGGCCCGATACCTGATAACTCGGCAAATGCACGGTTAGCGGTAACGATGCGTCCCGCACGCTCTACGATGAATGTGGCCGTCGGTAGATGGGCAATTAACAACCGGAGGCATCGGTCCAGAATATTGTACCGTTCCTGGGTCTCTGCAAGCTCTTTCTCAAGACGGCGGATGCGGTTGCGATATGTCTCCACCTTTTCTAATTCGAGCACCATGTGCTCCACGGTTTCTACGGTTATGGCGCCAGCACTGCAATTGCGGATGCAGGTGCCGCATGAGGTACATTTATCCGGGTCGATGTAGCGTTTTCCGCTTGTTCCCGATACCGCTCCCATCGGGCATCCTGAGGCGCAGCGGTTGCAATCCGTGCACAAGGCGTTGTTTATGTGGAAAAACTTCATAAAAGGTTTCGGTCAGTGAAAATAAACGGTTAAATGTAGAAAATTAATTTTATTTTTTATTGTTTTTCAAAATCTTTTCCTTTTCTTTGTGAACATTCTTTTTAATTAAACTTTTTATGAAAGGTTCAGTAAAATGGTTTGATTCAGCCAAAGGTTACGGCTTTATCACGACCGAAGCAGGTAGTGACATTTTTGTGCACTATACAGGTATTAACAAGGAAGGTTTTCGCGGTCTCGAAGAGGGACAGAACGTTGAGTTCGAGGTTGCTGAAGGCAAGAAGGGCGAGCAGGCGGTGAATGTCACTGTGATCGCTTAGTGGTAATAGGATTTTAGTATACAGAAATATATACTTTTTTCTATTCGCATGTAATGAAGTGGGGCTGCGGTTATGACGCGACTCCACTTTTTGCTTGTGAGGAATTTGAGGTTTCAGGAGAGACGAAATGAAAAGCGACGGACTACATTAGTCCGTCGCTTTGATTTTACCGAGTCTCGGTGTGGGGTTATTCGGTAAGTTCGATTTCGGTGGCTACAATAGTCCCCAGTTGTTCGGCGCAGGCCTGTTTGAATTGGTTGACCTGTGTGGTGTCGCCCATCATAACGTCCTGCAGGAATTGCAGCATCGACGGATAGTTGGCGTTCACCTTGTCGGCCAGACAGGAGTAATAGCTCTGTACGGCTTCGTCGGAGAGGCCTTTGGGAAGCGTTCCCTCTTTCACCAGATTCTTGTAGGGATAGAGGTAGCGCATGTTCTTATAGTCGGCCGACAGGTCGTAGCCGATGGTGGTGAATACGACCATGGTGATGGTGTCGCTGGCTCCCGGCATATTTTGAAGTTGAGCATAATCGGGATATTGCTTCTCGAGGGAGTCCGATACGACGATGGTGAAGACGTCGAACTCGCTGTCTGTCATGTTGCTCAGGTAATCATAATAGCGGTATTCTTTCAATTCGCGGCGCAGCTCTTCCCGCTGTTCCTGGCTCCAGCGACGCTCTTTCGAGCAGGCCGCCAATAGAAGGACGATACAAACGAAGGGTAAAAATTTTCGAATCATAGCAGTTGTTTTTGGTTTGACATATTTTGCCGTATGCATTACCACATTTCGTACCACTTTGGTCTGTTGCGGGGGATTTTTCTTTTTTTTTCACTATTTTTGAGTGTCCTATGTAAGGATATGGGGCGCTGTAATTTGAAAATGAACCGCAATGGATGTCATTACGTATCGTGATTATTGCCTTTCGCTTCCTTTTACGGAGGAGACAACGCCTTTCGACGAAACTACGTTGGTCTATAAAGTGGGAGGGAAAATCTATACGTTGGCCGATATGGTCGATTTCCGTTGGGTGAATGTTAAGTGCGAGCCGGCGCGTGCCTTGGAGCTGCGCGAACGGTATGCCGAGATTACCCCCGGGTTCCACATGAATAAAATGCACTGGAATTCGGTGCGGGTCGACGGCGATTTGCCGGATTCCTTCATCCGCACGATGATACGCGATTCTTACCTGCTGATTGTGTACTCTTTGCCAAGGATGCGGCGCGAGGAGATTCTCTCGGCCATTGAGGCCTCGGGATTGGCACGATAGGGAAGAACTTTGTGCCGGAGATTGGGGTCGGTAATTTGGGTGACTGCGGAAACACTTCACGAAGAGTGTGTTGGATAGGACGGTCGGTTTCGTCTTGTGGAAGGGAGCCGGAGCGAAGAATGGGTGAGACAGACTGGAGAGGCTACTGCTTTTTTAATCCCCGTTCTGCGGCCAGTCGTTCCATGAGAGCGTATGCCTCGTCGTAATTGTTGCCGATTGCACCGTCGAGGATGGCATCCTTGATGGCCGCCTTGATGTCGCCGATTTCACGGCAGGGCGACAGCCCGTAGGTCTCCATGATGATTTCGCCCGTAATGGGGGGCTGGAAGTTGCGGATGCGGTCTTTCTCTTCGATTTCGCGCATCTTCTGCCGCACGAGGGCGAAATTCTTCAGGTAACGTTGTACCTTGGCGTCGATTCCGGAGGTGATATCCGCCTCGCAGAGCGTCATCAGCGCATCGATGTCGTCGCCGGCCTCGAAGAGCAGGCGTCGCACGGCTGAGTCGGTCACCTTGTCCTCCGAAAGGATAATCGGACGCAGATGAAGGAATACCATCTTCTGTACGAATTTCATCTTCTCATTCAGCGGAAGTTTCATGTTGCGGAAAATGCCGGGAATCATCTTCGATCCCAGCACCTCGTGGCCATGGAACGTCCAACCCGTTTTGGAGTCGTAGGCTTTCGTCGCGGGTTTTGCGATGTCGTGCAACAGGGCTGCCCAGCGCAGCCAGAGGTCGTCCGTCTTGCGGGCGATGTTGTCCACTACCTTGAGTGTATGGAGAAAATTGTCTTTATGTGCGTGAGACCCGCGTCGTTCTACGCCTTTCAGTCGTGCCAGTTCCGGGAAAATCAGCTCCAGCAGTCCGGTCAAATCGAGCAACTCGAAGCCGATCGAGGGGCGGGGCGAGAGAATAATTTTGTTCAGCTCCGTGACGATCCGCTCTTTCGAGACGATGCGGATGCGTTCCCGGTTGCGGGTGATGGCGTCGAATGTTTCGGGAAAGATGTCGAATCCGAGCTGCGTGGCGAACCGGATGGCACGCAGCATGCGCAGTGGATCGTCCGAGAAAGTGGTGTCCGGATCGCAAGGTGTTCGGATGATGCACTGTTCGAGGTCGCTCATGCCGTCGAACGGGTCGACCAACGCGCCGAAGTCCGACGCATTGAGCGACCAGGCCATGGCGTTGATCGTAAAATCGCGTCGTTTCTGGTCATCTTCGATGGTACCGTTCTCGACGATGGGTTTACGCGAGTCGGCCCGGTAGGACTCTTTTCGTGCTCCGACAAACTCTACCTCCATGCCTCCGACCCGTAGCATTGCCGTGCCGAAATTCTTGAAAACCGATACGTTGGAGTGTAATTGCCGTCCCAATTCCTGAGCAACTTCGATGCCACTGCCTGTGACTACCACGTCGATGTCGGTGCAGGGGCGATGCAGGTAGTAGTCCCGCACATAGCCGCCGATCACGAAAGCACGCAATCCTTTGGCGTCGGCAATTTTGCCGATGGTATGGAATAAAGGGTCGGAAAGCGGAGCGGGAATGGACACAAATTCGAATTTTAGTCAGGTGGAACAATCTATTTTTCGAGTTCTCGCCGATAGAGTCGGATTGTATTTTCCAGCCCGAGATACAGGGCGTCGCAAATCAGTGCATGGCCGATGGATACCTCCTCCAGATTCGGGATGGTATGGGCAAAGTAGCCGAGGTTTTCGAGGTTGAGGTCGTGTCCTCCGTTCACCTCGAGTCCAACCTGCTGCGCTGCAAGTGCCGTGGCGAGATAGGGGGCAATGGCTTTCTCCCGGTCGGCGGCGTAGTTGCGCGCATAGGCTTCGGTGTAAAGTTCAATGCGGTCGGCTCCCGTCTCTGCAGCATAGGGAACCAATTCGGGGAGAGGATCGAGAAAGATCGATACGCGGATACCTTTCTTATGAAAAATTTCGGTCTTCTCACGCAGGAACTGCAGATGAGCATTGGTGTCCCATCCCTGGTTGGAGGTGATGGCATCATGTGCATCGGGGACCAGCGTGACCTGGGTGGGAACCACCTCCAGGACCAGTTCCGTGAATCGGTCGATCGGATTGCCCTCGATGTTGAACTCCGTGGTCAGTACCTTTTTTAAATCGCGGACATCGTTGTAACGAATATGCCGTTCATCGGGCCTCGGGTGTACGGTGATACCCTGCGCTCCGAAGCGTTCCGCATTGAGGGCGGCCTCCACTACGTTGGGAAGATTGCCGCCGCGTGCATTTCGCAGCGTTGCAATCTTATTTATGTTCACGCTTAATTTTGTCATAATAAAAAGTTACATTTGCGACGGTAAAGGTATCTATTTTTTTAGTGAAATGAAAATCGTCCTCTATTCCCGTCCGCAGATGGAACACTCGCCGCAGGAACTTGCCGCACTGATGACTGCGTTGGAGGAGTCCGACCTGGAGTTCCTTGTCAACCGTGAGTTTGCCGAGGTGTTGGCCGTCACGGCAAATATCGGGCTCCCTCTTTGCAAACAATACTCCTTTTTTGATGAGCGCTGCCGCGAGGCATCCGTCGTGATGAGCTATGGGGGTGACGGAACCTTTCTCGATTGTGTGAAACTTGTGGACCGGCATCCGATTCCGATTCTGGGTGTCAATTCCGGGCGTCTGGGCTTTCTCTCCAATGTCCCGAAGGAGTGTATCCGGCAGACACTGTCCGACTTGAAATCAGGATGTTATACGACGCAGTCTCGTGTGCTGCTGGAGGCCTCGGGTGACTTTGTGGAAACGCCGGAGTATCCATTCGCATTCAATGAGTTCTCCATCCAGCGTAGCGGCACGAGCATGATTTCGGTCGAAACTTACGTGGACGGAGAGATGGTGGCAACTTATTGGGGCGATGGGGTGTTGCTCAGTACACCGGCCGGCTCTACGGCCTATGCGCTCAGCGTGGGTGGACCGGTTGTGGCTCCCGAGTGTGCATGTTTGGTGTTGGCACCCATTGCTTCGCACAATTTGACGATGCGGCCTGTGGTGATTCCAGATGATAGTGAAGTGACTTTCCGTCTTGGTACACGCGATGGCGATGCCTTTGTGACGCTGGATAATAAGAGTTGTCGGGCCGGTGATGGTGCAACATTCACAATCTCAAAAGCGAAAAATGCTGTTTTTTTGGTGCATCTGCAAAATATATCGTTTTATGATACGTTACGAAATAAGATGATGTGGGGTTTTGATCGCCGTGATAAGATTCGATGACAGCTTTCTGCAGATGGAGAACACTGAGGGCGGTTTCGGAAAGATAGGACAAAAAAATGGATATGATAGCGATTTGTAACGTTAGAAGTGCTATATTTGTAGCTTTAAAACGGTGAAAAGCGCAAGCATGGACGATAATGTGAACATACCGCGGCATATTGCCATTATTATGGACGGCAATGGTCGTTGGGCACAAAGCAGAGGTGAAAAACGCCTCTATGGTCATATGCACGGGGTGGAAAGTGTCCGTGCGGCCATTCGTTCCTCTCTGCGTCTGGGAGTTCGCTATTTGACGCTTTATGTCTTTTCTACGGAGAACTGGGGCCGTCCTGCCGAGGAGGTGGACGGATTGATGGAGTTGCTGTGCAAGAGCATTGTGAATGAGGCTGAAGAGTTGGCTTGTCAGGGTGTTGCCGTGCAGGTGATAGGCGAGCGGAAAGCAATGTCGCAACAGGTGCAGGAGCATCTGGCACTGATCGAACAGGAAACAGCGTCGGGAGATAAACTTACACTGATTTTGGCATTGAATTACGGTTCCCGTCAGGAGATTACCGATGCGGTCAGACGGTTGGCGGGAGAGGTCGCCGCGGGGCGTTTGCATCCGGAAGAGATTACACCGGAGCAGATTTCCGAAGCCCTGTATACGGCAGATTATCCGGATCCCGATTTGATTATCCGGACCAGTGGGGAGTGTCGTTTGAGTAATTTTCTGCTTTGGCAGGCAGCATATAGCGAATTATATTTTACTGAAATATTGTGGCCCGATTTCGACGATGCAGCGTTTGAACGTGCCGTGGCGGAATACGGGAGGCGTGACCGAAGATACGGTTTGGTTACGCAAGAATAGAGAAGGGATTACGTTACTTACGGAACTAATGATGAGAAACAAACTGCAACTCTTGTTGATTTTACTGACATTGTTCACAGTAGATGTTTTTGCGCAGGAAAAGGCCGATTCCGTGGCTGTCAATGAGGAATCTGTGATGGAAGAGCGCGATACAACATCGGTTAAGATAGATCTTTCGACGCTTCCTGTGGGCGATTACAATAATCCTCAAAAGTATGTGATCAATGACATTAAAGTAGAAGGTGTTGAATATTTCGATCCGGCGACATTAATTATGGCAGCGGGTATTAATAAAGGAGATACGGTCTATCTGCCAAGTAGTTATGTCTCTCAGGCAATTAATAGACTTTGGTTGCAACGTTACTATTCCGATGTGAAGGTAGTGGCAGAACCGAAGGGCGATAAAGTGGATCTTATTATCTATCTGAAGGAACGTCCGCGCGTGTATTTATGGAATTTCGAGGGTGTCCGCAAAGGAGAAGCGACCGAACTGACCGAAAATCTTCAGTTAAAGAAAGGATTTAGCGAACTATCGGATTATCTGTTGAATAAGAATGTTTATCTGATCAAACAACATTACAAGGAGAAAGGTTTCCGTAATGTGGAGGTCAAGACACGGGTGGATAACGATACGACGTTACAGAATGTCGTTAATGTGACTTTCCTGGTTACGAAAGGGCCTCGGGTTAAAATCGGGAAAATCGAGTTCGAGGATAACGAGGTGTTTACCGATAATCGTCTGCGTAAGGCTCTTAAGAAAACCCATCAGAAGAGTATCAATATCTTCAAGAGTGCCAAGCTCAAGGATAAGGATTATGAGGAGGATAAGGAGAATCTGATCGATTTCTACAACTCGAAAGGATACCGTAATGCCAACATCCTTTCCGATTCGATCTATCCGATCAATGACAAGCGTATCGGGATCAAGATCAGGATGGACGAGGGAAATAAGTACTATTTCCGCAATATCACCTGGGTGGGCAACAGCAAGTATGCCACGGAGGATCTGAATCGGATGCTCGGTATTACCAAAGGACAGGCTTACGATAAAAAGACGTTGCACAAACAGCTCGGTATCGGCAAAGAGAACAATCCGGACGATATGTCGATTACCTCGTTGTATCAGAACGACGGATATCTGTTCTTCAATGTCAATCCGGCCGAAATTATTATCGGAGAGGACTCGATCGACCTGGAACTGCAAATCTTCGAGGGACGTCAGGCTACACTTAACGACATCATTATCAGCGGTAACCACCGAGTCAATGACGAGGTGATCCGCCGTGAGCTATATACCTATCCGGGAGAGTTGTATAACCGTTCGATGATCATGAGTACGTTGCGTCAGCTGTCGCAGATGCAGCACTTCAATCCGGAGGCCATTGCTCCGGGGGTTGAGCCCGTCAGCAACGAGTTGGTGAACATCTCCTGGCCTCTTGAGGAGCAGGCCAGCGACCGGTTCGAGATATCGGGCGGTTGGGGTGCCGGAATGTTTGTGGGATCGGTCGGAATCCAGTTGAACAACCTCTCGTTGCGTGATTTCTTCAAGAAAGGAGCGTGGAGGCCTTATCCGCAAGGACAGAACCAGCAGCTTGCCATCCGAGCCCAGAGTAACGGTTCTTATTACAAGTCGTTCTCCATCAGTTTTACCGATCCGTGGGTGGGTGGCCGTAAGCCCAATTCACTGACGATAGGAACACACTATTCGGACGAAACGGATGCCTACTATTTCTGGCAACAAGGAAATAAACACTTCCGTACGGTCGGTATTTCTGTCGGAATCGGTCGCCGTCTCTCCTGGCCGGATCCCTATTTTACGCTCTATAATGAGATCTCCTATGAGATGTACAATCTGCAGGATTGGGACTATTTCTTGATTTCCAATGGTAGTTCGAATATTTTTGCCTTTACGACGGTGTTCGGACGTAACTCGGTGGATCAGCCGATCTATCCGCGTCGTGGATCCGATTTCTCCATTTCGCTGTCGTTGACCCCGCCTTACTCGCTCTTCGATAATAAGGATTACAGTGATCCCAATCTTTCGGATAATGATCGTTATCGTTGGATTGAATACCATAAATGGAATTTGAAAAGTACATGGTATCAGCCACTTTCCCGGAATGGTAATCTTGTGCTGATGGCAAAAGCCGAATTGGGTTACCTCGGTAGTTATAACAAAAACAAGCCGTCGCCTTTCGAAGGTTTCGATATGGGAGGAGACGGTATGTCTGGCTACAATATCTATGGTGTGGATATCATCGGATTGCGTGGTTACGAGGATAGTTCGATTACGCCCTATACGGTTCAGAACGACTATGCACGTGTGTATAACAAATATACGGTCGAGTTGCGCTATCCCTTCATTCTCAAACCCAGTTCCACGATCTATGGCTTAATCTTTGCGGAAGGCGGTAATGCTTTTACCGGTTGGAAGTCGTTCAATCCGTTCCAGCTTAAGCGGTCGCTCGGTATAGGTGTCCGCCTCTATTTGCCGGTAGTGGGAATGATCGGTGTCGACTGGGGATACGGTTTCGACAAGCAGGTGGGTGAAACCAAGGCTCACGGGAGCAAGTTCTCGTTCATGATCGGTCAGCAATTCTAACCAAAAACCATATCGTTTATGAAAAAGTTTATTGTTTTCACAGCAGTAATGTTCCTGATGGGAATCTCTGCACAGGCACAAAAGTATATGGTGGTCAATTCCGAGAAGATATTCAAAGCCATCCCGGCATACACAGAAGCTATAGCTACGGTAGATACGCTTGCCAAAGAGTATCAGAAGACCGTGGACGATGCTTTTGCCGAGATCGAGAAGATGTATAACGATTATCAGTCACAGAAAGCCTATCTGAGTATCTCGTCCCGTCAGATCCGGGAGGATGCCATCATCAATCGGGAGAAAGAGGTGAACAAATACCAGGAGCAGGTGTTCGGGCAGCAGGGAGAACTGATGAAGAAACGTGTCGAGTTGATTAAACCGATTCAGGATAAGGTGTTCGAGGTGATTAACAAATACGCCCAGGAGAATGGTTATGACCTGGTGCTCGATATAGCTGCCAGTCCGATGGTGCTTTACTACACTCCTTCGGCTGACAAAACGGAAGAGATTATTAAATTGACAAAATAAACCAAAAAACAAACTCAACTTTTATGAAAACATTTTCTAAACTGACTCTTGCTGTTGTAGTTCTGGTCGTGTGCAGTTTTAATGGGTATGCGCAGAAATTCGGTTATATCAATTCTCAGGAACTGATTCAGGCAATGCCGGATTACGACAGCGTACAGGTAAAACTGGAAGCTTTGGCCAAGGAATTTCAAACCCAGGGTGATGACCTTCAAAGGGAATATCTGAATAAATTGCAGGAGTATCAGAAGGTTGCTTCTACACTGACGGATGCTGTGCGTCAAGTCAAGGAGAAAGATTTGAATGATTTGCGTACCCGGATGGCTCAATTGGAACAGGATGCTCCGGCTGTTTACAGTAATACGCAGTCGAGTTTGATGCAGCCGGTATTCCAGAAAGCTACCGAAGCCATTGATAAAGTGGCCAAAGCGGGAGGTTATACGGCCGTGTTCGATATAGCAACGGGTGCATTGGCTTATTATGATAAGGCTACGATGACTGACCTGTTGCCGCTTGTAAAGCAGGAACTTGGTATTAAGGATACCCCGGCTGCTCAATAGGGAGCAGGGAGATAGCTGGGACCCGGATGTTACGTCGGTCCCGATGGTCTAAAGACGGATAATCCCGTGCGGGATTATCCGTCTTTTTGTCGTATTCGTGCCGTGGAGAGCATCCGGGCGCTGGTGTGTTTACAGGAAAGACTTCCATAGCGAGGCTAACGTCTCGCGTGCAGGATGGTGAAAGATTCGGTTGGGGATTCGTCTTGCTCCAGCCGGAGAATAGATGTATCCGGAATGGGAGGCTGAAGCGGCATGGAGTGCGGCTTGTGCCCCTTTTTGAGGCGTTCGGATCAGGGGCCGGAAGATTAAATCGGCCAGTGAATCATACCAGCACTGCATGGAGATAATCCCGGTGTCTACAATCCCCGGATCGGCAGCATTGACGACGATGTTCTGCCCCGTAGTTCGTTCTGCCAGTTGTGCGGTATAAATCAGCAGAGCGAGTTTGGAGCGTCCATAGGCTTGCAGGCGTCGATAGCTGTGGGCCGATGAGTCGGGGAATCCTCCCTTGAACCGGGCGTAGCGAGCCGTAAGCGAAATGGTATTGACAATCCGGGCGGCCGTGACGGAATCGTCCGTGCGAACCATTAGTGGTAGCAACCGTTCCGTGAGCAGAATGGGCCCGAGGCAGTTGGTGGCAAATGTACGTTCGATACCGTCGGTAGTCGTGTCGAACGTTTTGAAGGTAGCACCGGCATTGTTGATCAACAGATTGATCGGTTGCCCGGTTGTCGAGAGACGGGACACAAAGGCTTGGATGGAGTCACAAGAGGCCAGGTCGAGCGGCTCGATCCGGATGCGGGAGGCAAGGTCGGTGCCCCGGCCTTCCTGGATGAGGCGTTCTCGGACTTGTGATGCTCTCTCTGGATTCCGACAGGCCATGATTACCTGGAAGCCGCGATGGAGGAGCCCTGCGGTAATCTCACGACCGATTCCGCCATTGGCTCCCGTGACGATGGCGGCCGGCAGGTCGGAGAGGGCATTGCCACTGGAACGCTCTCTCTGCTCTTCTCTGAATTCCATTTGGGAGGTTGATAGGATGCTCTTCTTGGGCATATCAGTAGATGAACGGGATGACAATTCGACGTCGAAGTCGGATGAACTCCTCGCCGAACTCTTCGCTGTATTTTTTGTAGGTAGCTGCAGCTCGTGGTACAAGATTGGCAAAGGTCCACCAGGCGAAAACAGCCCCTGACCAGGACCAGGAGAGGAGAGCGAAACCTGTCCATTCGACAATCTCTCCGAAATAGTTGGCCGAGGAGACATAGCGGAACATGCCTCCGCGTGGAATGTGATGACGGGTGTCGCCTGGCTGACGCAGCGTGCGGATGATATGGTCGGAGTGGAGATTGATGACCATGCCGGCGATGAAAATCATGGTTCCGACGATAAATGGGAGTGACCAGAACCATTCAACGGGATAGCGTCCGGGCGGCGATACCCAGAAGATCCAGCCTCCCTGCATCAGAGCATTGAGCACGTTGAAGATCATACCCATGGCGATGATGCCTATCGGCATGCGGCTCTTTCCGCGCAATAGGAACGGATAGATGAAGGCCCGCTGCAGGTAATGGAGTTGAAAAAGGATGAACATCGTGAGCGGTACGGGTTGAAAGGCGCGGTCGGAGGTGATCCACAGGAGTCCCATGACAAGGAATACGGGGGCTTCCATCACCAACCAGCCGATACGGTTGGAGATCAGAATGCCCCACTTCCGATCGGCGAAGATCCCATAGCCGGCATTGACATGGCGAAGCGCGATGAAGACGATCAGCGCGAGAATCGACATGACGATGAGGAAAAGGTTGAATGTTGCAGTCATGATGACAGAATGTGGAATGGTTTGGGTGGCGCTCCATAGGTGAACGCCGCCGCGGTATCGCGGTGACTTGTCGGGTAAAAATACGCAATCGGTGGCAAAAATGCAATGGGTTGAGTATGGAATGACCTGAAAGAGTAAAATCGAAACGAGATGGCATGTTTTTCGAAAAAAAAACGTATATTTGGATAACTTCGTTTTGTGTAGACAACTTAATTCGCAATCCGTATGAACCTTATTTGGCTTGGTATCTTATGGGGCCTGCTCTGTTCAGGCGAAACAGCGAACGATAATCAGACAGTTATGGCAAAAGATCATGTACAGATTTTGGAAGCATTCGAGGCTTCCGGTCAACATTTCGACAAAGAGAGTTTGGTTACGAAGGACGGTCACTCGTTGACGATCGTATTCTTCCAACATGCCACATTGGCCTTGGTGTGGGATGAGACGGTGGTTTATGTAGATCCACTTACGGAATATGCCGATTACAGTCGGTTGCCTGAGGCCGATCTCGTATTGGTGACCCATGCACATTACGACCATTTCGATCAGAAGGCGGTGCGGGAATTGGCTGGGCCCGAGACTGTACTGGTTTGCAGCCATGAGGTGGGGGATATGTTGAGCGGTACGACACCGCTTTCACCCGGTGATGGTCTGGAGATCAATCCTTCGTTGGCGGTGACTGCGGTGGCGGCTTACAATACAAGCCTCAATCATTTGCAGTTCCATCCCAAGACGCGTGGCGACAACGGTTATATTGTGCAATTCGATCAGACGCGTATTTACATTGCCGGCGATACGGAGGTTATTCCCGAGATGAAGACGTTAGGTTTGGTCGATATTGCTTTCTTGCCTGTCAATCAGCCATATACGATGACGCTTGAGCAGGCGGCCGAAGCGGCACGGCTGATCAATCCCGGCATACTGTTCCCGTATCATACGACCGATACGGATATCTCGAAGTTGCCAGCCATGCTGGCCGATACGCCGATTTCGGTTCGAATCCACCCCATGCCGTGAGATACTGAAATGGTCTGATCTTACGTTATACTGTTGATCATATGCCGAAGTGGATGAGAACCCTTCCGGCTTAAAACCGAATGACCATGAAAAGAATATTGTTGGTAATATCGCTACTGGTCGCTGTTGCGACGGTGGCTCATGCCGCGAAGCCTGCGAAAAAAGCGGATAAATCGACGATGGAGCAAGGGGTTAAGGAGCGGATCGAAAGTCGCGATTTTACGATTCGTGTAAGACAAGCCTTACCTATGAGTGGGCGGGCCATCATGCTCACTTCACTCTACTCTCTGAAGATTAAAGGCGATTCGGTCTACTCCTATCTGCCCTATTTCGGCAGGGCGTACAGCATACCCTATGGCGGCGGCGAGGGCCTGATTTTCGAAAATGTACTGACCGATTATCAGGCGAAACCAGGCAAACGAGGAAAGATGGAGATCTCTTTCGACGTGCGTACTCGTGAGGACTCTTTCCGCTATCGGGTGGAGGTCTATACGAATGGTTCGAGTTATATTTCCGTTACTTCGAATAATCGTCAGGAGATTGGATTCCGAGGAGAGATGCTCCTTTCCGAACAGGAATGAGCAGTCCGAAGAGCGAGCGTAGAACGCGAGAAAATAACGAAGAAAAGCCATTAATCGATTTTTTTTTGTATGGTATTCTCCAGTGGAAAGGGTGCTTCGGGACATCCGCTCGATACTTTCCGGTTTTGTCCCCGTTGTGGCAGTTCCGATTTCCGGATACATGATGCGAAGGCAAAAAAATGTGCATCGTGCGGGTTTGTGTACTATTTCAATGTGGCAGCTGCGGTGGCCTGCTTTATTCGGAATGACCGCGATGAAGTGCTTGTTGCTCGACGTGCATATGAGCCTGCCCGCGGGACGCTCGACCTGCCGGGAGGTTTTGTCGATTGCGGCGAATCGGTCGAGGAGGCGGTGCAGCGTGAGGTGGCCGAGGAGACAGGGTTATGTATTTCCGAGCCACTATACCTTTTTTCCCATCCGAACATCTATCCTTATGCGGGGTTCGACGTGCATACGCTCGATTTCTTTTTCGAGTGCCGGGTAACTTCGTTCGGGGCGTTGACCCCGGCCGATGATGTGGATCGTCTGACGATTGTTCGTATCGGGGAGCTCGACCCATCGCAATTTGGACTTGCCTCTGTGGCCTCGGGAGTGGAAAGGTATCTGCTTCGGGAATGCAAATAACTGTTCTCGGAAATGCCGGAATGCAAAACCCCGCCTTGCGAGCGGGGTTCTGTCTTTTGATGGAAGCGTTCAGAGTCTTCGTGTATCTTGTTCGAAATATGCCAGGTGGTTTCATTCAGTTTATGCGGATGGGGCCTTACATCTCTTCGTAGGCATATTCTACGGCACGGTTCAATTGATCGAGTAGGGGTTTGGTCGAACGGAAATCCCGAGCCACTCTCTCTATCAGATTCTCTGCAAGCAGATAGTCGTCATCTACCGATTTCTCCAGGTAGATATCCTTCAACTTGAGATACTCCGCATAGGGATGGTCCGACGGGAAACCAGCCGGTACGCGTTTGAGCTTATACTCCTGCCCGAGCGAGAATCCTTTGGCCTTTTTTATGGCTGCTACGAGCTGTTCGCCGTGATCGTCGATCTCTTCGCGTACGCTTTTGACAATCTTTGGTTCGGCACAATGCAGCCCTGCGAATAGCATGTGATTACTCATTTGGCAATCATCGCCGGGTTCGATGTGAAAATAATAGCCGGCATATCCCGATTTTTTTCCGCCTCGACAAATATAAGCCCCCATGTGGGTTTTGTAGGGCGATTTGTCGTTGCTGAACCGGATGTCGCGATAGATCCGATAGGTACAATCTTTGACCGTTAGGCCGGCTATCGTGGGGTCGAAATCGGCAATGGCCTCGATCAGCTTCTCTGTCAAGGTATGGAATTTGCCTACTGCTACTTGATATTGTTTACGATGTGCATCGAACCACTCTTTGTGGTTGTTTCTTCGGAGTTCCGAAAGGAAGTGCAGAATTGTTTCCATAAACAGTTTGCCGTTTTTCTTCTCCAAAGATAGCGAATATTGCTTGTCTTTATGCTTCCATCATTCTCGTTTTTTTAGAATTCCATCCATCTGCAGACCACTTGCACGCGCATGCCGCCTGTCGATGTGTTGCCTGTGGCGTTGACTGTTACTGAATTGTTTGAAGTTTTGTATGCCAGGGCATTGACCGGTGTAACCCACAGAGGTGCTGTCGGATTGACGCTTTGGTTCGAGAACAAGGCCGTGCCATTCATGGATGCCGAGATTGCCGTCAATTCCGTTGCGTTGGCATTGTAGACCGATATGTGGGTGATGACA
This sequence comes from uncultured Rikenellaceae bacterium, assembly GCA_944326815.1. GTDB lineage: Bacteria > Bacteroidota > Bacteroidia > Bacteroidales > Rikenellaceae > CALYBN01. The sequence goes on along the minus strand of CALVFI010000010.1, from coordinate 326,062 downwards.
TATCCGTTCGGTACGTTTATGCTCTTGGATGCAGTACCGGATGCAATATCCGTAACAAACAGTCCTGTATCGACGATAACGGTATCGAGACGCTGGGGCGCATTGTAGTCAAAGACTGGGGTTCCGCTTGCGGTCAGGTCGATGGCGTTGCCCGAGGTGTCGCGCCACGAGTCGGAGAGCAGTCCGCAGGGCAGGTACTCGGCCACACAGCCGTTCTCGCCACTGCCTTTCATGCTCGCGGGCAACATGTAGAGGTCGGGGCGTCCGCCGTTCCAGAGTGTGAGGGCCGCTTCCTCCGACAGTGCGTAGTTGAACACCCGGCAGTGGTGGATGGTGCCTGTAAAGGGACCTTTGTAAGAGGTGTTGTTTCCTATCACGGCTGAATCCATGACGAGATAGCCTGATGCCCCTGTGCCGTTAGCGATACTTCCGTTATTCATTCTCATGACGGCACGTGTTGTGACGTCATAAGTCATGATCAGATGGTAGGTGGTGTTCGGGTTGATAGCGAATGAGCTGCCCCAACCCCAAAACTGTGTGCATTGTCCGTTCTGGATGAATATTTGCGGTCCTATGGCATTTCCTGCGGAGCCGAAAATGACTTGTAGCGAGGTGATGTCCTCGCCGGTGGTGAAGAGTACCTCGACGGTATGGTTGCTCTCCAGAATGCTTTTGAGGCTGGAGGTTTGGAAATAGCCGTTGGAGGTGTCGACGCCCTGCTGACGGCCCAGCAGCGGTGCCACCTCGGCGGGAAGGATCGTCTTGCTGCTAGGATCAAGGTCGGCCTTATTGGCGAGGGTCTGCGTGATGCCCGCTGCCGCTTCGTTGGCACTTTGCGCGGCCTGTGTAGCAGTTGCGGCGGCAGCATTGGCTACTCCCGCCGCTTGTGTTGCTTCTGACGCGGGGAGTGTGAGCGATTCGATCCACTCCTGTTCTGTGCCTTGGAACCCGTGTTTGACAGCAATTTCGTAGGCGGAATCGCCGTCGATGCCCATGCGGGTTATCAAGTCCTGAGATGCTCCGATTGGCTGGTCGTTGAGACTGAGTTGTAATTTCATGCTTTGATTTTTAACTTTGGTTCTCTGATTTCAATGGTCTGTTGCTCGGCATACATCTGGACGCCGGATGTTTTGTGGATGAACAGAATCCCTATCCATAACTTGCCGGAAGTGAGCTTTTTCGTTTCACTACCTGGAATATTTGCTCCGAAGAAATGGTCATTTCGTCGAAAAATGGGGATGGGACTTTCTGCTTCCGAAGAGCACTCCAGGCGACTGCCTAAAGGAGAGGTGCCTAACAGCATCTTGATCTCGAATTCATCGAGAGAGGATGCGGTATCGGTGTCATCAAATGTGACCTCACCGCATAGGGAGAAATCATCTCCCGCGTAAATAATGTCGTGTGTCATATAATAACTTTTGTGTGGAATACGGAGACGTGTTATGGTAAAGTTGTCTTGAGTTGAAAATCTGCTGCAAAATACCTCCTCACTTCATTTTTTATGTTATACGATTTTTGAAATGACATGAAAAAAACCGTACCTCGGTTTGCCGAGTACGGTTTTTTGTAGTTAATAAGAAAAGATGGATATCTATGAGAAAACGGTCTCAATCCAGTGCCCGATACTGTATTTGTGGTAAATATCTGCGGCAATGGGATGGTATGGAGCTGTTAGAAAAGAATCGGTTAATATGGGATGGTGTCTACCTACAATCAGGATGTTATTCTCATCATAGAAATCGTATTCGCGAATATGTTGATTTGTTGTAATTAACTTTCGGCTGGCGCCTAATGTCTCGATACAGCGCATGGTCAGCCCGGTTTGCTTTGGATGCTGTATGTCGATTATGATGCGTGACTGTTCCATCAAGGCGAGTAAATCTTTTTTAGCCAAAGGAACAAACTGGAAGTCATGCATGGAGGTATTCCGTAAGGCCTTGTTCTGTAATTTCATTTTATAATAGAGGATTTTGCTCTGGAAAAACAGATAGGTAAAATACGTTCCGCCCCGTTTTGCAACTTGTTCAGTCAAATAACGAATGAATTGATAACGATCACTATGGACAGTCCCGACAAAAAGGAGGTCGTATTGAGGTTTTACCTCCTTTTGGGCAATGGCTGCATAATCGTCTAAATAAAACAACGGTAGAAAACGGATTCCTAACTTTTTACAGTCAGGCTTGTCAAAAGAAAATGCCTGATCGAATAGTGGTAAGATCCGAAGTGCATTGTGGTTATTGGCAATCGAGTCCCAATGGTAGATGATTAGTCGGGCCTCCGGATGTGCTTTTCGTAGTTCCTGCAGGTTGTTTACAGAGATGGATTCTCCTTTGATGAAAAAAATGTAATCGTATTTCTGCTGCCGCGTTTTTTCGATGATCCGCCGGTGGTAGCGGTCAATGTATTTGGCCAGCAAGTTACGGTTGATTCGTATGGCTGCTTTTACTATGAATGTATTAGCCGGGCGTTCGTCGAAATAATCGACGTGCGCACCCATACGTTCCATCTTATCTCGAATCTCGTATTGATATCCGAATGCTTGAGCCGAGAAAAATAGAATGTTCTTGTTCTGGAGCATGACAAGTTATACGTTATTTGTAAAGACCTTTCTGTTTCATCTCTTCGATCGAGGCTTCGTACCGATCTTCCTGTACCTCTTGTCCATCTACCCAACGGGTAAATTCTGCAATCCCCTGGTCAAAAGTCCATTGGGGTTCGAAGTCTAATAATTTCCGAGCTTTGGTAATATCTGCATAATTGTGCCGGATATCCCCCAAACGATAATTTCCGCTTACGGTAAGGGGTACTTCCTTATTGTATTTGGCAATTAGAGTACGGGCTACTGTCAGAACATCGGTGGCGATACCTGTGCCGACATTGAAAACTTCTCCATTGGCTTGTTCCTTCTCGAGACCCAGAACGGTTGCCTCTGCCACATCATCGATATATACGAAATCTCGCGATTCTTTTCCATCTTCGAAGATATTGATGGCATTGCCATTTTTAATGCGCGTCGAGAAAATGGAGAGAATCCCTGTGTATGGATTGCTAAGCGATTGGCCTGGGCCATAGACATTCTGATATCGAAAGGCAACCGGTGCAATTCCGATGGTAGGGCAGACGGTCATGACCAGTTGTTCTTGTACTTGTTTGGTAATACCATAGACAGAAGTCGGGTGAATCTTGGAGTCTTCTGTGGTAGCTACCAATTCCAGGGGTTCCGTACAACCTTCATATTTACATTCAAAATCTCCTTTTGACATGTATTCTTCTGTGCGGGATAGAGGATAGACATATCCCAACTCCTTGCTGAGATAACGTCCTTCGCCGTAAATGGCTCGAGATGCAGCTACGACAACCTTCTTTATATTGTGTTTGGTATTTGTAAGGAGATCGAGCATGAGAGCCGTACCGCCGATGTTGGTTTCCGTGTATTTTTCAATTTCGTACATTGACTGCCCCGTTCCGGTCTCGGCTGCCAAATGAATAATCGCATCTTGATCCTTGAGCGCTTGTTCCCAGTCTTGACGATTGGTGACACTGCCTTTGATGAAATGTACTTTATCTTTGATGCTTAAATAAAGCGGAGAGTCTTGTTCCGGATGATCTCCATGAATTTGCGGGGAAAGGCAATCGAGAACAGTTACGTTATATCCTTTCTCTAACAGTTTGCGTGCGACGTTAGACCCGATGAAGCCTGCGCCTCCAGTGATCAGGATGTTTTTCATGGTGTAAAAATTTTGAAGTATGTTGTTTTTATTTAGATTCTTTGAGAATATCGAGGAGTTGTCGGGCTGAGGTTTCCCAGGAGAAGCGTTGCGAGTCTATTTCTCCTTGATGGGCTAAACGATTGCGTAAGGCTTCATCGTTCAATAGCTGGTTGAGACAGTCGACTAATGCTTGTGTATTTTTGGGAGGGAACATCAGACAATTCTGGCCCGGGACGGCATATTCATTCACCCCTCCGGAGTCGCTGATAATACAGGCACAGCCACAAGCCATAGCCTCTAATGGTGGTAATCCGAATCCCTCCCGCCATGAAGAGGAGATAAAAATGGCCGAGTGGCAATATGTATTGGCAATATCATTATCGTTGGCGGGTTTTAGGATCTCCATTCCGGATGTGTTGAAATCCGACAGATCGTCGTGGCTGATGAGGGTAATCCCGTCGATTCGTTTTTTCATCTCTTCGGAGAGCATCCGGTAAGCATCGATGAATGTGGAGAGCCCTTTCAATGGATGTTTCCGAGCTACCAGACATATCCTTGTGCGGGAGAGTTCTCTTTCACTGGGTGAGAAAATCTGGTGGCTGATAGCTGGGTGGACTAATCGGTAGGGGATGTCATTGCGCTTCGAGTCTTTCAGAAACGTTTCATATACATAGCGCGAGTTGAAAATAAAGTGTATCTTGCGGGATCGGTATGAGCGAAGCGTCAGATATTTGAATGTTTTTAGCAGGATTCCATTTCCGAGAATGGCGCCATCATCGAATATCCTGTAATCATCGGCCTGGATGAAACGATAGAGCCGTTGGCCTTTGAGCAGACAGGAAAAGATTGAAAAAAGCGGGTCGGAAAAGATTAAGTAGCAGCCGCGATAATGGCGATTGGCATAGTTTATAGTTTTTATTAGGTTGAGTAACTTGCCGACTTTACCGTTGCTTAATTTTCCGACTGGTTGAAAATGGACTGCCGGAGAGACCGGGAAGGTGTGGCGCTCCGACGAATTATTTGGATAGAGAATGGTGACGTCATGCTCTGAACATAACTGATTGGCAAGTTCAATAAATACCCGGTTCCCTCCTCCTGTTTTAGGGGATGGCGTGATGAATACGATATGCATGTCTCAGATAATATTGTTCGGTTTTGGATTGGCAAATAGCAGAATCGCTGCCATAATAAACATGCCGCAAGGGAATTGATGTAGAGGAGCGAACATGGAAATCGACAGGTATGCGATCAATAGAATGACCGCATATTTGCTTTCGAGATTTTGGCTTTTGATCCAGCGGTTACTTTGTTTGAGTATCATATCTGCAATCAGGTAGAGCAGGAGAAGTAGTCCTGGCAGTCCGAAGATATAGGCAATCATAAGGAATAAGTTGGCGTGTTTGGCTCCGATAGATGTACCACTGTCTGCAATGGTATCTGTGGCTGGATTGAAACCAAAGCCGTGACCGAGTATGGGACGGTCTGCAATTCTTCCGATACTGACCTGAATAGCCTCGATTCGACCTTGGGCTGAATCGTCCATCAGGGAAAGTTTCTGCCATAAAAGATCGACCAAGGAATCGAAATAGCTACTGGAATAAATTATAATTCCGACTGCTAAACCGGCAGTGATAAATAGCAAAGGGTGGAGTGGTTTGATTTTGGTTCGCAGTAGACCAAGGAAAAAGGTGGTCATACACCACATGGCCAAAGCCAGGAAGGCGTTCCGGGTGACAGACAGAACGATTCCGACAAGGAATAGGGGTAAGAACAGTATGTAGGTTTTCTGATGGGTGGCTTGAAAATTATAATAGGCGAATAACAGTCCGAATACCAGATATTCGGCATACCAGGTCGTTTCAGAAAAGAATGCTGAGGGGCGGAAATTGAAATAATCGGCCTGGAACGCAGCACCTATTCCGGACAGATTGGCTCCGAACTGCAAAATTCCCCATACCCCTACGAATAGGGCAAGGCTGATGAAATAGTCCACCAACGGTTTCATTCCCGTTGTTTTCACGATAGAGCGAAAAGACTCTTTCAATACGAAAATGGCTCCCAGGGAGAACAGTAGATATTTCAAGATACTTAATTTACCATCCAAAGGATCGGTGATTAGTCGGAGTAGGATGCAGATTCCGAAAAAAAAGAAGGCAAAGGTATATCCGTTTTTGGGAAGTTTTCGGAAAAAATGGTGTCTTTGGAGGTGATGGACTAACAAAGGGAGGAGTAACAGATACCATACCCGGAATTTGAAAGTCGTATAGGAATATATATCTGCATCAAAGATCATCAGGTATACGATGGCGAGAGCAATGCTGTCCCATCCTCCGATTTTTTTGCGGTTGTATAGAATAATGAAAATTCCCATACAGGCAGACAGTATAATAGAGGTCTGAAAGCCTGTAAGGAATAGACCTATGGCGAAAATTGCAAAATTTAGAAATGTAAACAGGTAGGGTCTACCGAGCATCTTGCTGGAGTTGCTTTAGTATGCGGATACGTTGTTTTAGTTTCGTCTGGTAGTTACGAGCCCCGATCAGGTAGCTGACTCCTAAGGCCAATGTGGTTAATAGACGATAGTTCATATCGACCCAATAGAGGTATCTTCGCGTATGTGTCTTTCGGTAGTAGATTCGGCGTGAAGTGAGTGAGCGTAATTCCCGGTCGTAGCTGTGGATGAAACTTTGGCCTTCGAGGTGAACGATGCGGCTTTGGGGAACATTGACGATCCGGTAGCCGGCTTGTCGTATTCGCCATGAGAGTTCTGTCTCTTCGTAATACATGAAAAAATCCGGGTCGAATAGTCCGACCTTATCCAATATGGTGCGTGGGACCATCATGTCGGCTCCGACGACAAATCCTACCTCAAGCGGTTTCCCCGTATAATTGAAAAGATTGTTCCTCCCGAAGCGCAGATGCGAGAGCAGTCGGAGTACCGCTTGGTCCGTCTCATCAAAGATGGATGGCAAAACACGATTGAACGATACGTTGGGTTCCTTGTCGATTGTATAGAGATTTCCCCCGACAGCTCCTGTGTCGGGATGAGCATCGAGGTAATCGCTGAGTATTTTTATGGCATTGTTGAGCAATAGGGTATCTGGATTGAGAAATAGTATATTACGTCCTTGTGCAATCCGAATACCTTCGTTATTGGCTCGTCCGAAACCGATATTTTCCGGAAGAGCCAGGTAAATTACGCGTCCGCCGTATCGTTCCTGAAGGATACGTTCCGAGTCATCCTCCGAGTGGTTGTCCACGACGATGATTTCGAACGAAAGCCCTTCACTTTTGGCCAGTATGGAGTCTATGGCTGCAGTAAGCAGCGCTGCGGTTTTGTAATTTACGATAATGATAGATACGTCAAGAGCCATGTTATGCGTTTTTGAGCAGTGCGTCTAACTCATCGATGCGTTTTACGAGTGCTGTCTTATCCAGTTCCCACCATCGGCTGGCTTCTATTGCAGCAATCTGACGATCGGTAAACCGTTTTTTGATGGTATGAGCCGGATTGCCTGCCACGATTTCATAGGGAGCGACATCATGGGTGACCACACTTCCGGCTCCGATAACTGCTCCGTTTCCAATCCTGGTCACACTTGGCAGAATGATGGCGTTGGCACCAATCCAGACGTCATGACCAATTTCAAGGGGTGGTCTTGTCAACTGATCTTCCGCCACTCCCCCCCCCATGATGGGATTGTAAAGAAGTGGATGCGTCGTGAAACGATCGGTAGGGTGGTTAGCCCGGAAGATTCTTACGCCGCTAGCTATGGAACAATAATTACCAAATGAGACGTTGCCGGGAATGTTTTCTAAACAGAAGCACCCTCCATATGTCCCGTATCCGATTCGGATGTGGTGTATCTCCTCATATAGTTTTCGAATATTCCATGAATAGGCATATCCCCCGCTCTTGCGTGCGATTAAATACAGTAAGATTTTTCGGATGTATCTGTTTGATAGATGTCTGTATAAATAGGAGAACATGGGCTATTTTTTTCTTTTATAGAATCTGTAAACGGTGCCTGCGCTGATTTTGCATCCTTGAATGAAATTGAATCGAGGAATGTGTAACCGATGGATTTTTAAGCGGCCTCCACTAAGAAACCATGCGGGCACCAATCGGTAGAAAACCGATTTTAACCGCAAGTATTGATAGGGTTGCATCTGACGTAAATTGCCGATATCAAGTGGCTGTAACGAAATCATGCCAGCGCGGCAAGCTTCGTTAAGCAATCCATTGCCGACAGGGGTGCGTGCAAGAATGAAACTTTGGCCCTCCTGTTCGGTGAAATCAGGGTATCCGTCAACTGTATGCCAAGCGTCTCCAACGGCCAGATCTGCCCATTGTCCTATACCGTCGGGGCAGATTTTACAGCGGAATCGGACATTGCGGCCGAGCACTTTACCCCAACTATCGTTATAGGAACGGAGGAACTCTTCTCCGTTTTGGAACCGGACCTTGAAGTTCCCGGGCCATCCATCACCTCGATATTTGAGTTCAACGGGAGGAGTCGGATTCCCGGCTTCACGGATTAGTTGTTGGGTGGCGTTATAACTGGGCATCCCGGCACATACTAACGATAGATAATATTTGATGCGAGGCTGATATTCCGGATGTATGTTGATGTATTTCTTTAGTGTCATCACATCGCAGGGCTTGCCGATGAATAGATAAAATTCATTTTCCTTGGCGAGCAATTCTGGAAGATGGTCGAATACCAATGCGGGTGCATAGCGTGAGGATGCACGGGCCATGACCTCCTCCTCTGTCCGGGAGACTTGCAACTTGTTGTGTAAAAAATCTCCCTCGCAGACTCCGACCTGAAGTACGGCTGTTATCTGCTGCTTACGTAGCAGGTAACAGGCCAATGCCGTGATGATTCCACCGGATGAACCTTTTTTTCGAATTTCGGGTTCGTTTGACCACCCTTCGTATGCTGCAACAACATTTCCACAAAAAGTTTCCTTGTTGTCAATGCATTCGATGTTTACTCCGGGACATAATTTGCCTATTTCCGATTCTATTTCTTTGGAGATGGAGTCGGGTATTGTCGGTTCATAGAAGCCATTTTCAGCAAGGCGCATTTTGATGCCGTCACGTTGCCCGATTGCTTCACAGAGTCCGCATCCTATGCACAAGGAGGTGCGGACGGTTTGTTGAATACTAAAACGCATACTTCTGGATATATTCCGATAATTTGTCGATCATTTTCTCTTTTTCCGGTTCGATGGTCTGCCGGATGATCTCTACGATTTTTTGTTTCAGAACCTCTCTTTGTTCGAATGCATTGCGTATTCCGGTCAGAATATCTTCGGTATGACTGTTTTTCAGATCGCCCAAAGCGTCGTATCCCAGTGTCTCCCGAAACAGTCCGTTGAACTTACGGCTATATGCCTGGGGGTAGACCGGAACTCCCGATGAGATGGCTGCAATACAAGCGTGCATGCGTGCTCCGGTGAAGAAGTCCAGACCGCTGATGTAGGATTTTGCCTCGACTGGCGTTTTAAATCGTGGAGCGACAATGATTTGTGGATATTTCGACCGAAGTTCCTCGATGACATGCGAGTCTTCGTCGATTGCACGAGGATTGCCGATGACGTGGGCAATCAGGTGCAGTTCAACATTTTGCTGCCGGGTAAAATACTCGAGAATAGAAAGGGTTGCCTGTTGATAATCTGTCTTTAGACCGAACTGGTTGTCCCGAGTATAACCGCCGTGCCAAAGTAGTCCGGAGATATTGACCCCTACCCGGATTCTGGATTCTGAATGCTTGGGCCGTGTATAGGGAAGAAAAAAGGCTACGTCGATCGTTTGGTCAATCTTTTTGTCCGGTAATAGCTGCCGGGCGCATTCGTAGCTCATGTGGTCCCGTGCGAATACCATATCGGCACAAGCCATTGACCGGGTTGCTTTATTTTGGGCCTCCTGGCTTTGGAATGGGCCTAATGTCTGGGGAAGCAGAATGTATTTCTTGTGAAGTTTTCGTGCCCATGCTTTGGAAAAATCGGTATTGCGGAAAGTCGTGATGCCGTATATGTCGGAATAACTATCTCCGGCACCGATATCGGCGACTAAATCATACCGTAAAAAGTCCAGTGCGAGTATCGGCATAGCGGCTCGAAGCGGATTGCTCAAGCAACTGCGGAGGAATGCCGGGATATCTCCTCCTCGGAATGGCCGAAGGACGCGAACAGGGATGGATGAAACGCCTGTATCGATTGTGTCGTGTCCGCAACGACTTGCTCCCCATAATGTATAGGCAAACTTGAGCCCAGTTTTCTGGGAGACTTTCTCAAATAGGATAATGGTCGAATACCCTAATGCAGCAACGCCCAGATTGCCGCAATAGGGATCGGCCCATAGGATTCCGATGTGTATTTTATGATTTTTGTCTGTCATTGAAAAGGACTAATTTTAGCAATAGAGTTATCAGTATGATCTTGGATTTCTTATAAGAAGGTGTTTTAATCTTTTTAATAAAGGTATTGCAAATTCCAGACAGTTACAGCGGAGTCTTAGGTGATGGAATCGATCTTCGAATGTGATTTCATTTTGAGTCGAGAGATATTGATACGCCTGTTCTCCGAGTTTCCGATCTTTTATGGTTGGAGCGACAACCAGATATTGATGAGCAAAACGTAAATTAACGATCTTTTTGTATTTAGCTCTCTCGTCGTCACTCATTTCTATCGTGTCTATTGTTTCGTTGTAGATTGTTTGGATGTTGCGTAGCGTTTCATACCATGATTGGGCAGTTTTGGAATAAGAATGACTGATACTGGCATCTCGAATAATGTAATACATTAAGGGTTCATCAATAAAACCCCTTTTATACCGATAGTAAAGCGGCAATAGGATTTGCAGGTTTGGCCCCTGACGAGATGGATAGATCTTACGATCAGGATGTGTTGCATCAAAGGCACTCATCCTGATCATGTGGCAAGCTGCATATATAACGGTATGTGTCTCTCCGTGCAATAATTCTATGAAGTGATTCTCCTTGAACCGATTCGGATTTTTATGGGATAGAAATCCCAGAGGCTTGTCGAGAGCTGATTCTTTAAAAGCAAGACCATCGCTTGTTACAACGGCAAAATCGGGATGTCCTTGTAAAAAATGGAGCTTTTTTTCTATGGAATCAGGAGTGATCATGTCATCGTACTCGAGGAAGCAGAGGAACTCTCCTGTTACATATTGAAGGCCGGTGTTGATTGCGGCTGATATTCCGCCATTCGTTTGGCGGATATAGAGAAACTCAATCCCTGCCTCTTTGAAACGGGTTTCATAGGAGAGTACTATATCTTGTGTCCCATCTGTTGAACCATCGTCCACATAGATATATTGGAGACACTTGTAGGTTTGTGCCAGTATGGAATTCAAAGTCCGGCATATAAAATCTTTTCCATTCCAACCTGCTGTAATGATACTTACTTTAGATGACATATTTGTTTGCCTTTATGATGCAGTTCTTTTTCTTATATAATCGTTGTATATGGGCTAATAGTGATATGCGTTTTAGGTTTAGTTGGATGAGTATGCATGCGATGTGCGGGAATCCGATGTCTGCGATTTTGAAATTGATACGATTAATGGGTGATATACTTTTATATCTCCAAATATAACGGTGTGTTTCGGGGTGGAAAGTTTTCCATAAAGAGATATTCCGTTGTCTCCACTGTCGAATAAAGGCGTATTTAGACAGAAAGAAAAGATAATTAATAACCAAAGCATATTCTTTTCCGGCGTTCTGGTCTCGGAAAAATGCGGCTATATGTTCAGCACAATTCATTTGCTCATAGGCAGAATTGTTATTCTTGTTTGCAACAATCGATTGTGGATTCTGAACATTATAATGGTAAAATGGCTGGTGAATGATGACCGTTTTCTCGCTGAAATATCGTAGGCGGGTTACTATTCCTAGATCCTCCCACATGTTTACATTCTCAAACGGATAAATGTTATGACCAGTGATCAGTTCTCTGCGAACTAATTTATTCCATAGTGCAGAATATAGAACCATTAGTTTTAGTTCTTTTATATGCTGGGTTGTTTCGATTGAATAATCATATGAGAACAATTTTTTCCAGTTCGGATATTCCATCAAGAAATCACAACATACAATATCGGCCTTTTCCTGGATAGCTGTGCGATACATCTGTTCGTACATGTTTAGTTCTACCCAATCATCACTATCGCAATGAATGACGTATTCTCCTGTTGCTTGCCGCATTCCTGTGTCACGTGAAGCTCCAGAACCTCGATTTGTTTCGTGTTCCACTATTCGAACCTGAGGTATTCTGTTCGGGTATCTTTGCAAAACGTTGTGCAGTACCTCCATGCTTTTGTCTGGCGTATGGTCGTTGACAAAGATATATTCGATGTTCTGCAGCGTTTGTTCGAATAGCGACTGCAAACAACGCTCAAAGAAACGTTCTGCTTTATAAACAGGAATGATGATACTTACAGCTGGCTGCATGGATTATAATCTAATGAATTTTATAACTCTTTTGAAAAAATCTCGCATCCCCTGATCGACAACATATAATATTAGTGCAAGAAATATGAAGTACCCACCCACACGGAGGATGGCATATATTCCCAGATTGAGATACGATTGGCTCGGGTCTATTGTGATGTGGCGAGATAGAATATGCCATATGAATAATGTTGTTATTCCTGCCCCTACATTAATCCCGTAGATGCGTATATATTTTTTTATCGGCTGCTTTATTCCGTCTCGGAATAAAAAATAGGGCTTCCATAGAAATATAATTACGATCAGACTTGTCAAAATTCCAATCAGAATACCGTGTAATCCCCATATGGAACCCAATAAAATGGAGAGCCCTATATTAAGTGTGGCTTCAGCAATTGGGGCCCAAATATCTCGGAATAGCCCATAGGCATTGATATAGATGTCTACTATGTTTCGAGAGGTATTGATGTATAGAATGCAAACGAGCAGAATAAGAGATAGATGATCGAGTAGGTATTTTTCCCCTACCCAGAGAGTTATAAATGGATCTGCCAACAGATAGAAACCATAGCACAATGTGGCTGACAGAAGAAAACGAGAACTGAATAGCTCGTTGAACACATGCATGATTTTCTCTTTGTTGCCTTCTGCGACAAGATTGCCTACGCCAGCGCCGATACTGTTGAAAATGGCTCCTAACAGAAATATAATTCCTGTTATTATCAACATGTAGTTTCCATATATGGCTACCATGGTAAGTGAGGTGAAGGCGTAAAGAATGAGCGGACTGGCTTGGAAAAGGGCGAAAGCCGATATTCGATGAAAAAATAGTTGCTTTGTTTTGGTGATGATTTGGGGGTATGATTTCCGTAATATTTTTCCACGTTTGGGGCTGGTCGTCAACCATGGATATTCTTTTTTGATTGTGCGGTTAACTAAAAATATGGTGATTAACGAAGCAACCAGTTCCAGAATGATCCAGCCGATGTATCCAGACTTGCAGTACGCGATAACAAAAATCTGCAATAAAATTTTTATTGATTTAGTTGATTGGATAACATAATTAAGCTTATAGCTTTTCTGGTCGGCTGTGAGTACGATTTGCTGATAGTTAAAAAAGTAGCCGGCTAATGATCCGATAGTTAATACTATAAATGTAGCGTAGGCATACCATAGCGGAAGATCGGTTTTGGCAAAAAAACGGGGGAAAAAACACATCAGAATCATTGCCCCTGTGAGGATGATATATCCGATTCTTCGGTACATATATCCTTGGACCGATACGATTTCGTTGACTTCCTGATTGTTTTTTTGTGCCAGCGGTTTGTAAAGGGAGTAGCTGATTGCTGCACCTATGCCCAGTTCCGCCAGATTGAGAAATTCCAACAGATTGGTGGCCGTTGTATTCAGACCGAGCACCTCTGCACCCAGATAATCGATAAAGATTTTCCGGGAGAAGAATTGCAATACCAGATTGATAAAGTAGTAGAATAACGCAACGCGTACATTCTGAATGCTTTTGCTGGTTCTGGATTCAGTCATGGGCAATGCCTCCCTGTGGAAGCGTTAAAAATGGTCTTGTGATAGTTTTTCTTTGAGATGACTTTTTGAGGGTGTGGTGGTGGATGGCCGTAACGAACTGTTATGGTCCATACGGCCATCGCTGTTTTCTGCCTTTATCGCGAACCGTACATCTTTTCGTAATACTTTTCGTACTCTCCGCTGGTGACGTTATCGAGCCACTCCTGATTGTCGAGATACCACCGCACGGTCTTTTCGATTCCTTCCTCGAATTGCAGACTGGGCTCCCAACCCAGTTCGTTTTTGAGTTTTGTGGAGTCGATGGCATACCGCAGGTCGTGCCCTGCGCGGTCTGTGACATAGGTGATGAGCTTTTCGCTGGTCCCGGGCGCATTCCCCAGCAGCCGGTCGACGGTACGGATGATGACCCGAATCAGGTCGATGTTCTTCCATTCGTTGAATCCTCCGATGTTATAAGTCTCGGCGATTCTCCCTTCGTGGAAGATCAGGTCGATGGCCCGGGCGTGATCCACGACATAGAGCCAGTCGCGTACATTTTCGCCTTTGCCATAGACCGGCAGTGGTTTACCGTGGCGGATGTTGTTGATGAACAGTGGAATCAGCTTTTCCGGGAATTGATAGGGCCCGTAGTTGTTTGAGCAGTTGGTGACGATCGTGGGTAGGCCGTACGTGTCGTGAAACGCCCGTACGAAGTGGTCGGACGACGCTTTGCTGGCCGAATAGGGGCTATGTGGATTGTACTTGGTCTGTTCCGTGAAGAAGAGGTCGCCGTAAGGACCGCCGCCGCATTCGTTGCCGTTGGGGTCACCCTTGGGTTTGGTCAATTCCAGGGCTCCGTAGACCTCGTCGGTCGAGATATGGTAGAAACGTTTCCCGTCGTAGTTGCCGTTCCAGTACTCTTTGGCGGCCTGTAGCAGCGACAGGGTCCCGAGCACATTGGTTTTGGCAAAGGTGAACGGATCTTTGATACTGCGGTCCACATGGCTTTCGGCGGCCAGATGAATCACTCCGTCGATGTCATACTTGCGGAAAACCTCCTGCATGGCCTCGTAGTCGCAGATGTCGGCCCGAACGAAGCAGTAATTCGACTGCTCTTCAATATCTTTCAGGTTTGCGAGGTTGCCTGCGTAGGTGAGTTTGTCGAGATTGACGATGCGGTACTCCGGATATTTGTTGACCATCAGCCGCACTACATGGGAGCCGATAAATCCGGCGCCGCCGGTAATCAGGATATTTCTTTTCATGGGTATATCTCTTTTCTGGTATTATTTTTTCAGTGCCCCCAATATCGCAAGGCATTCCAATAAAGATGTTTTCCAGTACGGTACTGTTGCACCGGCCGCCTTGATCTTGTCTTTGGCCAGCACGCTGTATGCGGGACGTTGGGCAGGAGTGGGGTAGAGCGCCGATTCGATGGCATGTACCGGAATAGTGATTCCTGCGGCTTCGAAGATCGTTTGCGTAAAGTCGTACCACGAGATGGCTCCGTCATTGCTGTAATGATAAATTTCGCAACGTTGCGTGGTCGGATTCTGCATCTGTTCCGCGATGACGAGGATGGCCCGTGCGAGATCGGTAGCATAAGTCGGCGTCCCCAACTGGTCGTAGACCACATTCAGCGAATCGCGTTCGGTTCCCAGACGCAGCATGGTTTTGACGAAATTGTTGCCGAATTCGGAGTAGAGCCAGGCTGTGCGGATAATGGCCGCCTTGCATTCTGCACGTTGCACAGCTTTCTCTCCGGCCAGTTTGGTGCGGCCATATACGCCGGTGGGTGCCGTAGCGGTATTTTCATGCAACGGATGACAACTTTCGCCGCCGAAAACGTAATCCGTCGAGATGTGGATAAGCCTGATTTCGTGTTCGGCAGCTACTTCCGCCAAGGTCATCGGCCCGAGTACATTGATTCGTTCTGCCAGTTCGGGTTCGCTTTCCGCTTTGTCCACGGCCGTGTAGGCTGCGCAGTTGATAATCAAACCGATGCCGTGCTGTCTGACCAGATCCGTGATACATGCCTTATCGGTGATATCCGCTTCGGGCATATCGGTGAAGAGGAAATCATATTGTGGATAATCGTTGCTGATTTTGTGCAACGAGCGTCCTAATTGTCCGTTGCCTCCCGTTACCAGAATTTTCATATCGCTTGTCTAATAGAGTTTGTCGTTGTAGTCGAATAGTTTGGCCTCTGCCAGGAGAGGATGGTGCCGGTCTTTTTCCGACAGAAGGATATCCTCGGCGGGTATGCGCCAGTCGATACCCAGAGCAGGGTCGTTGTAGGCGATGGCGCCCTCGTGGTCCGGAGCGTAGAGATTGTCGCATTTGTACTGGAACAACGCCTCTTCGCTGAGCACGACGAAGCCGTGGGCAAAGCCCCGCGGAATGAAGAACTGACGGTGATTCTCGCCGGTCAGCTCGACAGCTACGTGTTGCCCGAACGTGGGAGAACCGCGTCGTATGTCCACCGCCACATCGATGACCGTACCCCGGATCACCCGTACCAGTTTGCTTTGTGCATAAGGAGGCAGTTGATAATGCAGGCCTCTGAGTACGCCATATTTCGATTTTGATTCGTTGTCCTGTACGAAAATCGTACGGTGCACCTTCTCTGAGAACTCCCGTTCGTTGAAACTCTCGAAGAAATAGCCGCGTTCGTCCCCGAAGATTTTAGGCTCGAGGATGACAACACCTTCAATGGCTGTTTGTATTACATTCATCTTATCTGGGTTGTTATGTTTTGCGTTCTGTGAAAATTACCGTTTGTCTGTCTGATAGATTGCCTGCTGGTTTTTGCCGCCGAGTGTTGTGGTAGACGATTACGCCTCAGCGATTTTTATCAGGTTACTTTTCGGAATCCGTACGCTGACCGAGCCTAATTCGCCGAGTCGGAGTACGAACTCCGGTTTTCCCGTGTCGACAGAGAGGACTCCTTCGATGCCGGCCAAAGGCCCGCTTTTGATGATAACTCGGTCGCCTGGCGCATAACAATCGGGACGAAAAGCTATCTTGTTCTCCATTTCATTGCATAGTTTGATGAATGCCACCATCTGTTCATCGGGTATGGTCAGGATTTTTTTGTCCCTGCCCCGTACGAGCACCATGCGACTGCTGTATCGGCGCATCAATCCGAATGCTTCGTCCCAGGTGGCCCGTAAGAAAATTAGATTGGGAATGACCGGCTGCTCTACCTCCCGAACTTGCTCGGAAGATTTAACGATGGTCCGACGCATGGGAATGAAGGATTCATACCCTTTTTCGTCCAGTAACTTCTGCAAGGTGCGTTCCTGGTTGAAACGAGTACGAGCTGATATCCAATATCTCTTATTATCAGTCATTTGTCTATTCTGCGGCCCCTCTATTGGATAAATCATTCCTACGTGCCCCTCCTTGAGAGATGAGGCCCGAGGCATGAAAAATCGGCCGGTATCTCTCCGGCCTTTCAGGGCAATTTCCTGCATTGCAAATAATAGTTCACAAAATTAGTAAATATATTTCGGAATACCAATTCGATATCGGTCTGATTCAGCGGTTTTATTGGTGATGTCGAATGGGGGCTTGTGGGCGTTATTGTCATTATTCGTTTTGGATTGTATAATAACAAAAACCGACCTCGGTATTTTTATACCGAGGTCGGTGAAAGAGGGTTTGCTTCGGCTGTTTTGGAAATCCTCCGGAAATACCTGCTGATGGCCAAATATTGTTTTAAGGGACTCTTTTTTCGAGAGTTTTATCGTCGGATGCCTATTCGCCGCAGTAGATAACCTGTTATAACGGCGAGTATGCCTATCCCGATGATAAATAGCCATTTATGGACAGGAGAATGTGTCCTTTCCTGTGAGGCAATCGTATGGTCCTGTTCCATGGCGAATGACTCTTCTGTCTGGATGGCACTCTGACTCTCCTGTACTACGCTACGGGTAATCGAATGGTCACATCTGCTGTTTTTTTGCTCTGTTTCCGTTATGGTGATGCCGATGATAGCCGGATGTCCCATACTGTCCTTTTGTGTCGGGTCGAATCGGATTTCGGTTTGTCGGAGATAGTTTTCTTGCCCGGCAGTGATATGATTTTGTATTTGGATATGTGTGGTGGTGCTATCTTTTTGCCACTTTTCGGTCTGTTTTGCCTCGGTGTGTTCTTTTTCCGATGCTTCAGTCTTTTTTACGGTACCACATCCCGCTATTGAAAGAGATAGCAGTAAAAGGATGATAATCCTCCGTTTCATTGTTCTGCGTTTTGATTTTTCCGGTTGGCCACCAAGTCGGTGCGGGGCGATTCTAATGTATTATTCTTCGAATTGGAGAGCGTTGATACGGTTTTGCCATCCTCGCAGGAACTTTTTCTGAGAGGGTGTGCGTCGGACGATTTCCTCGACGAATGCCAAACGTGCGGCACGCAACTGATAGAACAGCTCTTCGGCCTGACGAGCGTGCAGTGCCTCCAGCGTCTTGGGACCTACCACTCCATCCGACTCTACGTCGAGGATTTTTTGAGGTTGTACGATGCCGTGTACCCCGGAGGCCCATACCCAATCCACGAGGAGATTGGCGATGCTCTGACTGGCGATTTGATCAGCCTGCCAGCGGTCCCAGTAGCCGGTCTTGAAGATGTGGAACCATTGCGCGTCGGTGAGGGTGCGGAGCTGCTCTACGGTAGCATCGGAGCCGTAGAAGTGTCGGAAGGTGGCCAGAGTCACACCCCGGTTTGTCGCTCCGCCCCGGTCGTCGGGATCGTTTACGTAGCCTCCCTCCCAACGTAGGATAAAAGGTACCAGTAACGCTGCTTTAGCCATGATTTGTAGGGTTGGGTGGAATGTTGGTTTGCCTGATCTCCTCTTGTAATTTTTCCAGTAATTCTTCCGCTTCCTGTATGTTGGTACAGTGGATGATGGCGCGTAATGCGTCGGGCAGTTGAGCTATGTTGCTTCGTTTGGCACGTTCGTTTTCCCAGACGCTGCGTCCTTCAATGAGGATGACTCCGGCGGTCATCAGCATCGAAGCGAACGGTAGGTTGTACCAGGGGATCAGGCTTCCGATCAGATCGATCAATAATGCCATCACCTCCACGCGCCAGTAATCGCCCAATTTTGCGAAAGTGCGGCGCAGGCCTCCTGAAAGGATTTTTTCGCCTCGGGCCCGGGCACTGTCGGTTCCTGCCCAAAGATCCACGCAGACCGCCACGGCCGTCATCACCCACAGCCCCAATACGATATAGGCGTAAAGCAATAAGCGGGCGTAATCACCCGCAAGAATCAGTTCGATCATTCTCTCTCTTGTGTTTTATAGGAGTTCGATGTCTCCCTGGGTAGTTTCTGCTTCGGCTTTTATTAGTTCTTTTTCTTCGGTCGATAGAGAGAGAATAGAGGAATTGGGTGGGAAGAGGATATCCGTATCGGTATACTGTTGGAGAGGTTCTCTTTCCGTTTTTGCTTCTCCCTGTAGGTTGCACAATACACTTCCGTCTTCCATAATTTCTTTTACTTCAGCCCATTGGTAGGGGGCGAAATCGATTTGTTTTCTCATTTTACTTTTCTGTTTTTTAGTGGTTTGCGTTGCAAAATACAATGCAAATGCTTCGAAAAGGTTCTACAAAATCGGAATCGCATGATGGGGTGAGCCTTGTGTAGAATGCGAGCGTCAAGCCATAATAAAAAAGAGGTTCAAGAATAAACTCTTGAACCTCTTTGGCGGTATGGACGGGACTCGAACCCGCGACCCCCTGCGTGACAGGCAGGTATTCTAACCAGCTGAACTACCACACCGTTTTTTCAGAACTTCAACACTTTCGTGCCGTTTTGCGTTGCAAATGTAATACAAATTTAATAATCTGCAAAACAAATCAACTTTTTTTAAAGATAGAAAAATGTACGCTTCCGTAACTCCTTAATTGCATGAAGTTTCTGTGCTCGTTAAAATTTTTGTCTTTCGAGTGTTCGAATACCAGCAGGCCATTTTCTTTCAATACGGAGGATTCCATCACCAGATTTACGATCTCCTCTGAGTGCTCCAAATCGTAGGGGGCATCGGAGAAGACCAGGTCAAAACTCTTGGAGCAACTTTTCAGATAGAGAAACGCATTGGCCTTGACCGGATGGATAACCCTGCCGAATCCGAATTTTTCTGCAGTCGAGCGAATGAAGTTATAGTGTACGGCGTTGATTTCTACTGATGTTACACTCGCGGCTCCGCGCGAGGCGAATTCATAGCTGATGGAGCCTGTCCCGGCGAATAGATCGAGTACGTCGAGCCCCTCGAAGTCGAGCAGGTTGCCGAGTACGTTGAACAGATTCTCCTTGGCGAAATCCGTCGTCGGACGTGCCCGCAGGTTTTTCGGTGGAGTGATCACACGCCCCTTGTGTATGCCGCTGATTATTCGCATTGGCAGGATTTATAGTATCGTCGCAGCGTCACGAACGTTTCGGCTGCGTTGACTCCCTTTATATATAGGTGTGAGTCTGCGATCGGTAGGGTTTTGCCGAGCCTGTGGAGATAATATATGACATCGGCCACAGACGAGATGGGCAATACGTCGTTGTAGCGTTGTTCTCCCGTGGCATCGAAAGCTGTTATATAGATGCGGCCCGGGCAGAGATACAGTCGTAGGTATGGCTTTCCTTGTACTGCAGTTGTACCTGTGCGAATCAGATTGTACTGGAAGGGTGACAAGACGGTGAGCCCTTCGCCCGTACGGGAGACGATCTGGTCGAAGACTGCCTTGTTGCAGACCATGATGGCTACGGTTTCCCGTACCACGGGCGACAGAATGACTGTCTCCTCCTCTCGGCACGGGATGTTGTGCAGCGCCAGGTAGTTTGCCGCACTCTTTTTTTGGAACAGTTCGGCAGGGACCAAAACGCTTTTTTCCGTGTCCAGATATAGAATAGGTCGATAGTGGACGGCGCCTGCGGCTCCCATGCAGTGATTCATTTCGATGGCCACACTCTCCTCCATGCTTCGGTCTGCACTGAACTTTCGGATGGTGACTCGGCCATTGGCCGGAGAGGTTATGCTCAATTCATTGAGATTATTCTCCGGTATGACGGCCGTATCGGTCAGCCAAAAAGAAAGTCCATTCGGCGATAGCCGAATGGACAGTATCTTTTCGCTTTTGCGTATATTACTCCCAGTTTCCTGCATCGTTCGTAGCCTGATCCATGGCCCCTACTTTAATGCCGGGGTATTTTTCCAGTACCTTGCGAGTGTCGATAAGGTTGATGAGTTCCTGTTCGTTGAGGTCGGCAAGGAAGAGTTTGTAAGGAGCTTTGCACTCGAATACGGGCACAACCACACCCGACTCGGTCGTAAACGTTCCTGCATTGAGGATGAATTGCTGGTTCCCCGAGTTAGGAATGATGGGGAACTGTTTTACCATCTCCGGCGTCATCTTACGGCCGAATATGGTGTCGATTACAGCTACCTTGAATTTTTCGGTTTTTACCAGACCTCTGGCCACGGCTACCGAGTCGTCTTTTGAGCCTGTGGTCTTCTCGAACTCAAGCGAGTCGGTGAGGACAAAGTTGATCAATGAATCGAAGCTACTGGTGTAGTTCTGATATTTTTGTTTATATGCGCGTTCGGCGGTACGGATGTCTTTGATGCGCTGGATGACGGCATTTTCACGCAGGGTCATCTCTTTCTCGAAACGCAGCGGGCTCATGATCTGGTCGAAGACAACGTACGCCAATCCGATGATCACGATGGCAAGAACAATTTGAAGTACTTTTTTCATTTCTATTTTTAAGTTAAGTTTGTAACGAATTTAGTGCCGGATATATCCGCTGCAAATTTTTGTTATCGTATGCTATCCGAATATATTGCGTCTCAAATTTACAGCAAATTTGTTTTTGAACCAACTTTTGGCCAAAAAAAAATCATAGAAAAGTTATCGGCGTGGCTCAGCGACTCCGATAACAGTCGGATTTTTATCTTGAACGGATATGCGGGGACAGGTAAAACGACCTTGATAGCTGCTTTTGCTTCGGTGCTTAAAGATTTGAAAATTAAACCTGTGTTGATGGCGCCGACGGGGCGTGCCGCTAAGGTCATGGGGCTGTATACGGGGGAACGTTCCTATACGATTCATAAGAAGATCTATCGGCAGAAGAGTCTTGGAGAGGTGGAGGCTTCCTTTGCGCTGGACTATAATCGTGAGAAAGGGGCCTGTTTCATTGTGGATGAGGGTTCTATGGTGTCGAACAACTCCGGAGAGGCTTTTGGTTCGGGGAATCTGTTGGATGACCTGGTGAGGTATGTCCGCAGCGGCAAGGATTGCCGTCTGATGATTGTAGGCGACGATGCGCAGTTGCCGCCGGTGGGGTATGATCGCAGTCCGGCGCTCGATCCGGATACGATGGCTGCCTATGGCCCGGTGGACTACGTGTCGTTGGATGAGGTGGTGCGGCAGGATGCAGATTCCGGCATACTTTTCAATGCCACTCTGGTGCGCTGTATGCTGGAACGGGGAATTTATGAACCGCCTCGTTTTGAGTTGGGATTCCCGGATGTGCGGGCGATAGATGGCAGCGAGTTTCTGGAGGAGATCGAAACCTGTTATAATAAATACGGTCGCGACGAGACGATTGTTATCACCCGATCGAACAAACGTGCCAACCGTTTTAACGAGGGAATCCGCCGCAACGTGCTGTGTGCCGAAGAGGAGGTCGAGTCGGGCGATATGCTCATGGTGGTCAAGAATAATTATTACTATGCGCCGCAGGAGGAGGATCGTCGGATGGAGTTTGTGGCCAATGGCGACATTGCGCGGCTCGTGCGGTTGCGTCGCTCCGAGGAGCTTTACGGTTTCCGGTTTGCGGAGGCGCGTTTGGCCTTTCCCGATTACGACGATACCGAACTGGAGTGCAAGATACTGCTCGATACGATTGCGTCGGATGCTCCCTCGCTGACCCGGGAACAGAGCACGCAACTCTTTTTTGCCGTTGCCGAAGATTACGCCGACATCAAAAGCAAGGCCAAGCGTTATAAGGAGGTGCGGGAGAATCCCCATTTCAATGCCATGCAGGTGAAATTTGCCTATGCCGTCACCTGCCACAAGGCTCAGGGAGGGCAGTGGAGCGCCGTGTTCGTCGACCGGATGCTTTTCGGCGAGGAGCAGATGAGCCGCGACCTGATGCGCTGGCTCTATACGGCGCTTACCCGTGCTACGCAACGACTCTATTTCGTCAATTTCGACGAACGTTTCTTCCGGGAGCCTGACTCCGGACAGGAGGCTGACAATGAACTATAACCTGAATAAAAACTGAACTGTTATGAATGAGACTAAAAACAAACGATTGCTGTCGCTCGATGCATTGCGAGGCTTTGACATGTTTTTTATTATGGGGGGCGGTGGAGTCATCGCTTCGCTGGCGGTATTGTTCCCCTGCGGGTTTACCGAGATGCTCGCCACGCAGATGGACCATGTGGCATGGAATGGATTTGCCTGGTTCGATATTATCTTTCCGCTCTTTCTCTTTATTGCGGGCATTTCATTTCCGTTTTCTTACGGAAGCAAGCTCGCTCGGGGCGAGTCGCGCGGCCGCATCTACGGAGGGATAGTCCGTCGTATGTTGATTCTGGTGGCTTTGGGATTGGTCTATAATGGAATCCTGGCATTCCATTTCGAAGATTTCCGCTATTATAATGTGTTGGCCCGCATCGGTATTGCCTGGGCCATTGCGGCTGTAATTTTTATGAATGTACGGTTGCGGGGACGATTGGTGATTGCCGCTGTTATCCTGTTGGGATACTGGGCGCTGCTGGCCTTGAGCCCGGCTCCCGATTCGCCCGGAGCCGATCCCTACAGCCTTGAGGGAAATATCGTGGGATATGTGGATCGGATGCTGCTCCCCGGACATCTGTATCTGGGTGTTTTCGACCCGGAGGGTATCCTCTCGACGATTCCCGCCATAGCAACGGCTATGCTGGGTATGATGGCCGGCGAGTTGGTGAAAAAAGATCGTGAGGCGGCCGTAGCGGTATCCACTGTGACGAATGATGCGGCTGCCGCAGAAGCTGCTCCAACGGCGGCCGATCCGCATGTCGCAGGAGGTACACGTACGGCGCTTCGTCTGGCGGTGATTGGAGTCGGGTTGGTCATCGTCGGGATCTTGTGGAATCTGCTCTTCCCGATCAACAAGAATTTGTGGAGCAGTTCATTCGTTTGTTTTGTCGGAGGGCTCTCTTTTCTGCTTTTTGCCTTGTTCTATTATGTGATCGACGTGAGGGGATGGAAACGCTGGACCTTCTTTTTCACCGTTGTCGGTATGAACTCGATTACGATCTATATCGGGCAGCAAGTCATTAATTTCGGGTACACGGCACGCTATCTCGGCAATGGCATAGCTAGCCTGCTTCCGGAGTGCGTTGAGCCTCTCTTCTCCTCGTTGGCCTATCTGCTTGTCAGTTGGTTTGCACTGTGGTTCCTATACCGGAAAAAGGTATTTTTGAAGGTGTAAAAAAAGAAAAAGTTTCCGTATATTTGTCCAATAAATCGCAGAGATACACCCTTGGCAACAGAAAAGAAGTACGTCGAAACCCCGCTTATGAAACAATATTACAGCATCAAGGCGGTCCATCCGGATGCCGTGTTGCTGTTTCGCGTGGGTGATTTTTACGAGACCTTCGGGGCTGATGCAATCAAATCGAGCAGCATCCTCGGAATAACCCTTACACGTCGGGCCAACGGTTCCGGTACCTATACGGAGTTGGCTGGATTTCCTTACCATGCGTTGGATGTTTACCTGCCCAAGTTGGTGCGGGCGGGAGAGCGTGTGGCGGTGTGTGAACAGTTGGAGGACCCTAAGACGGCCAAGAAGATCGTCAAAAGGGGGGTGATCGAACTGGTGACGCCCGGCGTAGTATTGAACGACAATATTCTGGCCAACAAGGAGAATACCTTTCTTGCCTCGATCTATTTCGGGCGCGAGAATACGGGCGTGGCGTTTCTCGATCTTTCCACGGGTGAATTTTACGTGGCGGAGGGGACGAACGACTATGTGGACAAGTTGCTTTCGAATCTTTCGCCCAAGGAGATTATTTATCAACGGAGTTGCGAGGGAAGGTTCGAAGCTGCTTTCGGCAACCGGTACTATACCTTCAAACTTGATGAATGGGTTTTTTCCGGGGATACGAACCGTGAGAAGTTGTGCAAACAGTTCGGTACGACCTCTCTCAAAGGATTCGGCATCGAGGGGATGGAGAGCGGCATCTCTGCGGCCGGGGCGATTCTGTATTATCTGGAGTTCACCGAGCATAAGAACATCGCACATATCTCTTCGATTTCGCGTATCGATAGGGACGATTATGTGTGGATTGATAAGTTCACGATTCGCAACCTGGAGCTCTTTTCCTCGAACAGCAGCCGGGTGCGGTGCGGTTTTGCGGATGTGATCGACCGGACACAGACGCCGATGGGAGGTCGCCTGCTTAAGCGGTGGGTGGCCATGCCGATCAAGGATGTGCAGCGGTTGAATGCCCGGCTCGATGTGGTGGAGTATTTCCGCAACGATGCCGATTTTTGCGGGCAGCTCTCCGATTCGCTTGCTCTGGTGTGCGATCTCGAGCGTATTGTTTCCCGCATCGCTGCGCAACGGGTATTGCCGCGCGAGGTGGTTCAGCTGAAGAACTCCTTGGCGGCGGTTTCCGATGTCCGGCGCCTGTTGCAGGATTCGGGCAATGAGCGGCTTGCGGAGTTGGCCGCGCAGATCGATCCGCTGGAGGAGGTCTATCAGCGGATTGCCAAAGAGGTTTATCCCGACCCTTCGAACCAGATCGTCAAAGGAGGGGTGATCGCCGACGGCGTCAACATGGAGCTCGATGACCTGCGTCGCATTGCACTGCACGGGAAAGATGTCCTGGCCGACATCCAGCAACGGGAAAGCGAAGCAACGGGTATCCCTTCCCTGAAAATCAGTTACAACAATATTTTCGGTTATTATATCGAGGTCCGCAATACGCACAAGGATAAAGTACCGGAAAACTGGATCCGCAAGCAGACCCTCACCTCTGCCGAACGATACATTACCGAGGAACTCAAGGAGTATGAGGAGAAGATTCTTGGCGCCGAAGAGAAGATGATAGCCCTCGAGCAACAGTTGTTCAGCGAGTTGATTGCCTATTTGAGCGGTTTTCTGCGTCCTTTGCAGAAAAATGCACTCACCATCGCCCGGGTCGATTGCCTGTTGTCGTTTGCACGATTGGCGGCCGAACGCAACTATTGCCGTCCGGAGTTGAACGAGGGGAGAGTGCTCGACATCCGCGACGGTCGCCATCCGGTGATCGAGATGATGCTGCCGGTGGGTGAGGTGTATATCCCGAACGATATTTATCTCGATGATGAGAAGCAGCAAATCGTGATGATTACCGGTCCCAATATGGCGGGTAAATCGGCGCTGTTACGCCAAACGGCGCTGATTGTTCTGATGGCTCAGATGGGGTGTTTCGTTCCGGCCTTGTCGGCGAAGATCGGTATTGTAGACAAGATTTTCACCCGAGTGGGGGCTTCGGACAATATTTCGCAGGGCGAGAGTACGTTTATGGTGGAGATGCTCGAATCGGCCAGCATTCTGAACAATATCTCCGACCGTAGCCTCGTGCTGCTTGATGAAATCGGACGCGGTACGAGTACCTACGATGGCATTTCAATCGCGTGGGCCATGGTGGAGTACCTGCATAACAATAAGGCCCGGCCTCGCACGTTGTTTGCCACGCACTACCATGAACTGAACGAAATTGAGGAGTATTGCCCTCGGGTGAAGAATTATAATGTTTCGGTCAAGGAGGTGGATAAGAACATTGTTTTCCTGCGCAAACTCGTACGGGGCGGGACGGAACATTCGTTCGGTATCCATGTGGCCAAGATGGCTGGTATGCCTCGCTGGGTGGTGGAGCGGGCGGAACAGTTGCTGCATCACATGGAGGCGGCACGTCGGGAGGTGGATGGCATGGTGGCCGCAGCAGACGGGAAGGAGTCAATTGCAGAAACTACTACTGATTCCGGAGGGGCAAACTCTACAGGTGGAATTGCCTCGCGCGGTCGGGGCGGTAAGCGTGGCCGTACCCATGGCGGCATGCCCGTACCTGATGCAGTCGGATTCCAGCTCAGCATGTTCCAGCTGGACGATCCGGTTCTCAAGCAGATTCGCGATGAGATACGTGGCCTGGACATCAATAGTCTTACACCGCTCGAGGCTTTGAATAAACTCAACGAGATCAAAAAGATTACGGGAATATAGTTTTTCCTGTCAGATGGATGTGTGTGTTGATAGCCACTTCGTCCGGAAAATCTGAGCATTCATAATAAAAAAGAGGGTATGTCGCAACATACTCTCTTTTCTGTGTGGAGGTGGAGGGATTCGAACCCTCGTCCAAACAGGGAACCCGAAGGCTTTCTACACGTTTATCCACCGTTTGATCCTTCTGTCCGCGCCCGGCAGGCGGCAACCTAACGCAGACCCCAGCCCGTTTGTTTCGCCACGACGCACGGGCTTCCGTCGCAACTATCTCCTCATTGATGATACCCTGATTCCACCTCCACAAGGAGCGGGTGAAAGCGGAAGGGTACTCGTTCCCGAACCATCCTGGGGCCCAGGAATTAAGCTCATTTTACCTGGTAAAATTAAGCAGCGAGTGCGTAGCTATTATTGCCATTTGATTTTTGAGCGTTCATATTTACGAGCCTCCGCACAACGCTCGACGTGCTTACCATCAAACTCTGCCTGCTGTCAAAACCGGTCACCCCCGATTCTGTGTCATTGCTTGTTTGACAGCTGCAAATATAATGCTTTTTTGGGGATTTTATTGTTGTACCTGATTGCTAACGACATTTCTTTAACCTTTTTTTCGGCGGAAGAACAGAAACAAGAAAGGAAGCATCGAAGCCAGCGTGAGGAGGGATACTATGCTGAAGTCGTCTGTAATTCCCTCGATGTAGGTTTCGGCAGGAGAGAGGTGTTCTCGGGCGTGTACCTGTGTGCGTGCGGTCAGAATGGCAGTCAATAGGGCAATACTGATGCTGCCTGAGAGTTGTTTGATGCTGTTCGAAATACCGGCAGCTGCGGCCATATCGGCTGCTTTCAGATTTTTGAGCGAAAAGAAATTGAGTGGTGCAAATGTCAGTCCCATGCCGAATCCGCGGAGATAGAGTACCCACAGGATATCCCGGTGGAGAGTGTGAATCGTGAAACGACTGGCCAGATGGAAACTCAGCGACATGATGGCTATGCCGAGGAAGACGATTCCCAGCGGTTTAATGTATCGGGTGAGCCATCCCGACAGCGTGGAGAGCGTTCCCTGAATCAGCCCTACAGGCAAAAAAACGCTTCCGGCCATGATGGCTGTGTATCCTAGTCCCTTCTGCATATATAACGGTAACAAATAGGTCCCGCCCAGCATGCCGATTCCGAAAATGAACAGTACTATCATTGAAATTCCAAAGTGAGGCTCTTTCAGTAATCGGATATTCAGCAGGGGATACGGATGTTTGATTTCTGCTCGAATGAATACGACCAATGCTGCTGCGCCGGCAGCAAAACATCCAATGACTTCCGGAGCTGCCCATCCTTGAAGATTCGTAGGTGCTTGTCCGCGTGCCAGCGCATAAATTGTCAGAGGCATGAAAAGCGCGATACTGCAGAAGCCAACCCAGTCGAATTTTCCTTCCCGAGACGCTTTCCACTCTTTCTGAATGAACAACGACAAACAGATGGCCAGTAATCCGATAGGGACGTTCACGTCGAAAATCAGATGCCAATTGTAGTCATCAACGAGGAAGCCTCCGATTAGAGGTCCGAATGAGATGGAAGCCGCAGCGGCAACAGCCCAGAGGCCTAGTGCCAAGCCTCGTTGAGCCGGGGGAAATTCGCGTGTTACGATGGCCAGGCCGAGCGATTGTATGATACCGCTTCCTGTGCCTTGCAGTGCGCGAGACCCGATGAGGAATACGTCGCTTTGCGCCTGTCCACACAGCCAGGAACCGAGTGTAAAAAGTGCTAATCCAATGATATATAGCCGTTTATTTCCGAATCGATCCGCGATCCATCCGGCCGATGGAAGCATGATGGTCATGGTGAGCATATAGGCCGTGATGACCCATTCGGCCGAAGATATGCCGATGTGAAATGCATTCATAATTGCAGGAAATCCTACATTGACAACCGTTACGTCGAGTACGGCCATGAACGTACCGAGCATCACCAGGGCCAATATCCACCATTTATAACCGTTGCTGTTCTGTATGCGGGAGAAAATAGGTGTCATCTTTGAACAGATAGTTTGTTGGGATTAGACAAAAAAAATGCCAACAGAATCGATCTTCTTACTCTGCTTTAGTCTTGAGCGATTTTTATCGTTGAATGGACTCTTCTGGAATATTTCCTTATCTTTGCAGCCGCGTTCAAAAATAGTCTGAGAAGGCGAAAGGTTAGTTTTAATAGGTTTAGAAGGAGGTTAAGTCGATGAAGTTGCAAGTTGTTAAAGCCCATTTGGCGTTGCTGGGGGCAGGGTGTATGTGGGGACTGATGTCTCCCATCGGTAAGTCGGTGCTTGATGCCGGGATGTCCAGCCTTTCATTGACGATTCTGCGTATGGCCGGAGCTGCCGTATGTTTTTGGCTCGGTTCTCTTTTTGCCCCGCGGGAGAAAATCTCCGGACGCGATCGGGTGTTGCTCTTTTTCGCTGCTCTGCTCTGCATAGTTTTCAACCAGGGACTTTTCGTCTTTGGATTATCACTTACCTCGCCCGTTGATGCTTCAATTATTACCACCTCGCTTCCGATTGTCACGATGGTTCTGGCGGCTCTTTTTCTTAAGGAACCCATTACGCCGACTAAGGTGACGGGTGTGGTGCTCGGTGCGGCGGGTGCATTAATTCTCGTTCTGAGCAACCATCGCGGTACGGCAGGGGGCGGCAACGTGTGGGGCGATCTGTTGTGTGTCGTTGCCCAGATCAGTTTTGCCTGTTACCTGACCATCTTTAAGGGGTTGATTGCCCGATACAACATTTTTACTCTGATGAAGTGGATGTTTACCTATGCTTCGGTTTGCTTTTTGCCGTTTGCCTATCGGGATCTCATGGCATTGCCTTCTCAAACGCTGTCGATGACAGCGTGGCTCGAAGCGGCTTATGTCGTGCTGTTCGGGACTTTTATTGCCTATATACTTGTATTGGTGGGGCAGAAGTCGCTTCGTCCTACGATTGTCAGTATGTATAATTATGTGCAGCCGGTGGTCGGTACGGGGGTATCCGTGCTCATTGGTCTCGGATCATTCGGTTGGACTAAGGCATTCGCATCTTTGTTGATATTTACGGGGGTTTATGTCGTCACACGAAGCAAGTCCCGTCAGCAGATGCTTGCAGAGCAGGCAAAAGAGACGCCCGGTAGCGAATCCGGGCGTTGACGGCACTCCTGTCTCAAGAGACGGGCTTGCACGTCGGGCAACCGTATGCGGACCGGGTAGGGACGGGACCACCTCTCCGGTGCCGAATCAGGAGAGTTGTTGTTTTCGTTTGCAGTAGCGTTCACACTGTTGTGTGATGTTGTATCCGAGCATGGTGCCGAGCATGAAATCCTCTTCGGGCGTCAGTTCGTTGAGTGGCTTATGGACAAATGTCCGGACTGTGTTGAGACAATGGTCGCAGCCGAAATAGAGATTCACTTTGGTGTCTGTGACGGATTGCATCAGATAGCCGATACCCAGCCGCTTGAGTCGGTCGCATACCAGTGTAGCACATGTCGGACACATGGTGCACAGTACTAAATTACGAATCCCCTTCTGAAACTCATAAATGTGATGCATGAAGAGTTTCAGTGAGTCATAACGGTTAAAATCTTCGGCACTCATCACTCTTCAGTTTGAATTTGACGACACCAGGCGGCAATTCGTTCTTTGGTTTTTTCCGGTTCGCTTTCATCAATGGCCAGTCCGACGAATTGTCCCTCTATGCTGATGAGCGAGTCGGTCGTATTGTATCCTTCGGGCCGGTAGATTCCGACGAACTTGCAACCTGTCTCCTGCAGCTTTTTGTATAACAGGCCGACGGCGTCGCAAAATGTGTCGGGATAAGAGGCACTGTCTCCACAGCCGAAAAGACCTACTGTTTTGTTAGATAAGTCTTTGGTCTTTAGAATGTCGAGGAATCCGAGCCAATCGTCTTGCAGTTCACCACAACCCCAAGTCGAGGAACCCAGAAGTAGCAGGTCGTAGGGGGCGATTTCTTCGATTTGCGTGTTGGCGACATTATGGATGTCGGAGACGGCTACGTTTAAATGTTTGGCAATCTCTTGTGCAATGGTTTCCGTTGAGCCTGTTGTGCTTCCGTAAAAAATTCCGATCATCATCACTTTCTTTTTCTTTGTTGTTTAGACATGGTTTTGTTGAAGCGAAGTAACGATATTTCCCAGCGTGGAACAATACCGAATTCTCGGGATTTTTTTATTCTTTTTCCTACTTTCGGGTGATGTGTGTTATGACCTTGGAACATAGAGAGAACGATATCTGGCTGCTGTTCTCTGTCCCGATATTCTTGTACGTTGGTCAGTGTCCCTTTCTTATATATCGGTGTTAATATGGTTTTATTTACGAACAAGGCAGGGATATATAATTCGCTTAGGGATGATTCGGAATGGATATATTTTATGTGTGATAGACTACCTGGAGTTATGGCTTTTTATAATGGGAGTAAATGCGACTGGAGGATTTGATTTTGAAGGATTTCCATCGGACAGGGCATCTCCCAAAGGATATTGCTGCCATGCTCAGAACAGTCCGGATTTCATGAAGTTTGCGACCAACAATGGACTGAACCGATACAACGAATATTCGTTGGTATTTAACTGCAAATTAAATAAATACTTAATAAGTATGCAAGAAAAAACGCCTATTTTTTTGCAGTTAACATTTTGTGATATTTTTGTACTGTTGATAATTAGGGTTTATTTCTCCTTTTAATCATACGAAGTGTAAATACCAACGAATAAATCGGCAGGTTATGGAATTTAGATACAAATTATATGTATTATTCCCTTTGTTACTGATAGTTAGTGGAGTTGTAAAAGGACAATCTACGGTTTCATTTGCAGAGCAGTTTGTCGTTGGCGATACGGCTATTTTTCGTTTTGCTCTGGGAGATAGTCTGTTTCGAGACAATTATAAAGGAAATAGAGAGGCTATTGCGTATTTGTCGCATTCGATCCGTACTTGTCGCAATGAAATTGAGTCCGGAAGAGTTAAAATCAGGGTAAAAGGTTTTTGGGATGCTGAGCCATCTCGTGGGACCAATATGCTGGTTGCCAAAGACCATAGCAACCAAATTAAGTCCTATTTTATTGTAATGGATTCCGTGAAGGAGTCTCATTTCCGGACTGCGAATTATGTCAAAAGATGGAATGGTCAACAAGACGTGGTGGCTATTGCCTATCTATGTCGTACTGCGGGGGAAAAGATCGAAACAACCCCAATCTCTGAAAGTGAAGAGAAGTTAGAATTATATTCCATCTCAGGGACAGCATCCCAGCCTCAATCGGATCCTGTTTCAGAAAAGGCCGATATTCCGGAACCTGAACCGGAGCAATCCCCCGTCAGCTCATCAGCAGGTGAAGCCAATGACGAACTTTCCAAGCCAGATGTTGCCCGCAATCGTTGGGCTATTAAAACAAATGTGGCTTATTTGGCTGCTACGGTAGCCAACCTCGGTGTTGAATACAGTTTCGGGAAACGTTATTCACTCGATCTGCCGATTATATACAGTCCCTATACCGTATCCCGAAGCTATTGCCTACGCTTTCTGGCCGTTCAGCCTGAGCTCCGTTATTGGATGGAGGACCCGATGAAAGGGCACTTTTTCGGAGTGCATTTTAATATTGGGGCATTCAATATCTCGGTCGACAAAGAGAATCGTTACCAGTCGGCGGACGGTTTCTATGGTGCGGGTATCAGCTATGGGTATGTATTGCCTTTCGCTGGTCACTGGGCTGCAGAATTCACCCTCGGAGCAGGTTATGTCTATACAAAGTACGATGTTTATTATAATATCTCAAATGGTGCCTGCTACAAAAAAGGAGTCTTGCACGATTATTGGGGACTCACAAAGGTCGGTGTTAATTTGGTTTACAGATTTGGAAAATAAGCAGGAGAGGTGATGAAAAAAACAGTGCTATATATCGTGAGTCTGCTCGTCCTGATGGTTACGGGCTGTAATAAAACTGTGTTGGAGTTTCCTGAAGGCGAAGGGATTGATCCGACGCTCGTGCAAATGAATCTTTCGCTTGAGGTCGATCCTTCGATTGAGCTTTATGCTTTCTCACAATCTAAAGCAACAGATGCAGATGAAACTTATCATGTACGTTGGATCGTGGAGGTATTCCGCGATGAAATAGATGGCGTTCCCGACGAGCGTCGTATTCTGTGTTGTGACAAAGCTCCGGATGGCAGACATGCCATAGAGACCATCCTGCCTCTTCATGCAGCCAAATACCAGATTGTGGTGTGGGCCGATTATGTGGACAAAGGCTCTACGGAGGATAAATATTATATGATAAACTCTTTGTCGTCGATCTGTATTCCCGATTCGGAGAACTACATTGGCGATGAGGAACATAAAGATACCTATGTCGGCCGCAAGGAAGTTGACCTTACGAGTTATCGCGATCGTTGGAATGAGACGGCGGAGTGTGCCATAACGCTCGAACGTCCAATGGCCCAAATAGAGTTCATTACGACCGATATCGATAAGTTTCTCGATAACTTGTCCCGGCATCATACAAAAGCTTATGGGGCCATAGCGGATAACTTGCTCGGAAATGCGCCTGATTTGAGTTCTATACAGGTCTCTGTGGAATACGCTTCCTATTTCCCTTCCAGTTTCAATGCCTATACCAATAAACCGAATGATGCTCGTCTGGGAGTATCGTTCGATTGTAACATAACACCGCTTACGGACAAGGAGGCTCACCTTGCCGGCGACCACGTCTTCGTCAATGGCACAGAGTCGGCTGTGACGGTCAATTTGACTTTGCGTGATGGCGATGGTAATGTATTAAACCGTGTCGAGGGAATCAATGTCCCGATCGTGCGGGGTAAACTGACCGTGATTCGTGATGAGTTTCTGACCAAAGAATATACTCCTGGCATTGGTATAGATCCCGGATTCGACGGTGAAATCAATGTTGTAATCCCTGAGTAACGCAACCCGATGATGAAGATAATGAAGAATCTACTTTATTTACTTTTTATTCCGATTTTTTTTGCCGGTTGTGGCAAAGAACAGACGATGTTCCCGGAAGCTGAGCCTGTTGGTGGTATAATCTCTGTCCGTTCGCAGGGAGAACTCGTGAACGAATCACAGCGTATTTTTGCTATTCAGGACGATGCGGCTACTCGGGCCACTGATGCGTCCGTTTTGACCTATACCTTCGAGGTATGGACGTGCGATGCAGAACCACGTTGTGTGTTGCATAAAACAACAACAGGCACACTGACAGAGGCGCTATTCCAGATAGCATTGATTCCTAATACTTATGATTTTCTTTTCTGGGCTGATTACGGGCCGGATTATTACAATACCTCCAATTTGCGGCAGGTGACATTTGCCGAAACAGTTTACATGCCCGGTAGTAAAAGGGATGCATTTGCTTGTGTGCTGAAGAATGTATCGTGGCAGGGAGGCAATGGAGTCAGCGCTACGCTCAGGCGTCCGTTGGCTAAACTGACAGTGCAAAATGATAAACCGTTCATCGGTGTAAATCCGGTGTCGGTGGAATATCGGGGAGTTCCCACCTGTTACGATGTTTTGACCGGTGTATCATCTGCTCTGCAAACGGTAGCATTTCCCTTTCCAAATACCTCAAGCGGGTCAACGCTCGTGGGCGAGGATTTCTTGTTTGTGTCTTCACAGAATATGGCTCTTTCCGTAACCGTAGGTAGCGTAACAAAAACGCTCGATGTATTGGCTCTCGAGCCAAATTACAAAACCAATGTGACGGCAACCTTTGAATAGATCAGACATCTGAATATTAACTATTAACCAGTTAACAAACAAAAGCATGAAAAGATTATTAGACTTTATGTTGCTGGGGTTGATCATAACCTTGGTGGCATGTGCAAAAGACGAGGCGGGTATTTCAGATACCGGGACGTCTGCCCAAACAATCACGGTAACCATCCCTCAGAGTGGCGTGCCAACTCGTGCAACAGCAGCCGATTTTGGCGATGGTTCAAAGATCGATCGTTGTATTCTGCAGGTTTATAAAAATGACCAACCCTACGGGGAGCCTCAAACGGTATCCGTACAAAACAATCAGGCTACGTTCAATCTGCGTTTGGTTACCTCGCAAACCTATGATTTCGTATTTTGGGCTGATTGCTCTGCCGGAGATCATTATGATATAGATGATTTGACCGCTATCACGGTAAAAGATGAATATACCGGTAACAACGACGAGTTCGATGCGTTTTTCTACTGCTTGTCGAATTATGAGGTTAACGGTTCTTTCTCGGAGTCGGTGACCCTGAAACGTCCGTTCGGACAGTTGGTTGTTAAAACGGCTGACCTGGCTATGATTCCCGATGAAACCTTGAAGCCGAATAAAGTTAAGGTCGCCTTTACTGCTGTTCCTACTACGTTCAATGCGAAAACGGGAGTGGTTGCACAG
Source organism: uncultured Rikenellaceae bacterium (assembly GCA_944326815.1). Lineage (GTDB taxonomy): Bacteria > Bacteroidota > Bacteroidia > Bacteroidales > Rikenellaceae > CALYBN01. Next base: position 290,685 of record CALVFI010000010.1, on the reverse strand, counting down.
GATACGAAGAGCGTGGAATATACGGCCACTGTGGTGAATGAGAGTGGAGATTTGTCGGTAGATTATATTTGGGCCAGTCCTGATGAAGCTAATTTGGCTGATTTCAAGATGACATTCTATAAGAACGATACCGAAATCACGACCAACGAAAACTTCAAAAATATTCCTATTCGCAGGAACTACCGCACGAACGTATCGGGTAATCTGCTGACCAAACAGGGTACGATTAACGTGACGATTGATCCGATCTTCGAAGACGAAAATTCGGTGGTGATGAACGGCGCAATGAATGTGACGACTGGCGAACAGTTCACTACACTTCAAGCTGCTATCGATGCTGCCAGCGAGGGTGATGAGATCAATATCTGGGGCGTTATAGATGAAGATATTATGCTGGATAAGGATCTGACGATCAAAGGCGCTGATGAAACGGCACTGGCGAAGATTCGTACACTGAATCTTGCTTCAGACATCAATGCAACGGTTGAGAATGTTCAGTTCTTTGGTGCCCGTAACATCGCAGGCGACAAGACCAGCGTGATGGTTAATTTTGTCGAATCGGCCACTTTCAAGAATTGTGTATTTGCTCAAGAGAATGCCGAGGAGGGTATGCGTCCGTTGGTAACATGTTTCGCATTCAACGGCAAACTGACCATCGAAGGCTGCACCTTCGAACCGGCAAAAGTACAGGCTTATATCAATCCGCTTGGTGAAAATGGCGAGTTGACGATTACCGGGTCGACCTTCAATCAGGCGATTTCGATCGAGGCACTGCCATCGGCCAATGCTCAAATGGGTACTTACAACATTAAAGATAATACGTTTGCCGACTGTGTAGAGATGACCGCGTTCTCCGGCGCCGAAGACGGTTCCGGACTTTCGGCAGCAGAAAAAACATTTATCAACGAACTTCTGTCGAACAACGAATTCGGCAATGATCTTCAGAAAGTAAATGTCTACAGTGGCAGCAAGACCTTCTATGTCAATGACCTCTGTGCTACTGTTTATAATCAGACGACCGGCGTATCCTACAACACTGTAGGAGATGCGCTTCAGGCTGCTCAATCCGGTGAGACTATCTTGGCCAGTGGCATGACCTGCGCTGATGAATTGACCATTCCGGCAGGTGTTACATTGGACGGTGCTGGTTCTTCGGTCTTCACCGGTAAGTTGCACGTTGCACAAGGTGCTACGCTCTGCAATCTCACCTCTGAATGGAATGGTGCAGAGAATCGACAGGCAATTGAAGTGCAAGGTGTTGACGTAACGCTTCAGAACCTTGTCATTGCTTATAAAGGCAGTCAGTCGCGTCCCGAAGCTATCGTAAACTTTATGGGAGCAAGTGGTTTGACAGTCAAGGATTGTCAATTTATTGACTATTGGAAGGGTCTGTATCTCAATTGCGCCGAAGGTGTTACCATTGAAGGATGTTCTTTTGATAATATGAATCCTTTCAGCACGGATAACTGGAGTGCTACGCTTTCCTTTAAAGGCAATACGGTCACAGGGAATATCCCCACATTCAACGCCGCTCATTTCCTTGTTCCTGCAGGGACCGATGGTATGACCGGCACGAACAAGTATCAGGAGAGCTGGCCGTTGGCTCTGAAAGAGAGTGTATACAGTGTACTGGCAGACAATACCTACGAAGGACAGAATACCCCTTACATGCGCGTTACATCTGCCGATCCGGCTTGGGATTATAATTCTATTTATTTCTGCGTAACTAATTTCCTGAAAGGGGAGCTCGCAAATGCACAGAATGCCTTTACCAAAGCCGATCGCTATGAACCTTCAGACGTAGAATTCCTTGCCAGTTACGAGGGCAAGACGAATGTGCTTAAATATACACTGGACGATCGTACCAGCCAGGCAGGACGTGGGGCTGCTTATCAGGGACATTTCTATAATACGCAGGGCCGTCATTTCGAAGTATTTAACCCGGCTAAGTTGACTAAATGGGAAGTTTCCGGTGAGATTTGGGTCGATGCTCAGATGATTGCCAGCCAGAAGCCTTTCCGTTCGGAACTTTGGACTTCGTCGAAATATGCAATCTCTGATGAAGCGGCCTATCCGATGCTCGGTATTACGAACGTTGTCGAGGAGGATCAGATCTATCAGTCGACGATGGATCATGCCGTGGTTCGCACATGGGGTGATAATGGCTGGACGGTTGTTGATAATGTAACCGTTACGGCTGGCTGGCATACTGTCAATATGGTGTCCGACGGGAATAATGGGACCTATTATTATGATGCCCAGCCGATCGGTAAATTGTCCGCTGATGCAGCATCTGTATACCTGATTTCCGTTATGCCGGAGGTCTTCCACTACAATTATCAGCATACTGATGGAAGATGGTTCTACGAAGGATACACTTGTGAAACTTATTTCTGCGATATTAATTACAAGCTCAACGAATAGGCTTCTCTGAATTTTAAAGACAGTTTAACTTATGATCAGGACGTCTCCGGAGATTGTTTCCGGAGACGTCTTTTATTCCAGTATGTTGGTGCTGCTTGCCGATGCTTCTGCTTTATTGGCTTCGGTGTCTTATCATCCGGGAGAACGGGATGGAGCTGCACCCGAATTGTGCGTGATAACTTCGTTGAAGGGGCAAGGGCATACTATCGACCCCTTTCTGTCAAAAAGAAGTTCGAAAAGAATTGCGGTAACGATTTGATAACGCAACTCTCTCCGAACTTCTTTTTTTCGTGCGGCTAACCTGCCTTCTTATCTCCCGAACGTATCAATGGGAGTATGGGGCTATTTCTTCCCTTTCGCAGATTTTGACTCCTGTTGTGCCGAAGGTTTTGTCTTTGCAGGGGAGCCTTTCGGTGCTGTGGGCTCTTTCGAGTCGAGGAACTTCACGACGGCATACTTGGCTGCGGCGATGGTCTCGCGATTCACCTTTTCGATGACACTGCCGCGCGCCAGGTCGTCCGTAGAGATATAGTCCTCCATCAGCAGCAACTGTACGATCATGTTGTTGATGTTCGTTTCGCGGCTGTATCCCTCTGCAATGTAGAGTTGGTCGACACGTGCAGCAAACTCCTCGGCGAAATCGGGATAGTTCGGCAGGCTCATCAACTCCTCGAACGTTTCGCTGAAACTTGTCAACTCGATGTTGAGGTTCGGATTCACGAGCAGCGGGCTGAATTCTTTGTTCTTATCCGAGGGCGTAAAGTCTACCAGATTGCTGATGTCTACCTTCTTACTTCTGTTGTCCATGCGACGCAAATCGGCTTTGCGCATATTCTCCAACTGATAAAGGTAGAAGTTATAGCGCCATAATTCGCCGCTGTTCATGTGGCCACCGAAAATATGATGGTATTTCTCGTTCAGCAGTCGTTTTACCTTGTTTTTGCCCTCGTTGATTTCGGGTTTGCTTACGCGTACCTCCTGGATCAACTGTTTCAGGGCCGCTGCGGCTTTCTGCGGACCGATGATCTCCCGGCCTTTCTTGCCGATCTCCGTCGAGAGGACCCCGCACTGGATCAGGCGACCTTTCCCTTTGCCGTCCTTTCCGCCGCGCAGGCATTCGATCAGATGGTGAATGCATTCGACCTGACCTTCCTCGGCGATGAAGGGCTGTCCACCCGGTGTGCTGGCGATTGAGTCGAAGATCGAACTGAAGATCTTCCGGTCGAGCAGCATATCGGTACCGAATTCGTTCTCGCCCTCCTTATAGGTGACGGCAGCCACGAAACGGTTGCGGATCATGTCGAACGATACGTCGCTGATCGTATATTTGAATCCATTGGCTTTGAACTCCTTGCCGACGAAAATCATCTTCACTACCTCGGTAATGTCGATTTTGTCGAGCAATTTGAACGACGAGGCCAGGTAGTAGGTCTTGTCGGCCGGATTGAAATCCCAGTCGAGGATATCGTCCAGGTAATTGCCGTGACGGGCGATCACCTCCACGATGTTTTTATCTGCCGTGTAGCGTTTGAGGGTCCGTTGGAAATTGGGACCGTCGCTGCTGGTAGCCTTCTCCTTGCGTTCTCCATGAGCGTCGATGTAGAGCAGGAAGTTCTCGGGGTTATCCACGCGGGTGATGCCGGCCTCCTGTTTCGAGTAGTTGCTGGCGCTGAGCATGATGTCGATCTTGAATGGCATTGTGATGTCGCACATGCCGCTGACCGTACTGCGTTTGTTGAGGTCGCTCGCATTGCTGTCGGCGCTGCTTTCGAACAGATATTTGTAATATTTGATATAATCCGGATCGAAATCCGTAGTCCGGGAGAAGTCGCCCACTTCGGTGCCGATACCGTAGAGATTGCCCTCTGCGTCCTGGAACTCATGATACATATCGCCTGCGATCATCTTGACGGAACGGATTCCCTCGAGATTGTTCTTGAGCCACCGCAGTACGAAAGCGGCGATCATTTCGCTCTTACCCACACCGCTGTCTCCATTGATCTCAATCACGAAGACGCTGCCGTCGTTCTCTTCGACGAGGAAGAGTGACCCGTGGCGCGGAATACCGCCCATCTCCTTCACCTTCTCGTTGATGACCGTAAGACGCGGTTTCTTTACGTCGCCGAAGTAATCTGCCTCGGATTTCAGCGGCGTGATGATTGTCTTGATGTTTCCCGTCGGGCCTTTGATATCGAAGTAACCGATCTGCGGGAAAGAGATCAGCTTCTCGGGTGCTCCCAACAGACTGATTACATCCGGTACGAAGTTGCGGATTGCCTCCAGCGGAATGTCTTCCGTGTAGTTCAGACGATAGTTGTCCGTCAGGTATTTGAGATAACCTTTCTGGAAGATCACCAACTCTTTCACGATTCCGTGCTTTACCACTTTGCATCGATAGTCATCCGAATCCATGTTCTCTACGAAACGGGCGAGCCGTTCGGTGAAGAAGGATGACCCGGGACGCGGGTTGATGAACCGGATATAGTCTACCGGACTTTCGGCATCGGGTTCTCCCTCTCGTTTCTTCAGCTCTACGCGGTCGATCTTATGGAAGGGATATTCGCGTTTTTTCGCATCGGTCACGATTCGGGTGTGCTCTTGTACGGGCTGCTCGGAACTGATCACCCCGCACTTGCTCATCAGCTCGTTGATCCAGCTGATACGGCCACCGTCGAACGTCTCGAGCGTTTTGTTCTCCATCGTGAAACCTTTGTAGAGCGATATGCCATGCTGAACCATTTCGTTTACGCTGGAATTTTGTTTGCGGAAGGCCGTTTCAACCAGGCGTACCAGCGTGTGTGCGTAACGGTTGTAGTAGTCGGTGCCTTTGGTCCGTTTCACAAGGCTGATGTAGAAACGTACCACCTTGCGGCTGACGGCGTAAATCTCATCCTCGGCGATCTTGATGTCGCGTTTGCGCATGATGTAGCTGCTGATCTCTTGCAACTGCATGGGCAGCATACTGGTGACGAACTCTTCGGTAAACATCTTGAGTTCGCTGTCGTCGCATGCGGAGATGCGGTCGCTGAAATATTTCAGGCGCGCGCAGACCATCTTGTAGAACGAGTGGTCGTTGGTGAGCAGATAGAGGTAGAGAATCTTGTCGGTCACGTCGCCGGATTTGTTCACACCGTCGGCAATGGCTTCGAGGATATATCCCACGCTTTTCTGCGAAAGGGCTACCTCCTTGAATTCCGGAAGTTCGCGTAAACCGGTCATGAACTCATCGACCCAGATGTTGAGGTTCAGTTCGGTGAGTTTGATACCCGTAATCTCTTCGAAACATTCTCCGGCGGTCCGGATAATTTCGCGACGGCTGGGCTCGAGGCTCTCCTTTTCGAACGGCAGGTTGAAATGGAGCAGAATTTCGCGGATGTATTTCTTGATGATGGCATTCAATCCCTCCAGTTTGGCCTTGTCGAGAGCCGGATCACCGGTAGCGTTGATTGCCATGATTTTCATCTTGCTGTCCGAGAAGAGCAGGTTTTCCATTTCGATCAGCACTTCACGCATGATGTTCATCTCCTCCGGATTGTCCAATACGTGATGGTTGGGTTGGAACGTCCGTTTGTTGGTGATGTATTTGAGAAGTACGGCCTTCGAGTAGCGCGAGCTGACCGTGTTGAAGTCGAGGTCAGCCAAAGCGGGAATGCGCTTGTAGATTTGAGCCAGCAGATTTTCGTAAATCTTGGTGAATGCTGCGCTGCGGATGAATTCGAACACATCGGAGCAGGAGCCTACCAGATCGCCGTGCAACTCGATGACCGAGTTGGCCGAACGTCCGATGGTGGTAATCGTTACACCGCTCTTCTCGGGCGAGGCGTGGTAGAGGGAGCGCACATCGCGGATTTGGAGCGATGGAGCCTTGTCTTTTTTGTATCGGGCCGATGCCGCGTAGTCGGCAACGACGGTTTCGATGAAGTCTCGGTCTTTTTTGTATTCGAACAGTCGGGCGAGCAACGTTTGGGAATCGATCTCCTTGTTTGCTTCGTCGGCTCGCATTTCCGCGAATTGCAACCAGTATTTAATGAAGATCGAGAAGGCGTCTTCCACTTCGGCCGAGAAGATCTTCATCCCCTCTTTCGAGGCACTGATGTATCCTCCCACGGCAAAGCGTACGAGTCCCGTCGGGTAGGGAACCGTTGCAATACCTCGGTTGCGGGCCAGGAAGTTACAGAACGACAACATGTCAGCGTACGACGGATTGCCCTTGATGCGGAAGTTGAAGAGGTACGATCCGTCCGAATCCACCACTTCCAATGCATCCGTGCCGTATTGTTCGATCAATCGGCGGGCGGTCTCTTTTGCCATCGAGAGTCTCTTGAGCGACTCTTCGCGGAAGTTCTTGTTTACTCGGAACTTATTCAGATTCTTTATCAGTTGGTTCTGATAGTAGCTGAAGAACGGTTCGTCGTGGTATTTGAAATCGTCCGGAAGACCCAGAACGTCCAGTTTGTCGAGTGCTACCAGTTCGTCCAGCAGGAACAGGTAGAGCGGCGAGCCCTCGAATCCTGCAGTCTTGTGGAGCTGGCTGGAGATGCTGTTGCGGTTGTAGGTCTCGGTTTTGTCGATTTGTTGCTTGATAAAACCGATGAGTACCTTGCGGATGTTGCTGCGCGATGCGTTTTTCGGCAGTTTGGCTTCGATGGTATCCTTGATGCTTTTGGCCTCCTGGGCAGTTTCCAACGAATTGTTGAGCATCAGCAACGAGTTGTTGTTGCCGTGTTCGGCACTGTTGCGTTTGCGGGCATAGTCGGCAAATCCGGCGGCTTGCGGTGTGGCGGCAATGGCTCCGAGACGTTCTCCCGTAGCGCAGAGATTTTTCGTCGTCGAGAGCGATGAAACCGCTTTGATACGCGTCTGCGCGTTGATATTGTTCATGATATAACGCGAGATGGTTCTCCATTTGGGCAATTCGCGGTCTTCGATTTTGACACTCTCGGCGTACGCTTCGTCCAGGAAGAGTGTGATCTTCGAAGTGTTGAGGAATTTGAGGAATGCTCCGACAGCTTCGGTATTGAAGTCGGTGTAGCCGGTCGGGTTGTTCGGGTCATTGATGACGATGGTGGTGTTTTCGCAGAAGAGATCCCACAGAGAACCGCTGTCGTCGAAGAGCGCCAGTGTTGATTTGATGCGGAGCAATTTATCCACCAATCGGTCATAGGCCAATCGTCCGTCGGCATGATTCTCGATTTCGATGTCGAACGGATTGATGTCGAACAGATCGTCCGGCAGCAGGTCCTTGTATTCCCAGGCCTGCTGGGCGTTGTAGATGATGTAGGGCCGGGGTTTGCCGTTCGGGTTGAACAACAGGTCGCGGATGATCATCTGCACGGAGTCCGATACGGAGGTTTGGTCGAGATTGCCCAGGGCCGAGATGAAATTCTTTACGATGTCTCGGTCTTCGTCGCCCAGTGCAAAATATTTGTCGCGGATGCCCAGGTCGATCAGGAATTTCTCGAAACGTCCTTTGTTGTCGGCATCTTTGCCCACCTTGGTGATATACTCTTTGTACTTCTCCAGGAAGAGGTTGATCCCGAAGTTCTTGTGGAAATGGTTGTGGAGCGTGCGTTCATAGCAGCTCGGAATGATGTCCAGAATCAACCGGCACGCATAACGGACTTTGCTGCTAAGACCGGTGAACGGCTTGCTCAGCAGGTATTCGCCGAAGGTACGGATCTGGTTGCGGCCGCCGCCTTCGAGAATGGTGACGATCTCGATATGCTTGTTGCCTCCGTAGAAGTATTGCTTCATGCGGCTCTCGAACTCATCAATCAGCTCTTGCGTCTGAACCTGTTTGCTTTCGGGTTTGTGGCAATTTTCAAGGAAGAAGATAAAGTCGCGTAGTTTCTCGAGAGAATATTTGTCCTGTACCACCTGGCGCGAGAAAGCATCGAGTTTGAAGAGCGTGATGCGCTTTTCGATGTCATTGGGGTCGCCCGTCTGCTCGACGAGCATCTGCTCCAGTTCGCGTGCGTAGATGGCGATCTGGGCCTCGATTTTCTCGCGGAATTCGCTCAGGTAGGAGGGATTTACGTTCTCGAGAATCAACCGCAGGTTCAACTGCGTGTTGGCCGGCGAACCGAGTTTCTTGGTGTGTACCTTGTTGAGCGTATTGATGATGCCGTTGTGGAAACAGAATACCAGCGAGGTATTCGAACTGCGGGACTCTTTCGAGTCGTCCACGATCACCAGACGGGTAAGCAGCGGGAACCATTTCTCTCCCGAGTAGTGGTTGATGCGCACATGGGGAACCTTGATAACGAAGATACTTGTCGTATCGGTGGTCATCATCTCGTAGAGCTCCTCCGGCGAGGGAGAGTCGGCCACCACGACCGAGGCATTGCTGAATACATCCCCTTTGAGAAGTTCCACAGCCTTATCGGCATTGCCCGATACGACGGTACGAATCATCCCGTTCAATCCTTTGAAATTCACGGTCCAGCAGGTCCGGTTCAAGAAGTCGGTTTTTTCGGCGTTGGTCGTATAGTGGGTGCTCTGGCTGATCATTTGCTCGAGCGTATCCATCATGTAGTTCCAGTGAGCCTCGTTCAGGTCGCCGGTAACCCCGATCACGTCGCGGTATTTGCGCAGGTCGCGGACATGACCGCCCAACTGCAGTTGCGACATGAAATCGATGTGCGAACTGTTTACAGGAGGCGTACCGACCGAAAAATCGTGCGTATTGCGAATATTTTTCAATAAATTGCGCAATTCGGGTGTGGTGCCGTCGGTATCGATGAGCGAATCGATCTTGCGTACGAATTGCCCGCGTTTATTGCTGAGTTCAAAGGCTTTGGAGTTGTTGTGGGGAACCAGCATCAGCGAAACGTCTACGTATCCCGGTATGTCTTCGCGGAAACGCAGCAGGTATTTATTGATCTCAGCTTGTTGTTTGGCTGGATCGTCCGGTTCCTCCATGCACAAACTGACAAAATTGGTCAGGTTGTCGAAAATGTGCCGGGGCAGAAATATTTCCGCACGCTCGCCGAGCGAACGATACAAGTCGAGCAACTGTCGTGCTTCGTTGCTCAGGAATGCTTTGGGTTCACCTACTATTTTCATTTTCTTCCGTAATGAATGTCCTTTAATCGTAAAAGCCTCTAAATGCGATCGTTTGTGTTTGTTTTTCAAATGGCTCGCAGTGCATTTGTAAATTGTATTATTTATTACAAAAATAGAGGCCTTTTTTCACACTGCAAATATATGTGAAAAATATGATATTCGGAACTGTTGTTAAAATTTTTTCATATACGGATTAAATTAAACAGGAATTAGAGTTTTATTTTGTCGTAGATGATGCGTTTGTCGAGGAGGGTTCTCAGTTGATCGGCAAATTGTTTATCCTGTGTCAGTCGTTGGATGATACGGTCTGTTTTCGGATGGGTTTCTGTGCGGCTGGCGACCCCGATGATCAGATAGGCGCGTTCCTGGTTGAACAGAATTCCTGTTGGGTATTGCAGGATGACCACTCCGCTATGGATTACTTCCCGTTTGCCATCCTCCGTGCCTTGTATGATGACGACTCCTTTGTGGCAGGATGAGGGGGTGATTGTCTCTCGAAGCATCATTGAAGCGATGTAGAATGGATGGACATATCCTCCGGCGACCAGTTGTTCTCCGGCGCGTGCGATGGCTCTGTTTTTGGGTTCGCCGGGAAGTCCGACGAGTATGTTCGCAAGGTTTATTATGGGTGGAGCGGCGGGAATGGCTTCACCTCCGGGAAGGAGCATACCGTTCGTCTCGATGAAGATGTCGCTCTCCGACCCGGGTAGGGGCGGGTCGGAGAGATAGCGGTGGGATTTGGTTTGTCGTTTGTGTTTGGGAGAACGGGATGGGTCTCCCGTAGCTGCGGCATTGGCTGGGCTTGCTGAGGTGGGGGTCGGGCCGGGATGAGCTGCATTGTTTTTGCGCGACAAACCTGCGAATGTGCCTTTGTTTTCGGCCATGCCGATCGGAATGTCAGTGCAGGGATTGCCGATGGAGAGCCCCTCTGTGGCGGGATTGTACTTTTCGGTGTCGAGTTCTTCCGAATGGTCGTTGAGGATGTTTTTCTTGGTTTTCATAATTGTAAAGGTGTGATAGTATAGGTATTTCCTGCAATTATGTTGCCGAAGAATGTGTTGGAGAAGGTGAAAAAATGTATATTTGCATCGATTGAAAATTGAAGAAAATGTGTGGAATTGTAGGTTATGTGGGCTATAGGGAGGCCTATCCCATTTTGATTAAGGGGCTTCACCGGCTCGAGTATCGAGGATATGATAGCGCGGGACTAGCATTGGTAAATGGTGCTGGAGAGCTTAATGTGCATAAATGCCGCGGGAAGGTGGCGGACTTGGAACGGTTTACGGAGGCAAAAGATATCTCGGGACATATCGGGATTGCTCATACGCGTTGGGCGACACACGGTGCTCCGAACGATGTGAATGCTCATCCGCACTATTCGGAATCGGGTTCGATTGCCTTGATCCATAATGGAATCATTGAAAATTATAGTGTGCTGAAAGATGCTCTGATTCAGAATGGCTATACGTTTAAGAGCAGTACGGATACAGAGGTGTTGGTGCAACTGATCGAATATGTCAAAGCGACCAATCACTGTTCGCTTTTCGAGGCGGTGCAGTCAGCCTTGAAACAGGTGGTGGGGGCTTATGCCATTGCTGTGGTCGAGAAAGGAAACCAGGATGAGATTATTGCGGCGCGTAAGAGTAGTCCGATGGTGATCGGAATCGGAGAGGGTGAGTATTTCCTGGCTTCGGATGCTACACCGATTGTGGAGTATACGGATCGTGTGGTCTATGTGAACGATGGAGAGATTGCGGTGATTAATCGGAATCAACCGCTTAAGGTGGTGAGTTTCGATAATGTGGAGTCGCAGATCGATATTAGAAAGTTGGAGATGAGTATCAGTCAGCTCGAGAAGGGCGGCTATCCTCATTTTATGCTCAAGGAGATTCACGAGCAGCCTCGTACGATTGTGGATTGTATTCGGGGACGTATATCCCCGAATGGTGATGATGTGGTGTTGTCGGGTGTGATTGCCAATAAGGATAAATTTTTGCAGGCACGACGGATCATCTTTGTGGCGTGTGGTACTTCGTGGCATGCTGCGTTGATCGGCGAGCATCTGATCGAGGATATGTGTCGCATTCCGGTAGAGGTGGAGTATGCTTCGGAATTTCGCTATCGGAATCCGGTGATCGAGCCGGGCGATGTGGTGGTGGCGGTGTCGCAGTCGGGCGAGACGGCCGATACATTGGCTGCCGTCGAGTTGGCTCGGGCGCAGGGGGCGTTTATCTTTGGTATTTGCAATGTGGTGGGCTCTTCGATTGCCCGTGCGACCGACTCGGGAGCCTATATCCATGTGGGACCGGAGATCGGGGTGGCCTCTACAAAAGCCTTTACGGGACAGGTGACCGTAATGACGATGATTGCCCTGACGCTTGCCAAGGAGAAGGGGACGATCTCTTCGGAACGGTTTGCTGAAGTGGCTCGGGGGTTGCTTGAGTTGCCGGCGAAGTTGGAAAAGGTGCTCGGTCTGGATGAGGAGATTAGGGATCTTTCCAAGATATTTACCTATGCCCGTAACTTTATCTATCTTGGACGTGGCTATAATTATCCCGCAGCACTTGAAGGAGCACTTAAGCTCAAGGAGATTTCCTATATTCATGCCGAAGGTTATCCGGCTGCGGAGATGAAGCATGGGCCGATAGCGTTGATCGATAGCGAGATGCCGGTTGTGGTTATTGCTACGCCGGATAATATCTACGAGAAGACGGTGAGCAATATTCAGGAGATCAAGGCTCGAGGAGGAAAAATCATTGCTGTTGTGGCAGAGGGTGATACGGTGGTACGTGGTATTGCTGATTATTGTATCGAGGTGCCTGTGGCGGTAGAATGTTTGATGCCTTTAGTGGCATCCGTACCGTTGCAGTTACTTGCCTATTATATTGCTGTCAATAAGGGGCGGGATGTGGATCAACCCCGCAATCTTGCCAAATCGGTGACGGTGGAGTAGGCGTCTGTTATTCGGCGTTGGCCGAAATCATTTAGAAAGATTTAAGATGTGTGAGACCCGATTTCGATCGGGTCTTATGGTATATCTTTTGTGTGTTATTTTTTTTTTGGGGGGGTAATATGGTCGCTTTTTAAGGTGTCTTGAGATTTGTTGTAAATGTTTTTTATATTACGTATTTTTTATAGGGGGTATGTTGTAAAAAATAATAAAAATTTATTTTATACCCCATAAAATTTGGGGGTATATAAAATAAATTAATATATTTGTGTCGTTAATGTTGAAAATAGAAAGTGTGAAGCACTTTTTGTTGAATTAAAATTTTTACGTATGTCTGCATTGAGATTTAAAATGGTCGAAGAGGCCGTGAAAAGGAAAGTCGTGGAGGTTCCGGCTCCCGAGGGTCACCCGTCGGATTATTTCGGCCGTATGGTGTTCAACGGAGAGGCCATGCGCAAGTATTTGAGAAAGGAGACTTGCGATGCGTTGCTTAAAACGATGGCGGAAGGGACCCCTTTGCAGCGTACGACAGCAGATGACATCGCCGAAGGAATGAAACGGTGGGCCATGGAGATGGGGGCGACGCATTATACGCACTGGTTTCAGCCGTTAACGGGCGGGACGGCCGAAAAGCATGACGCTTTTGTGGAGCCCGATGGTCATGGCGGTGTGATTGAGGAGTTTTCCGGGAAGTTGCTGATTCAGCAGGAGCCGGATGCTTCGAGTTTTCCCAATGGAGGAATCCGCAATACGTTCGAAGCACGCGGGTACAGTGCCTGGGACCCTACCTCCCCGGCCTTCATTGTAGATACGACCTTGTGTATACCTACCGTGTTCATCGCCTATACGGGTGAGGCCCTGGATTACAAAACGCCTTTGTTGCGCTCCTTGGGGGCTTTGAATCGGGCGGCCACCGAGGTTTGCGGCTTGTTCGACCCGACGGTGAAGAAGGTGTTTTCCTATTTGGGCTGGGAACAGGAGTATTTTTTGGTGGATGAGGGATTGTGGTCGGCACGACCCGATCTGGTGCTTACGGGACGCACGCTGATGGGCCATGAAAGCGCCCGGAACCAGCAACTCGAGGATCATTACTTCGGGGCGATTCCCGGCCGCGTGAAAGCCTTCATGAAGGATCTCGAGTATGAGGCTTTGAAATTGGGGATTCCGGTCAAGACTCGTCATAACGAAGTGGCGCCGAATCAGTTTGAGTTGGCTCCGGTGTATGAGGAGATGAATCTGGCCAACGACCATAATTTGTTGCTGATGTCGGTGATTCAGGAGGTGGCGCACCGCCATGATTTTCACGTTTTGTTGCATGAAAAACCTTTTAAAGGGGTGAACGGTAGCGGGAAGCATTGCAACTGGTCGCTCGGTACGGATACGGGAGTGAATCTGCTGGCTCCGGGGCGTACGCCGATGGAGAACCTGCAGTTTGTGACCTTTCTGGCCAATGTGCTGATGGCGGTGTATAAACATAACGGATTGTTGAAGGCCTCCATTTCGAATGCGACGAATGCTCATCGTCTGGGGGCTAATGAGGCGCCTCCCGCCATCATCTCGGTGTTCCTCGGCAGGCAGGTGTCCGACGTTCTGGAGCGAATTAAAAATACGGAGGCGGACGACAAGATTGTCTTCGGGGAGAAGAACGGTTTTCGCATGGATGGTATCGGGCAGATTCCTGAACTGTTGATCGATAATACCGACCGGAACCGCACCTCACCTTTTGCCTTTACGGGGAACAGGTTCGAGTTCCGGGCCGTGGGTTCTTCTGCCAACTGTGCCGGGGCGATGATTGCGCTCAATACGGCGGTGGCGGTGCAGTTGGAGGAGTTCTACAAGGCGGTCGATGCACGGATTCAGCATGGTGACAGTAAGGAGAAGGCGATCTTTGCTGTTTTGCGTGAATATATTCGGGAGAGTGCTCCGGTATGCTTTGACGGTAACGGATACAGCGATGCATGGAAACAGGAGGCGGCCCGACGCGGACTCGATTGTGAAACGTCCGTACCGCTTATTCTCGATCGCTATCTGGCGGCGGATTCTGTGGAGATGTTTGCCCGGGCGGGCGTGCTGAACGAGAAGGAGCTCCATGCGCGGGCCGAAGTGTGCTGGGAGACCTATGTGAAGAAGATTCAGATAGAAGCGCGGGTGCTGGGAGATATGGCGATGAATCATGTCATTCCCGTTGCTTCGCGTTATCAGGGCATGTTGCTGGAGAAGGTCTACCGGATCAATCAACTTTTCTCGTCGGGGAAGAATCAGATGGTCGTGTCGCAGGACCGGGAGCTGATCGAGCAAATCTCCTACCATTCGACCTGCATCCAGACGGGTGTGACAGAGATGGTGGAGGCACGTAAACGGGCCAACCGAATCGAAAATATTCGCCAGCGGGCTGTGGCCTATCATGATACGGTGGCTGCGGCATTCGATGAGATACGTTATCACATCGATAAACTCGAACTGATCATAGATAATGAAATGTGGCCATTGCCTAAATATCGAGAGTTGTTGTTTATTCGGTAATGGGAAGTTGAAATTGTTTCTGGATACACACACACGAAGATTCTGACATAATCTGAAAGGAGAACCGAAGGCGGCGGGAGATACCGGTTGCTTCCGGTTCTTCGTTATTCTGAGAAAACAGTGTATATTTGTATGGCGGTGCGGACGCGCCGGATAAACGATCGAATTTATGAGTGAACAGATTAAACATGAATGCGGCATTGCCCTGATCCGTCTGCTGAAACCTCTGTCCTATTATAAGGAGAAATACGGACGGGTCTCCTGGGGACTGGATAACCTCTATCTGATGATGGAGAAGCAGCATAACCGGGGACAGGAGGGGGCCGGTATGGCTTGTATCCGTCTGGGGACGCCGCCGGGCGAGGAGTATATATTCCGCAGTCGGGCGTTGGGCAGCGGGGCGATTGGCGAGGTGTTCGGCGAGGTGCACGGAGCAATGAAGGCGGCCGCTGCAGAAGGAGTTCCCGAGGAGTGCCAGCCTTATGTGGGAGATATCTATATAGGGCACCTGCGTTACAGTACGACGGGGCGCTCGGGAATCTCTTATACGCATCCGTTTCTGCGGCGCAACAACTGGCAGAGCCGTAATCTTTGCGTGGCTGGCAACTTCAATCTGACGAACGTCGATGAGGTTTTTGCCGATATCGTTTCGCGAGGACAGCATCCGCGTCACAATGCCGATACCTTCATTATCCTGGAACAGATGGGCTATCTCCTGGATGAGCAGGTGCAGCAGCATTATGAGAAGTACAAGTCTGAAGGTTTTTCCGGACAGGAACTCAACGACCGAATCGAGCGCAGTATTGATATGGAGCATGTGATTCGGCGTGCTTCGGGATTGTGGGACGGCGGTTTCGCGATTATCGGGGCGACGGGCAGCGGTGAGACATTCTTGTTTCGCGACCGATGGGGCATTCGTCCGGCCTATTACTATGCCAATGACGAGATTGTCGTGGCGGCTTCAGAGCGTCCGGTGATCCAGACGGTGATGAATGTTGCCGCGGAGCAGGTACATGCGTTGGCTCCGGGCGGGTGCCTCATTGTGGACCGAGATGGTACGCTGCGTCTTTCGCAGGTGTATGCTCCGGAGCATCCCCGGCCCTGTTCTTTTGAACGGATCTATTTCTCGCGTGGAACGGATCGCGACATCTATCGCGAACGTAAGATGCTGGGGCAGCTGCTGACGGAGCCGATTCTGCGCGCAGTGGATTATGACACCGACCATACGGTGTTCTCGTTCATCCCCAATACGGCCGAGGTGGCTTATTACGGGATGCTCGAGGGGCTCGACGCTTATCTGAATGCCCGGAAGGCGGAACGGATTCTGGCACTGAAAGATTTGTCGCAGCAGGAGGTGGAGCGGTTGTTGTCGCATCGGATTCGGAGCGAGAAGTTGGCGGTCAAGGATATCAAACTTCGGACCTTTATTGCCGAAGGAAACAGCCGCAACGATCTGGCGGCCCATGTATATGATATTACCTATGGTACTATTGTCCCCGGTGAGGATACGATCGTAGTGATAGACGACAGTATCGTACGCGGGACGACGCTTCGGCGCAGTATCATTAAGATACTTGCTCGTCTGCATCCCCGTAAGATCGTGGTGGTCTCTTCATCGCCGCAGGTACGCTATCCCGATTGTTACGGAATCGATATGTCGCGGATGTCGGAGTTCATCGCTTTCAATGCGGCGATCGAACTGTTGCGCGAGAGTGGCCGACAAGAGGTGATCGACGAGGTCTACCGTAAATGCAAAGCACAAGAGGGTTTGCCCAAGGAGATGTGTGTGAACTATGTGAAGGAGATCTATGCCCCTTTTACCGACGAGGAGATCTCGGATAAGATTGCGCAACTTGTCACGCCGGAAGGATGCCCTTGTTCCGTGCAATTGGTCTATCAGACGATCGAGGGGTTGCATGAAGCCTGTCCAGCCCATAGCGGCGACTGGTATTTCTCGGGCGATTATCCGACTCCGGGCGGGAACCGGCTGGTGAGTCGTGCTTTTGTGAATTATTACGAAGGGTCCGATAAGAGATAGTTAGAAAAGATTATCTTTACCGGAATCGAATGGAATTGAAATATCAAATCATATGGCTATGACGGAGTTTAATTATTACATTCCTACCCGCATCCTGTTCGGAGCAGGGAAGTTGAATGAACTGGCTACGGTGAAGTTGCCCGGGAAGAAGGCCCTGATTGTGACGACCCACGGCAAGTCAGTCAAGCGTTACGGCTATCTCGATCGTGTGATTGCTTTGCTGAAGCAGAATGGCGATACGCAGGCGGTGGTGTTCGACAAGGTGTTGCCGAATCCGGTGAAAAGTCATGTGCACGAGGCTGCGGAGTTTTGTAAACGCGAGGGATGCGACTTTGTCATCGGATTGGGTGGCGGAAGTGCCATCGATTCGGCCAAGAGCATCGCTGTGCTGGCGCGTAACGGCGGCGACTATTGGGACTACATCAATGGAAAGAAGGTGGTGGATGCGTTGCCCATAGTGGCCATTACGACCACTGCGGGAACAGGAACCGAGGCCGATCCGTGGACGGTTATTACCAACGAGGCAACCCAGGAGAAGGTGGGGTTCGGATGCGACGCGACCTTTCCGGTGCTGTCAATTGTCGATCCGGAGCTGATGCTCTCCGTGCCGGCCAATCTGACAGCCTATCAGGGGTTCGATGCCTTTTTCCATGCTGCGGAGGGGTATATTGCTAACATTGCAACCCCTGTGAGCGATCTTTTCGCTCTGAAAAGCATGAAATTGTTGTTCGATTGGCTGCCGCGGGCGGTGGCCGATGGATCGAATCTGGAGGCACGCACCCATGTGGCTTTGGCTAATACGCTGGCAGGTATGGTGGAGTCTACCTCGAGTTGTACCTCAGAGCATTCGCTGGAACATGCCATGAGCGGTCTCTGTCCCGGATTGCCGCACGGTGCCGGTCTGATTATGATTTCGTTGGCCTATTTCCGTCATTTTGCCGCTGTGGCATCCGACCGTTTTGTCGAGATGGCGCGAAACCTGGGCGTGAATATGGAGGGGTTGAGTGATGCGGAGAAGCCGATGGCCTTTGTCAATGCGCTGGCGGGGCTGCAGGCCGAATGCGGAGTGAACGATCTCAAGATGTCGGATTACGGAATTCGTCCGGAGGATTTTCCGCGTCTGGCTCAGTTGGCGCGCGATGCGATGGGCGGGCTGTTTATGCTCGATCCGGCTCCGCTGACGGATGATGATGTGATTCATATATTCACCGAATCGTATCGATAAGGAGAGAGGAGTATGACAAAGGAAGATTTTATGCGAGAAGCTATTGCGCTCTCGAAGCAGAGCGTAGAGCGAGGCGGTGGACCGTTCGGTGCGGTTATCGTGAAAGAGGGTCGAATCATTGCCCGGGGGTCGAATTCCGTGACCTTGCTGAACGACCCTACGGCCCATGCCGAGGTGACGGCCATTCGGGCGGCTTGTTCTGCTGTCGGGGCATTCAAACTTGACGGTTGTGAACTCTATACCTCTTGCGAACCGTGTCCGATGTGCCTCGGGGCTGCCTATTGGGCTGGTATAGCCCGAATCTATTATGGAAATACGAAAAGCGATGCGGCGGAGATCGGTTTCGATGATTCCTTTATTTATGACGAAATTGCGCTTGTTCCGGCTGAACGGCGGGTTCCGGCTGTTGAGATGTTACGCGACGAGGCGTTGGCTGCTTTCCGGATGTGGAGCGACAAGGAGGATAAGGTGGAGTATTG
The DNA here is from genome assembly GCA_944326815.1 of uncultured Rikenellaceae bacterium. Classification (GTDB taxonomy): domain Bacteria; phylum Bacteroidota; class Bacteroidia; order Bacteroidales; family Rikenellaceae; genus CALYBN01. The sequence goes on along the minus strand of CALVFI010000010.1, from coordinate 271,981 downwards.
ATAGGGCATTGGCCATCAGATAATAATAAGAGAAGCATCCCTTGCGGGATGCTTCTCTTATTATGTATGGTCGACCTGCTTTTAGAAAGAGATACCGACGCGGATGCCGAAATTGTTAATATTGTCCATCGAGTAGGTAAGTACTTTCCCCGAGTTGGTGGCGTAGCTGTAGTAGGCGGCTACGTGGAATCCCATGCGTTGCGAGGGATTGGGGAAGATGCTCACGCCGATTTCGGGCGACATGTAGAAACCCCAGGTATCTTCGTAATGTTTGATGACGTAATAATAAGAGGACATCTGTGCGTAATTGGCGCCGAGCTTCATGCCGACATACGGCTGGAAGATGCTTTCCGTCATCCAGTTATAGCGTCCCGAGACACCGAAGGGCAGTTGGAACAGCGTATGTTTCTGGTTGGTCGTCATCGCCGAGCTGGAGCTCAGGTCGATGGTCTGTTGCGGAATATACTTGATGCTGGTATGATAGGCCACGAATGCACCTACCGTGATGTTCGGTGTGACGAAATAACCGCCCTCGAAATTCATTCCCCAACCGGACGATTTATCGGCGAAGGCTTTTCCCAGCGGAACGTTATACTGCCAGTCTATGTTGAAATAGGAGTCGTACATGATTTGTGCCTTGCTGGGCTGGATGGCCGCAAGCATCAGGGCAGCCAGTAAAACGGTTTTTATCGCCAAGTATTTTTTTGCTTTCATAGTTGTTCTGATTTAGCGTTTGTCGTTCAGTTATTTTTTCAGATAGGGAGACTGCTCGAAGGCTTGATCTACGGCTTGGAGCGAGCGTGTCAGGTTGAGCTCGGCCGAGTTGGTGAGCAGACCCCCGATGTAGCTGTCCCAGATGACGGGCAGTTTCTTTTGGGAGGCCGTTCCGGTTTCGAGATTCATCATTTCGATCAGCATCGAACCTGCCGTATAGCCATAGTAGACCTGATAGGGATAATGCCATCCGTACCAATCACCCCAGTAGCCCGGCGACCAGTAATAGGGATAATACCACCACCAATAGGGATTGTCGTAACCGACAAAGTAGGTGACTTGTTTGACGTAGCTCATCTGAATACCGAGGTCAGCCGTCTCTTTGTCTTCCGTGCGGGTGTACCCATAGGCGTTCATGTTAGTGACTACGGCATTTACGATTTCCAATGCATCTTCATCGCTCCAGTAAACGTCTTGCGATTCATCGGTCATGAGCAGGATGCTGTCCGGAATGTAATAGGTGTTGAACCCACTGAAGTTCACACTGGTATCATAGGCCGTGTAGACCAGATAGTCTTTGTGAAGATCGGAGGTTGAGGGATCCTTCTGACAGGAGACGATCGTCACTGTCAGTGCGATCATCAGGTAGCTTAATTTTTTTACGGTCATAGTTGTAAAGTTTTTAAATTGCTGTCGACGGAATGGATTCAAATTCCGTTCCGATTGTAATCGTACAACTTTCTGATTGACCGTTCTCTCGGGTAATTTTGACCGTAAAGTGTTCGAATGTGACGGTGGGATAGCCCGAATCACCCGTCCGTATACTGCAAAAGGCTCTATTTACGACTTTTGCGTGGCTTCTGCGTTTGTTTAGGCGGCGGATAATACGTCATTTTGCAGCGTGGCTGCGGGATGTGCACAAAAAAATAGCCCGGAGACGGAGTGCCCCGAGCTGTTCGAAGAGTAAATTTGTCGATCTGTTGTCTGTTTAGCAGTTCATTCCGCCGCAGCAGTGGATTACTTGTCCTGTGACGTATCCTGCCAGATCGCTGGCCAGGAAGGTAGCTACATTGGCCACATCCTCCGGGGTGCCGCCCCGACGCATCGGAATCTGCTTGGCCCATTCGGCTTTCACCTCGTCCGAAAGTACGTTGGTCATATCGGTGATGATGAAGCCCGGGGCAATGGCGTTGGCACGTATGCCGCGCGGACCCAGCTCCGTGGCGATCGATTTGGCCAGGCCGATCATGCCGGCTTTCGAAGCGGAGTAGTTGGCCTGTCCGGCATTGCCCGAAACACCCACGACAGAGGCCATGTTGATGATGCTGCCGCTGCGCTGTTTCACCATGATCGGAGCCACGGCATGGATGAAATTGAATGCCGACTTCAGGTTGACATTGATGACCATATCCCACTGCTGTTCACTCATGCGGAGCATCAGTCCGTCGCGGGTGATACCTGCATTGTTGACCAGAATGTCGATGCGGCCGAAATCTTTCACGATCTCTTCCACTACTTTGGCCGTATCCTCGAAGTTGGCAGCGTTCGAGGCATATCCTTTCCCTTTGACCCCGAGGGCGCAAATCTCTTTCTCTGTGTTTTGTGCGTTCTCGTCGATGGCGAGATCGGTGAATGCCACATTGGCGCCCTCCGAAGCGAATTTAAGCGCGATGGCCTTGCCGATGCCGCGTGCGGCGCCGGTTATGACGGCTACTTTTCCTTCCAGTAATTTCATTATCAGAACAGTTTTAATGTTTGTAATGTGCAAAAATAACAAAATTATCCGGATGCAACTCCTGCGAATCCGTAAAATTCATCCTTTTGCGGCGAATCTGTTTTAAATTGTGCTGAATGGGTAAGATTTGACGCTTTTTTTATACCTTTAACCCGGAAAGTGTTACAATAGCTAATAAATAACTTACTATTATGATCAAAGACACCAAAATATTCGATCTGATCGGACAGGAGCGGAAACGTCAACTACATGGTATAGAGTTGATTGCTTCGGAGAACTTTGTCAGCGATCAGGTGATGGAGGCCATGGGTTCCGTGTTGACCAACAAGTATGCCGAGGGCTATCCCGGTGCCCGTTATTACGGTGGCTGTCAGGTGGTCGACCAGGTGGAGCAACTGGCCATCGACCGCTTGAAAGAGCTTTACGGGGCTGAATATGCCAATGTGCAGCCTCATTCGGGGGCCCAGGCCAATATGGCTGTTTTTACGGCGGTGCTTAAACCGGGCGATACCTTCATGGGACTCGATTTGGCGCATGGAGGGCATCTTTCGCACGGTTCGCCGGTCAATTTCTCGGGGTTGTTCTACAAGGCCGTAGGGTACAAACTCGATGAGGCTACCGGACGAATTGACTACGATGCCATGGAGAAATTGGCGCTGGAGCATAAACCCAAGTTGATTGTCGGCGGAGCTTCAGCTTATAGCCGTGAGTGGGACTACAAGCGGATGCGTGAGATTGCCGATAAGGTGGGAGCGCTTCTCATGGTGGACATGGCCCATACGGCAGGTATGATTGCAGCCGGTCTGCTGGATAACCCGGTGAAATATGCCCATATCGTTACTTCGACGACACACAAGACGTTGCGTGGTCCGCGCGGAGGTATTATTCTGATGGGTAAGGATTTCGATAATCCGTGGGGTTTGACGACACCCAAAGGCGAGATCAAGAAGATGTCGGCATTGCTCAATTCGGCTGTATTCCCCGGAGTGCAGGGTGGTCCGCTGGAACATGTGATTGCTGCCAAGGCAGTTGCTTTCGGTGAGGCGCTGTCGCCCTCTTATAAGGAGTATCAGAAACAGGTGATCAAGAATGCCCAGGCCATGGCAGCCGCTTTTGTGAAACGGGGTTATAAGATTGTTTCGGGCGGTACGGACAACCACTTGATGCTGATCGACCTGCGGACGAAGTTCCCGGAACTTACGGGCAAGAAGGCAGAGATTGCATTGGTGGCAGCGGAGATTACGACGAATAAGAACATGGTACCGTTCGATACCCGTTCGCCGTTCCAGACTTCGGGAATCCGTGTCGGTACGCCAGCCATCACGACCCGTGGTCTCAAGGAGGATCAGATGGATGCCATCGTAGGGTTGATCGACCGTGTGCTGAGCGATCCGGAGAATCCGGAGGTAATCGCTGCTGTGGCGAAAGAGGTGGAGACCATGATGGCCCAATATCCTTTATTTGCTTGGTAAAAAAAATGATGCTCTGATGTTTGAAAATGCTGCCTTGTCGAAGGATGATAAGGTAGCATTTTTTTATAAGTCAATGAAGAAGATTGTGCGCAAAGAGCAAGAGTAGATGAAATATGGCAAAGATCAATAAAACCAATGCGGCGCGATTGCTCGACCGGGCTAAGATCGATTATGAGTTGGTGCCGTATGAGGTCGATGAGGAGCATCTGGCAGCTACGCATGTGGCTGAGCAATTGGGTGAAGATATTCGTCAGGTGTTCAAGACGCTTGTTTTGCGTGGCGATCGGACGGGAGTCTTTGTCTGTGTGATTCCCGGCGACGGAGAGGTGAATCTAAAAGCGGCAGCCAAGGTCTCCGGAAACAAAAGCGCGGAGATGTTGCATATGAAGGAGTTGCTGCCTACGACGGGGTATATTCGTGGCGGTTGTTCGCCCATCGGAATGAAAAAGAGCTTCCCTACCTATATACATACCTCTTGTATGGAGTTCGCATATATATATGTCAGTGCCGGGGTCCGTGGCTTGCAGCTTCGAATTGCGCCACAGGATCTTGTCCGTTTCGTGGCGGCGACGGTTTGCGATTTATTGTGAAATCTTTTGTCGGCTAAAAAACAGAGAGGCTTTCCTGGATGGAAAGCCTCTCTTGTTATATGGAATGCTGTAAGTTATTCGGCAACAACCGAGAATTTTACAGTACCTTTGATATTCTTGTAGATTTTTACGTTGGCTTCATATTCGCCTACGGTTTTTACGCTCTCTACATCGATGTTCTTGCGGTCAACAGTGATTCCTTTTTCAGCCAGAGCATCTGCGAGGTTCGCTGCGGTAACGGAACCGAAGATACGACCCTCTTCAGCTTTTGCCGTAATAACCAACGCGGTTTCTGCGAGTTTGGCAACCAAAGCTTCTGCGTCGGCAACCAATTTGGCCTCTTTGTGAGCCCGTTGTTTGATGGTCTCAGCGAGAACCTTCTTGGCCGAAACGGTAGCGGCTTTGGCATAGCCTTGCGGAATCAGGTAATTATTGGCGTATCCGGGTTTTACGTTTACGATTTCATCGGCGTAACCCAGATTCTCTACGTCTTTTACGAGAATTACTTCCATGGTTTGTCCTCCTGTTTATTATTTCATCAAATCGGTTACGAAGGGCAGGATGGCAAGGTGACGTGCACGTTTCACTGCCTGGGCCACTTTCTTCTGGAATTTCTGAGAGGTTCCGGTCAGACGGCGGGGCAACAGTTTTCCCTGCTCGTTGAGGAACTTCTTCAGGAACTCACCGTCCTTGTAGTCCACGTATTTGATGCCTGCCTTTTTGAAACGGCAGTATTTTTTCTTTTTAACCTCTACGGTAGGAGGGTTGAGATATCTGATTTCGGATTGTGCGTTTGCTGCCATGGTTTATTCCTCCTTTTTAGCGATTTTGTTTCTGCGTTTTTCTGCGTACTCAACGGCGTATTTGTCCTGTTTGAACGTCAGGAAACGAATGACACGCTCGTCGCGACGATACTGGGTTTCGAGCGTTTCGATGAGGCTTCCCTCGCCGGTGAACTCGATGAAGAAATAGAAACCGGTGGTCTTCTTCTGAATGGGATAGGCCAGTTTACGCAAGCCCCAATCCTCTTTGTTCACAATCTGACCGCCGTTCTCGGTGATAACACCCTGGAATTTGCCGAAAATCTCCTGTGCCTGTTGATCCGACAGAACGGGAGTGGCAATGAAAACGGTTTCGTAATTGTTCATAAAATGAGTTTTTTATGGTTTGTTTATGCAAAATGCGGGTGCAAAGATACGTATCTGTTTCGAGAAATACAAGTAAAACAATCTCTTTCGGTCAGAAAAAGTATGTTTCTTGGGTAGTATAGGACCGTTTGGCTATTTCAACTGATCGATGACAGCGCAAAGACGGTCGAAGATCTCGTCGATCGTACCCAGTCCGTTGATTTTGCGGTGCTTATTCTGGGCTGCATAGAAATCGGCAACGACGGCCGTCTGGGCTTTGTAGACCTCGATTCGGTTGCGGATTACCTGCTCGTTGCAGTCATCGGCTCGGCCGCTCTCCTTGCCTCGGAGAAGCAGACGTTTGACCAACTCCTCGTCGGGCACTTCGAGCGAAAGCATAACATCCACCGATTTGCCGTGTGCTTTCATAATGCGGTCGAACTCCTCGGCCTGCCGTGTGGTGCGGGGAAATCCGTCGTAGATATGTCCTGCACCCTCGTTGTGATGATCCACATAATCGGCGATGATGTCGATCACCAGTTCATCGGGAGCAAGGGCTCCCCGTTCGATATATGCCTTGACGCTGCGTCCCAGTGCGGTATTGTTTTTGATCTCTTCCCGGATGACCTCGCCCGTGGAGATATGATTCAGTCCGTATTTGGCGACCAGTTTATCGGCCTGTGTCCCTTTTCCGGCACCCGGAGGGCCGAACAGCACAATGTTTAGCATTTTTAAAATATTTTAATTATCCGTTCGGGCAGCAAATGTAACGATTATTTTTGCTAAGTCAAAAGATCGTGTACCTTTGTGAGAGGATTTTAACGAAGATGATCATGGACGATAAAAAACGCACGGAGATTTCGCAACTCGGAGAGTTCGGACTAATCGACAAGCTCACCGCCGATTTTAAAAATGGGAATGCACATACGAAACTTGGGGTGGGAGACGATGCGGCGGTGATTGATGCCGGGCGTGGGTTGTTGTTGCTTTCGACCGATCTGTTGTTGGAGGGTATCGACTTCGATTTGACCTATTTCCCGCTGAAACACCTGGGATTCAAGGCCGTGGTGGTGGCCATCAGCGATATTTTGGCGATGAACGGTACGCCGGAGCAGCTTACGTTATCGATCGGCGTTTCGGCCAAGTTCGGCGTGGAGGATCTGCAGCAACTTTATGATGGGGTGCGGGTTGCATGCGAGGAGTATGGCGTCGATTTGGTCGGAGGAGACACTTCGGCCTCGGTGACGGGTCTGACGTTGAGTATGACGGCGGTCGGGCGCGTGGAGAAGAGACGGGTTGCCTATCGTAGCGGGGCGAAGTTGAATGATCTGATTTGTATAACCGGCGATCTCGGCGCAGCCTATATGGGATTGCATCTGCTGGAACGCGAGAAACGGGCTTTCGAAGGCCATGCCAATCCGCAGCCGAAATTCGAGGGGTATGAATATCTGTTGCGCCGACAGTTGAAGCCTGTGGCGCGGCTGGATATCATCGAGGCCCTGCGGGCTGCAGATATCGTTCCTACGTCGATGATCGATCTTTCGGATGGCTTGGCCTCCGATCTGCTGCAGATTTGCAAAAGCTCCAAGTGCGGGGCACGTATCTATCTCAATCGCCTTCCGATTTCCCGGGAGACCTATGCATTGGCGGAGGAGCTCCATGCCGATCCTGTCGTGGCAGCGCTCAACGGCGGGGCGGACTACGAACTGCTCTTTACCGTGCCGTTGGCCATGCAGGAGCAGGTGATGGCGCTTGGCGGTATCGATGTGATCGGGCATATCACGGCAGAAAGTACGGGGGCGATGCTCGTTACGCCGGACGGCAGCGATATTGCCCTGACGGCTCCCGGGTTCAAATAGCGGAGGGAGTCTCTCTCCTGCAGCCATTGCCTGAGGAGGGTCGGGCGTGTATGGTTTGGTATGGTAGTTGCTGGTGTTGCGATACTTATGTTATCGTATGGTGCCCCAGGAACATCGAAAATACCACAAGGATCTGATTTTTTCCAACCTTTTTTACGGGATCAATTTTTCTTTTATGGTCTCGCTGGTCCAACATTGGATTTCGTTTCAGACGCTTTTTTTCTTGCAGGTATTCGTCTCGGCTGTGTTTTTCATTCCGTTTGCCCTTTTTTCCAGGCGTTATCGGTTCCAGTGGCAGGATTTCGGACGTATTTGTCTCGTGACGGTGTTGGTGATCTACGGCGGAATGTATATGTTGCTTTGGGGTGCGCGATATACCAATCCGATCGATGCCTCGACCATCGCTACACTGGGTCCTGCATTTACCCTGATTACGGCGTCGATTCTTGTGAAAAAGGAGGCCATGACTCCGGTTCGGATCATCGGGGTGGTATTGGCCTTGGCCGGTGCAACTGTGTTGTTGTTCGATCGGGGTGGGGTGTTGATTCACGGCAGCGAAGCCTTCGGCAATGTATTGGTGCTGTTGAGTGTGATCTGTGTGGCGGTCAATACAGTGATTATAAAGCCGGTGCTCGAAAAGGTCGGAACGTTGGTGGTGATGGGGTGGTATTATATCATCGGGCTGATCATCACGGCGCCTTTTTTTGCCAAAACCGCTTTTTCGACGGAATATGTGACCCTGCCTTATCAGGCCGATCTGGAGATTCTCTATATTTTGATTCTGGGAACCGTCTTGCCCTCTTACCTGCTTTATCGGGGAACCGAGAAACTTACCCCGGTGCATACGGCGCTTTACAGGTATATCCAGCCGGTTGTGGCGACGACGCTCGCATTTTTACGCGGTCAGGAGACCGTCGACCGTGCCAATATCGTGGCGGCCATACTGATCTTCTCGGGAATAGTGATGGTTGTCGCTGCCTATGAAAATGTCGTAATGAGGCTGCAACGGTTCTGGCAGCGGCTCAGAAACAGGAACGCCACCTCGAAATCCGATTAGAGGCCGATGGCGGTTCGCCACTCCTGAGGTACCGGTATGGACTCCTGCCGCGCAAAATTGAAGGCAACGAGCACGGTGCGGCTTTCTGCCCGGACGCTGCCATCGTCGTGGGAGATGATGCGTTGATACAGCGTCAGACTCTTTTCGCCGATTCGTTCCGTGGAGGTTTCGACGTATATGCGGTCAGTCAGTCGCGTCTGAATGAAATAGGAGGTGTTGGTGTTGGCGGCGATGAGCCCCTGCTGGCTCCAGTCCGTACCCACGTGCATGATGGTACGGAAGTAGTCGCTTTTCCCGAGGTCGAAGTAGTGCTGCAGGTTCACATTGTTTACGTGTCCCAGCATATCGACGTCGGCAAAGCGAATCTGAATATCGATTTTGGTGGTTATCATGACTTGTTTTTTTATGAGTTCGTCTCTTCGTACTATTCGCGGATGATTTTGACCTGACCTCCTTCGCCGATCTGAATGATCGAGGAGGGCTTGCGGGTGGAGTCGCCTTCGTAACGCGGGTTGACGATGAAGTCCACGCCTTCGGTGATCTCTTTCGAAATCTCTTCGTAACATACAGGCGATAGCTCGCCGCTGATGTTGGCCGAGGTGGAGACGATCGGTTTGCCGAATCTGCGCAACAGTTCGTGACAGAACGTATGGTCCGGTATCCGGATGCCGAGCGTACCCTCCTCCGGAATGAGGTTTTCTGCAACGCCGCAGGCATTGGGCAGAATCAGCGTGAGCGGCTTGTCGGCCACCTCCATCAGCTGCCAGGCCACGTCGGGTACGCGATTGACATATCGGGCGGCACGGTCGGGGGAGTCGACCAGTACGAGCATGCTCTTCTTGTTCTCGGAACGTTTGAGCCGGTAGATACGTGCTACGGCTTCGGCATTCGTCGCGTCGCAGCCGATGCCCCATACCGTGTCGGTGGGGTAGAGAATAAGTCCACCCCGGCGGAGCACCTCCACTGTCTTTTCGATCTCTTCTTTCATTATTGTCTCATCTTGGAAGGAACCGACAAAAGTAATATTTTTTTGTCTTTTTCGGTAAAAGGTTATAGTTTTGCAGGACAATTCGCAATACAAATAAGATAAACCGCAATATGGGAAGAGCATTTGAATACCGCAAAGCGCGTAAGTTGAAACGCTGGGGACACATGGCGCGCACGTTCACAAAACTGGGTAAGGAGATCGAAATCGCTGTAAAGGCCGGAGGACCTGATCCGGCGGGTAATACCCGTCTGAGGGTGTTGATGCAGAATGCCAAGGCGGAGAATATGCCGAAGGAGAATGTGGAACGTGCCATCAAACGTGCTATTTCGAAAGATGCGGCTGATTATAAGGAGATGGTCTACGAGGGATATGGCCCTCATGGAATAGCGATCATCGTGGAGACCGCCACGGACAATACAACGCGTACGGTGGCCAATGTTCGTAGTTATTTCAATCGTTGTGGTGGTACGCTCGGTAATAGCGGTAGTGTGAGCTTTCTGTTCGAGCATAAGTGTGTGTTCAAGATCGCGATGACGGATGCGATCGATCCCGAGGAGTTGGAGTTGGAGTTGATCGATTTCGGCGTGGATGAGCTTTATCAGGACGAGGATGGGAATGTGCAGTTGTACGGTCCTTTCGAATCTTATGGAGCCATTCAGAAGTATCTGGAGGATCACAACATCGAGATCATCAGCGGTGAGTTCGTGCGTATACCGACCGATACGAAAGAGGTGACGGCCGAACAGCGTGAAGCGATCGACAAGTTGGTGGAGAAGCTCGAGGAGGACGACGATGTGACCAACGTCTTCACCACCATGAAAGACGAAGAGGAGGTCGAAGAGTAGTAGATCGGCTTCGATTGTGTGCCGGCGGTTGGCTGGCAGTGGCATAAAATATGCTTTGATCCGAGGGGTCAAAGCATATTTTTTATGAATATCGTTCGGATTGTCTTGGTTGCCCTGATGGTTTTTATGGTAGGGCTATTGGCCGTGCTTGCCTTGACAGGCGTGAATGTAGTCCGGCAGGATGAACCGCAATGGGCGGAAACGCTGGAGCATTTGCAGCAGAATGCTGTGGATAAAAGTCGGCAGAGTGCGACCTATTTGTCGTATGCCCGGTGCGCCGCTCAAGAGCATCGATCCGATGCCGAACACCTTTTCCGTGCCATGTCGGCAGCTGAGTGCATCCATGCCAAGAATATGCAGCGTGCTTTGGAAAGATTGGGCGGTCGATTTTGCAGATCTGACAACGGGACAGACCTCGAAATGGTTCACGGGGCGGACAGTGTGTTTTCTACGCGTGAAAACCTGTTGCGTAGCCTGCGGCGCGAAGATACCCTCTCTCTGAAGGTGTATCCGGCGGCTATCGACCGGGCCGTCGCGGAGGATGCCCGGTATGCGGCGCGTGTCCTGCTTTGGATCGCGGGGACCGATATGAAACACGCCCGGATGATCCAGTTTTGCCTGGATTCTCCGGACGTGTCGTGCGATTCGGTTTGTTATTGGGTTTGTCCCACTTGCGGCAATACTTTTACACTCCGCATTCGGGAACGCTATTGCCCTTTTTGCATGACGCACAGCGTGCGTTTTCTCTCCTTTTAGACTATTTCTTTTCGAAAACCATCTTCAGCTCGCTGTTGTCAAAGAGCATCAGCAACTTGCCGTCGATTTTGTAGCTGTCGATCGTCTGGAGCATGGCGATGAACTTGTTCTCCATCTCCTGATTGGGACACATGGCGCGTGTCGATGCCAGCATTCCGATCTTCATCTGATCCCCTTCACTAAGCGTATAGTTACCCATCAGTCGATTGCAATCCCCCTGGCCGGAGAGCTTGTCGTCGGCCGAAAAAAGAAGCGTGTAATTGTCATTGGCCGCAAAGGTGCGCCCTTCAAACTGCACCAACTGCCAATTCGTGCCTACGAGAGGCTCTGCCTTGGCGGATGCCTGCTTGCGGCATGGGCAGCAGGCGGCAAAGAGTGCCACTACCGCGAGAGTCGCGAAAATTTTCGTTAGTTTCATATTGTTATTGTTTTTGGTCTGCTTTGAATATCATGGTGAAGCCGTTTTCCGGAGCGTCCAGTTGCATTTCGTCGCCGTTTATTGAATAGGAGGAGACGAGGCTCAGCATGTCGAAATAGCGCGCCTCGAAATCCAAATCGGGGCAGAAGGCCATCGTGCTGCCTTTAACCTCGATGTCGATTTGGTCTTTGCCGGCGGTTGTATAAACGCCGAAAAAGGAGTTGCAACCGCCATTTCCGGCAATGGTGCTGCTGTCCGAAAAGAGCAGGGTGACGCCGGCGGGAATGGTGTCGGAATAGGCACTGTCGTCGAAGAGCACCTGTTCGAGCCGCCAGGGATTTGAAGCAAGAGCTTCGACATGCTTCTTGGAACCGTTGCAACCTGCGAGTAGCAGGAGGGCAGAGGCCGTGGTGAGGATGGTGGTTAATTTCATATTTGTTCGTTGTTTTTTATTGGTCTGCAAAGATAATAATTTCCTTATGCTGTGTTCTGGTTTCAATCAAAAAATATGCCTGTTAGATGCGCGTGAGACACAAAGCGTTGCATGGAATTTTGAAAACCGCGATATTTTGCCTAATTTTCCTCATTCTAAAACGATCGTACTATGAAAAAAATCATCCATTCTGATCAGGCCCCCAAGGCTGTAGGACCTTATTCACAGGCCGTAGAGGCTGGTGGCGTGCTGTATGTTTCGGGTCAGTTGCCCGTTAATCCCGCCGATGGTTCGATACCGGAGACCATCGAGGCGCAGACTGCACAATCGCTTGATAATATCGGAGCCATTCTGAAAGAGGCCGGATACGGTTTCGAGCATGTGGTGAAATCGACTGTGCTGTTGGCTGATATGAACGATTTTGCTGCCATGAATGCTGTTTATGCTCAGTATTATAGCAGTGACATGCCGGCGCGCGTCTGTTATCAGGTAGCGCAGCTGCCGATGGGGGCCAAGGTCGAGATTGAAACGGTGGCCGTGAAGTAGAAGAATCGGAGATTCTTTGCGTGACATGTTTGCATATCCGGAAAAATGAATTACTTTTGCACTGCATTTCCCGATTGATGCGGGAAAGATGGGCCTCGGGGCGTAGCGCAGTCCGGTAGCGCACCTGGTTTGGGACCAGGGGGTCGCAGGTTCGAATCCTGTCACCCCGACACAAAAGAGAGGTTGCGGAACTCCGCAACCTCTCTTTTGTGTCATATGCTTTTCGTGTGCCGAATAGGCTTATTTCATCTCGCTGAAATATTTGTAGAACAGGACGATGGTCTCGATGCCGCGATAGAAGTTCTCCAGCCCGTAGCTTTCGTTGGGGGAGTGGATGGCATCACGGTCGAGTCCGAATCCTATCAGGATGGATTTCAGCCCGAGAATCTTCTCGAATGCGCTTACGATGGGAATGCTGCCTCCCGAGTAGTAGGGCAACGGTTTTTTACCGAACGTCTCTTCCACCGCTTTGGCGGCTGCCTGATAGGCGGGCAGGTCGGTCGGCGTGACATAGGGTTGGCCGCCGTGCAGTGCTGTGACTTTCACCTTTACGCTCCGCGGAGCGAGTGCTTCGAAATAGGTCTGGAACAGCTGTGCGATTTCGTTGTGATCCTGATCGGGCACAAGACGCATCGAGATTTTGGCCGAGGCTTTTGCCGGTATGATGGTCTTCGAGCCTTCACCCATGTAGCCGCCCCAGATGCCGTTTACATCGAGCGAAGGACGTACTCCGGTACGTTCCATGGTGGTGTAGCCCTCCTCTCCGGCCACGTCGCCGATCTCAAGCGATTTCTTATAACGTTCCACGCAGAAGGGCGCTTTATTGAAGTCTGCCCGTTCGGTGGGGGTGAGTTCGCGGACCTTGTCGTAGAAGCCGGGAATCGTGATGCGGCCTTGCTCGTCGGTCAGCGCAGCAATCATCTTGGCCAGGACGTTGGCTGGATTGGCCACTGCTCCGCCGAACAATCCGCTGTGCAGGTCTTTGTTGGGACCCGTCACTTCGACCTCCATATAGCATAGTCCCCGCAAGCCGCAGGTAATCGATGGCGTATCCCAGGCAATCATACTCGTGTCCGAAACCAGTATGATGTCTGCGGAGAGCATCTCTTTGTGGTCTGCGCACCATTTGTACAAGCTGCCAGAGCCGATCTCTTCCTCGCCTTCGAGCATGAACTTGACGTTGCAGGGAAGGGTTCCGGTGGCAACCATCGTTTCGAACGCTTTCGCATGCATGAATGATTGTCCCTTGTCGTCATCAGCGCCCCGGCCCCAGATGCGGCCCTCTTTGACCACCGGTTCGAACGGTTCGGTCTTCCATTCCTCCAGCGGATCGACCGGCATGACGTCGTAATGGCCGTATACCAATACGGTCGGCTTGGCTGGATCGATGATTTTTTCGGCGTATACCACGGGATTGCCCTCCGTGGGCATGACTTCGGCACGGTCGGCGCCGCTCTTCTTCAGCGAGGCGGCCAGCCACTCCGCACAGCGGAGCATATCGTCGTAATGCTTGCTGTCGGCGCTGATGGAGGGGATGCGCAACAGTTCGAACAACTCTTCGAGGAAGAGCTCTTTGTGCTGATCGATGTAAGTTTTGGACATAATCGGTCGGTGTTTTTTAAGTTTTTATAGGTTCGCAATGGTTTTGATGTCGGCCATGATTTTTTCTGCCAGTGCATCGGCCGAGCTCTTATCCCGGCTTTCGCTGTAGATGCGGATAATCGGTTCGGTGTTGGATTTGCGCAGGTGCACCCACTCCGTCGGGAAGTCAATCTTTACGCCGTCGATGTCATTGACCTGTTCGTGGGCGTATTTTGCCTTTATTTTAAGCAATACGTCGTCCACGTCGATGGCCGGTGTCAGTTGAATTTTGTTCTTCGAGATGTAATATTCCGGGTAGGTAGCCCGCAGGGCAGAAACTGTCAGTCCTGTCTTTGCCAGGTGGGTGAGGAACAGTGCTACTCCTACCAGCGCATCGCGTCCGTAATGCAGCGCAGGATAGATCACGCCGCCGTTGCCCTCGCCGCCGATGATGGCATTTGTCGCCTTCATGGCTGTTACAACATTGACCTCGCCAACGGCTGCTGCCGTATAGCTGCCACCGCGTTTTTCGGTAACATCCCTTAGGGCACGGGACGAACTGAGGTTAGAGACCGTGTTGCCCGGTGTGTGGGAAAGTACGTAGTCGGCTACGGCTACCAGGGTGTACTCCTCACCGAACATCCGACCGTCTTCGCACACCAGTGCCAGGCGGTCTACGTCCGGGTCGACCACAACCCCCAGATCGGCTCCTTCCCGAACCACGGCTTCCGAGATCTCCGTCAGGTTTTCGGGAATCGGTTCCGGGTTGTGGGCGAATTGACCATTGGGAGTGCAGTTCAGGCAGACGACTTCGACACCTAGCGCACGAAGCAGTTCGGGAATCACGATACCTCCCACGGAGTTTACGGCGTCCACCACCACTTTGAATTTGCGGGCACGGACAGCCTCGACATCGACCAGCGGAAGCGCCAGTACAGCCTCTATATGCTCCCGGTCGAACGGCGTACGGTCGATGACATGACCGATCTGGTCGATTTCAGGATAGGCGAGCGACGGGCTCTCGGCCAGTGCCAGTACCTTCTTGCCGTCGGCGTCGCTGAGGAATTCCCCGAAATGGTTCAGCAGTTTCAGTGCGTTCCATTGGCGGGGATTGTGGCTGGCGGTGATGATAATGCCGCCGTCGGCCTTCTTGCGGATGACGGCCATCTCTACGCCCGGAGTGGTGCAGAGTCCGACATTGATTACGTCGACACCGCAGCCGAGTAACGTCCCCTCGACGATGGCGCTGACCATGTCGCCCGAAAGGCGTGCGTCGCGTCCCACAACGACGGTGAGCTTTTTGCATGGGTTCTTATCGGCCAGCCATTGTGCATAGGCCGATGTGAATTTGACAATGTCGAGTGGGGTGAGGTTTTCGCCCGGCTTTCCGCCGATGGTTCCCCGTATGCCTGAGATAGATTTTATTAGTGTCATGCTGTATGAATTTTGCTCGAAAATAGCTACTTTTATACCAATATCAAAGTTAAACGATGAAAATCATGAGAAAGATTCCTGCTTCCGAACTCATCATCAATGCCGATGGAACTGTTTTTCACTTGCATCTGCGCCCTGAGCAGCTGGCCGATACCGTTATCCTTGTGGGAGACCCGGGACGGGTCGATCGGGTTGCTTCTCACTTTGAAACCCGGGAGTTCCGGGTGGCGAACCGGGAGTTCTGTACCGTTACGGGACAGTATTGCGGTAAGCGGATGACCGTCCTCTCGACAGGGATCGGAACGGATAATATCGATATCGTGGTGACCGAGTTGGATGCTTTGGCCAATATCGATTTCGAAACGCGTACCGTAAAGGAAAACTTGAAAAGTTTGACCTTGCTGCGTCTGGGAACTTCGGGTGCCCTTCAACCCGATATCGAACTCGGGACGTTTCTTTTTGCCCGAACCTCCATGGGATTCGACGGGCTGTTGAATTTTTATCGGGGACGCAACGAGGTATGCAACCTGGATATGGAACAAAAGTTCATGCAGCATGTGGGTTGGAGTGAACTTCTGGCCAAGCCTTACTGCATAGATGCGGATGAGTCGCTCTACAAGCTGTTCCGGGATTCGACACGCGAGGGAATCACGATTGCCGCTCCGGGATTTTATGCCCCGCAGGGCCGCTGGGTCCGTCTTGCGCCGGCGGATCTGGAGTTGAACGGGAAAATCGAATCGTTCCGTTACCAGGGGCGTTCGGTCACCAATTTCGAGATGGAAAGTTCCGCCCTGGCCGGCCTCGCCAAATTGATGGGGCACAAAGCTGCCACGATATGTACCATTATCGCTCAGCGCATTGCAAAAGATGTCAATACGGATTATCAGCCTTTTGTTGATAAAATGATTAAAATGTCGCTCGATAAACTGACGGCCATTTAAAATAATTTCCCTATCTTTGAATGTTTTATTCGAAATATCAGGCGAACATTTAAAAATTGCGATATATGAAATTTGTGATTTCGAGCTCTGCGCTCCTGTCTGTACTTCAGACGACCGGAAAAGTGATCAGCAACAAAAATACATTGCCCATTCTGGATTATTTCCTGATGGAGCTCAAGGACGGTAGCCTGCGGGTGACGGCTTCCGACCTGGAAACCACCCTGGTGGGGTCGCTTGCAGTGGATAGCGTGGAGCGAGAGGGCGTGATAGCCGCTCCGGCGAAGCTGATGCTCGATTCGTTGAAGGAGTTCTCGGAACAGCCATTGACCATTGAGGCCAATGAATCCTCGTGGGAGATCAGGGTGAGCTGGAAGAGCGGTTCGCTCACGATTCCCGGCACATCGGGGCTGAGCTATCCGGCACTTCCCGAACTGGGTGAGGAGAAGCGCGAAATGGAGTTCGATGTCGACGTGTTGCTCAATGGCATCAACAAAACGATTTTTGCTACGGCAGACGATGAACTCCGGCCGGTGATGAATGGCGTGTATGTCAATATCGAGCCGGGCGTGACCACTTTTGTGGCCACTGACGCCCATAAACTGGTGAAATATGCGGCCGAAGAGGCAGGGAAAGAGTTTGCAGCTTCGTTCATCCTGCCTAAAAAACCGGCCAATCTACTGAAATCGGTTCTGGTGAAGGAAGACGATGCCATCCGGGTGGCTTTCGACAGCAAGAATGTGGTCTTTTCGTTGAAGAACCATACGTTGATCTGCCGGTTGATCGAAGGGAACTATCCGAATTATAATGCGGTGATTCCGGCAGCCAATCCCAATAAGGTGATTGTAGACCGTGTCGAGTTGCTCAATGCCATCAAACGTGTGGCCGTATGTTCGAATCAGGCAACTAACCTGATCAAGCTGGATATCGCGTCGAATGTGATCAACCTGACGGCTCAGGACCTCGATTTTTCGGTGTCGGCGAACGAGACGCTCTCCTGCAGTTACGACGGGGAACCGATTACCATCGGTTTCAAGTCGACCTTCTTGGTGGAGATACTCTCCAACCTGGAGACCCCGAGCATTCAGGTCGAGTTGGCCGATTCGACCCGCGCGGGTGTGTTCAAGCCGATTTATAACGACAAACAGGCCAGCACGACCCTCATGCTGCTCATGCCGATGATGATTAATGCGTAGGCCATGAAATTGAACCTGAAAAGGCCGATTGTTTTTCTGGATCTGGAGACCACGGGGGTCGATCCGGCCAAAGACCGGATCGTGGAGTTGTCGTTGGTTAAAGTGTTCGTGGACGGTAGGAAAGAGGTCAAAACGCGGCGTATCAATCCCGAGATGCATATTCCGGCCGAGGCTACGGCTGTTCATAAGATTACGGATGAGGATGTGAAGGATTGTCCCCGTTTCCGGGAGATTGCCAAGTCGTTGGCGGCCTATATCGAAGGATGCGATCTGGCAGGGTTCAACTCCAATAAGTTCGATATTCCCGTACTGGCGGAGGAGTTTCTGCGCGCCGGGGTGGATGTCGATCTGAAAAAGCGTCGGTTCATCGATGTGCAGAATATTTTCCATAAGATGGAGCAGCGCACGTTGGTGGCAGCCTATAAGTTTTATTGCGGCAAAGACCTGACTGCAGCCCATTCGGCCGAGGCCGATACGTTGGCTACTTACGAAGTACTCGAGGCTCAGTTGGACCGTTATCCGGAAGAGTTGAAAAATGACGTCGGATTTTTGGCCGAGTTTTCATCCCGGAACCAGTGTGCTGATTACGCTGGTCGGATTGTTTACGATGAGCACGGGGTGGAGGTGTTCAGTTTCGGTAAGCATAAAGGGCGTGCCGTGGCCGAGGTGTTCCGCGAGGAGCCGAGTTATTACGCTTGGATGATGAACGGAGATTTCCCCAATTATACGAAAAAGGTGATTACCGAGATCAGGTTGAGGGAAACGGGTAAAAAATAACTGCTGATGAGAAAGATTCTGTCGTTTATATTCGTCTTGAGTTTGTGTGTGCCGTTGAGTTATGCTCAATTGATTAAACCGAGATCCTCCAGCATCGTCACCATTGGTGGCGAAAGCTATTATGTGCATACGGTCAAGAAAGGCGAAACGCTCTATTCGCTTGCACGTCTGTATTCCGTTTCTCAGGAGGATATTCTGAAGAACAATCCGCAGGCTGTGGAGGGGTTACAGCCTGATCAGGTGCTGAAGATTCCAGTTGTGCAGGAAGAGGGCAGAAAGAGGAACGAGCGTCAGAAATTCGACACACATATCGTAAATCAGGGGGAGACACTCTATGCGATCTCCAAACGATACGGTATCTCGGTGCCGATTCTGCTGGAGGATAATCCGGGCCTCGATCCTGCTGCATTGTCCGTCGGTCAGGAGTTGAAGATCCGAAAAAAAAGCATCGGGAACACCTCTCACGAGCAACTGGATGAACAGTGGGGGGATTATCGTGATGCGATCAACAGTGTCTCTTCGGATTATAAATATCATTTGGTTGAAAAGGGTGAGACGCTTTTTTCGTTGAGCCGTGCGACAGGAATTTCGATTGATGAAATCAAAGCTGCAAACGATGATCTCGAGGGTGGATTGCGGGCCGGTGCCATGATTAAACTGCCGGTGAAGGATACGACGCTGCGTGTGACTTATGAAATTAAGGTGGATACGCAGGCAAGAACCGTTCCGGGAACTAACTTGCTGTGGCCTGGGAAAGTAAAAGACCTTTCGGATTCATCTTCCGTCCGGACGGGGCAACCTGTGGGTCCGGGGTGGTTTTTCGATGATTTTCCTGCTGAAATAGAGGATCGTTCGAACAGTACCGATCTTCAGGTGGCGCTGCTGTTGCCGCTCAAGGGAAGCGACGGGACTTCCAACCGCAATTTTCTCGATTTCTATCAGGGGGTGCTGTTGGCCATGGAGGATCTTAAATCCGCCGGGATCTCGTCACATCTGAACCTATATAATACGGGACGTTCTGCGCGAGAGGTTTATGACATCGTACAATCGCCTGATTTCGAGAATACCGACCTGATCCTCGGTCCGGTATACGAGGAGTGCTTTGCTCCGGTTCTTGACTTTGCACGGCGGGAACGTGTTGCGGTGGTCTCTCCGCTTGCGACTTTGGAACGGGAGCACAGCCCGTTGATGTATCAGCTGGCGCCCGATGCGGCGAACAAATATGACAAACTGCGTGAATTCCTTACGGCGGATAAGAATGTCGTGTTGATTACGGGCAAAGAACCTGATACGGAGATGGAGAGTGAACTCAAGGCCTTCCTTCCCGTCAATACGCATCGCGTAGCCTATGCGAGTACCATGCCTGCGGCCTCGTTCGAAAAGTATGTGAGCGGAGACCGAGAGAACGTTTTTGTCATATCTTGCAACGATGAGTTCGTAGTGGATGAGATATTGGCGAAAATCAGCTCCATGCAAAACAACCTGGCGGCTCGCAGTATTATGAACCCGGATATTCGGATTATCGGTAATGCTCGGTGGTCGCGCTTCCATAGCAATATCGATAAGAATCTGTATTTCAAGCTTAAGCTCACCTTTGTGACGTCATATCACGCGGATCGGAGCGATTCGCGCATTCAGAATTTCGACAAACGTTACATCGCGGCATTTGGTTCGTTGCCGACGCTCTATTCCTACCGGGGATACGATGCGGCTAAGTTGTTTGTCAGGGCGACCATGACGCCGGGCCGGGATTTTACGGAGAAGGTCAATCGACAGGGGCTTGAGGGACTGCTGCAGATGCCCTACCATTTCGTGCAGAAGAAACGCAATAGTACGTTGCAGAACGATCAGTGGGCCCTGGTGCTATACAATCCCGATTATACAATAGAGGTGAAATAAAACCCTCGCTGCTTATAGTTTCGATAGACCGACGATCTTGTCGTAATTGAGTTCCGTGAAGTCGCTTACCAGCAGATTGTGCTTCGTTGTGCCGAGTTGTTGTTTTGAGTAGGTCGTAGCCATTGCTATGACCGGCATGCCGGCGCGGTCGGCGGCTTCGATGCCTGCGAATGCATCTTCGATCACCAGACAGTTGGCCGGCGGCAGGTTGAGGAGTTGTGCTGCCAGCAGAAATATCTCCGGGTCGGGTTTGCACCGGGTGACCATATCTCCATTTACCATGGCATCGAATTGGTCGGCGATGCGGCATCTCTCCAGTACGAAATCAACATTGGCCCGCTGCCCCGAGGAGCCTATCGCCGTCCGAATACCATGAGCCCGGACTTCTCGAAGGAAATCGACCAGGCCTGCCGTCGGGGTGATCTTCTCGGCGAATATCTCGCGATAGATGGCCTCCTTTTCGTTGCTCAGCGCCTGTACCCCTTTCTCGCGGATCAGTTCGGCGGGAAGCAGGTCGGGCAGTATCTCGTCATTTCCTTTTCCGAACATGTCCCGCATCTTTTCGTACGGAATTTCGAACCCGTAGCGTCGTGCAAAAATCTGAAAAGCTTCGATGTGTATATCCCGGTTGTCGACCAACACACCATCCATGTCGAAAATAATACCCTGTATCATCTGCTTTGCAATTTTGTGCCGCAAAGATAATCCATTTTATCGTTATTCGCTTATCTTTGTAAAGTCAAAAAACGAACGAATGAGTAGTCTTCCGAACAATATTCCAGAAAAGACCATCGAGCGTCTGAGCGAATATCGCCGTACATTGTTGAGCTGTCATGAACAGGGAATCACCCATATCTTTTCTCATGTATTGGCTGGAATTCATGGTATTACTGCCGTGCAGGTGCGTCGAGATCTGATGTTGATCGGTTTCTCGAGCGATACGAAGAAGGGATACGATGTGGAGGTGCTGATCGATTTTATCGGTTCGATTCTCGACAGCCGCAATCCGGTGAATATCGCCGTGATCGGTATGGGGCACCTCGGCCAGGCCATTACCAAATACTTTAACGGCAAGGGGTTGAAGCTGAAGATTATTGCAGCGTTTGACATCGATCCGGAAAAGGTAGGCAAGACAGTGGATGATGTACCCTGTTACCATATGGACCATTTTGAGGAACTGGTCGAGGATCTCGATATCAATATTGTGGTTCTTTGTTCACCTACGAATGTGGCCTCGGAGTTGGTTGTGCCGATTATCAATGCCGGAATCAAAGGTGTACTGAACTTTACTTCCAAACCGTTGAATTTCCCGCGAGGAATTGTGGTGGAGAACTACGATATTACCACGTTGCTCGAGAAAGTGGCCTATTTCGTGAAAGAAAACGAGGAGAATAACCTTTAGACAGAGGCAGTTTGTAACGAATGAGGGTATTTTACGGTTTCGATGAGCTTCCAGATTTTCGAGCCCCTGTCGTGACAGTGGGGTCGTACGATGGTGTGCATGTCGGACATCGGGAGTTGCTCGGCCGTATCAATCGTGTCGCCGCGGAACGCAACGGGGAGAGCGTTGTCATTACCTTCTCGCCCCATCCGCGTATCGTGCTGGGACAGGGCGAGGGGCTTCGTTTGCTCAATACCTTGAAGGAGAAGATACTGCTGATGGAGTCGGTTGGGGTGGACAACCTGATCGTTGCTCCCTTTACGGAGGCGTTCAGTCGTGTCTCTTCGGTCGATTTTGTGACCGGTTATCTGGTGAAGAAGGTGGGAATGAAGACCCTGGTCGCCGGATACAATCATCATTTCGGGTATAAAAAAGAGGGCGATTCCACGGCATTGACCGCTTTGCAGGAGCAGTTCGGGTTCGATATTTATGTCGTTCCGAGGCAGAATGTCGGAGAGGAGAAGGTCAGTTCGACGGCCATTCGTGCGTTGATTGCCGGGGGAGAGATGTCGAAAGCGGCTCGATATTTGGGCCAACCCTATTTTATGATCGTCCATAGCCTGCCGGATGGTCGTATTGTTTCGGACGAAGTGACGAAACTGATGCCGTGTGCGGGCATCTATCCCGTCACAGTGGAGGCTGCAGGCCTATGCTCCACTGAAGAACTGCATGTGGATGCAGAGGGCGGGCTTTTGCTTCAGTCGGAAGGGCGTATTGCTGATAACCAGGATTTTAAAATAGTCTTCGATAGGTAGTTCTGCCCTCCGCCTCGAGGGAGGCTTATGAACCGCGATATGAAGTTGACCGTTCTCTCTCTTTGAACACGGACAAATATCGTGATTACTTTGAAAAAATAATGCTGCGGTTGTGATTGATTCGATGATTAAATTTGTATCTTTGCGTGCAAATATAATCCAATCACATATGTCTTTTGTTACCGATAAGATTAATGATGAGGGACTTACATTTGACGACGTCCTTTTGATTCCTGCCTACTCCGAAGTGTTGCCACGCAACGTGGATATCGTTTCGCGATTCTCAAGGAATATAGTTTTGAATACTCCGATCGTTTCTGCCGCTATGGATACCGTGACCGAGGCCGATCTGGCTATCGCACTGGCACGGGAAGGAGGTATCGGAGTGATCCACAAAAATATGACCATCGCCGAACAGGCGGCCCAGGTGCGTAAGGTGAAACGTGCCGAGAATGGGATGATCTACGACCCGATTACCATCTCCAAGGACAATACGGTGGGCGATGCCCTGCAACTGATGAAAGAGAATAAAATCGGCGGTATTCCCGTAATTACTCCCGACGGGACGTTGATAGGTATCGTAACCAATCGGGATCTTCGCTTCCAGAAAGATATGACGCGTAAGATCGAGGAGGTGATGACCAAAGAGGGGCTGATTACCACATACAACCCTGATCTGCAGAATGCCGCAGATATTCTGCTCCAGAATAAGATTGAAAAGTTGCCGGTGATCGATCATAACGGGAAACTGGTCGGTTTGCTGACCTATAAGGATATTACGAAGGTTCAGGCAAATCCGAATGCCTGCAAAGATAGCAAAGGACGGCTGCGTGTTGCCGCAGGCGTGGGAGTGACGCCCGATTCGTTGGATCGTGTTGAGGCTCTGTACGAGGCAGGGGTCGATGCTATTGTAATCGATACGGCTCATGGCCATTCGGCTGGAGTAGTTGAGGTTTTGAAACGCGTGAAGTCATTGTATGGCGATCTGGATGTGGTGGTAGGAAATGTAGCCACGGCAGAAGCAGCGAAATATCTTATGGAGGCCGGCGCAGACGGTATTAAAGTCGGAATCGGTCCGGGTTCGATCTGTACGACACGTGTGATTGCAGGTGTGGGTGTGCCACAACTTTCCGCTATTTATGGTGCGGCACAGGCAGTCAAAGGCAGTGGTGTTACGATTATCGCCGATGGAGGTCTTCGTTACTCGGGCGATGTGGTGAAGGCAATCGCTGCCGGAGCCGACTCTGTGATGGCCGGTTCGCTCTTCGCAGGTGTGGAGGAGTCGCCCGGTGAGACGATCATTTATAATGGTCGTAAGTTTAAGTCCTATCGGGGTATGGGATCGTTGGAGGCCATGCAGAAGGGGTCGAAGGATCGCTATTTCCAGGGCGGAGAGGACGATGTGAAGAAACTTGTTCCCGAAGGCATTGTTGCCCGGGTACCCTATAAAGGAACCTTGAAGGAGGTTGTTTACCAGATGGTTGGCGGTTTGCGTGCCGGTATGGGATATTGCGGAGCCAAGAATATCGCAGCACTCAAAGAGGCGCGTTTCATCCGGATTACCAACTCGGGAATGCTCGAAAGCCATCCGCACGATGTGGCCATTACTCGTGAGGCTCCGAATTACAGCCGGGGCGAGTAGTGTTCCAGAACAGGTAGAAGCAATGTTAAAGAGGCGCCGCACAGGCGCCTTTTTTTTATCGGGTGAATTTATTACTTTTATACCGTATAATGGAAGATTAACCGAATAGCGTATGATTACGAGGGAGATTCAGATACGTGTAAGATATAAGGAGACCGATGCCATGGGTATCGTACATCACTCCAATTATGTGAACTACTATGAGGTGGCGCGTACCGAGATGTTGCGAGAGTTCGGGACCTCGTATAAGACGCTGGAGGAAGAGGGTGTCATGATGCCGGTCCTCGAGGTGAATATGCGTTATTTCTCTCCGGCGCGATACGACGACCTGCTTACGGTGCGTATCACGTTGGCCGAACTGCCGACCGCCCGCATGACCTTCGAGCATGAGATCTACAATCAGGAGGGGACTCTGATAAACAAGGGCCAGGTGATGTTGGCTTTCATGAATCGTGAAACGCGACGAGCTTGTCGAGCTCCGAAGTGGTTTGTGGAACTACTTGCTCCCTATTTTCATTAAACATTCCTGTGTTTTTTCGGAATGATGGTTTGACTTCCGACTGCCATGATGCTGTCGGAGAGGTGTCAATTTGTCATTTGTGGTAGGGTGGCACACTAATTGAGTAAGTTCCGTTTAGACAATACTTAAAAAATGATATAGATATGCAAAACGGAAAAATTGGTGTAACCACAGAAAACATCTTTCCTGTCATCAAGAAGTTTTTATACTCGGACCACGAGATTTTCTTGCGCGAATTGGTCTCCAATGCGGTCGATGCCACACAGAAACTCAAGACACTCTCCTCGATCGGGGAGTATAAAGGTGAGTTGGGCGACCTGACGATTCATGTCTCTCTGGACAAAGAGAAACGCACCTTGACCGTATCGGACGAGGGAATCGGTATGACAGCCGAGGAGGTCGATAAGTATATCAACCAGATTGCCTTCTCGGGAGCCGAGGAGTTTATGGAAAAGTATAAGAATCAGGGAATTATCGGCCATTTTGGCCTGGGGTTCTATTCGGCCTTCATGGTGGCGGATAAGGTTGAGGTGCGTACGCAATCCTATCGGGAGGATCAGCCCACGATGATTTGGACCTGTGCAGGTTCGCCCGATTTCGCCCTGGAAGAGAGCTCGGAGAAACGTAAACGCGGAACGGATATCATTCTCTATTTGTCGGAAGATAGCGCTGAATTTGCCGACGATGTGCGGATACGCGAAATGTTGCGTAAATATTGCCGTTTCTTGCCGGTGCCGATCGCTTTCGGGAAGGTGAAGGAGTGGAAAGACGGTAAATATGTCGAGACGGACAAGGACGATATCGTCAATGATACCAATCCGCTGTGGATGCGTAAACCGGGCGATATTACGGAAGAGCAGTACAAACAGTTCTATCGCGAGCTTTATCCCTATGCCGAGGACCCGCTGTTCTACATCCATCTGAATATCGACTATCCGTTCAATTTGACGGGAATCCTCTATTTCCCGAAGATCCACAACAATTTCGAGATTCAGAAGAACAAAATCCAGCTATACAGCAATCAGGTTTATGTGACCGATTCCGTCGAGGGCATTGTGCCGGAGTTCCTGACCTTGCTGCACGGGGTGATCGACTCGCCGGATATTCCGTTGCATGTGTCGCGCAGCTATCTCCAGAGCGACAGCAATGTCAAGAAGATTTCGTCGTACATCACCCGGAAGGTGGCCGATCGTTTACAGGAACTTTTCAATACGATGCGTCCTGAATATGAAAGCAAGTGGGACGATCTGAAGATCTTTATTCAGTACGGTGTGGTAACGGATGAGAAGTTCGCGGAGAAAGCGACCGGATTCATGTTGCTGAAGAATACCGAAGGTAAATACTTCACCTTCGAGGAGTACGACACCCTCGTCAAGGAGAATCAGACGGACAAAAACGGGAAGTTGATCTATCTCTATACCAATGATCCGGTGGCTCAGTATACCTTTGTGGACAATGCCAAAGCCAAGGGATATGATGTGCTGGTGATGGATGGTCAGTTGGATAACCATTTCATCAACTGGTTCGAGCACAAACACGAGAATACCCGCTTCGTACGTGTCGATTCTGATGTCCTGGATAAATTGATACAGAAGGAGGAGATGCATACGATGTCGCTCAGCTCGCAGCAGCAGGAGATTATGCGTCCTGTTTTCGAAGCTCAGCTGCCCACGGACGATAAACTGCACTATACGATTGCTTTCGAGGCTCTCGATGCTAAGGAGGCCCCTGTGGTGATTACCCAGAACGAGTATATGCGCCGGATGAAGGATATGGCCGCGATGGGCGGTGGCGGTATGAGTCAGTTCTATGGTCAGATGCCCGATAACTTTACCGTAGTGGTCAATGGAAATCATCCGTTGGTTATTGACATCCTGGGCGATGTCGAGAAGCAGTATGGGGATCGGCTCAAGACGATCAATAAGAAGATCGATGCGGCTCGTGCCGAACAGGCGGCTTTGGATGAGAAAGTCAAGGCCAAGAGTGAGAAACAACTCTCTGACGAGGAGAGAACCGAACTCGAGAATGCCAATAAGAAGGTGGATGAACTGGTCGGTGAGCGTAATCAGAAACTCAAAGCCATCGGAGCCAAGAATGAGCTGGTAAAGCAGTTGATCGACCTTGCATTACTTTCGAACGGTCTGTTGAAGGGTGAAAACTTGTCGAACTTTATCCGTCGCAGTGTTGCGTTGATTGGTAAGTAATTCCGCAAGAATAGTTGTTTAATAATCTAATAGTTCGCGATGTGGTTTCTCGCGAGATAAAATAAAGAGGCCCGAGTCAATAACTCGGGCCTCTTTATTTTTATGATTCATTGAGAACTTGTCTGGAGTATTCTCTCTCCTCCTTCCCTTGTTCTCTTTTTTTACACCTTTTCCTTTTCCAGAGGGCAGTGAGTTGTTTGAATTTTTGGCTACAGAATCTTGGTCAGTTTCTCTGCCAATACGCTTTTGGGGCATGCGCCGACCTGACGGTCTACGACCTCGCCGTTTTTGATGAAGAGAATCGTCGGGATGTTGCGGATAGCGTATTTGATGGCAATGCTATCGTTCTCCTCGATATCGCATTTCCCGATGATGGCTTTGTCCGCATACTCCTCTGCCAGTTCGTCTACAACCGGGGCCATCATACGACAAGGACTGCACCATTCTGCCCAGAAATCCACTACAACGGGTTTACCACTGTCGAGCAGTTCCTGAAGATTGTCTTTTGTGATTACTTGTGCCATAATTGAAAATGAATTTTAATGAAATTTTATTTAGTTTGATTGTTCTTCGAACTTTGATTGTCTTCGGATTGATTACATGAGTGTATACTTGAAATCTCCCTCTTCACAGAATCGAATCAGGTCGGCTGAAAGGTTGATTTTGAATGTCTTGGAGTAGAGCCCTACGGATACGTCCGTTTCCGGATCGACCACCTTGATGCGGAACAGAATCTTGCCTTTCGAATCCCGTACGATTGTCGATAGATCCTCGACCACTTCGGCCGTGATTTCGCGGATCGGCAACGTGAGGGTCATCTCCTTGATCAACGTCTCCTGGGCTTCTGAGAGTTGCATGATCGAGGTGATTCTCGCTTCGAACTCCTTGTCGTTGTAGAATTTCGGGGCGACCTTGCCGCGAATCAGCAGATAGTAGTCCTGATAGAGAAACCGGCGGAAATTCTCGTAATCCTTGCCGAAGAGAGCGAATTGATAGGAGCCGTTGTAATCCTCAAGGGTAAAACGTCCGAAAGGTTTACCGGTTTTTGTCGTCAGGTTCTGGGCGTTCGTCACCATCCCGGCTACGATGAAGTCTTTGCCGTTCAGTGCGGCGAGGTTCTCTAAAGCGGAGACGGACATGTTGCAGAAATTTTTGATAATCAGCGAATAATCATCCAGTGGGTGGGAGGATAGATAGATGCCGATCATCTCTTTTTCGTGGGTCAGTGTTTCCAGTTTCGTCCACTCCACACACTGAGGAATCACCGGTTTCTGAATATCGACACTCCCTGTCATGCTGCCGAAAAGGCTCTGTTGAGAGTTGTTCTTTTCGCTCTGTACCCGGCTACCATAACGTAACAACTGCTCGATGAAGGTCAGGTTGTTGTCTTTCGGGTCGGGAGCAAAGAACTGGCAGCGGGACATATGGCTGATGTTGTCGAAGGCTCCGGCCAGCGCTAAATTCTCGATATTCTTCTTGTTGA
Organism: uncultured Rikenellaceae bacterium; assembly: GCA_944326815.1. GTDB lineage: Bacteria > Bacteroidota > Bacteroidia > Bacteroidales > Rikenellaceae > CALYBN01. The sequence goes on along the minus strand of CALVFI010000010.1, from coordinate 243,571 downwards.
TGACCTGATAGTTGAGTCGTTCTGCCAGGTCGTAGATCGATGTGAATTTCCCGTTTTTCTTTCGTTCGTCGATGATACTTTGCACGGCGCCTTCCCCGACACCTTTTACTGCAGCCAGCCCGAGACGTATGTTGCCGTGTTCATCGGCCGAGAAACGTTTCCGGCTTTCATTGATATCCGGGCCCAACACGGATATTCCCATGCGTTTGCACTCGTCCATGAAGAAACTCAATTTCTTGATATCCGTTAGGTTCCGGCTCAATAAGGCGGCCATGAATTCAGAAGGATAGTGTGCCTTCAGATAGGCGGTCTGGTAGGAGACGTAGGCATAACAGGTGGAGTGCGATTTATTGAACGCATAGGAGGCGAAAGCTTCCCAGTCGCCCCAAATTTTCTCGCATATCTTGGGGTCGTGTCCTTTGGCCTGTGCACCTTCAATGAACTTCGGTTTGAGTTTCTCCAGCACCGCCTTCTGCTTCTTCCCCATCGCCTTACGGAGCGTGTCGGCCTGACCGCCCGTAAATCCGGCCAGCTTCTGCGACAGCAGCATGACCTGCTCCTGGTAGACCGTTATGCCGTATGTGTCGGAAAGGTATTCCGCCATGTCGTCGATGTCGTAGGTCACTTTCTGCTGTCCGTGTTTGCGGGCGATGAAGTCCGGAATATACTCCATCGGCCCCGGACGATAGAGGGCATTCATGGCGATCAGATCCTCGAACCGGTTGGGCTTCAGGCTGCGCAAATGTTTTTTCATTCCCGGAGACTCGAACTGGAACAGTCCGGTCGTCTCGCCGCGGCTGTATAGCTCGTAGGTGGCGGGGTCATCCAGCGGAATGGCATCTATGTCGATTTCTATGCCTTTGGTCTCTTTGATGTTGTCGAGAGCGTCCTTGATGATGGAGAGTGTTTTCAGTCCGAGGAAGTCCATTTTGATGAGGCCTACGCTTTCGACATATTTCCCTTCGTACTCCACGACGTTCAGATCGGCGTCTTTGGCGATGGCCATCGGGGCAAACTTCTCGAGATCGTCCTGGCCGATGATGACGCCGCAGGCATGTACGCCCGTCTGGCGGACGGAGCCCTCCAGTTTCTCGGCATAACGCAGCGTGTCACGGATGAGAGGATTGGACGATTCCCGTTCGGCGGCCAGTTCCGGTGAATCTTTGTAGGCCCGCTCGAAAGCCGTTTCTCCCTTCTCGGGAGCGATTTTATCGGGTACCAACTTGGCCAGACGGTCGCTTTCCGCCAAAGGCAACTCTTGGACCCGGGCCACGTCGCGAATCGCCATCTTGGGGGCCATCGTACCGAATGTGACAATCTGTGCCACACGTTTGCTGCCGTATTTTTCGACTACATATCGGAGCACGTCGGCGCGTCCGTCCTCATCGAAATCCGTGTCGATATCGGGCAGCGAAATGCGGTCGGGGTTAAGGAAACGCTCGAACAGCAGATCGTATTTGATCGGGTCGATTTTGGTGATGCCCAGACAATAAGCCACGACAGATCCGGCGGCTGAACCACGTCCAGGTCCTACGGCGACCCCCATTTCGCGTGCTGCCCGGATGAAGTCCCATACGATGAGGAAATAGCCCGGGAATCCCATCCATTCGATTGTGCCGAGTTCATAAGTGATGCGCTCCTTTACTTGATCGCTCAGCTCCTCGCCGTAGTTCCTGTGGGCTCCCTCGAAAGTCAGGTATTCCAAGTAGCGGAACTGTTTGGCGATGGTGAGCTTTTCGGTCCATTCCGGATGAGCCGCAACGTATGCCGCTACGGTAGGCGCTGCCTTTATCTCGGCGATGACTGTTTCGTCTTCGATCTTTTTCAGGAATGTCTCCTGCAGCTTCTCCTCTTCGACGACAAAATCGTCTGGAATTGGGAAGTTGGGCATCAGCGGTTTATGATCGAGGGAGTACTCTTCGATCTTGTCTGCAATCTCCAGCGTGGTCTCCAGTGCCTCCGGATGATCCGGGAACAGCGCGGCCATCTGTTCGGGTGATTTCAGGTACTCCTGGAACGTATAGCGCATTCGCTTCGGGTCATCGAGCGTGCGCCCCGTGTTGAGGCAGATCAGCCGGTCGTGGGCTGGCGCATCCTCCTCGAACACGAAATGCACGTCGTTCGAGCAGATGTATTTGACCTGGTATTTGGCGGCCAGTTCCAGCAACCTTTTATTGACGATCAACTGTTTGGCATAGACATCCTCGTCTTTTATCGGGTCTCCCGATTTGTGTAGCTGCAGCTCCAGGTAATAGTCCTCTCCAAAAATGCCCTTGAACTCTTCTACGATACGATCTGCCTCTTCCGGTGCTCCATGGATGATTGCCTGAGACAACTCGCCCCCCAGACAGGCGGAACAACAGATCAGTCCTTCGTGATACTTATGAAGCAACTCCTTATCGATACGAGGTTTATAATAGAAACCCTCGGTCCAGGAGTAAGAGACGATTTTGATCAGGTTGTGATACCCGGTCATGTTCTTGGCCAGGAGAATCAGGTGATCGCCGGCTTTTTCGTCTTTGTCTTTTTCGAATCGGTTTTTGACCACATAGACTTCGCATCCCAGAATTGGTTTGATACCCTCTTTGACGGCTACGTCGTGGAACTCTTTGGCTCCGAACATATTGCCGTGATCCGTGATTGCCAAAGCCGGCATGCCGAGTTCTTTTGCCCGTTTGATAATACCCCCGATCGGAGAGGCTCCGTCCAAAATGGAATATTGCGTATGTACGTGTAAATGAACAAATTGTGGCATGCTGTCTTGCGGTGTTTATCCTATTATGACAAAGGTACGGAAATAAATTTCTAAAACATGGGATGATCTTTGCAAGTTATTAACATATTTTGTACTATCTTTAGAGTATAAATAGGAGGGATGCTATGAATCAGTCAGATGTAGTAACGCTTATGCGTTTCAATTCGGTCGGAGAGGCCGAGATCGTAAAAACGCTTCTTGAATCGGCGGGGATTACGGCGGTGTTGCAGAATGCCGTTGTGGCCTCTGTATTGCCTGTATATGGCGGGATGCTGGATATCCGGCTTGTCGTAGCGCGGGAGGATGAGAAAAAAGCCCGACAGATTCTGGGCGCGCGGTTCGATGAACAGGAGTTCGAGGAGGAATCGCAACCGAAACGACGCAGGAAAAGTTCTGCTGATACGACGAAAAAGGAGTCGGGAGAGCGTGCGACGGCCTCGAGAAAAAACGTTGAGAAGCAACAAGAGGGTGGAAAACGAAGCAACTCGACGGGCAACGCTTCTCGGGCTTCTGCTAAATCGACCGCCTCAAAGTCGGGTGCGGCTGCCAGGTCTTCGAAAGCCAATGGCGCCGGTAAGACTTCATCTCGAACCACAAAAAGGAAAGAGGCAAAGGAATAGAGCCCGCGTGTGCGTTAGCGACAGAAAATTCGCCGCCGATTCGTGGAATTTTTGCCCGGCGAGCGGAAGTTTCGCCGTGGTGCTATGTTGTTGGACCTCGTCATTGATTCTTTGATTCTGGACAAGTCCAAATTTCCCAAGCCTTTTCAGCTTGCCCTACGAGCATGTCATAGCCATTTTTTGTTTGGGCTCCGTGTTGTTTCCCCAGGGCAAGGAATCGGGTGAGGGGCGGATTATAGACCAGGTCGAACAGAAAATGCGCTGGGGTTAATAACTGATAGTGCAGGGCGGGGCACTCTTCTGTGCGGGGATAGGTTCCTACCGGTGTGGCATTGACAATCAGTCGGTGCGTGTCCATAACTTCCGGAGATAAGTCGGCATAGGTGAGTACTCCGTTCCGCTTGCTGCGTGAGACGAATGTATAAGCGATACCCAGTTCTTCCAGGACATATGCCACCGCTTTCGAAGCTCCGCCTGTACCCAATATCAAAGCCGAGGGCCGTGCCTCTCCGAGCAGCTGAAGAAGAGATAGACGGAAGCCGTAGACATCCGTATTGTATCCGGTCAGGCGTCCCGAGTCGATGCTTACGCAGTTTACGGCTCCGATTTTTGCCGCTTCGGGGTCGATGGCATCCAGATACCGAAATACCTGCTCTTTGTATGGGATAGTGACGTTGAATCCCTTCAGGCAGGGCTGCTCTGCCAGCAAGGCGGGAAGCTGTTCGATCGATTCGATCGGAAAGTTCCGATAGGCATATTCCGTCAGACCCTCTGCCTGGAATTTCTCGGCAAAATATCGTTCAGAAAAGGAGTGCCCCAGCGGGAAACCGATTAATCCGTATAACGTTTTCATACTGTTCTGGATGGTTTTATTGCCGGCTTCGCGCGATACGCTTGCCAACGTATTCGATGCCGTAGATTAGGAAAAATCCCACGATACACATCAGGATCGCCTGCCAGAGCATCGGATCGGCTTGCTCTATGGCTTCATATCCCGCGGGTAGTACGTTCTGTTCCACCAGCGGATGAATGTTCCCGTGGCTGTCCGTATAGGTTTCGAGCACCTGTTTCCAGGGCCATACCTTGTTGAGCGAACCGACCATGAAACCCGTGAGCAGGGCGATGGTGATGTTGTGGTGATTTTTGAGTAGCCAGGAGAGAACGTGAGAGAAGTTGACGATTCCGGCTACTGCGCCGATGGCAAAGAGAAGCAATATGCCTATTTCCAAGTTGCCGACCGCCTCCATGATGAATTTATACTTCCCGAGCAGCAACAGGATGAAGGCTCCGGAGATGCCCGGCAGGATCATGGCGCAGATGGCTATGGCGCCCGAGAGCATGATGAACCACCATGTTTCGGGAGTCGACGAGGGCGTCATGACCGTAATGACGTAGGCGACTGCGATGCCGGCGATGAGTGCTACTACGGTACCAAATCGCCAGCGTGTAATCTCTTTTGAGACCAGAACCGAAGAGGCGATAATGAGCCCGAAAAAGAAGGACCAGATGTATATCGGGTGGTTTTCGAGTAGATAGGTCATCAGTTTGGCTAACGAAAAGATCGAAACGGCGATGCCGCAAATGACTGCCAATAGGAAGTTGCCGTTGATTCTTTTCCAGAAAGCACCGAATTTCAACGTGAACAAATATTTCATGGCGGTCAGGTCGATGCTTTTGATCGATTCGATCAACTCTTCATAGATGCCCGATATGAATGCGATAGTTCCTCCCGATACACCGGGGACTACATCGGCGGCTCCCATGGCACAACCTTTCAGCCCCAGCAACAAATAGTTTCTTTTTTCCATGTTTAGTGGCGTTTGATTTTCCGCAAAGGTAGTGTTTTGCCTGGATTGAAGGAAACATTCCGTCAATTTTCACGGGATTTTATGCTATATAACGTAGAAATAAACAAAAAAAGCGCTCTGTTATCAGAGCGCTTTGAGATGCATGGGCGAACCATCGTGTGGGGTCAGCCTCCTTGTTACAGCCGATCGAACTCTTCATCGATCGAAGAGGTGTTGTCCGAAGCCTCCTGATTGAAAAAGTCGGGTTTGTGCTCTTTAATGAACGCAATGACCTCCTCGAGACCCTCTGAAAACTTGCCGAAATCTTCCTTATAGAGGTAGATCTTGTGTTTGTCGAAAAAGAAACTTCCGTCTTTGCCTTGTTTCTTGCGACTTTCGGTTATTGTCAGAAAATAGTCGTCATTTCTGGTTGCCTTCACATCGAAGAAGTAGGTTCTCCGGCCTGCCCGTACAGCTTTTGAGTAGACTTCTTCCCCTCCTTCTATTTCCACATCTTTTTGTACGTCACTCATTGTTTAGGTAATTTTCAAGTTAGTAGGTTTGTTGTGTATAAAACAAATATAACATAAATTCGTGATATAACCAATAATTTTGTTACGAATTTATTGAGATAAGTTTGTTCGATATGGAATTATTGGCTGACAATCTCTCTCGAGGCTTGGTCCCAGTTATGAAGGGTTTCGAGTGCTTTACGGAATATTTCGTCATTCGAGCGGTTCACCACACGGTAAAATTCCGTGATTGTCCACAGTTTTGAGGCGATGAGTGCTTTAAGTTGCAGGTCGAGTCTGCTGCGGGATACGGCTAAGCCCGCACTGTCGAGTGGTACGCCCTTTTTTTCACCCAGAGCAATTAACCCGTCGAGCATCGGTTGTGTGACTGTGAACTCTCGGTCGAATTTTTCGAAAGTAGGGTATTGTTTCTCCAGGGAAGTGCGGTTTCGGTCGAGGTAATCGCTGACAAACTCGTTGATGATGCCTTTGCGGATCAGTTCGGCCCAATAGTTCGAGTAGCCCGAGGTGTCGGCCGGTACGTGATAGTCCGGATAGATGCCTCCGCCGCCGTATACGGTTTTACCGATTCGGAGCGTGGTGTATTTCAGCGAGTCGTTTTTGGCGAGCGAATCGCTGCCGCTTTCGATGCGGGAGTAAAGCGAGGCATAATACTCCTCTTTCTTGCCGTTTTCGAAAGGGCGCTGAATGACGCGCCCGGTGGGCGTGTGGTAGCGTGCTACGGTGATTCGTACGCTGGATCCGTCGATCAACGGATATTGGCGTTGAACCAACCCCTTGCCGAAACTGCGGCGCCCGATGATGACACCCCGATCCCAGTCTTGAAGTGCCCCCGAGACGATTTCACTGGCCGATGCCGATGATTCGTCGATCAGTACGATCACCTTTCCTTTGAGAAACGGTCCGTCGACAGGTGCTGTAAAACGTTCCGTCGGAATCAGCCGTCCCTCCATCGAGACGATGACTGCTCCCTGTGGCAGAAAATAGTTCGCCATTGCGACTGCCTGATCCAGCAGACCGCCTCCGTTGCCGCGCAGGTCGAGAATCAAGGCGTCTATCTCGCCGAATTTGTTCATGGCCTCGGAGAACTCCTCCATGGTGGTATTGGCGAAGCGGTTCACCTTGATATATCCGGTCGAGGCGTCCACTTTGTAGGCGGCATCCACCGTATTGAGCGGAATGTCGTCCCGGATGATGCGGAACCGGAGCGTTTCCGGTTCGCCGTGTCGTTTCACATCGATGAATACCTCGGTTCCTTTCGGTCCTCGCAGCACCTTGGGGACCTCCGTTTGCTTGATGCCGATGACGGATTTCCCGTCCACGGCGATAATTCGGTCGTTGGGCAGAACTCCTACCTGTTCCGAAGGCCCTCCCGGGATTGTATTGACAATGAAGAGCGTGTCGTTCAGAATGTTGAATTCCACGCCAATGCCGCTGAAACTGCCGCCGAATACCTCCTCCACCTCTTTCATCTCCTCGGCCGGAATGTATGCCGAATGCGGATCGAGTTGCGCGAGCATTTCGATGATGGCCTTTTCGACCAGTTGTTGGTAGTTGACCGTATCGACATATGAGCCGTTGAGGTAACGATAGAATTGGTTGAATTTCTGCAACTGCACCGTAGGGTCTTTCACTGCCCCTTCAGGGAGCGGAAGTTGTGCCCATAGCATGACGGGCAGGAGGCATAGCAGTAGCGCGGCTTTTTTCATGGCTATTTCAATTGATCGGGCAACTCTTCGAACGGTACGGTGCACTGTGCTCCGCTGCGCATATCTTTCAGCGTGGCTTGTCCGGCGTTCATTTCGTCGCTGCCGATGATGATTACATAGGGGATGGCGCGCCTGTTGGCATACTCCATCTGTTTCTTCATTTTTGCGGCTTCGGGATAGATCTCTGCCGCCACTCCTGCCTTGCGGACCTTGGCTAGCTGTTTCAGCGAACATAGCTCCTCGGCGCCTCCGAAGTTCAGGAAAATGGCCTTGGTGGAGAGCGTCGCTTCGTCCGGGAAGAGATTCAGCCCCAACATGACGTCGTAAATGCGGTCGGCACCGAACGAGATGCCCACGCCCGAGGTGTTGGGCAGCCCGAAAATGCCGGTCAGGTCGTCGTAACGTCCGCCGCCGCAGATGCTGCCGATGGCGAAATCCTTGGCTTTGACTTCGAAGATTGCTCCCGTATAATAATTCAATCCGCGTGCCAGCGAGAGGTCGATTTCGATATCCAGGTCGGTCCCCAGCGCTTCGACGTAGTCGAAAATCGTCTCCATTTCCGAAATTCCCAGCAGACCGGTCTCGGAGACGCCGATGATCTCTTTCATGCGGGCCAGCTTCTCCCGGTTTGTACCGCTCAGTTCCAGAATCGGCTTCAATTTCTCGATGGCTGCGGCGGAGATTCCTTTGGATTCGAGCTCTTCGCTGACGGCATCCATGCCGATCTTGTCCAGTTTGTCGATAGCAATCGTGATGTCCATCATCTTGTCGGCGTATCCGATGCTTTCGGCGATGCCATACAGAATCTTGCGGTTGTTCAGTTTGAGTGTTACATTGATGCGCAAGCGACGAAATACGCTCTCGACGATCTGTACCAGTTCCACTTCGTTCATCAGGCTGCGGCTGCCGATGATGTCCACATCGCATTGGTAGAACTCCCGGTAACGACCTTTCTGCGGTCGGTCGGCACGCCATACAGGTTGCATCTGATAGCGTCGGAACGGGAACACCACCTCATTCTGATGTTGCACCACATAGCGTGCGAACGGAACAGTCAGGTCGTAACGCAACCCTTTTTCGCAGATCTTCGATGCCAGCGTGTTGGAGTTACCCAAGTCTGCGGGTATGATTTTCTCGGCGAAGTCTCCGGAGTTGAGGATCTTGAACAACAGTTTGTCCCCTTCGTCGCCGTATTTGCCCAGCAGGGTGGAGAGGTTCTCCATGGCTGGAGTTTCGAGGGGCGAGAAGCCGAAGTTGCGGAAGACCGCCTTAATGGTGTCGAACATATAGTTCCGTCGGGTCATCTCCACGGGCGAGAAGTCGCGTGTACCTTTCGGTATGGATGGTTTCTGTATGGCCATTTTTCTGATATTTTTGTATTTTCTTTTCTTATAACGATGCAAGGTTACTCCATCAATTTTTTATACTTTACACGATGGGGTGTCGTATCGCCGAGTTTTTTCTTGCGCTCTTCATATTCGCTGTAACTTCCCTCGAAGAATACCACCTGCGAATCCCCCTCGAATGAAAGGATATGGGTGGCAATACGGTCGAGGAACCAACGGTCGTGTGAAATGACCACGGCACAACCTGCGAAATTCTCGAGACCCTCTTCGAGTGCCCGCAGCGTATTGACGTCGATGTCGTTGGTCGGCTCGTCCAGCAACAGGACGTTGCCCTGCTCCTTGAGAGCCAGCGCCAGATGCAGCCGGTTGCGTTCACCGCCCGAGAGCATGCCGCACTTCTTCTCCTGGTCGGCACCGCTGAAGTTGAATCGGGCCACATACGCCCGGGCATTGACCTGACGGTTGCCCAGCGTGATAAGGTCGCTGCCTTCCGAGATGACTTCGTAGACGCTCTTTTCGGGGTCGATTTTCGAGTGCTGCTGATCCACGTAGGCCAGTTTGACTGTCTCTCCCACGATAAACTCTCCGCTGGTAGGTTTCTCGAGCCCCATAATCATTCGGAAGAGCGTGGTCTTGCCCGTTCCGTTGGGGCCGATGACTCCGACGATGCCTGCGGGGGGCAGGTTGAAGTTGAGGTTCTCATACAGCAACCGTTCGCCGTAGGCTTTGCTGACGTTCCGTGCCTCGATGACGATATCGCCCAGGCGGGGACCGTTCGGGATGAAGATTTCGAGTTTCTCCTCTTTTTGTTTGGTGTCTTCGTTGAGCATCTTGTCGTAGGCGGCCAGACGCGCCTTGCTTTTGGCCTGCCGGCCTTTGGGACTCATGCGTACCCATTCCAACTCGCGCTCCAGGGTTTTGCGCCGTTTGCTCTCCTGCTTTTCCTCCATCTCCAGACGCTTGGTCTTCTGCTCCAACCAGCTCGAGTAGTTGCCTTTCCAGGGAATACCCTCGCCGCGGTCGAGTTCGAGAATCCAGCCTGCTACGTTATCGAGGAAATAGCGGTCGTGGGTGACGGCGATGACGGTCCCCTTGTATTGACGGAGGTGCTGCTCGAGCCAGTCGATGCTTTCGGCATCGAGGTGGTTGGTCGGTTCGTCCAACAGCAGTACATCCGGCTCCTGCAGCAGCAGACGGCATAGTGCTACCCGACGGCGCTCGCCTCCCGAAAGATGCTTCACACTGGCATCCGGATCGGGACAACGCAATGCATCCATGGCCCGTTCGAGCATGCTGTCCAACTCCCAGCCGTTCTTATGGTCGATGAGTTCGGTCAGCTCTCCCTGGCGTTCGATGAGTTTAGCCATCTGGTCGTCGTCCATTGGCTCCATGAACTTCATGTTGAGTTCTTCGTACTCTTTCAGTAGGGAGACGATTTCGGCACATCCCTCCTGAACCACCTCTTTGACCGTCTTGGTGTCGTCCAACTTAGGATCCTGTTCAAGATAGCCTACCGAGTAACCCGGGGCAAAGACCACTTCGCCCTGGTAATTCTTGTCGATGCCGGCGATGATTTTCATCAGGGTGGATTTTCCCGAGCCATTGAGACCGATGATACCGATCTTCGCTCCGTAGAAGAAAGAGAGGTAGATGTCGTTGAGGACTTTTTTCTGGTTGGTGAAAGTCTTGCTGACGCCCACCATCGAGAATATGATCTTTTCGTCTGCCATAAAGTATTGTTTCGCTTGTTTTTTGTGCACAAATATAGCAAGATTCCGATGATTTTTCGCTTTATTCCGTGGATTTCGACAGATCGTTACCGATTGACATCGTCTTAAAATGTGGCTATTGGATTTATTGATACGGCCATAAAAACAAATGATGCCTTTTTAAGGTACCTGGCGACGTTTTTTCACTATCTTTGTCTGCAGGAAAAAACATCACCTTATTTTAATATTATTATGGAAAAGAGCATCAAAGGAACAAAAACCGAACAGAACCTGCTGAAATCGTTTGCCGGAGAGTCGCAGGCACGCAGCCGTTACACCTTCTTTGCCAGCGTTGCCAAGAAGGAGGGATTCGAGCAGATCGCAGCTATCTTCATGGAGACGGCAGAGCAGGAAAAGGAGCATGCCAAACGTTTCTTCAAATTCCTGGAGGGTGGAATGGTAGAGATTACAGCTTCGTATCCTGCCGGCAAGATTGGCACTACGGCCGAGAATCTGGCTGCGGCAGCTGCCGGTGAGAATGAAGAGTGGAGCGAGCTTTATCCTGAGTTTGCTAAGGTGGCCGATGAGGAGGGATTCCCGGTGATTGCCGCGGTTTTCCGTAATGTGGCTTCTGTGGAGGCCATGCACGAGGATCGCTATCGTCGTCTGCTGAAAAAGGTCGAGGAGGACAAGGTATTCTCCAGCGACGAGGAGATCGAGTGGCAGTGCCGCAATTGCGGATTTGTCTTTAAAGGCAAAAAAGCTCCTGCAAGCTGTCCTGCATGCGCTCATCCGCAGGCCTATTTCGAGCCGAAAAAGAACAACTACTAATAAGTAGTAGAGCGCGTCGCGGATTCCTTTAAATTTTGTTTTCTGACATTTGACCGTTACCCGGTTCTTGCATTGTCAAGAACCGGGTAGCTTTTTTATAGCGGGGGAAGAGTTGACCGAATGGCTCCCGGCTATTTACTTTTTTATGAGAAGAGAAACTTAATAGTTAATTCATTAGGTTTTTTGATATTTCATTTAGCTATCCTGATCCTCGGTTTTCCGTCATTGTTTCTATAATTTTATCATGGTACGAAATCGAACTAACCTGTGAAAGCCATGATGAGAAACTGGAAGACCTCGCCCCATTTTTTTGCGGTAGCGACACTTATGAGCCTCGGCGGAACAGTGCCGGAGGTGTCATGGAGCCAAATTCCCAGAACTGAAAAGCCGAATATTCTTTTCCTTTTCGTCGATGACATGACCTTCGATGGGGTTGCCGTATTGGGAAATCCCGAATTGAAGACACCGAATCTCGATCGCCTGGTTGCCAACGGGACCGCGTTTATGAACACCTATAATATGGGAGGTTGGCATGGTGCTATCAGTGTGGCGAGTCGCTCGATGTTGATGACCGGGCGTTATCTTTGGAAAGCACAGCAACACGAGAAGGATGAGTATAAGTCAGCCATCAACCGTCGGGAGTTTTGGGTCCAGGTGATGAAAGATGCCGGTTATCAGACCTATATGACCGGCAAATGGCATATCAAACATACGGAGCCGCAACAGCTGTTCGATGTGACGGAGGATGTCCGTCCGGGGGGCTGCCCGGGATTGGTGGATGAAGAGTACAATCGTCCTCAATCGCCCGAGGACGACCGATGGCTTTCCTGGGACAAGCAATGGGGTGGCTATTGGGAAGGAGGAAAACATTGGACCGAGGTACAGGCCGATGATGTGATCCGTTATCTCGACCGGAATACCGACGCTGAGCAGCCTTTCTTCATGTATGTAGCTTTCAATGCGCCTCACGATCCTCGGCAGGCACCTAAGGAGTTTGTGGACATGTATCCTGTCGATAAGATTGTGGTTCCGGAGAATTTTCTGCCTGAACATCCTCTGAAGGAGTTGATGGGATGCGCAGAGACGCAACGGGATGAGAGACTCGCTCCTTTCCCCCGGACCGAATATGCTGTTCAAAAACATCGGCAAGAGTATTATGCCATCATTTCGCATCTTGACCGGGAAATCGGCCGTATTTTGGATCAGTTGAAAAAGAGCGGACTCGATGAGAATACGCTGGTGGTTTTTGCTGCCGATAACGGTCTCGGTTGCGGACATCATGGCCTGATGGGAAAGCAGAACGTTTATGAACACTCTATGCGTGTACCTCTTGTGCTCAGTGGTTACGGTATTCCTAAAAACGAGAAACGTTATTGTCTCAATTACATGCAGGATCTAGTGCCGACCATTTATGATATGGCGGGCATAGAGAAACCGGATTATCTCGATTTTCAGTCGTTGGTGCCTGTGCTTGAGGATGCCGACAGAGAACATTATCATGCTGTATATGGCGCTTTTCAGAACTATCAACGCATGGTCCGCAACGACCGTTACAAACTCTTCTTTATTCCGGAAGCAGGAACGGTATACCTGTTCGATCTGGTGAACGATCCGGGCGAAATGAACAATCTGTATGGGAAACCGGAGTATGACAGGGTCGTCCGTGAATTGGTGGATATATATGTGAAGTTGGCCAAGAAAGCCGGCGACAAACAATTGAAAAATATGTCGGAGGTCTATCCGGAACTTTTCGGCTGATTCGGAGTTGCCTTTGACAACTGTTGTCATTCAAGGTTGATGCCGCCCTTTTTTGTTAATGATATTCTCTTTACTATTTACTAAAAATCTACTTATAGTTCATATATAAATATTTGATTTTAAGTGGTATAATTTGCCTTAGATGTTTTACAACTTTACTTATTGTTTTTGTGCCTGTTTTGGAGCCATTTTTATTATTTTATTTGCTTACCTGTTTCATAAATCAAATTTCTAAGACAATTTTTATGTGTAAAAAGACCATTCAAACTGTTGCATTGTTGGGTATGATGCTGATTCCGATCCTATTCGATAGTTGCAATGACGCGAGGGCTGAGAGTGCGGATTCTCCTGCCGAATATGTGAATCCGTTCATCGGTGCCAGTTGCAATCCCGATGCTGCGGGAATCTACCATGGTTTGGGAAAGACCATTCCCGGAGCCTATGCTCCTTATGGAATGGTACAGGTAAGTCCCAATACCGTGACGGGTAAGGATAAAAGTTCCGGATATAGCGATGAACACAAGACGATTGAAGGATTCGCACTGACTCAGATGAGCGGTGTGGGATGGTTCGGGGATATGGGTAATTTCCTTGTCATGCCGACTACCGGGGAGCTCAAGACGATTCCTGGAAAAGAAGATGGTTCCATTACCGGCTGGCGCTCGCACTATGATAAAGCGACGGAAACGGCCCGAGCAGGCTATTATTCCGTAAAGCTCACCGATTACGATATACAGGTTGAGACCTCTGCCACTACACATTGCGGAATCATGCGTTTTACCTTTCCCGAGCACCAACAGTCGCGCATCCAGGTCGATTTGGCTCGCCGAATAGCTGGTTCCTCAGACTATCAATACATTAAAGTCGTCAATGATACCACGATTCAGGGTTGGATCAAGTGCTCACCCCAAGGCGGAGGCTGGGGCAATGGCAAAGGACAGGTGAAATATACCCTCTATTTCTACGGCCAATTCAGCAAGCCTTTGAAAGAGTATGGATTCTGGAGTGCGGATATTCCCGACGATTGGTCACGTATGCGCGATGATGTGACGAGCATTCCCTATCTGAAACGGATTTCCGAAGCTCCCATCGTTCGGGGACAGGATGAATTGGAGGGCAAAAGTTTGGGATTCTTTACGGAATTTGCCTCCAAAGCGGGTGAACAGGTGACTCTGAAGGTGGGAATCTCCTATGTTGATCAGCAAGGCGCCGAGAACAATTTCCGTGCGGAGATTGCCGATAAGGACTTCGATGTGGTAAGGACGGAGACTTTCGAGGCGTGGAATAAGGCTTTGAGCCGTATTAAAATCGAGGGGGGAACGTCGGATCAGAAGACGGTCTTCTATACGGCGCTTTATCGCACGATGCTCGATCCGCGTATCTATACCGATGTGGATGGCCGCTACGTAGGGGGAGACTATCAGATATACAATACCGAAGGCAAATTTACCAAGCGGACGGTTTTTAGTGGCTGGGATGTTTTCCGAAGTCAGATGCCCCTGCAGACGATTATCAATCCGCAGTTGATCAGCGATGAGTTGAACTCACTGATTACCATGGCCGACCAGAGCGGGCGGGAGTATTACGAACGCTGGGAGTTGTTCAATGCCTATTCAGGATGTATGATCGGCAATCCGGCGCTCTCTGTCCTGGCCGATGCTTATATGAAGGGAATTCGTACGTATGATGCTGAAAAGGCATATCAATATGCGGTGAATACCTCGAAGATTTTCGGGAACGATCAGCACGGTTATAGTTTCGATGAGCGTAATCGTGGAATTTCCCTTACGCTTGAGTATGCCTATTTCGATTGGTGTATCTCTCAAATGGCTCGGGCGATGGGCAAAGAGGTCGATGCTGCCGAGTTCCTCCAGAAAAGCAAGGCTTATCGCAATCTTTGGAACGAGGAGATGGGCTGGTTCCGGATGCGTCTGGAGAGTGGCGAATGGGCTCCGATGAAACCGAAGGGACGTCTGCAGCAGGGATGGGGTTGCACGGAGAGCAACCCCTATCAACAAGGGTGGTTCGTTCCTCATGATGTGCCGGGAATGGTCGAGTTGATGGGAGGCCGGGATGCCGTGCTGGCTGATCTGACCGAGTTCTTTGAAAAGGCTCCGGCCGATTTGAGATGGAACGACTATTATAACCATGCCAATGAACCGGTTCATTTGGTTCCTTTCCTCTTCAATAAACTCGGTACCCCTTGGAATACTCAGAAGTGGACGCGTCATATTTGTGAAAACGGATACAAGAATAAAACGACACAGGGACTTGTCGGGAATGAAGATGCCGGGCAGATGTCCGCTTGGTATGTCCTGGCTGCCTCTGGAATACATCCCTCCTGTCCCGGGGATACACGTATGGATATTACGAGTCCGGTGTTCGACCGTATCGAATTCCGGCTGGATCCGGCTTATGCGCAAGGAGAGAAATTTACGGTGATCGCCCACGACAACAGTCCGGAGAATATCTATATCCAGCGTGCATTGCTCAATGGCAAGGAGTATAACAAATGTTATCTGTATTTTTCCGATATCGCGTCGGGAGCGACACTGGAGTTGTTCATGGGAAGCGAACCGAATCAGAAGTGGGGCGTCGAACCATGAGCGGAGTCTCTGCGGTGTGCATGAGATTCCGACACGTGAAATCTAATACAGATCTTCATATTTGAAAAACAGAACTTTAAAACTAATCAAACACTAATCGAATTATGACCAAGAAACTACTGCTATTGGTAAAGTTTGCTCTTGGAATGTCTGCTGTTTGGGTGTGGGGTATAGGTGCCTACGCGCAGAATGGCAGTACAGTAACTGGAGAAGTCTTTACGGCCGACTCTGAACCGATGGTCGGAGTTACTGTTGTGGTGAAAGGCGTAACCGGAGGAGGGGCTATCACGGACCGTCAGGGGCGTTTCTCCTTGAAAGTTACGAATCCTAATGATACGCTTGTTTTCTCTTACGTGGGTATGGAGACCAATGAAACACCTCTCTCCGGTCGCACCCACATACGGGTGACGCTCTATGAGGATAAGAATCTGATGGATGAAGTTGTAGTAATCGGTTATGGTACGGCTCGGAGAAGTGATTTGACCGGTTCTGTGGCTACGGTTTCCCAAACGGCCTTCAATGACAAGATGATTGTCAATATGGAGGATGCTTTGCGCGGTCAGGTGGCCGGTGTGAGGATTTTGTCCAACAACGGTGAGCCTGGCGAGACATTGAATATCCGAATTCGTGGCGTAGGCTCGTTGAATGCCAGCAACTCACCGATTTATGTAATCGACGGTTTGGTCAGCGAAACGGCCGATATCGCTCCTGGAGACATCGAATCTATCGAGATTCTGAAAGACGCATCGGCTACGGCGATCTATGGTTCCAAGGGGTCGAACGGTGTGGTTATGATTACTACCAAACGAGGTGGAGAGGGAAAGACCCAGGTCTCTTTCGATATGACCCATTCGATTCAGCAGGCGGCCAGCAAGTTGGATCTGATGAACTCTTATGAGTTTGCCAGTGCGATGTATTGGGGCGCATACAGCTATTACCCGAAAGGTTCCGAGGGAATTAATTTCGGTCAGTCATCGCGGAGCTTTTACAAAGATTCCGAGGGAAATATCTATGTGTTCAATCAGATGAGCAAATGGAACAATCCATCCATTTATCTGGACCCTTCTAACCCCAATTATGTCAATACCGATTGGCAGAGTGCACTGATGCAGCAGGTCCATGTGCAGGAGTATCGACTCAATGTGAGCGGCGGTGATAAAAAGAACCGTTTCTCGGTTATGGGTGGCTATTACAATCAGCCGGGAATTTTGATTCATAGCGACTATGAGCGATATTCGTTGCGTGCCAATTACGAGCATACCTTCAATAAGAAGGGGGCCGTATTGGGTATGAATCTCAGTGGATTACATTCAGAGCAGAACGGTCTGGCAACGGATGGCAGCGGCGTGACGATGAACATGCTGTCGCAGGCGCCTACGAAACCGCTCTCTTCCGAGGACTGGGTGGCTGAAGGTAGTGAGAATCTTTATGAAAACAACAACCCCTTCTATCAGGCCAAGAGCATCAAACGACAAACCAATCGACAAAATGCCAGCCTGAGACTCTATTTTAATGTTCCCATTGCAAAGGATTTCAAACTCTCGATTGCCGGAAACTTTGAGAATAGAGAACTTCACAACCAGAATTATTACCCGAAGGACGTTTCTCAAGGTCGGGCTGAAGGGGGTAAGGCGATCAATAAGATGACCGAATCGTTTTATTGGAACAGCGAGAACCTGTTGACCTATAAGCCGACTTTCCGGAATACAAATCATAAATTTGATGCCATGGTCGGTATGATTGTGGAACAGACTAACCAAAAGGTCCTTAATACTGAAGCTCATGGATTCGATCTGGAGGAACTGAATACGGGGGCCATGCAGGATGGTAAGACGCCTTATGAGATTACAACGAACTATACACAGGTGCGTATGCTCTCTTTCTTGAGTCGGGTGAACTATTCCTACAAAAACTATTATTTCACAGGGACGATTCGTTTCGACGGTTCTTCCAAATTCGGACCGGACAATAAATGGGGTATATTCCCCTCGGGAGCGGTGATGTGGCGTTTGTCCGAGGAACCTTTCCTGAAAAATGTACGTTCATTGAGCAACCTGAAACTTCGGTTCTCGGTCGGTGCAACGGGAAACTCCTCTATTCCCTCTTTGCAGTCGCTCGCCACGATGTCCTCTTCGTTCTATCCGGTGGACGGCTCGACCCCTTCCTATGGCATTGTGACCGACAGACCGGCCAATACCTATCTGAAATGGGAGAGTCTGGTGCAATACGACGGAGCGCTTGAGTTCGGATTCTTTAAGAATCGTCTGGCCGGTACGATTGAGGTCTACAATAAGAAAACAACGGATCTGTTGTTCGAGCGTCCGATTCCTTATGCGTCGGGATACAGTACGCAGTGGAGCAATATCGCTTCTATCCGAAATAATGGATTGGAAATCACCTTGAATACCGTTCCTGTGCAGTCGAATACCGTCTCCTGGTCGCTCGACTACAATATGGCATTCAACCGTTCCAAGGTGCTCTCATTGGGAGGGGCTTCCGAGATAATCCTCGACCCTTCGTCGGCCAGCCGTTGTACCAGTTTTGGTATTCTGCGGGTAGGTTTGCCGCTGGGTAACTGGTACGGTTATCAGAGCGATGGCGTGTGGCGTTATCAGAGCGAAATCGATGCGCTGCCGGATGATTACTCTTCGGCCGGAGTAGCTAAGAGTAATCTGCGCCCCGGTTCCACTCGACTTGTCGATCAGAATAATGATGGTACGGTCAATGAGGATGATCGTATCATCCTGGGCAACTCGGACCCTAAATTTACCGGAGGTCTGACCAATACCCTTCGCTTGTTCAATTTCACCTTGACCGTTGGTATGGAATTCTCCTACGGAGGCAAGATATTTAATGCCACTGCGCGTGAATTGACGCAGATGAACAGCAATGGTGGCCGTAATATGTTGAAATCCGCTTCGAATTTCTGGACCCCGACGCTGTATGACTTTACGACGGGCGAAATTGTTCATCAGGGCAACGAGGAGGCCGATCTGAGAATGCCGATGAACTCCTGGGAGGCAGTTCTGACTGAACGCTATCTCGAGGATGCCTCTTATCTGCGATTGGATAACATTTCATTGAGTTATACATTGCCGGCTTCTGTTACGAAAAAGTTCTATGTAAATAAGATGTCGATTTTCTTCTCCGTGCGGAATGCCTATGTGTTTACGAATTATACGGGTTATGATCCGGATGTGAGTGTGGCGAGCGGTGTCTATGCCGATATGCTACCCAAACTGGATGCGGCTTCATTCCCTCGGCCGAGGAGTTACACCATGGGACTTTCGCTGGTATTCTAATCTGTAAATATCAAATAAGAAGACAATGAATAGAAGATATATAAGACAAATGTTTATCCCGGCCATCATCAGTGTGGCGGTTTTGTTGGGAGCCTGCAACGAATTTCTGGAGGAGACCTCCTCGTCGCAGCGGGTTATGAACAATTTTTATAAGACTACGGAGGAACTTGAGGCCGGATTGCTTGGAGTCTATTCTACGGCAACCAATCTTTATAACGGAGCATCGATCGCTATTGCGAATGTGGGTACGGACGAAGTGTATGCCATTAATGCTTCGAGCAATATGGGCGTGGCCGACAGGTATCTCTATCCGGCGAGCCACAATACGGTGACTCAATGGTATCAGAAACATTTCAAAACGATTCAGGCGGCCAATATCATCATCAATCGTGCGCCTAAGGTGCCTGATATCACGGAGAGCGATATGAATAGAATTATGGCCGAGGCTAAAGTCTTGCGGGCCTGGTGCTATTTCAGACTGGTACAGACGTTCGGGGCGGTTCCTCTTGTGCTGGAAGAGACGACGGATATCAATATCCGCATCAAACGAGATCCGATCGGCGATGTCTATGCGGCCATTATCGATGATTTGAAGTTCGCAGCTACGGATGGTGTGCTCCCCGAGAATATTGTAGTCGGACATGTCAATCATTGGGTTGCCGAGGGTTTGTTGGCAAAGGTCTATCTCACGCTGGGAACTTCGATGAACCGGGACCCGCAGCCGATTCCTGAATACAGCGAACTCGAATACGATCCGCAACAACTCTTCGAGGATTGCTTGGCCCTGTGCGACGACATCATTGCATCCGGAAAATATACTTTGCTCAATACCTATGGGGATATTTTCCTATTGAGTAAAAAGAATGGCGCGGAATCGATGTGGGAACTTCAGTTCAGCAGTTCGCCGGGTCTGGGCAGCAACTGGTCGAAACTTTTCGGCGTACAACAATCGGGGAACTCCAATGCCTATACGATGAGTTGTATGGTCGGTTCGAGCTCTTTTGCTCCGCCTCCAACCTTCTATCGTTATTTCCGCTTGGGTGATACGCGTAGAACGTGGAGCATTGCCGATTATCGTGTCCGGTATGATAGCAGTACCGGTGAACCGTTGGATCTGATTTATCTGGCCGATGAATCCATCTCCGATGTGACCTCCGAGACATTCAATATTGATACGGATGACCCTGATTCACTGTACCGCTCGTTGATCAGTATTCCGGGTGGCCGTATGAGGGTGAGCAAATATCGTTGGGGATATGGCAGTGATCCTTCGCTGTACTGGCAGGAGACCCTCTCTTTCGAATCGACCAATGCACCGAACAATGTGATTGTCCTGCGTTATGCGGATATTCTGTTGATGCGTATCGAGGCCGATATGCTGGCCAATGGAGGTGTAGCCGGAAGCGAATCGTTGAAGATTATGAACGAGCAGTTGATCGCACGGGCCCGGGGTTGGAATGCTACGGAGAACCGATTCTATACCGAAGCGGAGGTGAAAGAGCAGGCGTTGGCTTCGGCGAAGGGGTGGCTCGAGACGGCAACAGCAGCTTATCAGGCCAATCCGACGACTGAGACGCAGGCTGAATTGGAACTGGCTCAGAAAAACTACGATGCCAAAGAGGCCCGTTGCTTGGTCGATTATACGGCACAGACCTTGACCTACGATGAACTGCTGACTCAGCGAGCCTGTGAGCTTTGTTTCGAATTCCACCGGTGGTTCGACCTGTGCCGAACCGGTAAGTTGCATACCTTGGCTCCGGCGCGTATTGTCAATCCGAATTCGATTCCTGCCATGAATTTCAAATTCGAAACGAATTATCTGATGCCGATTCCGACTTACGAACTGGATCTCGCAGAAGACAAGGCGCTCTTCCCGCAGAATCCGGGTTACTAAAACACTATCCATCATGAAAAAGATCATTTATATATCACTTATCTTCGCTCTTTTTGCTGCATGCGAAAAAGACGAGGTCTCTTCGGGGGGAACTCTGAAGCAGGAGTTGATCACGCTGCAAGCCAAAAACATTTTCTATAATAGTGCAACCTTGCAGGGCGAATACAATCCGCAGGGAGACCGGGCCTCTTCGCAGGGGTTTGCCCTCTCGCTTTCTCCCATCGAAGGGGACAACATCGGTACGGAGTATATCATTCCCTCTGTGGAGTCGGGGAAATTTGAACTCCGCGTGGAGGGCCTTGAACGGAAAAAGGATTACTATGTCAAAGCTTTCATCGTCAGAAGTTCCGGTGAGAAGGTCTATGGCAACAATATCGTTTTCACAACGGACTCGATTGTCATTAACCCTCCCGGAGCTCCGGAGGGAGAAGTGACGGTCATCGATGGAAAGACTTTGTCGGTGAGTGAAACTGGGACCACGTTGGGTGATGAGGAGATGACCAGTACGGATAAGAGTACGGCGACGGTCAAACCGGGCGACTACGGAATTTATTATTGGACCGATGAACAGGGACGCGAAAATGCCGATAAGTTTTCGATCGGGGAGCCTCTTGCCAATCTGAATGACATTACCGATGAGGTTGTCTACGAGGTGGAGGGTTTGAAGCCCAATACGAAATACAATTATGTGCTCTATATTCAGACGGGGGTTTATTATAATGGCGGTAAATGGAAATCCTTCTCGAAAGAGGTTGAGGGCACTTCCGGAACCTTCCAGACCAAAGCCTTGGAAACACCTGTTGTTACGACGGGCGAGGCTTCCGATGTGACGCCGACCTCATCCACGATTACTGGTGCGTTGGATTTCAATGGTTTTGACCCTGAGGCGCGTTTCGGTATCGAATACGGTGAATCCTCGGCGTCGTTCGACGGCAAGGCCTACGCCGAAGGGCTCGAGGAGAAGTCGGTCGAATATAAAGTGTTCGTTAAGGACCTTCAGCCGAACAAACAATACTATTACCGGGCCTTTGCCGAGAACGACGATTTTACAGGCTATGGTAACGATATCAAGAGTTTTACGACGGATTCCGAAGGTATGCCTGTCGTGGATGAGTATCTGCTGGATTACGACTTCCGGGTGGAGAAATTTACCGTGACTTCGGTCGTATTGCGTGCCAAGCTGCTTTCGGATGGTGGTTCGGCGCTCACCTCCAAGGGATTCCTGTACGGAACTTCGGCCACGGCCCTTGATACGAGAGTCGAGGTGGGCAGTGACATTCAGTCTGACGGTACGTATGATTATTTCGAAACGGAGCTGACTGCTCTTCCCGAGGGTATTATCTATTATAAGCCTTTTGCAACCAATCAGCACGGAGAGGCGGTATATGGCGAGGTGTGTCAGATTCGGACGGCCGTGGATGGCGGCTTGTTGTATGTGCTGGATACGGAACGCGGACAAACCCCGGCCTATAACAATATGGTACTGAGCAACACCTCGTTGACCTACTATGAGCTTGATCCGATTGTGAGCGGAAATACCGTCTATTACATGTTGGACCGTAATGTGGGGGCCACGATGCCTTATCAGGAGAGTTTCTACGACAAGGCGTTCGATACCGATATTAGCTATCCTTCGCTTTTCGAAGCAGCCGGTTACTACTATCAGTTCGATCGTCCGATCCCGTCTGCCACACCCGATGTGAAGGTGGTGACCAATATGAGCAGCGCTCCCTGGAGATGGACTCAAAGCGAATCGATGTATGATCCGCCAATGAATCTCACGGGAGATGTCTGGACGGTCAATAACTGTCCGGAAGGGTATACGATGGCAACCTCCGAGGATATGACGGCGATTATCAATGCCATTGAACCGACTGTTGCACGGCAAACCCTGCCCAACCTGTTCAAAGCGACTCGCTTCGGGACTACGGGATGGCGTGCGCCGGCCAATGGCAACATGACGAACGGCTCTTTGGAAACTTGTGATTTGTGGTTGGCGGATGCTGGAACGCCCAAAGGAACTGGAAAGAACACAGGGGCTTACATCCTGAGAATCCAGGCTCCTCCGGCGGGCACCTTCTCGATTGCGACTGCTTCAACCCGATTTACGGGACGACCTATTCGTTGTCTTCGTAAGGTGACCTCCGAGTAAACCTCGATTGAATTTCCCATACTGTCCGAGAGGGTCCGGGATATGTTCCCGGATCCTCTTTTTTTGTGTTTGACTTTTGTGGAAAACTTTTACGGAGATTCATGGAATGATACTCTTGATTTCGGAAAAGCCTGCACTGTCGGCGAGTAATTGTCGGCTGTCGCTTTTGAAGCGTTCATAGGCAAACTGTGCGGTGGGGTCGGATGCGAGCATCGTGTCAGCGACATAGGAGGGCAGAATGTAGTACTGCTTTCGGCCATTGACATAGGGAGTGTGCACCCATGTGAGCAGGTATTCTGGGTCGTAACGGGCCGGTAGGGAGTCCTGTTCCGTGATATGGATGCGTACGATTGCCCCTCCGTCCGAATAACGCCATCGCTGATTGGAGACGAGATTCCCTAAGGAGTAGACCGTGATGTGACGTATCGTACTGTCCGGACCGAACCGGGCCGAGACGGGCTGCAGGACGTGTGGGTGGCTTCCGATTACGAAGTCGACGCCATGTCGGTGACACCAGTCTGCCAGTTCGATTTGTGTCCGGGAGGGGTATCGGGCATACTCCTCGCCCCAGTGAAAATAGACGATAATATATTGCGTTTCGTTACGGTCGATTCGCTCCAGATCTGCCGCAATTCGTGCCGTATCGATGCGGTTGACGATTGCTCCCCGTGGAACAGGTAACCCGTTCGTGCCGTAGGTGTAGTTCAGAAATGCAAAACGTCTCCCTTTGATCTCTACGTACAATGGGTTGTTTCTGATATAGCTGCCGCTGTCGGCAAATGTACCGGTATGCCGGAGACCTGCCTCGTTCAATGTGCGGAGTGTCGAGAGAATTCCCGCCTGTCCCTTGTCGCAGGCATGGTTATTGGCCGTCATGATGATATCGGCTCCGCTATCACGAAGGGCTGAAGCCAGTTGGGTTGGTGCAGAGAAGAGCGGATATCCCTTGTGAGGACCTGTAGTTAGAGGCGTCTCGAGATTCAGTATGACGAGATCTGCTTGGTCGAAAAAGGGCTTGAGATAGCGGAAGCAATCCGTATAATCGTACGTGCTGTCGCGTTGTGCCGCTAAAATCTGGGGTGCATGTTGCATGAGGTCGCCGCCGAATACGATACTGATCTGCTGTGCCACTTTGGGCGAAGGAGCTGATGGCTCCGTGTACGGTACCGATCTATTTCTTCCGCAGCCGATAATAGCAGCCATGATGGTTGCCAAGAGCATGGTGACTGTGGTATACACAGCAGGAAAACGGCATGTGGTTTGACGGTTCTGCATGGTTTGTGGAGTGGAGGATTGGATTTTCTCCTTTGACAAATATAGCGATTATCGTGTAGGATGGCGCAATCAGGCCGAATTAACATTACCTTTGCAGGCCGAACGGATAACGATATTGTTTTTATGAGCCAGTTCAAAGGCATTCTGTATGCCATGATTTCATCAGCCACCTTCGGGTTGATTCCTCTCTTTTCGATTCCCTTGTTGCGGGCTGATGTGGGAGAACCGTCGATTCTTTGCTATCGGCTGGGGTTGGCGGCGGTCATGATGGGACTTATTGCAATGGCGAGAGGGAATAAACTCCGTGTCCGGATGCGGGATGTTCCGGTATTGCTTTGCCTTGGTGCACTTTACGCCGCCACCTCGTTAGGACTTCTGATGTCTTACAGCTACATTGCGAGCGGGGTGGCTACGACCATACATTTCCTCTATCCGCTGGTAGTTTCATGCCTCATGGTACTGTTTTTTCGGGAGCGCAGTTCGTTGTGGCTGCTGATTGCGGCGGTGATGTCGTTGGTCGGTGTGGCATTGCTGAGCTGGAGTGGGGCAGGTATGGCCGATGTGACGGGGGTGATGCTGGTGTTGGGTACGGTGGTGACCTACGCCGTTTATATCGTGAGTGTAAACAAAAGTCGTGTGAGAGGGTTGAATTCGTCGGTATTGACGTTTTATGTGTTGTTGTTCGGCGGAATATTCTTTTTATTGTACGCTTTTGCTACGGGAGGGATCGACTTGCTTCCTACGGTACGTGCTGTGGCGGATGCCTCGTTGCTGGCGCTGCTCTCTACCGTGATTTCCAATCTGACGTTGGTAATGGCGGTGAAGAATATCGGTTCGACCACGACATCGATTCTCGGCTCGATGGAACCATTGACGGCCATGATGGTCGGGGTATTCTATTTCGATGAATCATTCAGTTTGAGGAGCGTCGTGGGAATGTGCCTGATTCTTCTGTCGGTGATTATCGTGATTCTGCAGGGGCGTAGCCGGTCTGATGTCGATGCATGATTATTGCAGTAATACATTTCATGCTCGGTATCGATTTTGTGGCTTCGATATGGTGGTGCTACGGTTTGTATATCTGTTTTTTTTAGTTTATTTTCGTCTTGGTTATGGCTTGTGTAATTTGGAATGAGATAATGGCGTTTATTGAAACATATCATTTGACCGGCCTGGTAATCGGAATATGCACTTTTTTGATTATTGGCCTTTTTCATCCTGTGGTCGTAAAAGCAGAATATTATTGGGGCACTCGGTGTTGGTGGTTGTTCCTGTTGCTGGGAATCGGAGGAGTCGTGGCTTCCGTAGCTGTGAAGAACGTACTTCTGTCTACACTGTTCGGTGTTTTTGCGTTTTCCTCTTTCTGGACCATCAAAGAGGTCTTTGAACAGGAAGAACGAGTACGGAAAGGATGGTTCCCGCGGAATCCGAAACGGCGATATAAATGGGATCATGAATAGTTTTCCCTTGTGAAGTGAGAACAACAATCCCGGTCTTGTTAGGGACCGGGATTGTTGTTCTGATCGACATGTTTTTGGCGACCACAGTCTTGTCCGATTGTTATTTGATGATCTTGTCGAGCTTGTCGATACTCTTGCGGATAACCTCGTCGGGCAGATCGTAGTTCTGCAGCTTGCCAGCGAAATATTGCTCGTAGGCGAAAAGATCGATCATTCCGTGTCCGGAGAGGTTGAACAGGATGGTCTTCTCCTTGCCTTCCTCTTTCGCTTTGAGAGCTTCGCGTACAGCCACGGCAATGGCGTGTGTAGACTCCGGAGCAGGAATGATACCTTCCGTTTTGGCGAAGGTCAAACCTGCAGCAAAGGTTTCGAGCTGGGGAACCGATTGGGCTTCGATCAGGCCGTCTTTCAACAGCTGGCTGACAATAGACCCTGCTCCGTGGTATCGAAGACCGCCTGCATGGATATCCGCCGGTTGGAAGTCGTGTCCCAACGTATACATCGGGAGCAGGGGCGTGAAGCCTTCCGTGTCACCGAAGTCATACTGGAATATGCCTCGGGTGAGCTTCGGGCAGGAGGAGGGCTCTACTGCAATGACCCGGATGTTTTTTCCTTCCGTGAAGTTCTTCTTCAGGAAGGGAAATCCGATGCCGGCGAAGTTCGAACCACCTCCGAAACATCCGATTACGATGTCGGGCTCGTCACCGGCCATCTCCATCTGCATGCAGGCCTCTTCACCGATGATTGTTTGGTGGAGCAATACATGGTTCAAGACGCTCCCGAGACAGTATTTCGTCGTTGAGGGGTCTTTCAATGCCACTTCAACGGCTTCCGAGATGGCAAGTCCCAGGCTGCCCGAGCACTCCGGGTCTTGTGCCAGTGCATGCAGACCGGCTTGGGTCGTGGTGCTGGGCGACGGAATTACGTCTGCGCCCCATGCGTTCATCATCAGTTTACGGTAAGGCTTCTGGTTGTAGCTGACCTTCACCATGTAGACCTTCAGGTCAAGACCAAAAAACTGGCTGGCCAGGGCAATGGCTGAACCCCACTGTCCGCCGCCTGTTTCGGTGGTCAAATGTTTGACCCCTTGTTTGTAGTTATAGTAAGCCTGGGGAATTGCGGTGTTGGGCTTGTGGGATCCTGCGGGCGACACGCTTTCATTCTTGTAATAGATCTTTGCCGGTGTGTCGAGGGCTTTTTCGAGAGCATAGGCCCGTACGAGCGGCGTGGAACGCCAGATTTTATATAAATCCTGTACTTGTTCCGGAATGTCGATGAACCGTTCGGTGGACATCTCTTGATCGATCAATTCTTCCGCAAACAGCACGCTCATCTCCTCTTTCGTGATGGGCTTTTTTGTCTTGGGATTCAGTGGCGGCAGCGGTTTGTTAGGCATGTCGGCCACGATGTTATACCATTGTTTCGGTGTCTGTTCGTCGGTCAGCAAAAATTTTTTCGTCTTTGTCATAGTTGTTGATATTTGGGTTTTAAATAATATTTTCATAAAAAAAGACCGGTTGTTCAGCAAGTAAACAACCGGTCTTTTGCACAAATTCTCAATCAATAGAGCATCCCCTCATTGTTTACTTCTAATCAATGAGCGCCACCACCAATTCAAATTTGCACAAATACTAACCATAATGTATTGTTATGAAAAAACATTATTTCTGCAAATATACGCAAAAAAATGAATGTTGTTCTTCTTGTCTGCAAAAAAAATTAAAAATTATATTGAATCATTGCCTGGATTCGATTGGCGTGGTTCTTTTCCAGATTCATGTTTCTGCGTGTGCCATAGAGGTATTCAACAGCTGCTTGACAGGAGGGGGTGATATTGACGAATACATTGGCAAAGACGTACTGGGCCAGCCGATAAACATTCGGATTGGCGTTTCGGAAGCCGTTTTCGCTGAACAGACGCACTTGTGAGTAGCCGGTGGAGCAGAAGACGCGGTTCGAAATGTTATATTGCAGAGCACCGAACCATCCGAACATCGGGAGTGTTTGTAGCTTGCCATTATTGCGGGGGTCGGGGACGAGGTCGAGCCCGACATCTGAGATGTCTTGTATGTAGGGGCTGATGCCTTTCCCGTAGATGGCCTGGCCATAAAAGTTCCATTTGCGGAGGAATTGGATGCCGGTGCTGAGTTGGGTTCCCCAACCGAAGGCCGATTTGTTTTTGTCGAGCGTCACGCTGTGGTAATACAGGTCGCGGAATACGGCCGATGCCCGGATATGGCTATTGCCGTTTTCTCCCCAGTTGAATTGTACGTAAAGCGGCAAATCGGGCAGCCGTTGAGGAATCGTGCGGAGGTTTTCCGTTGTTGTGGCGCTGATTTGGGGCATCTCCAGGGCGGCTCCGAGGCTCCAGTGGTCGTTGAATGCATGCGTGTAGCGTATCATCGTGTTAAAACCGAACGTGTAGGCATTGGGGCCTTCGAAGTCGATGGTCGTCGGGCTGGCATTCAAGTCGCAGAAGGTGGTGGCGTTTTGTCCGAACAGCCATCCTTTAAATGAGATGTAGGCATAGCGGAGACGCAGCACGTGATTGTCGCCACGGAAGTCCGTCTCGATATAGGTGGTGACGCGACCTAAAGCCTTCGTATTGGCAATGGCCTTGAAGAATAGCCGTGATGTACTGGCATCCATACGGAATTTCTGTCGGGAGGCATAGTTTCCGGGGACCGGAATGTCGTAGGTGATGAAGTCGGTGTTGTCGACCATTCCGTCGAAGTCGTAGGCTGTCCGGAAATTGACGAAGCCTCCGATGCCGAACAGGAATTTGTTGTCGCGTCCCGTGATGACGAACTGCGGCAGGTGCGATTGCTGGAAACCGGTCATGCGTGTCTCGAAATAGTGCCGTACGGCTTCCTGGATGAGTATGCTGTCATTTGCAGACCTCCCTTTGTGCCCGGCGATGAATACGGACGGCTCGTAATCTTTCATTTCCTGAGTTCCCGGCAACGATTGGGCCGAAACTCCGCAGACCGCAACGAAAGCGGCAATGGATAAGTAGAATTTTTTCATGAACCTACATTTATTATATTTGTTTTTAGACGTGTTATATCGGTGTTAAGTGTAAGTGATTGTCTGCATAATATTTCCGATGCAGGATTTTTACAAGTTGTATGCCAAAACATTTCGCTATATTTGCAAATGTCTTTGGCCGTATGGCAGGTGCGGTTTTTGAGATGAAACGAAGGAAAGAGATTGTTCTATGTTTAAAATAGCCATTGCAATATTGACCCTGTTGGCCATTCTGGTAGATTGGTATATTTATCGACGGGGACTTCGCCGTGGCCGGACAGGGAGTTGGTGGCGAATCGGATATCCGATATATGCCGTGGCCGTCGATTTCGTGATGGTTGCCGCTTTGTTGCTTTTTCGTGTTGCATCGGACGGCCACTCGTCGTGGCCGATGCATGCGGTGATGTGGATTATGGGGATTTTCTTCCTGAATGCGGCTCCGAAAGCCTTGTATGCGCTTGTGTCGTTGGGCGATTATTTGGTACAACGGTTCACGCGTCGGACTTCGCGGATTTTTGGTTATGTCGGGACTCTGCTGGGAATCTTGGTCGCTGCGTGCATGCTTTACGGGTTGACGTACGGGCGGAGTCGTATTGTGGTCCATGAAATCGACCTGATCTGTTCAAAATTGCCCTCTTCTTTCGATGGGATGCGGGTCGTGCAGTTCTCCGATCCCCATATCGGCACATTGATTCGGCGTGACCGAACCTTGAAGCGGATGGTCCGGGCGATCAATGACCTCCAGCCGGATCTGGTGATTTGCAGCGGCGACCTGGTCAATACCCATGCTTGGGAACTGGATTCCGCAGCGATGGAGATACTGAAAGGTATTCGGGCAAAATACGGGATCTATTCCGTGTTGGGGAACCATGACTTGGGCATATATATTCGTGATACGATACGCTATCCGATGTGGGCAAATGTGGAGGAACTGGTGCGGCTCCAAAGAGGGATGGGATGGAACGTGCTGGTGAACCGTTCGGAGTATCTGACCAACGGAGTCGATTCGATTGTGGTGTCGGGGTTGAACTATCCGATCGGCTATCGCCACAATGGACATGTCTCGCACATGGCAGGAGCCGATATCGCCGGGACCTATCGGGACATCCCGGACACTCTTTTTAATTTGACGATTTCGCATGCGCCCCAACTTTGGGATGAGTTGCTGGCTGCCGGAAAGGGCGATCTGACGTTGGCGGGTCATGTCCATGCCATGCAGATGAAATTCCGTATCGGGGATTGGCGCTGGTCACCTGCCCGTCTGATGTACGACCGCTGGAGCGGATTATACGAAGAAGAGGGACGCTACTTGTATATTAATGATGGATTTGGTTATGTGATGTATCCCATGCGGATAGGGACCAATCCGGAGATTACACTGTTTGTATTGCATTCCGAAAAGTAATGAGCCATGAAAATCATACTCTCTGCTGCCATATCGCTTGATGGTTGTTTGGACGATTGTAGCCCCGAGAGATTGCGGCTTTCCAGTCCGGAGGATTGGGAGGCTGTTCTGCGGCTTCGGGCCGGATGTGATGCGATTCTGGTCGGTGCCGAGACGATTCGCAAGGATGATCCTTCGTTGGTGATTCGTGATGAATCGCTCCGCAGGGAGCGTCTGCGTTGCGGTATGGCGGTGGATTTGATGAAGGTAACCTTGAGCCGTTCCGGCCGTCTGAACCCGGAGGCGCGATTTTTCTCCGTGGGGGAAGGGCATAAAATGGTATTCGTGCCTGCGGCAGCAAAATTATGTGCTGAATCTTGTGTGAGCCAATGTGCGGAGGTTGTTTCGGCCGAGGCTATTACGGCCCGGTTGATCGCCGATACCTTGGCGAAGAGAGGTATCGGGACGCTGATGGTCGAGGGAGGAGGTCAAGTGCTGTCGATGTTCTTGGCTGAAGGGATGGTGGATGAACTCCGTTTGGCTGTTGCTCCGTTTATCGTAGGTGATCCGAATGCTCCCCGCTGGATTGTCCCCGGGAAATATCCCTGGACTCCCGAAAATCGGGTCCGTTTGGAACGAGTCGAAATGTTGGGGGATACCTCGGTCTTATATTATAAAAATGAGAGGAATGTGTGTGAAAAAGAGAAGCGTGACGGCCGATGAAGACCGTCGGTATCTGGAGATGGCCATCGAGGAGAGTCGCAAATGTCGGCCTGTGACAACGGCTTACTCCGTGGGGGCCGTCATTGTGACAGCCGCGGGAGAGATCTATCGGGGATATACCCATGAAACGGCTCCGGCCAATCATGCCGAGGAGGAGGCCCTGGCAAAGGCACTCGCTGCGGGGGCAATACTGCGTGGTGCGTCGATCTATTCGTCGATGGAGCCCTGTTCCATCCGTAAGTCCAAGCCCAAGAGTTGCTCGGAACTGATTCTCGAGCAGGGATTTTCGCGTGTGGTATATGCCTTGGAGGAACCTGCCTGCTTTGTGGATTGTCACGGCCGGGAGTTGCTGACAGGACACGGAGTCGAGGTCGTAGTTCTGGATGTCCTGGCCGACCGGGTGCGCGAAATCAATGCCCATATTATCAATCGGTATTCTCATGAATGATGATTCAAAAGTCTGGATGGATGTTCCGAATAGGGGATAAAAATTTCAAATTTCTAAAATAAACCCTACTTTTGTACCATACCGTTGAAAAGTGAATCGAAGGACGGGATGTTTTTGAAACTTAAATGAATAAGATATATGCGGAAAAGAGTTCTGCTTCAGGTCATGGTATGCTTATTACTCACTGTTTCCGGTTATGCGCAGGGCATGAGTGATACGGAGGTGATTCAATATGTTCAAGAGGCCCGGCAACAGGGTAAGTCTAAGGAGTTTATTTATACAGAATTAACGGCCAGAGGGGTTTCCCGGGAGCAAATGGAGCGGATTGGTAAAAGCTATCAGGCCGCTTCGGGAGATATGAGTGTCGAAGAAGTGGATGCGGTTGGTGTGGGTAATACAGATATTCGGCAACGGTCATTAACTCTTTCTGGTACTCAAGATTCAATGCAGGTGGTTAATGGGCAATTGACAACAGCTACAGCTGAGCGCTCTGTTTTTGGCCGGAATATTTTCAATACGAAAAATCTGACCTTTGAACCCAATATGAATATGGCAACCCCGGCAAATTACCAGTTGGGGCCGGGCGATGAGGTGATAATCGATATTTGGGGTGCCAATCAAGCATCTATTCGCAAGGTTATTTCGCCCGATGGGACCATTTTCGTGAATAATCTCGGTCTGGTGTATCTCAATGGTAAGAACATCGAACAGGCTAATGCCTATTTGCAGAAAGAGTTTGCCCGCATTTATGCCGATGTGGACGGGACTGCTCCCGCAACCCAAATCAAATTGACGCTGGGGCAGATTCGCACGATACAGGTCAATGTGATGGGGGAGGTGGTAACTCCTGGGACCTATGCTCTTTCATCGTTTGCAACGGTATTTCATGCATTGTATAGTGCCGGAGGAGTGAATGATATCGGTACGTTGCGTAATATCCGGGTGATGCGCGGCAGTGAATGCGTGGCGGAGATGGATGTTTATAAGTATATTCTCGACGGGAAGATGAGTGACGATGTGCGTCTGATGGACGGCGATGTGATTCTGGTCCCCACGTACGATAAACTGGTGGAGATTGCCGGCAAGGTGAAACGTCCGATGCTTTATGAGATGAAGGAGGGAGAGACACTTGCGACATTGGTCGATTATGCGGGAGGATTTACCGGCGATTCTTATTCGAAGAATCTGCGTATGGTCCGTCGTAGCGGCCGGGAGTTGCAGGTGTATAATGTCGATGATACCGATTTCGCTTCGTTCCCGATTATGGACGGCGATGTGGTGACGGTGGATGCCATTCTCGACCGTTATGAGAATCGGGTGGAGATCAAAGGCGCCATATATCGCCCGGGGATGTATCAGTTAGGCGATCAGGTGGGGACGATTCGTCAGTTGGTCGAAAAAGCCGAAGGATTGCGGGGTGACGCCTTCCTGAATCGGGCGATTCTTCAGCGCGAACGTGAAGATTATACCCATGAGATTATATCTTTGGATATGCGCGGAATCATGGCAGGAAGTGTGGCAGATGTGAATTTGCAGAAAAACGATGTGATTTATATTCCAAGTATTCATGACTTGCAAGAGGTTCAAAATGTCGTCATTTGGGGCGAAGTTGCCAAGCCGGGACTTTATCCTTATTCGGACAATACTACATTGGAGGATCTGATTATTCAAGCCGGGGGGTTGCTGGAGTCGGCTTCAACGGTAAGAGTTGATGTAGCTCGGCGAATTAAAGATCCGGCCAGTATGACAGAGAGCGATACGATTAGTGAAACGTACAGTTTTGCATTGAAAGACGGATTTGTCATTGATGGCGAGCCCGGATTTGTATTACAGCCGTTCGATGAGGTGTATGTGCGTCGCAGTCCTGGATATATGCCTCAACGGAATGTTGTCATAGAAGGAGAGGTGCTGTTCGGCGGTACCTATGCGTTGCAGGAAAAAAATGAACGGCTGTCGGATCTTGTGCAAAAAGCCGGAGGCGTTACTTCGAATGCCTATGTAACAGGGGCTCGTCTCATCCGAAAGATGAATGATGAAGAGAAAGCGATTCGCGATGCCAGTTTGAAAGTAGCACAACAAGGGGGAAAGGATTCGGTAGCATTGAGTTCGTTGGATATTGCGGATTATTATTCGGTAGGTATAGAATTGGAACAGGCGCTGGCTAATCCCGGTTCGGATTATGATTTGGTGCTGCGCGAGGGGGATCGATTGATTGTCCCGGAATACAGCAATACGGTGAAGATCAATGGAGCGGTGCTTTATCCCAATACGGTAGCTTATAAAGCGGATGAGAGACTCCGTTATTACATTGGACAGGGTGGGGGTTATAGCTCACAAGCTAAACGAAATAAGATTTATGTGGTTTATATGAATGGAACGGTAGCGCGAGGGAGGAAATGTAACCGTAAGTTGATTCAACCGGGGTGTCAGATTATTGTGCCGACGAAATCTGATCGCCGGAAACTTTCTGCAGCGGAGATTCTCAGCATCGGTTCATCGGCCGCTTCATTGGCTACGATGGGTGCGACCATTACGAATTTGCTTCAAAAATAAAAACAACGGTTTATGGTGGAGATGGAACGAGATCATAGAGAGGATACTCCCACGGGAGAGATCGATGTGTTGGCCTTGCTGAAGAAGATTTGGTCCCGTCGGAAGTTGGTTTTGAAATGCTGTATTGTTGGCTTTGTTGTCGGATTGGTGATCGCATTCAGCATTCCGAAAGAGTATACGACCTCTATTGTGATTGCACCCGAATCGGGACAGACGGGAGCAAATAGCGGCTTGAGTTCATTGGCTTCCATAGCTGGAATCAATCTGGGTGGTACATCAGCACATGAGGCGTTGAATCCCGATTTATATCCCAATATCGTAGCTTCGACCCCTTTTGTCCTCGATCTATTCTCGATTCCCTTGGCCGGGATGACCGGACAGGAGATCAGCCTGTATGAGTATACCCAGGAACTGAAATCTCCCTGGTGGTCTGCGGTCCTGTCGGCTCCTTTCAAGGCGATTGGCTGGGTGGGGTCTCTATTCAAGAAAGATGTGCAGGATCAGGTACAGCGGGAGACGATCGATCCTTTCCGCCTGTCGCGTGCGCAAGCAGGGGCTGTGAATACATTGAAACAACGTTTGGCCGTGATGGTTGACCGTAAATCCGGAACGGTAACTCTTTCGGTGACGATGCAGAATCCTGTTGTTTCTGCTGCTCTTGCCGATAGTGTGCTGAATCGATTGAAATCCTATATGATCGATTACCGTACGAGCAAAGCCCGTCAGGATCTGCAGTTTATCGAGCAGCTCTATGAGGATGCACAGCAGGAATATTATACTGCTCAGCAGCGATATGCCCGAGCTGCGGATCGGAATCGGGATCTTGTCCTGAAGAGTGTCGCAGCCGAACTGGAACGTCTTCAGAATGAAATGACACTCGCTTACGGAGTATATAATCAGACGGCGCAGCAGTTGGCCATGGCCAAGGCGAAGGTGCAGGAGATTACGCCGGTCTTTACGGTCGTCGAGCCGGCTACCGTGCCATTACAGGCTTCGGCTCCCCGCAAAATGTTGATTCTGTTGGCATGGCTGTTCTTAGGCGGATTGGTGGGCTGCGGATGGGCTCTTGTGGGGGACAATATGAGCCGTTTCCTTCCTCGTTGGCATGGTAAAAAAGAGGAGATGACAGAATAAAATAGCCACCTCCACTTATATATGGTACCGTTGAATGCCAGTCCCTTTCTTGTGCTGGTTATGTGCTATTCTGCTTCCATTCGGAACGATGAAGCGGGGAGCCCGGCATGGTTGAATAACGTTCCTTGAACGGCATTTTTCCAGGCATAGCGTACATAGCGGGGCGTGGTGCCCTCTTTGCCTTTGATAATCACGCGGTCACCCTGAATAACAGCCTCTGCTCGCTGGTAGTTCTTGCCGTCTTCCGATAGTTCGAACTCGGCATCCCCCTCTTTCCACTCCAGACCGCCGTATGTGTGAGCGAATTGAAGAACTATCTTCTCTTTCTTTGCCTTGCATTTTACGGGTTCGGGGCTGTGGGCCGGGATGTCACTTCTGCCATAGGTGGCGTTTAGCGCCAGTCCGGCCAGCCGCTCGCCTGCCGGACGCTTGAATGCCGGGTGAATGTTGTCGCTCTCTCCGGAATCGAGCAAGACGGCCATACCGCTGCCGGGAATCATCTTTTCACCCCGGGCCATGCTCTCACGCAGTATGGCTGTTTCGCTGTTGGCCTCTCCGGAGTATTTGTACGGGGCAATCTGAACGTAGTAGAACGGAAAATCATATCCCCAGGCTTGCCTCCAGCCGCCAACCAGGTCAGCCAGCATCTCTGCATATTCGGGGGCGTCGGCTCCGGTATTGGCTTCACCCTGATACCAAAGTGCTCCACGGATGGTATAGTGACGCAATGGATGAATCATGGCATTGTATAGCGTCGTGATCTGGAACGGATCGGCATGGCCTTCTTTGGGCATGGGGGTAGAGGTCGCGAGGTCGAACGTGCGGAGATAGTGCCACGGGCCCGATAGGGTTTGGGGCCTCGCATGGTCTCCTGTTGTGTAGTACATCTGCTCGGCACCATCCAGAATGCCACCGTTCCAAAGGTAGGTGATGAGATTTACGGCCAGCGTATTTTCTCCGGCCTGCACCCACTCGGCCGGTACGGTGAATTCCGGTTTGGCATAGGCCTCGGAAGGCAATACGCGCTCCCAGACGAGATGTCCGTTCCAGTAGATTTGTGCCAACCGTTCGATACGTCCGAGCGATATTTTTACGGGAACGCTCTTGTCAACGGTGATGTTCCGAAACAGAAGCGTACCACCCAATGCCTCGCCGATAGGTGTATTTTTCAACAACCCAGGTTGCTCAATGGTGGGGAGCGATGCTATATCGCACTGGCTGATCAACGATTCGGCAGAGCCTCCTTGTGCTTCTGTTATCCAGTTGCGCATTCGTTCCCGAGCCGCTTCCGGACCCAGAGCGGCCAGTTTCATCTCCTCCTGCTTGGCTTGCGACAGACGCTCGTATCTCGGATTTTCGGCCACCTCCTCTTCGCGGAGCCAACTTTGTAGGGGAGTCCCTCCGTAGGCCGATACGAGCAGACCGACCGGAACGCCCAACTCCTTACGAAGCCGTTCGCCGAAGAAGTAGGCTACTGCCGAAAACCAGGGTGTGTTTTGAGGATTTTTGATTTTCCATCCGTTGCAGGCTGTCTCTTCCTGTGGAGAGAATTGTTCGTTCCAGGGGATGTTTGCCATGCGCAACAGAGAGTCGACCGGTCCGGCAATAGCTTCCGGGCCTCCCTCGACGCGCATGTGCGATTCCGGATTGTCTTTCATGACCATCTCCATGTTGGATTGTCCGCTGCAAAGCCACACTTCGCCGAGAACGACATCCTGCAACGTGGCCGTCTGCTGACCGTCCGATAGCGTAATTTGGTGGTTCTTGAAGTCGGCTTCCGGAGTGGATACCGTTGCTTTCCAGTTTCCTTGAGCATCGGCAACCGTTTCTACGGAAGAGCCCCAACTTGTGCTGAGAGTCAACGGACTGCCGGGCGTGGCATGGCCCCAGAAGTTTACCTCGCTTTGTTGTTGAATTACAGCGTAATTGGTAAATACAGGTGCGAAATCAGGTTGTTCCGCATAGGCGCTGGAGAAGAGTAAACCCCAGAGACAGCACAGAAGAATTGTCGTATGTTTCATTGTAAACATGGTAAACTGATTATCCAAAGATACGGAATTTCTGGAGATTTTGGGGCATGTTGAGGCGATAATTTGAGAGAGTCGGTTGTAATAAGACAAGCCCTCGAGGATAGTGCTCGAGGGCTTGTAGGAAAACGGTCCGGATTGTTTAATCGTCGTATTCCGTCAGTGCAAAACGTTTGTCATCGAAGGTCAGTTCAATGGAATTGTTCAATTCCACATTGTACTTCCCTCGTTTGTGGTCGATTTCCGTGATGATGGTTCCCGGGAAAGTTTGCTCGACATAGGTGCGGATTTGAGACGGGATAATCTCCTGTGGAATCGCCTGCATACGGGTTTCGATCTTTTTCCACTCTCCGTTTCTGAAGAATTCCACTTTCGAACCGTCAGAGTAGGTTGCCTTGTAGGTAGTGCACAGCTCGTCCAACTTCTTTTTTGCCAGGACAACGGTATTGTCCGGATAATACGTTGCTAAGAATTGTTGTGCTGTCGGAGGTAGTTCGTCCGTGGATATGGTCTTCTCGTATTCGATCGACCATGCGACCAGAAACAGGATGATGACAGCGATAGGGCTACCAATGATCCACAGCCACTTTTTTTTCTGTTGAAGATAAGATGAAATTTTAGTCGTCATAACCGATTACGTTGAATTGTTTATCGAATTTGATTTCCAAACCCCCAGAAAGTTCGATTTCCCAGCTATAGAGGCCACGGTCGATTTTGCGGATATATTGGTTTGGATAGTTGTTTTTGGCTACAAATTCTGCGATTTGTTTAGGAATGATCGTGGCCGGTACGGCACTGTATTTGCGCTCTACGGTCGACCATTCTCCGTTGGTACGGAATTCTACGTCAGTGCGGTCGGTATAAGTTACTTCATACTCCGGCCCGGTCTGTTTGGTCTCTTCAACGACATAGGCGACGGTCAGGTTCTTAAAGTGGGTTGCAAGAAATTCTTGGGCGGCTTTAGGAAGTTGTTCTACGGTAATGGCTCGTTCCCGGTCATCAGCGTGGGCTGAAACAAATCCGGTCATTATCAGTGCAATTGCAAATAATATCTTTTTCATGGTTGTTGTTTTTTTTTAGTTCGTAATTTTTTGAAAAGGTTTGGAGAACGTTGGTGTGAGTGTCCCATTAATCGTCGATGTCGATTAAGTTAAATTGCAGGTCGAAGGTGAGTTCCATGCGGTTCGAGAGTTTGACCTCGTAGTCGTGTTTGTCGCGGTCGATTTCTCGTACGGTTACATCCGGATAGAGCTCTTTGATTTTGGCCATTATCTGAGCGGGTACAATCCCATCCGGTACAGTCGAGTATCGGCAGTTTACCTCTTTCCAGTCTCCGTTTTTGAGAAATTCTACCTTCTTTCCGCTGGTGAATACCACATCGTACCTGGTCTCCAGAAAGTCGCGTTCCATCTTGGCATAGGCTACCTTTTCTGTTTTGAAATGGGTCTGGATAAATTCCTGTGCTTTTTGCGGCAATTGGTTAATGGCTATGGCTCGGTCGTTGTCTGCGTGAACAGTTGCGGTTCCCAACATAAATAATCCGGCCAGGAGAATCATCATCTTTTTCATCGTTTTTTCATTTATTGGATTTGACATTTGTTATTCTTTGATAGGACAAAGGTCGGGTACGATTTTGAAATGAATTTGAAATTTCAGGCAATCCGATGAAAAAAATGCATTTTTTGGACGTTTTTTAAGAATATTGATGTAAATCAGAGATTTTATGGCCAGATGAGAGTGAAATAGTGGCGTTTCTCGCTATAATGGTAACGGACCTCTATATTATAAAGGAGGGCTATGGCTTTGACAAGCGCCAATCCCAATCCTGTGGACCCATCCTGTTTCGATTTCTTGTAGAAACGTTCGAAGATGTGTTCTGTGTCGAGAGCTTGTTCGCCATCGTTGGAAATGGTGAGGGTCCGTCCTTCGATCCGAACATCGATCATAGCTCCTTCGCTGCTATGCCGGTAGGCATTTTTGAGCAGATTGCTGATTAATACCGAAGAGAGTGATTCGTTCATCTGTACGGGGAAAGCATCCGGTAACTCTAAGGTGCAGCGGATTTCTCGCGAGGCATAAATTTCGTCATAAATCTCTTTTTGTTCCCGAATCATTGTCGCTAAATCCACCTGGGTGCTCTCGGGGAACTGATTGTTCTCGATTTTGGTCAACAGGAGCAGGGTTTTGTTTAGCCGTACGGTGTGATTCAGCGTGCGTTTCATTTCGATAAGTTCGTTCATTTGTGTTTCACTCAGTTCCGTATTGTCGAGCAACCATTCCATACGGCTGCTTAATACAGCCAGCGGAGTTTGTAATTCGTGGGAGGCATTGCCAATGAATTGTTTCTGTTGCTCGAACAGTGCCTCAGAACGGTCTACGGCCTTTTGGGCGGCCGTATTCAACTGTTGGAATTCCGTGATTTTTGTGTTGTTTGGAACAGGACGACTCTCCCTGCCCGGTATGTATTCGTCCAGCCAGCGAAGTAGGGCATATAGCGGTTGAAGGTTGCGGTAGAATACCAAAACGGTCACGCTGATGACTGTGATGAGTAGAAGGAAGTATAAGAAAATGGTCCAGCCCAGGATCGTTTGCAGTAGGTCATCTTTTTCGAATGTGGGAGTAGCTACTTTCAATTCGTAGTACAAGCCGTCATTGCCCTGAAAGATGGTGGCCAGTACACGAGCCGGTTCCGTCTCCTCCTTTTCGGGAATATAGACTTCGGCATCATAGTAGTCGATATGGGGGCGTTGGGCCGCGTAGTCAGAATCGACGGGGGTAATGGAGTAGCTGTTGTTCGAGCCTTCGTTGATTCGAGGTGGTTCCTGGCCGGCCAGCATACGGATGATTATCAACTCTGAATAATTTTCCAGTGCATCGTCTGCCTCGTCGTTGATTTCGTCCACCATAGTGAAATAGAACAATGCGCCCCACAAAGCAATTAGAGGCAACAGAACGAGCGAAAGACGTAAGGCGATTCGATATATCAGTTTCATGATGTGACTGGGATTATTGATTTACGGCCAGTTTGTATCCGAACCCGTAAACGACTTTTATTTCGATGGTGGCACCAGCCTCTTCCAACTTGCGACGCAGATTTTTCATCTGTGCATAGACGAAATGGAAGTTGTCTGCCTGATCGGCATGATCTCCCCATACGGCTTCGGCCAGAACGGCTTTGTCGACCAGATGTCCCGGCCGTTGCATGAAATAGGCCAGAATGTCGAACTCTTTTTTTAGAAGCGGCAACTCTTGCCCTTCAACCTCGACCCGATGACTCTCCGGGTCGAGATAGACATTCCCCAATGTGTATCCTTTTTTGCCGTTGCCCTGACTTCGCCGGATTACGCTCCGGATGCGCGCCGTGAGTTCCATCAGGTGGAATGGCTTGGGCAGGTAGTCGTCGGCACCCTGTTCCAGACCGAGTATCTTATCTTCCAGCGAATCCCGCGCCGAGATGATGATGACGCTTTCTCGTTTGTCCTGCGCTTTGAGTTCTTCGAGCAGGTGCAGACCATTGCCATCTGGAAGCATGATATCCAGGAGTATGCAGTCGTAGTTGTAGAGAGCCAGTTTCTCCTCTGCTTGAGCATAGTTTTCAGCTGTCTCCACGATATAGTGCTCTTTGGTGAGCGTCCGTTCCATCAGCTCCCGCAATGAGGGTTCATCCTCTATGATCAGTATTTTCATCGTCCAGATGGTAAAATCTTATTCAGGAGGTAAAGATAGCAAGCAATTTTGAATAGAATGTGAAATGATTCTGCCGATAGCCGTTTTCATTGCAAAAAAATGAGATGCCGATTCCGTGGCGGGGTAGGCGGGAGATGTTGTTGCAGCCTCGGAGATCCTTCCAAACGGCACTAAATCATAGGTGTTATTTCCTGGGTTCAGGATTTTCCATGATCTCCCGAGTCATGTCGGTATTGGTTTTGTCGTTTCCGGTCAGCATGAAAATGACCTGTCCGGCATCGGAAACGTCGAAATTCTTACCGGCATCGCGTGTGGTCAACTCCAGACGATTGTAGAGCCAATCCCAACTCCCCGGTTTATAGAGAGGATTGTTGCGTGCCGGAGAGGTTTTTACCCAGTCGAAGCGTTCTCGGCGTGCCTGCAATCCTTCATATTCGCGTCCTCCGTTCTGATCGGCCGGGACAAGGAATGTTACTCCGCCGCCCTTCTGAGAGCCGAAACGCTTTTTTAATTGATCCAGGGTCCAGCCGGAGTGTTTGTCCCAATAGATATTTGCCGGATTGTCGGCGTGTATGTTGTTCCATCGTCCGTGTGAGATCACGGTTACAAATCGGCGTTTGTCTTTATCGGCCCGATGGATGGCTTCGCCAATGACCTGCAGGGGCCCGGAGGCAATGATGATCAGTGGATTGTCTTCCGAAGAGTCGTTAATGGCCTCTTTCATGGCCTCGTATGCCACTTCGGCGTTGTCGACACCACATATGAATTTCGTTTTGTCGAATCCAAACCACAGTTGACCTCCGAGGGCTCCATCCCGCATATGCTCATAGGGAGTTCGTCCGTATCGCATGGGCTTTTCCTGGTTACTTCCCCAGATGTGGTCGCTGTATACATATACGACTACCTTGTCCTGCAATCCTTTGGCGGCCAATAGCGCGAGTGTCATCGGGGTGGCACCCCAGTCGTCGTCATCATGTTCGTTCCCATCGGCGCTGACGGCGATGCGTCCTTGCCCTTGCCAGATCGGGGTCTGGGCGTTTGAGGTGAATACCGTAAATACACAAATCGTCGCTATTGTTAATAAAGATCTCCATTTCATTGTCCGTTGTTTTATAGGTTCGTATTTTGTGGATATGTTGGTGGGTGTGAGAAACGGCCATCGCGTTGTGTCGCAATCCGTCAGTTTCAATGGTCGCACTAAATATACGAAGATTTAGCAAGGATTCCTACATCCCCGTTGGGAAAAGAATAAAAGCTTGTGTTGTGTGCGGTCAGAGGGTCAGAGCCTACCGTGTTAAAAAGAAATACTCCCAAAATGGGAGTATTACATAGATCGGATTATACACAACTTGTGGGCCCAGCAGGGCTTGAACCTGCGACCCCCTGATTATGAGTCAGGTGCTACTAACCAACTGAGCTATGGGCCCTAATGTTTCCCGTAGGAGATTACGCAATAGATGAGCAATCTATATGCATGGCTCCCGTGGCAGAACATTCATGATTTCAAGACCACAAAAATATATAAATGGTGTCGAAATCCAAAATTTATCTTGAAAAATTATCCGGATAGGAGAAGATGTTGTTAAGATATTGCTATTTTTGCGAAGAGTTTATTCTGGATATTATGAAGAAGATCCTATTATTGATTGTTGTTGCATTGTGCTATGTGTCGAACGTTTCGGCGCAAAATTATAATTGGGCTTTGGGTGCGCGAATCGGAGGCGAGATGTCCGGTTTGGATGTGAAATATAATCTGAATGCCTCCCATTCGATTGAAGCCCTGCTTGCAATTCCTTATAGTAACGGGTTTGTGTTGACCGGATTGTATGAATGGAATATCCCGGTTATCGACAATGGCTTCCGGTTTTATTATGGTGTCGGGGCGCATGTTGGAGGCTGGAAAAGCCGATGCGCGCTGGGAGTGGATGGAGTTATCGGACTCGAATATCAATTTTCCGAGATTCCACTGAATCTTGCATTGGATTATAAACCTATTTTTAATATTGTTGAAAAGACTCGGTTTTATCTTGCCGATATCGGATTGTCGATCCGGATTGCATTTTAGAGGTTAAAAACATAGATATGAGAAGGATTTTTTACTTGTGTGTACTTGTGTTGCCTTTCGTCTCTTGCGTCGGTAAAAAGAGTGCCGACAAGTTGGCGGGGGAGAAAGATTCTTTGGCGCTTGTCGTAGCTGCAAAAGATTCTGTTTTGAATGAAGTATTTTCCTCTTTGAACGATATTGCCACCAATCTGGATGTCATAAAGAGCCGAGAGCATATTCTGACCACTGCAGTGGAGCAGGGTGAGTTGAAGAAACAAGCGACGGTTCAGATCAGTGAGGATATAGAGGCGATCGATCAATTGCTGCAGGCCAATCGGGAGACCATTGCCCGTCTGGAGAAGAGCGCAGAACAACTTCGGCAGGCCAATGTGAAGATCGGTTCTTTGGAGAAGTTGATTGCACAGATGCAGGCTCAGGTGGAGGAGAAAGATGCGGAGATTTCCTTGCTGAAGACGGAGTTGAAGCGATTGAATGTTCAAGTGGACGATCTTAATGCACAAGTATCGGGATTGGATTCAACGGTTAATATACTGACTGAGGATAATACCAAACTCGCAGGAGAGCTCAGAACTAAAAATGACCTGTTGAGCACGGCCTATTATATCGTCGGGTCGCAGAAAGAACTCCTGGATAAAGAGATTGTCTACAAGTCTGGATTTATAGGACGTACGCTGAAAATCAACGAAAACCGCAGTCTTGATAGTTTTACGCAGGTCGATATCCGGGATTTTGACGAAGTGCTGATCGGAAAGAAAAATGTGACGCTTGTCAGTTCGCATCCCGAGGAGTCGTATGAGTTCGTAATGACTGATAACGGAGTCTTTTCGTCGTTGGTGATTAAGGATGCCGATAAGTTTTGGGAATCTTCCAAGGTACTGGTGATTTGTTACAAATAGTGCGGAGAGGGTAAAAATAATTGTGCGAGGATTGGAATTTGGTGAATAAAATTCTATCTTTGCAGCCGAATTATACACTAACAACAAAAAACACAAACATGAAAAAAGGAATTCATCCTGAAAATTATCGTTTGGTGGCATTCAAGGATATGTCGAA
This sequence comes from uncultured Rikenellaceae bacterium, assembly GCA_944326815.1. Taxonomy (GTDB): domain Bacteria; phylum Bacteroidota; class Bacteroidia; order Bacteroidales; family Rikenellaceae; genus CALYBN01. Next base: position 199,733 of record CALVFI010000010.1, on the reverse strand, counting down.
TGACCATGTGTTTTTGTGCAGGTCCGCCGTGCAGTCGAAAGAGACTATCGAAGTGAACGGCGAAACCTATCCCGTGTACAAGATGGAAATCTCCAACACCTCTCACCCGTTCTATACCGGTAAGATGAAGTTGGTGGATACCGCAGGACGCGTAGATAAGTTTATGAGCCGCTATCAAAAGCATTACGATAAGAAGAACGCCAACAAGTAGTCGGCCGTTCTATGAAAGTAAAAGGAGAGAGTCGCAAACGACTCTCTCCTTTCTTTTTTGCTGAAGTTTGTGGGTCTGGCTATATTCTATTTGCATGGACGTATTCGGTTCCGTTTTCTGCAATTTTCCCGGATGGTGTTTTAGTGTAATGTTAATTATCCTATTTTGAAATAGTTTGTACGTAGAAGTTGCCGACATTCAAATGTGCGCGGATACCCATTGTGTCAGGGCGACAAAATCTTTAACGCTTAACTGCTCTGCTCGCTGTCCGAAGAAAGAGTGTTCTTCACCTCCGAAGTCCCCGAACACAGCTTTGAGAGAATTCCGCAACATCTTGCGCCGTTGTCCGAATGCGGCTTTTACAACCCGGAAAAACAACTTCTCATCGCAATCCAACTGCTTTACATGGTTCCGGCGTAGACGAATCACAGCACTTTTGACTTTAGGAGGCGGATTGAACACGTTCTCATGCACGGTGAAGAGATATTCGATGTCGTACCAGGCCTGCAATAGTACGCTCAGAATGCCGTAATCCCGGCTGCCGGGTGGCTCTGCAATCCGTACGGCCACTTCCCGTTGCACCATGCCGACTATCTCGGGAATGGAATCTCTGTTCTCCAGAACTTTAAAAAAGATTTGGGACGAAATGTTGTAAGGAAAATTTCCGATGATTCGTAGGCCCTCCGGGAATCGAACTGCTAAATCCATAGTGAGAAAATCCCCTTCAATTAACCGAGGGGCGAACTCTGGAAAGTGCTTGTTTAGATAGTCGATACTTTCCCGATCTATTTCAGCGCCATAGGTGATTATGTCCTTGCGCTGTAATAGGAACTGTGTCAAGACACCCATGCCGCATCCGACCTCGAGCACCGAGTCCGGATGACTCTCGGGAGTCAGGGCCCCGGCAATCTTTTGCGCAATATTCAGGTCTGTTAGAAAATGTTGTCCCAGGTATTTCTTGGCACGGACCTGTTCCTCCTTCGGCGAGGACCCTCTATGGGCAGTGTTATTCGGACAGTTCTGCTCCTCCCGACGGAAAGAATTTGCATATGGAGCCTCTTTTGTCCCTATTTTCTTTTTGTACATTTCGTTCCGATTGTGCGTAGCATATCTGATGCGCCGTCTGTCGACTGGCTCGTCTCCTCTCTGCCGTGGGGTTAGTTTCCTTGTTCGCAAATGAACTTGATACGAATCAGGCGAACCTCTTCTTCTGTAAAATCTGGCCCCAATTCTCGCATGGCGTCTTCGAGCGAATCGCTTTCGGCGTCCTCTTTAAAATATAGGTAGATCTCTTCGGCTTTTTCTTCGTCTATAACTTCAGAGATATAATAGTTGATATTCAATCTTGTGCCGGAATTGACGATTGCTTCGATCTCCGTCAACAACTCATCGAATTCGAGATCGCGTGCCCGGGCGATATCCTCGAAGTCCATCTTGCGGTCGATACTTTGGATGATGAAGACCTTGTTGCCGCTTTTACTTGCCACACTTTTTACGATCATGTCTTGTGGGCGGATGATGTCTTTCTCCTCCACATAGGCTTTGATCAGCCGAATGAACTCTTCGCCGAACTTCTTGGCCTTCCCTACACCCACGCCACTGATATTTTGCATCTCCTCGAGCGTAATGGGGTATTGTATCGCCATGTCTTCCAGCGATGGGTCCTGGAATACGACAAATGGCGGTAGGCCATGTTGTTTGGCCACCTTTTTACGAAGATCCTTCAACATGGCGAACAACTCTTCGTCGGCTGCTCCACCGCCTTTGCCGGTCGGTAAAGCTGCCTCCTGCTCCTGTTCCTCCTCATCGTAGTTGTGGTCGAGCGTAACCATGACCGAGAATGGATGGGCGATAAACTCTTTTCCTTTGGCATTGACCGATAGCAGACCGTAATTCTCGATATTCTTGTCAATCAGTCCCAGAATCAGCCCCTGACGGATTACGGCACCCCAGAATCGATCGGTTTGTTCCGCCCCTGCGCCGAACCATTCGATTTTATGGTGGTTGTATGATTTGATTAAAGCCGTGTTCCGCCCAATGAGTATATTGATCAGGTAATCGATCTTGAATTTGTCTCCGATGGCTTCCAGCGTTTGAAGAGCCAGTTTCATGTGCTCCTTGCCCTCGAGTTGCGGCTTGGGATGCAGACAGTTGTCGCAATTGCCGCAGTTGGCTTCGGTATATTCCTCTCCGAAATAGTGCAGGAGTGTTTTGCGTCGGCAGATCGACGATTCGGCATAGGAAACGGTCTCAAGCAGGAGTAATTTGCCGATTTCCTGCTCCGCAACCGGTTTGCCCTGCATGAATTTCTCGAGCTTCTGGATATCTTTATAGCTGTAAAACGTGATGCAATGACCCTCGCCGCCATCGCGTCCCGCACGTCCGGTCTCCTGGTAATAGCCCTCGAGGCTTTTGGGTATGTCGTAGTGAATCACATACCGTACGTCCGGCTTGTCGATGCCCATACCGAATGCAATCGTGGCCACGATTACGTCCACCTCCTCCTGGAGAAATTTGTCCTGGTTTTGGGCTCTGGTGGCCGCATCCATACCGGCGTGATAGGCGAGTGCCTTGATATCGTTGGCAACCAGTAGCTCGGCCAACTCTTCTACCTTCTTGCGGCTGAGACAATAGATGATGCCCGATTTTCCGCTGTTTTGCTTGATGTAACGGATGATTTCCCGTGCAGCATCATGCTTTGGACGGATTTCATAATACAGATTCGGGCGGTTGAACGACGATTTGAATACCGTGGCGTCCAGCATGCCGAGGTTCTTCTGAATGTCCATTTGCACCTTGGGGGTTGCCGTGGCGGTCAGAGCGATGAGTGGCGCCACTCCGATATCATGGATAATGGGCTGTATGCGACGATATTCCGGCCGGAAATCATGCCCCCATTCGGAGATGCAGTGCGCTTCGTCGATGGCGTAAAATGAAATTTTGATCTGGCGGAGAAATGCTACGTTATCCTCCTTCGTGAGCGATTCCGGGGCGAAATAGAGCAACTTGGTTTTTCCGCTCAGGACATCTTCCCGTACCTTGTTTATGGCCGATTTGTTCAGTGAGGAGTTCAGAAAATGGGCGATTCCCTCTTCGGCGCTGAATGTCCGCATCGAATCGACCTGATTTTTCATCAGTGCGATCAGCGGGGAGATGATGATGGCCACTCCGTCCATCAGCAGAGCCGGGAGTTGATAACATAGTGATTTGCCGCCTCCCGTAGGCATTAAAACGAAAGTGTCTTTCCCTGCCAATACATTTTTGATAACTGCCTCTTGATTTCCTTTGAACGAAGAGAATCCGAAATACTCTTTCAATTTATCATGCAACAGGGTGTCGGTGTAGACTTTCATTTTTTTTGCCGTCCGTAATTTTGATCAAAACACTATAATAACCTAAAGATACCTGTTTTTTTTGAAATTTCGCTAACTTTGTAAAAAAAAATATAAAATTTGTTTCCGGATGCGACTTTACACGAAAGATCTTGTCAAAAGATATAAAACCCGTACGGTGGTCGACCATGTCTCTATCGAGGTGAATCAGGGGGAGATCGTGGGACTACTGGGCCCTAATGGGGCGGGGAAGACCACCACGTTCTATATGATTGTGGGATTGATCAAACCCAATGAGGGGAGTATTTTTTTGGAGGAAGATGGCAGCAGTGTGGAGATTACCAAAGATGCAGTCTATCGGCGAGCCCAGATGGGGGTCGGCTATTTGGCGCAGGAGGCTTCTGTCTTCCGTCATTTGAGTGTGGAGGATAACATACGGGCGGTTCTCGAGATGACCAATTTCTCGAAAGAGTATCAGCGGGAACGTGTGGAGAATCTGATCGAGGAGTTTCGTTTGCAGAAGGTGCGCAAGAGCATGGGTATCCAACTTTCGGGCGGAGAGCGTCGACGTACTGAGATTGCCCGAGCCGTGGCGATCAATCCTAAATTCATTTTGCTTGATGAACCTTTTGCAGGGGTCGACCCGATTGCCGTCGAGGATATTCAGAGCATCGTGGCAACGCTGAAGGGGAAAGATATTGGCGTCATTATCACCGACCATAATGTCCATGAAACATTGTCCATTACGGATCGTACGTATCTGCTTTTCGAGGGGCGCATTTTGAAGGCGGGTTCGGCGGAGGATCTGGCGAATGATGAGATGGTACGGAAAGTCTATCTGGGACAGGATTTCAAATTGAGATAACGCATATGGATAAGATTTCCCGAAGGTCGGAAGTGTCGGGTAGCCTTCATGCTCCCTCGTCGAAAAGTTATGCACAACGGGCTGTTGCCGCTGCATTGCTGGCTTCCGGAGAGACCCGGCTTCTCAATATGGAATTTTGCAGCGATACACGGGCCGCACTATCTGTTATCCAGTCGCTGGGAGCTACTGTCCGGCAGGAGGATGAAACCTCTTATATTATAAAAGGTGGATTGGAACCTCATTCGGGGATGCTGGATATCGGAGAGTCGGGACTTTCAACCCGAATGTTTACACCGATTGCAGCACTGTGTGAGCAACCCTTGACCGTTACCGGACATGGATCTATTCTCTCGCGACCGATAGATATGATGCTCGACCCTTTGCGGCAGTTGGGCGTACGAGTAACGTCTAATGACGGCTTTCTGCCCGTGACTGTCTGCGGACCGCTTCGGGGAGGAGCAGTGACGGTGGACGGTTCGGTCAGTTCGCAGTTTGTGACCGGGTTGTTGATGGCTTTGCCCTTGGCTGCCAGCGATACTGTAATGCATGTGCCCCATCTGAACAGTATCCCTTATATTAATATGACGATAGATGTATTGAAGCAGTTCGATGTATTGGTTGAACACAATTCCTATCGCGAGTTTTTCGTTCGGGGAGGCCAGGAATATTGCTCCCGAGTTTATAATATCGAAGGGGATTGGAGTGGCGCTTCCTGCTTGTTAGTTGCCGGGGCGATCGCGGGAGAGATTACGGTGACGAATTTGAACTCACTCTCCTTGCAGGCCGATGTGGCGATTATCGATGCGTTGGCGCGTGCCGGTGCGGAGATCATCACCAGTCCGGACCGGGTGACGGTCAAACGGCGCTCTTTACACGGCTTTGCGTTCGATGCAACGCATTGCCCCGACCTTTTCCCGGCCTTGGCGGCCTTGGCGGCCAATTGCGCGGGAGAGAGTCTTATTACGGGTACGGAACGTCTGGCACATAAGGAGAGTAATCGGGCCGAGACGATTCAACAGGAGTTCGGCAAGATGGGCATCGAAATTGATCTGTCGCAGGAGAATGTGATGCGGATTGTGGGTGGACAGCCTCAAAGTGCTGAGGTGGACAGTCATAACGATCACCGGATTGCTATGTCGGCGGCGGTGGCAGCCTTGAATGCAGAAGGTGATGTGCGGATTACCGGGGCGGAGTGTGTGGCGAAGTCTTATCCTGGCTTTTGGGAGGATTTGGAGTCGGTACTCGTGTAGTTTGTTACATAAGCCGAGGGAAATAATGATAATGATTGGACGCGTATGAATAGTTTCGGTACAAATTTCAGAATATCGCTTTTCGGAGAGTCTCACGGGGAGGCCGTGGGGGTGGTTATGGATGGTATCGCTCCCGGGATTCCTCTGTCGGAGGCAGATTTTTTGCCCGATCTTGATCGGCGACGCTCGGGGGCTCGGGGAACTACGCCCCGCAAAGAGAGCGATACGCCCCATCTCCTTTCGGGGGTTTTTAATGGGTATACTACAGGGGCGCCGGTTGCGGTTTTGTTTTATAATGAAAACACGCGTTCGGGCGACTATCGCAATTTGGTGACACATCCTCGCCCTTCGCACGCCGATTGGGTGGCCGTACAAAAGTTCAAGGGCTTCAACGATTATCGTGGAGGCGGCCATTTCTCGGGGCGTCTGACCCTGGCTCTTGTGACGGCTGGTGTAGTGGCGAAGAAAATGTTGGGTGCGGTGAAGATCGAATCCCGGATTCTTGAGATCGGTGGATGTGCCGATCGTGAGAAGTTTCCGGAGGTGGTGGAGCGGGCACTCCGTTCGTGCGATTCCGTGGGAGGTGTGATTGAATGTACCGCAGAGGGCGTGCCGGTGGGCCTTGGAGAACCGTTTTTCGATTCGGTCGAGAGTGTGATGTCGCACCTGTTGTTTTCCATTCCTGCCGTGAAAGGGGTGGAGTTCGGTAATGGTTTCGCTGCGGCGCGTTTGCGTGGTTCCGAAAATAACGATCCGATCGTCTCCGCAGATGGCCGGACGGCAACGAATAATTCCGGAGGCATCAACGGCGGTATTACCAATGGCAATCCGATCGTGGTGCGTGTGGCTGTCAAACCCACTTCAAGCATCGCCACAGAGCAGCAGACCCTGAATACGGAAACGGGCCGGGTGGAGCCTCTTGTCATAAAGGGTCGACACGATGCATGTATCGCTTTGCGGGCCCCGGTGGTTGTTGAGGCTGCCGTTGCTATTGCCCTTGCTCAGTTCGTGTAATAATAAAGTGTTATAAATCTTTTGCTTTTTTTTGATAATTTGAAAATTTATTCAAATTATTCGTTATATTTGTTAGCGAAATAACAGTTACATTAAAAGGTAATCTATATGGCACGTAAGTTAAAAATCAGGGATTTGACCCTTCGTGACGGACAGCAGTCTGCATTTGCCACCCGCATGACGCAGCAACAGATTGATCGGGTGTTGCCGTTTTATAAAGATGCGAATTTCTATGCGATGGAAGTCTGGGGTGGAGCAGTGCCCGATTCCGTGATGAGATATTTGGGCGAGAATCCGTGGACGCGTCTGGAAAAAATTAAAGCTGCCGTGGGCGATGTATCCAAACTTACGGCACTCTCCCGTGGTCGGAATCTGTTCGGATACAGTCCGTATACGGATGAGATCATCGAAGGATTCTGCCGCAATTCCATCGAATCAGGATTGGGAATCATGCGTATTTTTGACGCACTCAATGACGTGGATAATGTAAAATCTACGGTGACCTATGTGAAAAAATATGGTGGCATTGCCGATTGTGCTGTATGCTATACGATCGATCCGAAATATCCGAAACTCAGTTTTCTGGATAAGTTGAAAGGGAAAAAGAATCCTGCACCGGTCTTTACAGATGCCTATTTCCTCGATAAGGCCAAACAGATGGCAGCGCTCGGAGCCGACATGATTACGATCAAGGATATGAGTGGATTGATTCCGCCCAAACGGGTGGCCGGTCTGGTGCGTCTGTTCAAACAGAATCTGAATGTGCCTATCGATTTCCACACTCACTGTACGCCAGGTTACGGTCTGGCTTCGGTGCTTTCGGCCATCGTGAATGGTGTGGATGTGGTCGATACCAATATCTGGAACTTTGCCGGAGGTCCGGCAGCTCCGGCTATCGAGTTGATTTATGTTTTCTCGAAGAAATTGGGTATTGAGTTGGACATCAATATGGAGGCAGTAGCCAAGATCAACGCTGAACTCTACAATATTCGCAAGGAGTTGGATGCCTATGATGCCGTAAAACAGTTCCCCAATCCGTTTAATCCGCTTACTGATCAACTTCCTGCCGAAATCGACAAGCTCTTCGATGATGCGATTAAGTATGCCCAGGAAGACAATGAAGCGGCACTGCTGGATGCTTGTCATGCTATTGAGAAATATTTCAACTTCCCGAAGCCGAACGAATTGGTCAAGAATGCCGAGATACCGGGCGGAATGTATACCAATATGGTGGCTCAGCTCAAACAGCTCAAGAGCGAACATATTCTGGAGAAAGCGATGGAATTGATTCCCAAAGTGCGTCTCGATGCCGGTCTTCCGCCTTTGGTTACGCCGACGAGCCAGATTGTCGGGGCACAGGCAGTGAATTGTGCGCTTGATTTGATGAACGGGAAGCCGATGTACTCCAATACTTCGAATCAATTTGTGAACCTGGTTAAGGGCGAGTATGGTAAGACTCCGGTACCGGTGAAACCTGAATTCCGACTGAAAATCGCCGGTGTGCGTGAAGAGACTCCTTACGATACGACAAAATACAAAATGCAACCCAATCCGGTGTTGGAGGATTGCGGTGGCGTGAAGTTGGCGGAGAACGAAAAAGAGGTACTGCTGCTTGAACTTTTCCCGTTGGTGGCCAAGGATTTCCTGACCAAGTTGAAAAAAGCGAAATATGAGCTCACGAAACCGGAGAAAAAGGTGGAAGAAAAGAATGAGCCTAAAGCTGCTGTTGCTGCAGATGCAGTGACGGGGCCTGCTGTGGTGGCTCCGATGCCGGGACGTATTCTTCAGGTATTGGTGAAGCCGGGCGATACGGTGAAAAAAGACCAGGATGTTGTTGTGCTCGAAGCCATGAAGATGGAAAACAGCATTGCTTCGGATTATGCGGGTGTTGTTAAGCGGATTCTGGTGGCAGAAGGCGATGCAGTTGCCGCAGAGGCTCCGTTGGTTGAACTTGAGTAACCTTTTCATGACAAATGCTGCTATAGCTTTTGTCGAGGTGGATAAAAGAGGTCACGGAAACTCCGTGACCTCTTTTTATTTATGCTGATTTTGGCTCAAGGTCTGTGAACTATTTTTTGCCGCTTTTTAGTCCTATTTGATGTTCGAGATAGGAGGCGATGCTGTGGTTCATCGCTTCGCGGTGATAATCCAGTATGTGGGTTGCCCAATCATTGGTCGTGCGATCGCCGCTCCGCTCTTGATTGTATTGACAGATTTCGCGGTCGTATGCCGAGAGCCAGGGGCGCATCTCTTCGTCGCTGCTGTATTGATTCTGATGAACGACTACCTGAAGAGGTAATTTGGGCTTCATGTCGGGTTCCTCCCGCGGATAACCGATCGTCAGCCCGCATACGATGGCAACTCCTTTGGGCAGTGATAACAACTCGGAGACTTTCGAAGGATCGGCCGTGCGAATATAGCCCACCGCACAGCAACCCAATCCGAGCGACTCAGCGGCTACCATAGCGCTCATCAGAGCCAGCGAAGCATCAATCACCCCCACCGTATATCCGTCGACCGTCGGAGCATAATCCGGAATCTCCGAACCTTTGAGCTCCCCGGCAATCCGTAATTTGTGGTAATCCAGACAAAATACGAGAAAAACGGCGCAGGTCTTGATCTGTTTCTGGCCGGTGATGGCATACAGGGTCTCCTTGAGTGTTTGGTCGGTGACGGCGATTACCGAGAATTGCTGTCCGTTGTAACTGGTTGGTGTGTTGCGTATTGCTTCGTAGATAAAATCCAATTTTTCCTGTTCTATGGCTTGCCGTTCGTATCGCCTTACGGATCGGCGTCCGAGCAAAGCCTGCTTGACATCTTTCATGGGGTCGGTATTTTTTTGTTTATTATTGTTCGTTTCAAACGGATTTTATAACATCTTTCTGTCAAATATAATACCGACTGTTGGCTTGCGCTTCTTTTTCTGTGGGGAAAACCAATATGAAATTGTTTGTTTCGAAATACCGCGGTATATAGTCTTGTAATTTGGTTATGAATTGATGATGGGAGAGCTTGTCTCTACGGCTAAGAATTACCCATATGCAATCATCCGTTTTAACATCACGGGCGAGGATCAGAAAATCTTCCCAGGCGAAATTGATGAATTCTGCATTGATCGGGTGTTTTGCGCAGATTTCGGATAGGCTGACCTGAGTGGCCGGCGAGCAGTAGAATACGAATTTAGCCCCTGTGTGTGCAGCTACCTGCCAAAGACGTCTGACCCACATCGAAAAGCCAAGATCCTGTTCTGCTTTGTCCGGAATGGCAATCAGATGTCGCTTTATGGTTGAAAGTGGTTGTAGGGGTTTGTAGATGAGTGTTGTAACATTGCATTGGGAAACGATCCATTCGATATGCCGCAAAGGGTTTTCTCTTACCTGGACATCACTGGGCATTCCCAAAATCAGGTCAGTAATTTGGTGTTCTTTGGCCACACTGACGATTGCATTGCTGCTGTTGATATCATATCGTAGAATTTCGTGTAGGTGGTTGTCGGTCGCTGCGGCTGTCATGACAGCCTCGTTCAGAACCTTGCGGGCATGTTTGACGGCGCTCTCATCGGTGTTTTGATTGTCGATTACAGTGACTGCATATAGCCCTTCTTTAATTTTACGCGATTTGACTGCCGTGCTGAGATTGATTAGTTCTGTGACAGTGCTTTCATTGTTGATTGATACCAGAATACGCTCATCGCCGTCGCCTTTTTTCATTTCGTGCGGCATGTCATGTAGTGCGATGTTTCGGGCGCCTTGTTGGGCGGCGAAAGAGGCGATGGTACACGTGACAAGGATCATCAATATTGTGCCGTTCAGGACGCTATCATTCAGCAGTCGGATGGGTTGACCAGCGTCGTCTGTTCCGAGAATGACATTGTAGCCGACGGTGACGATGGCAAGAGTTGCGGCGACATGGGCATTGCTCAGCCCGAAAATGACGCGTCGTTGGTCAGCCGATAGACGGAAGGTTTTTTGGGTTAGCCAGGCCGCCGCGAATTTGCTGCCAGTTGCCACAACGATCATGATTGCTGCGACCTCCAGAGTCTCCCAGCCGCTGAAGAAGGCCCGATAATCGATGAGCATACCTACCCCGATGAGGAAAAACGGGATGAAAATAGCGTTACCGACAAACTCGATGCGGTTCATCAGGGGGGAGGTTGAGGGAATCAGACGGTTCATGGCGATTCCTGCGAGGAATGCTCCGATGATGGCTTCAATGCCTGCCACCTGGGCCAAATAGGCGCCTAAAAAGACCATGGCCAGTACAAAGATATATTGGGAGATATTGTCTTTGTATCGTTTGAAGAACCATCTTCCGATGATCGGGAAGATCAATAGAACAAATAGACCGAATGCAATGATGGAGCCGGTAAGGCGGAACCAGAAGGTCTCTTCCATCTCTCCATTTGATAATCCTACGATGACGGTCAGTACCATCAGGGCCAGTGTGTCGGTGATGACGGTTCCGCCTACAGTGAGATTCACTGCAATATTTTTGGCTACCCCCAGTCGGCTGATAATCGGGTAGGCGAGCAGTGTGTGCGATGAGAAGATGCTGCCAAACAGAAGTGCCGAGAGTAATTGGAAGTGGAGAAGGTAGCGGCTGACCAGAAAACCGATTGTCAATGGAATCAGGAAGGTGAATAATCCAAAAACAATGCTTTTCCCGCTGTTTTTCTTGAAATCGTTCATGTCGATTTCAAGTCCTGCCAGAAACATGATGTACAGCAATCCGGCAGTGCCCGATAGGATGATGCTGCTGTCGCGTAGCATGAGGTTGAATCCGTGCGGTCCTATGATTGCACCGGCAATGATTAGCCCGAGCAGGTGTGGGATTCTTAATTTGTTGAGTATAATTGGGGCAAAAAGTATGATGATGAGAATCAATAGAAACTTCAGGACGGGATCGGCAAGCGGTAGCGTCAGCGGTTGCATCGTAGAGAGTAATATCATAGGCTTTGTTCTTTTTCGGTATATACTCAATAAATATAGCGATTATTTTTGAAAATCGTATGCAAAAGAGGGAAAAAGAGCCCCGGTCTTGGCTGAAAATACGGAGGACAGAGGTATAAATAAAAAAGGCTTATTATCTTGTCGATAAATAAGCCTTTTTCTGTGGTCCCCGTGGGGCTCGAACCCACGACCCCAACATTAAGAGTGTCGTGCTCTACCAACTGAGCTAGAGAACCGTCCCGGATTTCTCCGTTTTGTGGGCACAAAGATAACGACTATTTGATAATATACAAAATTTTTATCTCCTGAAAATTCATTTTTTGATACTTATATTTGCAAAAATATTGATTGAGTTCTGCGTAAATATATGGAAATTGCGATTATTCTATTTCTGATCGTTCTGAATGGTGTATTTGCTATGGCTGAGATTGCTTTGATTTCGGCCCGGCGTTCGAAGTTGGAGGTCGATGCCAAACGGGGTAGTCGGCGGGCCGCGATTGCACTGAAATTGGCGGGCAATCCGGATAAATTTTTGTCGGCCATACAAATTGGGATAACATTGATAGGTATTCTGACCGGTCTTTATTCCGGCGATGTGTTTGCCAGCGATGTGGGGGCTTTTTTTGCCCAACTGGGTGTCCCTCCGGCATATTCTGTTCAATTGGCTCGGTTGGTGATAGTTGTTGTTGTGACCTATTTGACCTTGATTTTTGGGGAACTTGTTCCCAAACGGATTGGAATGACCGCCGCGGAAGCAGTGGCGAAGATGATTGCGCGGCCCATGCGTTTCTTGTCGATTGTGGCATCGCCGTTTATTTGGTTACTGTCGAAGAGTACGGCGCTGGTTCTTCGCATATTGAATATAAAGGATAAGGAAAATGTTGTGACAGAGGAGGAGATCCGAAGTCTGATTCGGGAGAGTACGGACTCGGGCGAGATCGACGAGGTGGAAGAGGATATCGTGGGACGGGTCTTTTCTTTGGGTGACCGGAATGTCAGTTCAATTATGACGCACCGCAGCGATATCGTGTGGCTCGATCCGGCTCAGAATGCTGCCGAGATTCGTCAAGCGGTATGTGAGGATCTGCACGATATTTATCCGGTTGCCGAAGGTAATATTATCGATCATGTCTCCGGAGTGGTGTATCTGAAGGATCTCTTTTCGAATGTTGATGCCGAGGGTTTTCGTTTGGAGACGGTTGTGCGCCCGGCTCGGTTTTTCCATGAAAATATGAGCGTGTATCATGCCTTGGAGCAGATGAAAGCTTCTCGGGTAAAATATGGCTTGGTGACGGATGAGTTTGGTGCCGTACAGGGAATGGTCACGCTGAAGGATGTGCTGGAGGCTTTGGTTGGGGCTATTCCGGAAACTGACGAAGAACAGGAAATTATTCCTCGAGAGGATGGCGGATGGCTAGTGGACGGTCAGTGTCCGTTTTATGATTTTCTGGCCTATTTCGAGATGGAGGATCTTTATACCGATTATGAATACAATACGTTGGGTGGTTTGATTCTTAAAGAGTTGGACCATATTCCTCACACGGGAGAAAAATTGCAATGGCACTCTTTCCGGATGGAAATTGTGGATATGGATGGAGCTCGTATCGACAAGGTGTTGGTGATGCGTGATCCCGAGCAAGAGGAGCCCGAGGTGTAGTTTTTCTGAAATTTCATGGCAAAGCCATCAGAAGGCCTTGGCTGGAAAAAGATAAGCGGCACTCTCCGTGTGAAGAGCGCCGCTTGTTGTGCGTGGAGTGCCGCGATTTATTCGTATTTGCCGCTTTTGAGCATTTCGACTTCTTTGGGGGTTAGGAATCGCCATCCACCACGTTTGAGGCCTTTCTTTGTCAAGCCTGCGAAATAGACCCGGTCCAGTTTTTGGACCTTGTATCCCAGGTGTTCGAAGATACGGCGCACGATGCGATTGCGGCCCGAGTGGATCTCGATGCCGACTTCCCGTTTGTTCTCTTTCACATAGCTGATCTCATCGGCATGGATTTCTCCGTCTTCCAGTTCGATACCTTCGGCAATCTGTGTCATGTCGGCTTTAGTCAGCGGTTTGTCGAGTGATACTTGATAGACCTTCTTTTTGTTATAGGCCGGATGGGTAAGCCGTTTGGTCAGATCGCCGTCATTGGTGAATAACAATACTCCGACACTGTTTTTGTCGAGTCGTCCTACTGGGTAGACCCGCTCCGTGCAGGCGTTTTTGATAATCTCCATCACGGTCTTGTCCGCATGGGGATCTTCCAGCGTCGTTACATACCCTTTAGGTTTATTCATAAGGATGTAAATCTTCTTTTCGCTGCGGACGATGCTGTCATTGAACTTGACGATGTCGGTCGGCAGTACCTTGGTCCCCAGTTCGGTGACAACCTGGCCATTGACGGTCACAAGTCCTGCCGAGATGAAATTGTCAGCCTCGCGACGGGAGCAGATACCCGATGTGGCAAGGTAACGATTTAAACGAATCGCCTCGTCGAATTTAGGAGCTGGGTATTTCGGGTAGTTCTCTCCCTGATAACTTTTTCCTGGCTTGTTATTCTTATAGGGACTCGATTGCGATTGCCTTTTGTCATGGGATTTGCTTCCGTATGAGCCTCTGCTGTGCTTATCCGAAGAGTGTCGATGATTGGTTTCCGAAGATTCGTGACGGTCGGATTTATAGTCGGACTTCCGGGCGGAATCGCTTCCCCCATTGTTGATGCGACGATTGTCCTTGGTAAAATTAGGATTGAACGAGTGGCGTTTCTCCGAATTCTGGTGGCTCTCCTCGTGCGGTTGGGTTCGGTCAGGTTTTTCCGTACGCGATATTTTTTCCACGCGTCGGGTGCGAACTCTTTTGTCCTTGGCGAATTGCAGGTATCCGGTGTCTGTGTGTGTGTTGCGGTTTGAATCTTCACGATTGAAACCGTCCGATTCCCTTTTCGGGTCTTCCCGGTCGTACGATTTGTGCCGGGGATTATAATTTTTCATTGCTTCTGTTTGTTAAAAACTGTTCAAAGGTACGGTTATTTTCTATATATTTGCACATCATTCCGATAACAATTTGTAATAAAAAGTTTGTGATGAGGTATGATTTTGACAAAATAATCTCGCGAGAGGGTACTTGTTGTGAGAAATACGACCGGCGTAAAGAGATTTTCGGCCGGGAAGATGTGATTCCGCTTTGGATTGCAGACATGGATTTCGAGGTACCGGCTTTTATTCGGGAGGCTGTGATGCGTCGTGCCGAACATCCGGTGTATGGTTACGGTTTTCGGGATGAAGGATATCAACAGGCTATCGTGGAGTGGGTGGCGCGTCGGAATCATTGGACGATCCAGCCCGAGTGGCTCGATTTTACTCCGGGAGTGGTGGCTGGATTCTCGTTCGGAATTCGGGCGTTGTCGGCGCCGGGAGATAAAGTGGTGATTCAGCCTCCGGTATATCCTCCTTTTGCCCGAATGATTCTCAATAACGGACGTACGCTCGTGAACAATCCCCTCCGGATGGATGAGAGAGGCCATTTTGTGGTTGATTTCGAGGACCTCGACCGTAAATTGGAGGGGGCGAAGATTTTGCTTTTTTGCAATCCTCACAATCCGACCGGGCGTGTCTTTACCCGGGAAGAGCTGATGCGGATCGGTGAGTTGTGTATCCGGCATGATGTCTGTATTCTGTCCGATGAAATTCATTCCGACCTGATTCAAAAACCATACCATCACCTTCACATCGCTTCTCTGTCTCCGGAATTGGCCGAGCGAACCATCACGCTGATTGCACCCAGCAAAACGTTCAATATAGCCGGTCTTTCCACCTCTGTGGCGATTGTTCCGGGGAAAGAGGTGCGTGAGCGATTCCGCGCTGAAATGGATAAGTTGCACGTGGATCAGGGGAATATCTTTGGAAAGGTAGCACTCGAAACGGCTTATCGTTATGGGGATGAGTGGTTGGAGCAGATGCTGGACTACGTGGGCGAAAATATGGATTATGTGGTGCGTTTTCTGGATGAGAAGTTGCCTTCCGTGAAATCCTATAAGAGCGAAGGAACCTACCTGATGTGGCTGGACTTTTCTTCATGGGGAATGACTTGCGAGGAACTGATGCGCTTTTTGGTGAATGAGGCGCATTTGGGTTTCAATGAAGGCCGTCTGTTCGGAGAGGAGGGAAAATGCCATATGCGAATGAATGTGGCTGCACCGCGATCTGTGATCCGTGAGTCTTTGGAACGGTTGGCTGCTGCTGCGTCCCGATTGAATTTGTAACCTCTGGTAACTTGAACTATAACCGAATGAACCGAAAGAGCCGGAACAACGTTCCGGCTCTTTTTATATTGGCAAGAGTCTTGTGACTTGACTGATTTGTTAAACCTGATGTATAGATACTATTTTTCCGCTATATAATAGAGATCGAAACAATGGTCATCGGCTGGCGCGAGATAATAGTCATCCATTCGGATTTCGGAGGTCAGACGACGGTTCGAGATTAATAAACGGCGACGATTGATTCGGTTGAGTATGTCGTATGGAATCTGGAGTATCCATCGTGGCAGCCAATATTGCATGTGAAGAATGTCGAATCGGGTGAGAGCTTCTACCGATTTTTTATTCTTTTCGTAATAGGCCATGACATTCTCCTTGCCATATACC
Source organism: uncultured Rikenellaceae bacterium (assembly GCA_944326815.1). Lineage (GTDB taxonomy): Bacteria > Bacteroidota > Bacteroidia > Bacteroidales > Rikenellaceae > CALYBN01. The sequence continues at coordinate 183,481 of CALVFI010000010.1, read as the reverse complement.
CCCTGTGCGTCGACCTGTCGGAAGAAACTGCCTAATAGGTTCTTGAAGGCATCGACGGTATATTCGCGTACGTGCCAGGGATTGCGCGTGAGCGACATCTTCCGGTTGGGCGTGGAGATGATCAGTTTTCCTCCCGGCCGAAGGACTCGACAGATCTCTTGCAGCATGGCGAAATCGTTGCGAATATGTTCGATGACCTGGAACATGATGACATAATCGAAACTGTTCGACGAGATGCCTTTCAACGGCGGTACAGTCATTTTATGAAACTCCACGTTATGATAAGGGGTCAGGTCGATGCCTGCCTCGTATTTATCAATCGTGATGAAACTCCGTACGTGAGGCGAGATGATCGATACCCCGTATCCGCTTCCCGTTCCGATCTCAAGTACATCGCCCGAAACCATCTCGGCCGCTTTGTAATAGGCCAGCTGGGAGCGTTGGAAGACATAGTTGTCCGATGCGTCCTGTTGCGATACACGTTCTGCGCTTTGGATCTTTTTCGTCATTTATTTCGTGAGTTTAATACCTGTTTCATCCATCTTTATGTCGCCGCGTTTCATCAGATACCCCGCCGAGCGTTTGAATACTTTCTTGCTCATGTGAACCGTGTTCCGAATTTGTTCCGGTGTACTGTCGTCATTCAAGGCCAGGAATCCGTTATTGCGTCGGATGAGTTCTAGTAGCCGTTCTGCTGAGGTTTTTACCTCATCGTATCCTTCCTGTTGCAGGCTGAGGTCTATGCGGTTGTCGGCCGTGACTTTCCGAATGTAAGCCGGGCCGCGGTCTCCGATATGAATCTCTCCGAACAACTGGTCGCGATAGAGCATCCCCCAGTGGCGGTTGTCGATGATCGCCCGGTAGCCCGAAGGTACCTCTTGTGCCACCAGGATATTTACGCGATCGCCGCGTTTGACCGTTAGGTTCTCGTTGGCGATATGTCCTTTGAACGACATGGTAGCAACGGCTCTTCCCGTGATGTTGTCGCGATAGAGATAAACGACATATTTTCGTCCGGGGGTTACATGACCGACCATGTTGCGGTTGGGCAGAAAGAGGTCCTTGGCCGTCAATCCCCAGTTGAGGAAAGCCCCGTGTACGGTCTTGTCCACCACTTCGAGGAAGGCGGCTTCTCCTACCGTAGCCAGAGGTTTCTCGGTCGTCGCTACAAGCCGATCCTCCGAATCGTGGTAGACAAAAACCTCCAGCGAATCTCCGACTTTGTCGTTGAGTGATACATAGCGGTTCGGGAGGAGAACTTCATCTCCCTCCTCATTGGCCAGGTAGAGTCCGAAGTCGGAGATGCGGTTGACTTTTAGGTTGTGATATGTTCCTGCCTCTATCATTGCGGGGTTTGGACGATTTTCCGGCAAAGCTACTCAAATCTGACGACTATTTCTCTATTTTATTTAAATTATTCCGTGATAAATCTGAAAATAGCCTTTTCTTAATATCTGCACTTCCTATTCTTACCTTTACGCATGGGCGATATTGCCCGAACAAAAATTCATACAAATGATCATAGGTTATTTAAGGGTAAGTACCTGGAAACAAAATCCAGCCAATCAACAAGATGAAATCAGACGATTTGCGGAAAGCAGAGACTGGATAGTCGACAATTGGGTGACGGAGGTGGTGAGCGGCCGTAAGAATGAGCGGGAGCGTAAGTTGGGAGCCTTGTTGCGCCGGATGAAACCGGGGGATACGCTGATTGTGACGGAGGTTTCGCGTCTGAGTCGGACACTCACCGATGTGATGGCGATTATGGGTAAATGTCTAAAAAAAGAGATTCGTCTTTATACAACTAAAGAGGGTTATTCGTTTGATAATTCGATAAATAGCAAGGTGTTATGTTTTGCCTTCGGGCTTGTTGCCGAGATTGAGCGTAATTTAATATCGATGCGGACCAAAGAGGCCTTGGCCTTGCGGAAAGCGGAAGGAGTAGTGTTGGGGCGTAAGAAAGGTAGCTATACTAAATACAATATTTTGGTGGAAAACAGACAGACCATCCTACAAATGTTGAATCAAGATCGCTCCGTTAATGAGATTTGCAGACGTTTTCACCTTTCTCGTGATACATTTGATAAGTTTCGACGTGCATATCCTTCTGTCCGACAGGCAGTAGAACAGAAAGAGATTCGACGGATTCAACATTCCAAACATTACTCATTATAATTACGAACAGATGTTTTTTGATGTATAAGAACGCCCAAAGCCGTACTATTTCGCGGCTTTGGGTTTTAATTGTTGGTTAATTTAGACTATATGTTTAAAACTTGTTATAAAGCCAAAAGAATCTTTATGTTATATCCATAAATCATGCCTGATAATAAATTCATTCTTTTTTCTTGGATATATAAAAAATTTTATATATTTGTTGATGTAAACCAACGAATTAACCAACGTTTAATCGTTTTGTGTGATTTATATTGCTTATAGTCAAATTATTATGTCTATTTTGAAATTTATGGCGATTATTTGAATGGGAGTGATATATAAAATATGGATATGTGTGATTGGATTGATCGGTGTGCTTCCTTTATATGCCGTACCGCAGCCCGATTCTTTATATATTTATTTCCGACGTGGTTATGCCGTGGTCGAGCCCTCGATGCGTGAAAATCGCAGTTCACTTGAGGCAGTGATTACGATGCTGAACGAATGTAAAATAGACACATCCCGCCATTTTATTAAGTTGCAATTGAAAGGAAACGCTTCTCCAGATGGGACTGCCTCGGCCAATATGCGCTTGACCCGGAAACGTGTCGTGGCTGTTCAACAATATCTCCGTAAACAGATTCAACTGTCTGATTCATCGATTATTGTTGTGGCGAATGGAATCGACTGGGATGGGCTGGCAGTGTTGGTAGAGAAGGATGCTGCTTGCCCTGCTCGTGAAGAGGTTCTGGATATTTTGAACAATACGCCCGAATGGATTTATGACGCTCAGAATCGAATTGTCGACGGTCGTAGAAAACGATTGATGGATCTCCGAAGTGGTGTTCCGTATAATTATATGGCAGAGAAGTTCTTCCCCGATTTACGCAATGCCACGCTTACCCTATATTATGATGTCGCCGAAGAGGAGAAGGCAAAGCCGGAACCAACTGTGATGCAGGAGCCTGATTCTTTGTCAGTATCGTTATCAGAGGAGGAATTACCGTCCGAATTGGAATCAGATTTGCAATCAGATACAGGTGCGGAATCGGAACTGGAATTGGTCGACGTGGCAGCCGATGTTCCTGATAGAACGTCTGTTTCGAGTACGGAACCAAAGAGTGATTTGTCGGATTATACTTCAATACATCGTATGGCGCTGAAGACCAATCTGCTTTACGATGCGATACTGATGCCTTCTCTGGAGGTGGAATATCGTATTGACGACCGTTGGTCGGTCGCCGTTGAGGGCAGTGTGGCCTGGTGGAAGAGAGACCGTAAACATAAATATTATCAGATTGCCACCATCCTTCCGGAGGGGCGATACTGGTTCCGGACGAAAAAACCTTGGCATGGTCATTATGTAGGGCTTTTCGCGGGAGGGAGCTGGTATGATTTGGAGAACGGAGCCCGTGGTTACAAAGGCGAGTTTTTTACGACAGGCATCAGCTATGGTTATATGTTTCCCATCGGTCGGGTTTTGTCGTTGGAGACAGGGCTTGGGGTCGGGTTCCTTCACACGACTTATGAAGAGTATCTGCCCATCGATGGACATTATGTTTATCAGCAGACCAGCCGGACGAATTGGATTGGTCCGGTAAAAGTGAAATTCGCTCTTGTGTGGCGACTTTGGGATCAAAAACAGGGAGGTGCGCGATGAAAAGAGTATGTGTCATATGGCTGTTGCCGCTGGGCGTACTATGGTTCGGTAGTTGCCGCAAGGACCTCTGTTATAATCACGATCAACATGGTCTGTCTCCACGTCTTCGGCTGCAAACCGATTGGGAACAGGAGTGGGAACGTGATTATGGAATGGGCTGGAAAGACAATTGGCCGGCAGAACATGGCATACATTACGATTCGCTTCGTCCGGATGTAGCCACAGGTATCGCTTCGTTTGTCTATCATGAAGACGGATCACGCTCGGAGCGTCATCTTCCGGCCGAGGGCGGAGAACTCTCGATGACAGCCGGAGAGAAGTCGATTTTGCTTTATAACAATGATACGCGTTATATTGTTTTCGGTGATTTGGATGTATCCACTGCAGCTTCGGCTACGACGCGCGTAAGAACCCGTTCGACCTATACGGAGAGTCATGCGGATGAGATGACGGTCAATGCTCCCGACATGTTATATGGTGCATGGATCGACGGTTATACGGCCGTTCCTGTTGCTGAACCGGACTCTCTCTCGGTGACATTGCGACCTTTAGTCTATACTTACCTGATTCGTTATGAATTTGCTGATGGTTTGGAATATGTTACGTTGGCACGTGGAGCAGTTTCCGGTATGGCTCGTTCGGTTTATCTGCAGGATGGGCATACGGACGAGGGTGTTGCAACCATTCTTTTCGATTGTGATCTGAAGGATTATGGGGCGGAGACACAACTTACCTCTTTCGGTGTGCCTAATTTCCCTGGAGATCATTACGTGCGTCAAAGCCTTCAACAAAATCTTCTTAATTTGGAGGTTATGCTCCAGAATGGAAAATTGAAGACTTTTGAGTTCGATGTGACCGATCAGTTGGCTTCTCAGCCGCGAGGGGGCGTTATTACGGTTACTGGTCTTACGGTAACGAAGGATGAAGCAGGGGGGAATGCAGGCTTCGAGGTAAAAGTAGAAGACTGGGGCAAATATGAGGATATAGAATTGCCTCTAGATTGAGGATTTTCCTACATAAATAGATTTCCATTAACTTAATTAATCCATAGTAAAAGATGAAAAACAATTCCATTTTACTTGTCGTAGCCGTAGCGGTATTGGCAAGTTGTAGCAAAACAGAAACCGTCAGCCAGACTCAGGGAGGCACTATCGGCTTCACAAACGCCTATATTGGCCATCCGGTCGAGTCGAAAGCGGTCGGTATTATAGAACAGGCCAATATCAATGAGTTCATTGTCTACGGCGGTTATAACGATATGACTCACGTATTCAATGGCGTATCCGTGACGGGTACGGCCGGTTCAGATGATTGGACTTATACGACTACACGTTATTGGGTGCCTGGACAGAATTACAAATTTGCCGCTTATGCCCCTAGTGCAGTGAATGGCAATGGAACGATCGAAACGGATTTTGATAATGGCGCATTGAATTTCATGGGTTATACTTCGGATCCGCTCAATCAGAATGACCTGATTTATGCTACTGCAACGGAAACAACCAAGAATCCCATTCTTACGAATCCGGATAAGATTCAATTCCAATTCGGGCATCTGTTATCCATGATCAAGTTTACTTTCAATAGCGGTTTCGGTAATGATATTACCGTGACAGTTGATAATTTGAAAGTCTCCGGAATGATTTCGCAAGGCAATTATACAGGCAGCACGCAGACTTGGACTATGGGGTCCAATACGGTAAGTGCGGATGCAGCTTTTTCGGATATGGCAGTCAGTGAAGCTGTTAATCAGGCCAGTGGAAACACTTCGGCATCGAGTGTCGATTTTGCGGTGATTCCTCAAACCATTGTCGGACAGGATGCAGGTGTAGGTACGAAAGTGGCAGTTTCGTTTGATGTCCGTGTGCAGGATAATGCAGATAATTATATTGTAGGTAGTCGAGATGCAGGTGTCAATGTTGCGACGACGTTGCCCGGATATACCTGGATTGCAGGGAACCGTTACAACTATAATGTAACGATTATGGGCGAGAATGTCAACCTGTTCCCCATTGAATTCGGAACTCCGAGCGTGACTCCGATTACTGATGCCACTTTCGATGGAAGTGATGAGGTAGTTCTGCCGACAAACTGATTGGAGGCTTGAAAGAGAGGCGATCGGAAAGGCGTATCGACCCGTAACGAATCAGCATGAAGGAGGTTTGCCTCTTAATCGTCTTAAAAGTGGTGAATCTTCTTATTTTATAAAATTAAACCTTATATGCGCAATATGATGGAGAAAGGGAAAATCTTGAAGACGATCGGCATGAATATAGCAATCGTCTTACTTCTTGCTGGATGTTCTCAACCGGAGCATGTACGGATGGCAGAGTCTGAACCAATCGGCTTTGCTCCTCTGTTGAGCCGATCGGCAGTGACTGCGTTGGGGGAGGGTGACTCTTTCGCTGTTTGGGCGCGTGAAAGTAGCGACGGAAGTATTCGGATGATTCTTTCGCAGGAAGAGGTCCGTTGTGCGGCTAATATTTGGAGCTACGATAATCTCCGTTATTGGAAAACTGGCGCGACTTACGACTTTTACGCCTTGTATCCGTACGATACTCCGAATGTCGAATTGCAGAATAGCGGAGCGGGTATGACTCCTCAGATTGTCGTCAGGGATTTTGATGCTCGTAATGCTCTGGATCTGATGGCTGCTGAACAGACCGGCATCGTGTATGGTGGTAATCCCTCGCCTGTGGTGTTTACTTTCCGTCATATGCTTTCGAAGGTGGAGATTGTCGGACGTATCGATCCGCTCCTCGAGGCTGCAGGAGGCTCAGCTCGTATTGTATCCGCGACCTTTTATGGGATCCCTGCTACGGGAAGTTGTACGGTGAATGGAGGAGGATACGGGACTTGGACCGTGGGGGATGCGACTACGTCCGATGCGCCTTTCTGCTCCTCCAGCGAAAAAAATCTGACAACGGCAGGAGAGTCTCTCTTCGGTGAATTGCTGCCTATTCCTCAGACATTGAGCAATGCGGTCATATTGGAGATTGAGTATGAATATGGCGATGCTAATTATACGCAAAATCGTTTCTCGAAGAGTATTCGTCTGACCGATGCGGGAGTAACCGAATGGAAACCTGCAACGGGATATCGCTATTCGTTTACCATAGGAAATGATTATATCCTCTTTGATACTCCGCAGGTCGTGCCGTGGAGATCGGCCTCGGGAGGTATTGTCACCATAGAATAATTCATGCCTGTTATGAGTTCGAGAGTTTTATATCTGTTTTCGACCATGCTGGTGTTTTTGAATGCCTGCAACAAGGAGGAGCCTGTGGCATCGGCAATCGTATCCAGTGAGGAGATTCGCTTTGACTCGCCTGCCATTGCTTTGAATGTGAGCCATTTTACGCGTGCGTCAGGGCCTGTCGATATCTTCCCTTCGGGAGGTTCTTTTGGTGTACTGGGTTATTGCTTGGCCAATTACGATGGTTCCAATGTACTCAATCCTGCTACAGGGGCTACTCCCTGGGAGTCGAAAGCTGTTTTATCTTCTCCTCATTTGTTTTATAAGACGGAAGTGAAGTATAACGGTGCGGTTTGTTACTATACCGGAGAGCAGAAACGCTGGTATGAACAATCGGATTATCTTTATACTTTTTTGGCTTATTATCCTTATGGCGATATGTATTATACGGTAGAACCTGCAACACAGACCGGTATCGGATTTCCTTCGTTGACTTTCACTATGCCTTTCTCTGGGGGCGATATCTCTACACTTCGCACAATGGATGACATTCCCGATGCTATGGTGGCTGCGGCCATAGATGTCGCTCGTAAAGATGGACCAGTCAAATTGCTGTTCAATCATTTGTTTACAGGCATCAACTTTACCATAAACAATTACAATGAGACAAACGACCTGACTATTCATGGACTGCGTGTGTCGGGGAACTTTTATCGTTCGATTCAAATCCATATGAATGAGGGGTTAGAGTATACTCCGGATACTTATGCCGGCACATTCACTTTCTTGGATGGTAATGACGATTCGGATGATATTATGGTGGAACATGACAAATCCTCTCAAAAAGTGGGAAATAAAACCTTGATGTTGATTTCCAATCTGAGTGCTGCTCCGAACTATCTGGGAAATGATGTTTATATCCATTTGGATTATTCTTTCATGGGAAAGCGTGTGACGGATAAGACAATTGCACTTCCTTTCGGATATTTGCCGCAGGGAGGAACAATTTATACGCTCGAGATGAACTTCATTGGAGATGCTCTCGTCCTGAATTTTGTAGTCGATAATAATCAGGTATGGGAAGATGGGGGCGACAGCGGAATAAAATTCGAATAAAATGGAAGGGAAAAGAAGTTATTGGTGCCTGTTGCTTATGGGAATGTCCATCCTGTTGGGGGGATGTACAAAAGATGTGACCCCTGACGTTTCGGCAAACCGTCATGAAGGATTTATGCTTAAGGCCGTTGCGGAGAGTATGTCGCCCGAGCGTGTGATTACCCGGGTATCCGACCCGAAAACCGACGCGGAGTGCGAGATACGTACGATACATGTATTTTTGTTCGGGTCGGATGGGAACTACCTTGCTACCAAAGATGATTATCATCTCTATCAAGGTTATCAGTATATCGCTTCTTCTATGCTTCATATCGATAAGGATGCTTTTGCCGATCCAGCAGAAGCCTCCAGTGCTACGGTATATGTGGTGGCAAATGTCGAACCGGGAACATTCGGCTCTATTACTGCAGATGGATATCCCGAGAAAATTCGAAATAAGACAGATTTCGAGACCTTCTATTATCGTCCTACCAAACGCGAAACTTTTTCGACTTTGCCTGCTGCCGGTATGCCGATGGTCGGTTCGGCGACTGGGGTGAATTTAACTCAGGCTAACGGTTCAACCATAATCGAATTAAAGGCGTTGATGGCCCGTATTGATTTTTCTTTTCAAATTGATGCTTCAAACGGAGCGATAGGCTCTTTGCCATCACTGGTTTTGACCGAATGTGAAGTGAGAAATATGGCAACGGCCGTTCCATTTCTTGCCCCGGCGGGGGATTCTGAAAGTAATCTTGATATGAATAACGATGGACAAGTCGATGCAACGACCTTCATTGTCCAATACTTGGAGCCTTCGGCGAATACGTTGTATAACCAACAGGGTGAGGCAACTCTGTCGTTCTATGTGTATGAGAATCTTCGTAAACCGGGATATGCCGAATATCCCGCAGACTATCCTTATCCGGCAGGCTTGGATCCGGATCATTACCAGCGTTATAAACCCCTGTTGGCCATCGGGGCCGATAATGATACGATTCCAGCCACGTACGTAGTATTCCGCGGAATCTTTACCGATGTGGATGATATAGATTATCAGGCTACGTGTACGGTTTTTTTAGGGAGTGATCCGGAAAAAGACTTCAATGTCAGGCGAAATCATCAATATCGCAACAATGTCACTATTTCTGGCATTACGGCAGCTGGAAACACTCCTTCGGATGTGGTGACATTCGATGCCCGTATCAATGTCGAGCATACCACTCCTTACTATGTTTCGATTCTACGTCATAAAGATTTGGATGCTCATTTCAATATTGTTCCCATGGATATTTATCTGTTCGATGATGCATCGAATAGTGAAATTGCTGTAAGCATTGATAATCCCGAGACTAATGACTGGTTCCGTATTGAACGAGTGTCGGAAGAGGTGATGCGTAGCGGTGTGGCTGCCGATAATCAACTCAGTCATCCGGGAGTGGAATTTGCCCCAGGAACCGGTAAACGGAGATTTTTTACGCAAAACCTTGTCAGCGATCCTGGTCAGTTGGGAAATAGTACGACTGCGACTTTGAAAAATCGTGACCGCATCTATATTTATGTGGATGAGAATATCAGCCTGAATAGTCGTCAGGCCGATCTGATTCTAGAATATAAGGAAAATGGAGTGATAAAAGATAAACGCACCGTTACACTAGTCCAGCATGGATTGATGCCGGTCCGAGTGGAGGATCGAGGTATTTATCAATACACGATCTATGTGGAGGCTTGCGAAGAGTATCGGGATTATTTCGATCCTCTTTCGCAATGGGATTCAGAACAAGTGTACGACGGTCTGCCATGGGGCCCGGCCAATATGGGCGAAATTAATACAGGTCTGTTGCTGGGATATCTGCCCAGAAATGATGCTATTGAAAATTATTTTCAAGGGAAAAAAGGTACCATAGCGATTCTTATGGCTACAGGGGTCTTTAATAAAAGTTGGAATCAGCCCAATGGTCCGGCAAAGGCGATGATTCTCGACGAAATTCCCCAGACAGCCGCAGAATATTGCTATCGCAAAAATAAAACCGACGCTTCAGGTATGATTTCCGAGACGAATACTTGTTGGTATCTTCCAGCCATTCGTGAGTTGGAGAATACACTAACCACATATTATCCCGTTTACAAGGAATTTCAGGAGGATTTCTACTGGTCCTCCGCGGCTGCTGCACGGAAAGATTGGGCCGGCGTTACTTATGAGGCTTCGGAGTATGCCCGGGCTACCATGGCCTATATTGACGAAACTGGTAAGATTGCCCACAAAAAAAGTGGCGCAGAGGAATATTATGATCCTGGTGCGGGGCCCGGTAGTCGGTACGGAAAAGCATTGAGAACGGAATATCTTCGTATCAGAGCTGTATATCGACCGGCAGATGATGGTCTGATACCCGGAGACAGCTATCCGTAATAGTCAGGTCATTATTAGAACATAGACAGGTCGAACTTGTCCCGTGGGAACTGTATTCTGGGGGACAAGTTTCGACCTTTTTCATTATTCTATCTTGGTTTTATGCATTATCTTTGCATGATGAAGCGATGAGACTTGATATTGTTATTTTGAAAATCAGGAAAGATGAAGCATATTGTTTTGTTGATTTGTATGTTGGGCGCATATATATCGACTGTTGCTCAGAACCATTTTGCCAAGGTATATATCCCGCCGATTCCACAAACGCTTGAATTCGCAGGAGAATCTGTTCCGCTTGATAATTACGATACACGTGAAAGTCTTCGCCGAGAATTGCTTGCGACATGTTATCTGCATTCTCGAACGATGCTGACTCTTTTGAATACTCAGCGATATTTTGCCATCATAGAGCCTATCATGGAAAAATATGGAATCCCTTCCGATTTTAAATATCTATGTATGGCAGAGAGCGGTCTTGATCCCAATGTGGTCTCTGTCGCCGGAGCGGCCGGCTTGTGGCAGTTGATGCCGGCCACGGGACGTAAATATGGTTTGGAAGTGGGGGCGGATATTGATGAAAGGTATCATATTGAAAAAGCAACGGAGGCGGCATGCCGTTATTTGCGTGAATCGTACGAACGATTCGGCTCCTGGACCTTGGCAGCGGCTGCCTACAATTTGGGGGATGCAGGGCTTTCACGCCGACTTAAACAACAGGGTGTAGCCGATTATTATGATGTTTATCTTCCTACGGAGACTATGCGCTATATATTCCGTATTTTGTCTTTAAAAATGATTACGGAGGCTCCCTATAATTATGGATATATGCTTAGTAATGCCGATTATTATAAGCCATTGACCGATTATCGAGTGGTAGAGGTTAGTGATGTCCCTATAGATTGGTCTCAATTTGCACAGGCTAATGGCACGAGTTATAAGATGTTGCGAGAACTAAACCATTGGATTCGCGATTATGAATATAGTAATAGTGCAGGAAAAACTTATGCCGTGAAGATTCCGAATGCAGATTTTAGGAAATAAGGCTGTGAAAGAGGATAGTATCAAGATATTGGGAGCGAGGGTTCACAATCTTAAGAATGTCGATCTGGAGATACCCCGCAATGAGTTGGTGGTGATTACCGGACTTTCCGGCTCGGGAAAGTCGTCACTGGCATTCGATACGATTTATGCGGAGGGGCAGCGACGATATATGGAGACACTCTCGACCTATGCCCGTCAATTTGTCGGAGCGATGGAGCGCCCCGATGTGGATAAGATTACGGGGTTGAGCCCTGTGGTGGCCATTGAACAGAAAACGACCAATAAGAATCCACGTTCCACGGTGGGTACGGTGACCGAAATTAACGATTTTCTGCGATTGCTCTATGCACGTGCGTCGCGAGCCTATTCGCCGGTGACGGGCGAGGAGATGGTGCATTATACCGATCAACAGATTGTCGACCTGATCCTGAAAGGATTTCCGGGGCGTAAGGTGGCCTTGTTGGCTCCTGTCGTGCGGGGTCGAAAGGGGCATTACCGTGAACTGTTCGACTCTTTTATTCGCAAGGGATACCTTTATGCCCGTATCGATGGAGAGATCCGGGAACTGACAGGCGGTATGAAGCTCGACCGATATAAGATACATACGGTCGACCTGGTGGTGGATCGCTTGATCGTAAGCGAGGATTCCCGTGATCGCTTATGCAAGAGCCTGCAAGAAACAATGCGGCAGGGGAAAGGTACGATGTCGCTATATGATTATGATACTCAGACATCGCGTTTCTATTCCCGGCATTTGATGTGTCCGACCAGTGGCATTGCATTCAATGATCCCGCTCCGCATACCTTTTCGTTCAACTCTCCGCAAGGGGCCTGTCCGCATTGTGGCGGTTTGGGCGAGGAGGCGGTATTCGACCTTAAGAAAATTATTTCTTCTCCTCAGAAAAGTTTGAAAGAGGGGGCTATCGAACCGTTGGGTAAGTATCGGAATAATCTGCTTTTTGCACAGATGGAAGCCTTGGGCCGTCGGTATGATTTCACGATCGAGGATCCTGTGGAGACCCTCTCCGAGGAGGCGATGAATGCCATTCTGTACGGAGACTCCGAGCCTGTGATGGTCGATACGCGTGAATTTTCCTATACGGGAGGCAATCATATGATTACATGGAATGGCGTTGCGGACTACATCGAACGTCAGGAGGAGGATTCGGCCAGCGGGAAAGGGGATAAGTGGAAAGAGCAGTTCATGATGCGCCGTGTATGCAGCCATTGCGGTGGGAGTCGTCTGCGCAGTGAGTCGCTCCAGTTTCGTATCGACGGAAAGAATATTGCGGAGGTCTCTGCCATGAGCATCGAGGAGTTTGCTCATTGGGTGGCCGATCTTGAGAGCCGCATGAGCCCCAAAGAGGCGCAGATTGCCCGGGAAATCCTGAAGGAGATTCGGGAACGGTTGCGTTTCCTGATCGACGTGGGATTGGGCTATCTATCTCTGAGTCGAGCTACACGTACGCTCTCCGGCGGGGAGAGTCAACGTATCCGACTGGCCACCCAGATCGGTTCAAAACTGGTGAATGTGCTGTATATCCTTGATGAACCGAGTATCGGGTTGCATCAGCGCGATAACCAGAAGTTGATTCGCTCGCTTCAGGAACTCCGGGATGCCGGTAATTCGGTGATTGTTGTGGAACATGATGAGGAAATGATTCGTAGTGCGGATTATATCGTGGATGCCGGGCCCCGGGCCGGAATGAAGGGGGGATATATTGTTTCAGCAGGAACAATCGACGAGATTCTAAAGTCGGACAGCATTACTGCCGATTACCTGTGCGGTCGCAGACGTATTGAAATTCCCTCAAAAAGGCGTGAAGGCAACGGTAAGAAACTGATCATCCGGGGAGCACGGGGAAATAACCTGAAGAATGTGACGGTGGAGTTCCCGCTGGGGGTGTTGATTTGTGTGACAGGGGTGAGCGGAAGCGGAAAATCGACGCTTATCAATGATACGCTTCGTCCGATTCTGAGTCGGGCATTGTATCATTCGTACGATCGGCCTCTGGATTACGATGCGGTTGAGGGACTCGAGAACATCGATAAGCTCGTGGTGGTAGATCAGTCTCCGATTGGCCGTACGCCGCGCAGCAATCCGGCCACCTATTCGAATGTTTTTGGCGATATCCGTAAGTTGTTCGAGGCGACGCCTGATGCACAGGTGCGAGGATTCAAGGCTGGGCGGTTCTCGTTCAACGTGAAGGGTGGACGTTGCGAAGAGTGCCGTGGTGCAGGTGTGCAAACCATCGAGATGAATTTTCTGCCGGATGTATACGTGCGTTGCAAGGTGTGCGGTGGGAAGCGTTATAACCGCGAAACCTTGGAGGTGAAGTATAAGGGAAAGAATATCAACGAAGTACTCGATATGACGGTGAATCGAGCCGTGGAGTTTTTCGAGAATATACCGTCGATTTATCAGAAGCTCAAGGCAATTCAGGATGTAGGACTCGGCTATTTGACGCTTGGCCAGCCGTGTACCACGCTTTCGGGCGGAGAAAGCCAGCGAATCAAACTCTCTGCAGAGTTGGCAAAGCGCGATACGGGCAGTACGCTCTATATCCTCGACGAGCCTACGACCGGACTCCATTTTGAGGATGTTCGTCAACTCTTGGATGTGATCAACAAGTTGGTGGAGCGGGGTAATACGGTGATCGTGATCGAGCATAACCTCGACGTGGTTAAGATGGCCGACTATCTGATCGATATTGGACCGGATGGTGGAGCGGCAGGAGGACAAATCATCGCCACCGGAACACCAGAGCAGGTGGCTCGCGTCTCTGGAAGCTACACGGGTGCTTTTCTGAAAAAGATTTTAACTCAGGGATGATTCGGGACTAAGCAAAATGTAAGTTTCTGTTAGGTTATGTCCTGATAGACAATAAGAAAAGGGATGGTTTTTAAGCCATCCCTTTATGATGTTCGGCTTTGCCCTGAATGCCGAAGGTGTTTTTGTTATTCCGATTTTTTCTTTAATAACCGGAATGTGTCCGATGCGATGACGAGTTCTTCGTTGGTCATTATTACGGCAACTTTCACACGAGATTCTGGTGCCGATAGAATTTTATCCATGCCTCGTACGCCATCGTTGGCCTTCTCGTCAAAAATCAATCCCATATACTCCATGTCCTTGCATACGTTGTAACGTCGAGCAGGGCCGTTTTCGCCGACACCGCCTGTGAAAACCAGCAAATCGACGCCTCCCATCTCGGCTGCATATGCTCCGACAAATTTCTTGATCCGTTCATCGTACATCTCAAGTGCCAGAATGGCTTTTTTATCGCCTTTGTTTTGGGCAGCCTCGATGTCGCGCATGTCGGATGAAATGCCGGTAATACCGTATACGCCTGATTCCTTGTTGATTAATTGATTCAGGTCGTGATACCCTATTTTCTCTTTTTCAGCAATATAAATTAATGCTCCTGGGTCAACTTCGCCTGTGCGAGTGCCCATGATAAGACCGTCTACCGGGGTGAATCCCATGGAAGTGTCGTAGGATTTCCCGTTCCAGATGGCGGTGACCGATGCTCCGTTACCAATGTGACAGGTGATGATGCGGGAACTTTCGAAATTCAATCCGGTCAGTTCGCAGGCCCGTTGAGCGACGAATTTGTGGCTCGTGCCATGGAAGCCATATTTACGCACCTTTTTTTCTTCGTAATATTTGTATGGCAACGCATACATGAAATTTTTTGCCGGCATGGTTTGGTGGAACGAGGTGTCGAATACGGCAACCTGTGGAATTCCCGGTAAAATGTTTTCGATTGACAGAATTCCTTTCAGGTTGGCCGGGTTGTGTAATGGAGCCAACTCGAAGCAACTTTCGATTTGCTTGATGACCGTGGGGTTCACCACAGCACTGTCTTTAAAATATTCTCCACCGTGGGCTACGCGATGCCCCACAGCTTTGAGCTCGGCCAGACTGCCGATTACGCCGTGATGTTCGTCTGTGATTGTGCTCAAGATCAGGTTGATGCCTGACGTGTGATCGGGAATGGATTTGACCACTTCAAACTTCGGCTTTTCGGGGACTTTGTGGGTCAGGATACTGTCCGATAAACCGATTCGTTCAATTTGTCCTTTGGCCAATAGTTCGTGTTCGCAGGCAGAGCGCATATCGATCACCTGATATTTGATCGAAGAACTGCCGCAGTTTAAAACGAGTATAATCATTATGTCGGGTGTTATGTATGTTTTCCTAAATATCTGTTTTTGGGGCAATGTTTTTTATGCCTCGGAGGCTTGGCAGGCAGTAATGGCGACCAGACCGACGATGTCCTCTACGGAACATCCGCGCGACAGGTCATTGATTGGAGCAGCCATTCCCTGCAGTACCGGACCGATTGCTTCGGCATGTGCCATGCGCTGTACGAGCTTGTAGGCGATATTTCCCACTTCGAGCGAAGGGAATACCAATACATTGGCATGGCCGGCGATTTTGCTGCCCGGGGCTTTTTTTGCTCCGATGCCGGGAATGATGGCTGCATCTGCCTGCAGCTCGCCGTCGATCTGAAGTGCAGGATCCATCTCTTTGGCCAGGCGGGTAGCCTCCACGACCTTGTCGACGAGCTCGTTTTTCGCCGAGCCTTTTGTCGAGAAACTCAGCATGGCAATACGGGGATCGAAGCCGGCAATGGCACGCGTAGTGCGGCCGGTGGTTACGGCAATCTGGGCCAATTCCTGGGCGGTAGGGTTCGGAGTTACGGCGCAGTCGGCGAATACCATCATGCCGTGTTCGCCGAACATCGTGTCGCGCAATAACATGATGAAAGCTCCGGATACGACGCTGATGCCCGGTTTTGTTTTAACATATTGCAGCGCGGGACGTAAAACATCTGCTGTGGCATGGTCGGCGCCAGAGACCTCGCCGTCGGCATCGCCAGCCTTTACCATGACGGCAGCCAGGTATAACGGGTCCTGGAGCTGTTTGGCCGCAACTTCAGGAGTGACTCCCTTGTGCCCTCGCAGCGATACCATGAGATCGATATAGCGCTGTTCGTCGGGAATATTCATCGGGTCGACGATTTGTGCCTTTCCGATGTGTTCCAGCGAATACTCCGAGGCGAGGTGGTGTATCTCCTCCGGGTTGCCGATTAGGACGATTTTGGCGATGCCCTCGCGGAGAATGATGTCGGCAGCTTTCAGATTACGTTCTTCCGTTCCTTCTGCCAGTACGATGGTCTTGTTGAATTGTTTGGCCTTTTCCTTGACCTGTTCAATGAAGTTCATATGGTTGTTTTTAAGTTATTTGACTAAGTTGAATCGATTTCCTGTATACATCCCGAGCCAGGCGGCGGCCAAGCAGATGACGATGCTTGCGATGATATACAGGATGCTTTGGCCGTAATGTGCTGAACGTAACATGCCGACCAATTCCGCCGAGAAGGTGGAAAAGGTGGTGAAACCTCCGCAAAATCCGGTAATACATAAATAGTACCAACTCCCTTCGCCTATGACCGCAAGGAACAGGCCGATTAGAAATGAGCCTACGGCATTTACAGTGAAAGTCCCAGCCGGGAGTACGGCGCCAGGTAACCATCCGATCATTGCCATAGAGACCAAATATCGGGAGATGCTTCCGACAAATCCTCCTATTCCTACCAGTATTGCTTCCTTTATCATGATATTTGGATTAGTTGAACAAAGGTAGCAATAATTCCGATAAGGTGGTCAGTCTTCGTACTTATAACCTACGCCTTTGATGGTGACGATGTGGTTTTCTCCGATTTTTTCGCGGAGTTTACGGATATGGACGTCGATCGTCCGGTCTCCGACCACGACGTCGTTACCCCATACGTTGGCAAAAATCTCTTCGCGGGAGAATACTTTCTGCGGCTTGGAGTAGAGCAAGGCCAACAGGTTGAACTCTTTGCGCGGCATGATAATCTCCTGCCCCTCTTTGATAACCAGAAAACGTTCCCGGTCGATTTGAATGGCATGCTCTTGTTCTGTCGTGGTTTCGGACAGGGGATGTTCTACGCGTTTGAGCATGGCTTTAATACGGCTGACTAACACTTTGACACGTATCGGCTTGGTGATGTAGTCGTCTGCTCCGGCATCGAAGCCTGCTATCTGCGAGTAATCTTCACTGCGAGCTGTCAGAAAGGCTATCAAGGTGTGGGAAAGCTCTTTGTGGCTGCGAATTTCCTGGCATGTCTCGATGCCGTCCATTTCGGGCATCATGACATCCAATAGAATCAAATGGGGAAAGACCTCGAGGGCTTTATGGATAGCCTCTTTTCCGTTATTTGCGGTGTATACCTCGTAACCTTCCTTTCGGAGGTTGTAGCCGACGAATTCCAAAATGTCGGGTTCGTCATCTACCAGCAGAATTCGGTAGTTCATAAATTGTTTTTATGGTATCTGAAATTTTCGCTACAAAATAATGATATTAATTTTAACTGAATATTAATTACGGGCGAAATGTGAAATTATTCCTATAATTGTTTGGTGGATATATAAAAAATCCCGTATTTTTGTAAATTACCTGTCCTGTTTGCGGGACCTAAAAATGATGTGCGATGGCTACTGAAAAGATTGACCAAACTGTTCCTGAGGAACAAGTCGGCGTTGCCGAAGATGTGAAACCTGTGCTTCCCCCAGAAAGTCAAGAAACTGAATCTGTGGATAATGAAGTGAATGCTGCTGCAGGTGAACCTGTTGCAGAGAAAGAAGATAATGTCGCGACCCCAGAAAAGGAGGCTGTCGATTTCTCGGACGAGGAGGCTCGTCTGGCGGCAGAAGCACCTGAATATGATTTAGGGGAGGCGGTAGCAGATGAAGAAGAGACGGCCGAGGCAGAAAAAAGTATGACCGAAGAGCGTGACTTTGATCTGACCGGAAAGACGAAGGAAGAGTTGCTGGATATGTTCTCGGAGATGCTGGCAACCAAACCGGTGCAGAGTTTGCGTCGTGATGTAGAGGCCATTAAAGTAGCATTTTATAAGTTGCATCGTAGCGAGGTGGAACAGATGCGTAAATCGTTCCTCGAGAGTGGTGGTACGGCAGAAGATTTTATGGCTCCGGTGGATCCGTCGGAGCTCCGGTTGAAGGAACTGTTTGCGGATTATCGTAAAAAACGCGACGAGTTCATTGCAAATCTGGAACGAACCAAAGAGGATAATCTGAGCATCAAACTGAAAATCATAGAGGATCTCAAGGAACTCATCAATAGCAACGAGACGCTGAATCATACGTTTACGGTATTCCGTGATTTGCAGCAGCGTTGGAAAGAGACGGGACCTGTACCGCAGGCCCAGGTAAAGGACCTTTGGGAAACCTATAACCTACATGTAGAGAATTTCTATAACTTCATAAAAATCAATAAGGAACTTCGTGATCTCGATCTGAAACGGAACTATGAGGCGAAGCTCGCTTTGTGCGAGGAGGCGGAGCGGTTAATCCTGGAACCGTCGGTGATCGTGGCCTTTCATAAATTACAGAAGTTGCACGAGGAGTGGCGCGAAACGGGTCCCGTGGCTCCGGAATATAAGGAGAGCCTTTGGGAGCGTTTTCGGGAGGCCAGTTCGCGTATCAATAAACAGCATCAGGAGTATTTCGAGAAGCTGAAAGAGGAGCAGAAACGCAATTTCGATCTGAAGAGTGAATTGTGTGAGAAGACGGAGGAGTTAGCCAACAGTGTGCTGACGACTCGTAAGGAGTGGAATAAGGCCTCCGAGAAATTGTTGGAGATCCAGAAAGTATGGAAAACCATTGGATTTGCTCCCAAGAAAGAGAATACGAAAGTGTATGAGCGGTTCCGCAATGCATGCGATAAGTTCTTCGAACAGAAACGCAATTTCTATCTGCAGATTAAAACCGAGATGGAGCATAACCTCCAGCTTAAAAATGAGATATGCGAACAGGCCGAGGCTTTGAAAGAGAGCGAGGAGTGGAAAAAGACGACCGATGAGTTGATTGCGTTGCAGAAGCGTTGGAAGGAGATCGGCCCTGTGGCACGGCGTTACTCCGATGCAGTGTGGAAACGATTCCGTGCTGCGTGCGACTATTTCTTTGATCGGAAGTCGCAACATTTTGCATCGGTGGATGCCGAACATGAGGAGAATCTGCGGAAAAAACGCGAACTGCTTGCAGAGATTGAAGCGTGTGATATTGTGTCCGGAGGGTTCGATATGATCAAGGATTTCCAACGACGCTGGAGTGAGATAGGTTTTGTGCCGATCAAACAGAAAGAGGCGATTCAAGGACAATACAAGGCCGTGATGGATAAATTGTTCTCGACCTTGCGCGGTAACGATCGGGATCGTCAGTTGAACCGGTTCCGGGATAAGATTGAGAATATGAAGAACAGCGGAGATCGTCGTATCCGTTTCGAACGCGACCGACTTTACAATAAGGTGAAACAACTGGAGGCTGACATTGCTTTGCTGGAGAATAACATAGGATTCTTCTCCAAATCGAAGAATGCCGAGGCTATGATCCGGGATGTACAGGATAAGATTGCTCGCGCCAAGGAGGAGATGGCTGCTGCTATCGAAAAGATAAACATGATAGATAAACAAGAATAAGTATAGATAGTTGTTATGTCAGTAGGTAATGTAAATCGACCCAAGTATATTTTCGTTACGGGAGGAGTGGCCTCTTCATTGGGAAAGGGGATCATTTCTGCCTCATTAGCTAAATTGCTTCAGGCACGGGGGTATTCGGTAACCATTCAGAAACTCGATCCGTATATCAACATCGATCCGGGAACGCTGAATCCCTATGAGCACGGAGAGTGCTATGTCACGGAGGATGGTGCTGAGACCGACCTCGATTTAGGTCACTATGAACGATTTACCTCGATTCAGACTTCGAAAGCCAATAACGTCACTACGGGTAAGATTTATCAGAGTGTGATCAACAAAGAGCGTAAGGGAGAGTATCTCGGCCGTACGGTGCAGGTTATTCCGCATATTACGGATGAAATCAAGCGCCGGATCAAGTTGCTTGGCAATAAGAAGTTGTATGATGTGATCATTACGGAGATCGGAGGTACGGTAGGCGATATCGAATCTTTGCCATATATTGAAGCGGTTCGTCAGTTGCGTTATGAACTCGGATATAAGAATACGGCGATCGTACACCTGACGTTGATCCCTTATTTGTCTGCGTCCGGGGAGCTCAAGACCAAACCGACCCAGCATTCGGTGAAGACGATGCTCGAGAATGGTCTTCAACCCGATATTCTTGTGCTGCGTACGGAGAAACATCTGACCGATGGGGTGAAGCGCAAGGTGGCATTGTTCTGCAATGTGGATGCGAATGCGGTCATGGAGTCAATAGACGTTCCTACGATTTACGAGGTGCCGCTCAAGATGCATGAGCAGCATCTGGATGAGGTCGCACTCGACAAACTGGATCTTCCGCACGACAAGGAACCCGATCTGAAGAAGTGGATAGAGTTTGTAGATAAGGTGAAGAATCCGAAACAGACGGTTCCTATCGCATTGGTCGGCAAATATACCGAGCTTCCGGATGCGTACAAGAGCATTGTGGAGTCGTTTATTCATGCCGGAGCCGCCAACCATGTGAAAGTCAAGTTGCAATATGTCAATTCTGAGAAACTGACCCCCGAGACGATCAAGGAGTCGCTCAAAGGCATGTGCGGTATTCTCGTTGCTCCCGGGTTCGGCCATCGAGGCATTGAAGGGAAAATTGCAGCCGTGAAATTTGCTCGTGAGAATAAGATCCCCTTCCTGGGTATTTGTCTGGGAATGCAATGTGCGGTGATTGAGTTTGCACGAGATGTGCTCGGTTATGCGGATGCCAACTCTACCGAGATGGGAAGTACGACACATCCCGTCATCGACCTGATGGAGGAACAGAAAGGCGTGACCGAAAAAGGTGGTACGATGCGTTTGGGCGCATATCCTTGCCAACTTGCCAAGGGTTCCAAGACCTATGAGGCTTACGGAACGGATCTGATTGCCGAACGTCATCGCCATCGCTACGAATTCAATAACACCTATCTGGACGAATTCGTTAAGGCTGGACTCAAACCCGTAGGAATTAATCCGGATACCAATCTTGTTGAGGTGGTCGAATTGGAGAATCATCCCTGGTTCGTAGGAGTGCAATATCATCCCGAATATAAGAGCACGGTAATGAAACCTCATCCACTGTTTGTGGCGTTCGTAAAAGCTGCTTTGGAACAGTGTAAGAACTCTGAAAAGTAAATGTAATTAAGAAAAAATGGATAAGAAATCAGTCGTTGGTTTAATTATTATAGCCGTTATACTTTTCGGTTTTACATGGTATAACAGCAAACAAGCAGAAAAATTCAGAGAAGCAAAGATCAAAGCGGATTCGATTGCGTTGGCCGAAGGGCGGTTGATTGCAGAACCGGAACCGTTGCCAACCGCAGTGGCCACTGATTCATTGCGGCAGAGCGCATTTGTCGAGACTCCTGTCCGTACCGATTCGGTGCTTGCCAGCCATTTGGGAGCAACGCTTTTTGCTGCTACAAAAGGGGAAGAGAAGTTCTATACCATCGAGAATGACCTTTTTAAACTTACGGTATCCAACAAAGGAGGGAAAGTATCGCAGGTCGAGTTGAAGGATTATAAGAAATATGACGGGACCCCGTTGCTGCTCTTTGCCGATAACTCTTCGGTATTCGATCTCAGTTTCTTTATCAAGCAGAATTTTAATGATGCACAGATATTCACGGGAGATTACTACTTCCGCTCCGAACAACCGCAGCATATCGTAGTGTCGGGAGACGAGGGCGAGGAGTTGTCGATGCGCCTGTACGTGGACTCGACCTCTTATGTGGAGTATCTTTATACGGTCTATAAAGATAACTACATGATCGGTTATCGGATCAATTTCGTGAATATGGAACATCTGCTGGCCAATCAGAGCGATATGCTCTTTACGTGGGAAAACGTAGGCCCGCAGAATGAAAAAGGGTTTGAAAACGAAAATAATTACACTACCATTTCGTATAAATTCCCTGGAGAGGACGGTATTGAATCGCTCGGTATCTCCAAAAGTTCGAAAGAGGAAGATATCAATAGCAAACTTCAGTGGATTGCGTTCAAACAGCAGTTCTTTTCGTCGATATTCATTGCGGACGATAATTTCCTCAATGCATCGCTCAAATACGATACTTATCAGCCGAACGATTCCAATATCAAGAAGTTCAATGCCAAGATCGCTGTGCCGTTCGACAAACAGACGACTCAGTATGATTATCGGTTCTATTTCGGTCCGAACAAATATTCCATCCTCAAGAAATATGATATAGAAGCTCAGAAACTGATTCCGCTGGGCGGTTGGATTATCGGTTGGGTAAACCGTTGGTTGGTGATTCCCGTGTTCGATTTCCTGGGTAAATATATCGCCAACTATGGCTTGATTATTCTGTTGTTGACGATCATCATTAAGGTCATTATCTCGCCGCTAACCTATAAATCTTACCTGTCCACGGCCAAGATGCGTCTGCTCAAGCCCGAGATGGATGCTATTTCGGAGAAGTATCCCAAGAAAGAGGATGCCATGAAGAAACAGCAGGCGATTATGGAACTCTATCGAAAAGCCGGGGTGAGCCCGATGGGCGGATGTATCCCGTTGCTCATTCAGTTTCCGATATTGATTGCCATGTACCGTTTCTTCCCGGCGTCGATTGAGTTAAGGGGCGAGCATTTCCTTTGGGCGGACGATCTTTCGTCGTATGACAGCATTTTGCAGTTGCCGTTCAATATTCCGTTCTATGGAGATCATGTCAGTCTGTTTGCTCTACTGATGGCCGTTTCGATGTATGTGGTGACTCGGGTCAACTATACCAATATGTCTACGGCTCCCAATATGGCAGGGATGAAATTTGTGTCGCTTTATATGATGCCACTCATGCTGCTCTGTTGGTTCAATAACTCGGCCAGCGGATTGAGCTACTATTATATGTTGTCGAACATCATTACGTTGGGGCAGACGATTGGGTTCCGTTACATCGTGAACGATGAGAAACTGCATGCTCGCATGAAAGCCAATGCCAAGAAGACGAAGAAAAAGTCAAAATGGCAGCAGCGTTATGAGGAGATGCTGAAGGCACAGCAACAGCAGGCTCGAAGGAGATAAGTTGTCTGAAAGTCTATAAATAAAAACCGGTACGAAAAGTATCGGTTTTTTTTGTTGTGTCAGGCGGAAAAGAGGGTGAAGTCAACGTCAAATCAATCCGGCTTCGTACATCAGGATGATCTGCTCGATAACTTTATCTTCTCCTTCTTTGTCGTAGGTATCTTTGAGATTGGCGCCGAAAATTCGCGCAATTCCCTGCCAGAAAAAGGCTCTGAATCCGCCTCGGAGTTCCCGCACCAGTTCATAGGAGGTGCGACTGGTTTCCCGGTCGATTAATTTGATCAGAATTTTTCCCTGAGAAAAGGTCATGCGTTTCAGAACCGGTGTGTATTCCGTTTTGAGCTCCTGTTCCATCCGTTTGACATAGGCGCGTTGTTCTTTCTCGGTTTTTAACTGGAGTAGGGTCGCTTCCATGACGGAGAGCCGGGCCCGTGCCTCCTTGGCTATGGGATAGACCGCCTTGACGTTTTGAATGAGTTTTGCATAACGACGCATGTCGGCCGGCCGCTTGAAAACATACACCGGCCACAAGTCAATGACGGCAAGCGTGTCCCGTCCATGTACTTCATGCCGGGAGTTGAAATATCCCTTTCCATACGATTGGGCAAACAATGCGCTAACCGACAACAGCAGCAAAAGAGTAAGCGACGCGATTCGTTTCATCGTATGAATATTTATCCCTATCTTTGCAAATGTACTAAAAAACTTCCATGAGCGAACTCGACAGCTTATATATAGAACGCAATGATTGCGCAGATTGTTGCCGATGTATCCGGGAATGCCCGTTGAAGGCCATTTCGCTTACGGCGGAGGGGGCTGCTATTGATGCCGGGTTATGCGTGGTGTGCGGAGAGTGTCTTCAGGTTTGTAAACAGGATGCCGTCCGGTTGCGGGATGATGTCTATCTTGCTCGGAAATTTATTAAAACTCACACGATCAAGGTCGCATCGGTTTCGCCCCAGTGGACGGTGGAGTTCGAGGGGATAGATACCTGTCGCTTTGTTGAGGCACTCAAGTTGCTTGGCTTTACTCATGTGTCGGAGAGTGCGTTGGGGGCAGAGGCCTCCATGCGCAAAGAGATGGAAATGGCTGCCGAACGTCCTGGTCTCTCTATTTCGTCCCGTTGTCCGGTGGTGGTGGATTATATTCGGAAATATAAACCGAGACTTTTGGAAGGCTTGCTGCCAGTGGTTTCGCCGATGATGGCCCATGCCCGAATGATTCGCAGTTGGTGGGGCCGGGAGGCTCGGATTATCCATATTTCCTCTTGTGTGGCAGCTAAAAACGAAATTGCCGAGGAGGAGGGATTGGTCGATATTGTGTTGACTTTTAAGGAATTGAAGCGTTGGATGAGTGACGAGGGGATAGATTTCGATCACATTTCCGGCCATGACAGCTATCAGTTTGAGCCTTATACGGCCCGTGGAGGATTTATGTATCCTTTATCGGGAATTGTCACGGCTTCAGAAAAAATGTTGACGATCTCTGCCTCCTCCTTGAAGGGGGTGTGTGATACCTTGGATGCCGTTCCGGCTCGTTTGGAGGGGCCTGTGATGCTCGATTTGATGACATGTCCCGGTGGATGTATCGGTTCTGTCGGAGCGACGTGCGATCCGAATGCTGCCGTGGGGCATCGCCTTGCTTTGAAGCGTTTAAGCGATGAACGTGCTAAAATCAGTGAGCCTTATACGTTGCCTTATATCGATGTGACGCGGGGCTTTGGTGAAATGGCTCCTGTGACTCAATTTGTCTCCGAGAGCGAAACATTGGCGGCGCTTGATGACTTGGGATTGCCCATGCAATTGCAGCAGTTGGATTGCAATGCATGCGGTTATGGAACTTGTCGGCGTTTTGCCAAGGCATTGAGCCGTCGGGAGGTGCCGCGAGAGATGTGTATTCATTATGTCCGTTCTCGGTTACGTGTGGGATTTATAGGACTCATCGACCGTCTGGCGGCAGGTGTCGCTGTGGTGGACAACAATATGCAGATTGTGGCAGCGAATCGGATGCTGGCTACCATGCTTGGGGCCGATGCTGTGTCGGTCTATGATGCCAATCCGCGATTCCGAGGATTGAATGTCGTGGATGTTTTTCCCTTCTCCTCAATGATCTCTTCTGTGTTGGAGAATGGAGACGATTCGCTGGTTCGGGATGTGCAGATTAAGGACCGTATCATTACGGTTTCTGTCCATTCATTATTGAAATATAGGAATGTGTTGGTAATTTGCCGGAATATGTTGTTCTCCCAGGTGCGCAATGAGGAGGTGGTGGCCCGGACTCGCAAGGTGGTGCGCGAGAATCTGGAGACCGTGCAGAAGATTGCCTATCTGTTGGGCGAGAATGCATCCCGAACCGAAGCTATCTTGAATTCGATTCTTAATACCGAAAAATTGGATAATGGCGAATAGCGACCGTTTCTTTATTGAAGCGGACAGTCGTTCGCTCAGTGAAAAAGGACAGACCGTTTCGGGCGATGTATGTTTGCAACGTCGTTACGGCGGACATACGGTGATTGTCCTCTCGGATGGGGCGGGAAGCGGTGTGCGAGCCAATGTAGTGGCACACGTCATTGGTTCTATGGCTTTGAACTATACGCTTGCCGGAGAACCGCCGTTACATGCTGCACAGACTATTCTCCGTACGTTTGTGCCAGACAACGATCGCCCTGGACGTAATGCTACTTTTACCATTCTGAATATTCGTCGTAATGGAGAGGTGCATCTGGCCGAGGCGGGAAACCCTTCTTATATTTTGTTGCGAGGAGAAGATGAAGTGGTTCCTGTTCGTAAATGTATCCATATAGACGACTCGGAGTTGTATGTCAGCACCTTTGGGGCTCAACCGGAAGATCGTATCGTATTGTTGAGCGATGGCGTGACCATGTCGGGACGTATGACCCGCCGTTTGCCGGAGGGGTGGGGTCGTGCCGGTGTATTGGCTCTGTGCCGGGAAGCAATAGAGGCCTCACCAACGGTTTCTGCGCGGGAACTTTGTCGTACGGTGATCGCTCGGGCGGAGTTAAATGACCTGTTTTCCCCGAAGAATGATATGACCTGCGCGGTTGTCTATTTCCGGCAACCTCGACGTATCTTGGTCTGCTCTGGGCCGCCGTTCAATGAGTCACAAGACGATGTCTTGGCTGATATGGTAGCTAAGTATCATGGTACGAAACTGATTTGCGGGGGCACGACGGCCCAGATTATCTCCCGGGAGTTGAAAAGACCAGTCGCTGTGGAATTGAAACGCGATCCGGCCGGTTTGCCGCCGACCTCTATGATGGAGGGCGTTGATTTGGTGACAGAAGGAGTCTTAACATTGAGCAAGGTCAAGAGCTTGTTGGAACATGCCTCCGGAAGCGATATCCCGCAAAAGGGAACGGATGGCATCGTGGCTCGGATGCTGTTGGAACATGACGTGATAGAATTTGTTGTCGGAACCCGGATCAACCCGATGCATCAGGACCCGAACCTGCCCGTTGAATTGGAATTGCGCCGCAATTTAATTAAGGGTTTGGCGCAAATTCTTGAAAATAAATTTATGAAAGAGGTAAAAGTTCAGTATATTTAACTCGTTTTACGTTGATTCGTTTTGATCGTCGTTAATATAAAAACCGAAGTATGAAAGAAAAAGTAATGGTAAAGATTTGTACCGGAACACTTTGCTATTTGATGGGAGGTGCTGATTTGCAACTGCTCGAAGAACATCTTACCCCGGAGATGATCGATCGTGTGGAGGTGTCCGGAAGCCCTTGTCTGGACTGCTGCAATCATGACAGTTCCGCCAAGGCTCCCTTTGTAATGGTGGGCGATCGGTTGATCTCCGAAGCCAATATCACCAAGATAGTAGATGCAATTCGAGAAGAACTGAATTTAGTCGGATAATATATGGCGGTAAACAATGCAGTGTTGATTCACAGGGAGTTGTTGACTCGTCTGGCGAAACTTTTTAACGAAGGAGAACTCGAACTCAAGATCGATCGGATTCCGTTGGAGATGCGTCCCAAAGGCGCTCCGACCTCCCGGTGCTGTGTCTATAAGGATCGGGCGATGCTCCGCTATAAATTGATGGCATTGTTGGGCTTCAACATACGCGATGAGATTGATGAATTGACCCCTTTGAGCGAATATGTACGTCGTGCATTTGAACGGACGGAGATTTCGCGTGAGCCGTTGACTGTGGTAGACGAGGTGTGTAGCGCATGTGTCCGGGTAAATTATGTGGTGACCAATATGTGTCGGGGATGTTTGGCCCGGCCCTGTATGGCCAACTGCGCTAAAAAGGCCATCGAATTCAGCAATGGGCAGGCGCACATCGATCATACGAAATGTGTCAATTGCGGCCTGTGTATGAAGAATTGTCCCTATCACGCTATTGTTTATATTCCTGTTCCTTGCGAGGAGTCGTGTCCCGTGGGAGCCATTTCCAAACGCGAGGACGGCACGGAGCAGATTGATTATTCGAAGTGTATCTACTGTGGCCGGTGCATTGCCTCTTGTCCGTTCGGAGCCGTGATGGAGAAGTCGCATATCATGGATGTTTTTCGGGCGTTCCGAAGTGAAAAGAAGGTGGTGGCCATGGTGGCTCCTGCAATTGCAGGGCAGTTCCGGGCTCCTTTGGCCCAAATATTGGGGGCTATCCGGGAACTGGGATTCGATGACGTGATCGAAGTGGCTAAAGGGGCAGATATGACGACGGAAAATGAGGCTAAAGAGTTTGTTCACAAGATGGCCCAAGGACAGAAATTCATGACTACCTCCTGTTGCCCTTCGTATATTACGGCGGTAAAGAAACATATGCCTGAAATACAGCCTTATGTGTCGGATACTTTGACCCCGATGCAGTATACGGCTCAGATTGCTCGAAAACAATATCCCGATGCTGTGCTGGTGTTTGTAGGGCCCTGCCTGGCAAAACGATTCGAAACCTTCTGTGACCCGAATGCCGATTTGATGCTGAGTTTTGCTGAAGTGGGGGCCATGTTGGTGGCTCGGGGCATTGATGTGGCCGGAGCCGGAACGATTGATATTGATCATACGATCGACTCTACCAGCCGAGGCTATCCGGTCTCTTCGGGTGTTATGACGGCTGTGAAGACGAAGGTTGGAGATCAGGTAGAGATCCGTTCCCTGCTCGTCAATGGGTTGGATAAGGCGAAGATCAAGGAGATGAGAACATTCCCGCAGACCTGTACGGCCAATATGATCGAAGTGATGGCTTGTGAGGGTGGTTGCGTGAATGGATGCAATGTGATTGCCAACCCGAAAGTGGCCGCGCGACAAATAGCAGATGTAGTAAAACAATCTTAGATAAATTATGCAGTATAGTGTAAAAATCAGTGAGCAGATCCACTGGCTCGGCGTGAACGATCGTCGGAAAGAGCTTTTCGAGAATATTTGGCCGTTGCCGAATGGAGTCTCTTACAACTCTTATTTGATAACAGACAGCAAAACAGCGCTGCTCGATACTCTCGAAGTGGGGAGCGACAGTTCGTATGTCGATCGTATCGAGGCACTGTTGGACGGTCGTCCGTTGGATTATCTGATCGTCAATCATATGGAACTCGACCATGCAGGCGAGATCGAGACGATTCTGCGCCGTTGGCCCGAGGTGAAAATCGTGGGAAACCAGAAGACTTTTCGCGTATTGACGGCCTATTATGGTGATGCGACCTGCAATAATAGCCTGGAGGTGAAGGATGGCGATACGCTCTCGTTGGGCAACCATGAGCTGAAATTCGTCTTTACCCCCTGGGTGCATTGGCCGGAGACCATGATGACGTATGAGACGACCGAGCAGATTCTCTTCTCGGCGGATGCTTTCGGAACTTTCGGGACCTTGGATGGTGGCGTATTCGACGATCAACTGTGCTTCGACTTTTATGAGAGCGAAATGCGCCGTTACTACTCCAATATCGTGGGAAAATACAGCAATATGGTACAAAAGGCTTTTGCTAAGTTGGCAGGAGTCCCGATTCGTACGATTTGCTCGTTGCACGGTCCGATCTGGCGTGCGAATGCGGAGAAGGTAATCGCATTGTATGACAAATGGAGTAAGTATGAAGCGGATGATGCTGTGGTGGTGATCTATGCCTCGATGTATGGGAATACGGCCCGTATGGCCGATTACATTGCAAATGGCGTGGCACAGAACGGCGTGCGTAATATCCGCGTATACGATGTCTCAAAGACTCATATCTCTTATCTGATCAATGAAATATGGCGGTGCCGTGGTGTGATGCTCGGAAGTTGTGCTTACAACGGAGAGATGTTCCCGCTTATGGAGAGCCTGTGTCGTGAATTGATCCATATGGGAGTGAAAAATCGGGTGCTGGGACTTTTCGGGTCGTATAGCTGGAATGGCGGTGGTGTGCGTAACCTCAAGTCGTTTGCCGAGACCATCGGATGGGAACAGGTGTGCGAGCCTTCAGAGATGCACGGCCGTCCCAATGCCGATAAGTATTCAGAGTGTGATGCATTGGCGCAGGCCATGGCTGCGGCTATATTGAAGAAATAGGATGGAAACACAGGGACTGCAGTCGACCAGTACGGTGACGGTCGATGAGACGAATGTTGCCTCCGCTGTTGGCTCGGGAAGTTTGCAAGTTTTTGCTACGCCGGCCATGATTGCTCTGATGGAAAATGCAGCAATGCGGGCTGTGGAGTCCATCTTGCCCGAGGGGGCTACGACCGTGGGGACTAAAATGGATGTGGCCCATACACGAGCTACGGCAGTGGGAGAGACCGTCTCTGCGACCGCTGTGCTTGAACAGACCGAGGGCCGCAAATTGACTTTCCATGTGGTGGCATCCGATTCTCGAGGCGTTATTGGTGAGGGGACGCATGAGCGGTTCATAGTAGATGTCGAGCGTTTTCTTGCCAAACTTAAATAGAAGAACGGAAACTTAGTATATTTATTCACGCTGGTTGAGAAAGGTACGTTAACCGTGATATATTGTTTTAAACAGAGAGGGACGAAAAATTTTCTTTCGTCCCTCTCTGTTTGGAAATACTTTGCGTGATGCCCCTGGTATATGGACACCTTGTCATGATTTCGGACTATTCCCCGCTGGTGGGTGCCGATTGAGTGGCAATGCTCTTGCTCCGCTCGATGGATTGAAGGGCCAGATAACTGTCACCGAATTTTTCCAGATTGTCCATTTCGGTCTCGTATTGGTCGAGGTGAACCTCTTCCTCTTCTACAAGAGCCTCAAACAATTTTTTGGATACGGAGTCGGCATTGGCGGCGCATTCGTTGGCCCAGGCATTGTAATCGTTTACACTGCCCGTTTCCATTTCTGCGGCCAATACCAGCATCTGTTTTACATCGTGGATGTGCTGGATTTCGTGAGCGGGCTTCATTTCGACCTCTCCTTTCAGGAAAAGGATGCGCTCTGCCAATTGTTCGACGTGCATCATCTCCTGGATGGCCGTACGACGGAATAGACTCGACAGAAGGTCATAGCCCATATCATCGCAGCAGAAGTGGAAATACATATATTGGTGCACAGCCACCAATTCATCTGCTACTGCCCGGTTAAGCAACTCGATACTTTTCTCTTTTTTTGCCATGGTATTCGGTTTTAGTTGGTTTTACCGACTAAAGATAGCAAAAGATTGATATACTCCAAAACATATGAAGAAAAGTACGAGGATAGAATATTTGGACGCTATTTCCAGCGACTGTACGGGGTATGAGTTAGCGAAGCATTGTAATAGCGGACGTCGCCCGTGACCTCCTCGCCCAACCAGGCAGGCAGCTCAAAGGTCTCGTTTGCCTCACGGAGTTCGATTTCTGCGATAACGAGCCCTTTATTCTCGCCGTGAAATTCATCCACTTCGAAGATATGTTGTCCGGTGCGGACATAATAGCGTGTTTTGTCGATAACTCCAGGCTCGCACAGTTGGAGCAAATCCTGTGCTTCGTTGTACGGAATCTCTTTTTCCCATTCGAAGTGGCTGATTCCATCGGCTTCCGTGGGTCCTTTGACGGTAATGTATCCACTCTCCCCGCAAAGACGAATGCGTACCGACCTCTCCGGGGCTGAATTCAGATAGCCCTGTGTCATCCGCATCGAACGGAAAGCATCTTTTTGGTAATCACTCCCTTTTACGAGGAACTTACGCTCTGTCTCCCGTCCCATGTCTCCTGTTATTGGATAGAGTGTTTTTTAAAAGCTCTTCTGCACGGGCGATAGCGGCGTGAATGTGCGGACAGATGTTCTCTTCTCCGATGAGTTCATAGAATCCGGCTTTGGCCAATGCTTCGTGTACATTGGGGTTGACGCCGGAAAGGATGATCTGTATCCGTTCTTTTTTTGAAAGCAGGCAAAGGTTTGTCAGGTTGTGAATGCCGGTTGAGTCGATGAATGGCACTTTACGCATGCGGATAATTCGGACTTTGGGACGGTCTCCCATTTGTGCCATCGTCTCCTCGAATTTATTTGCAATACCGAAAAAGAAGGGCCCATCTATTTCGTAGACTTCAGTGCCGGAGGGAATACTTAACGACTCATCGTGGAGCGTGGCGTCGGTCTCTTTACTCGGGTTGATTTCGTCTCGAATTACGGAGATGTTGGTCGTCTCGGCCACGCGTTTCATGAACAGCAGGCAGGCAATCAGAATGCCCACTTCGATAGCAATTGTGAGGTCGAAAAATACAGTGAGCAGGAACGT
Source organism: uncultured Rikenellaceae bacterium (assembly GCA_944326815.1). GTDB lineage: Bacteria > Bacteroidota > Bacteroidia > Bacteroidales > Rikenellaceae > CALYBN01. The sequence goes on along the minus strand of CALVFI010000010.1, from coordinate 151,166 downwards.
AACTAACAGTACGGCAACATCCGAGCGAGGATTGCGCATCAAGACACGAAAACTTCTCCATTCGCTCATATTGTATGCCACAACGACCAATACGCCTGCCAAACAAGCCATCGGAATGTATTGTGCCAAAGGCATCAGAAAGAGCAGAATCAGCAGTAGGACGACGGCATGGATTATCCCGGCAACGGGCGTTTTGCCTCCGTTGTTGATATTGGTCATCGTGCGCGCAATGGCTCCGGTGGCTGGAATGCCTCCGAAGAGCGGGGTGACCAGATTTGCAACACCTTGTGCCATCAATTCTTGGTTGGAGTTGTGTTTGTCACCCGTCACACCATCGGCTACTGTCGCAGACAGCAATGATTCGATAGCCCCCAAAATGGCAATCGTGAATGCAGCTGGCAACAACCCGCGGATTACTTCCCAACTCATCTCCGGGACGGCTGCTTTGGGCAGCGTTGGATTGATCGTAAAGCGGTCGCCGATTGTTTCGATTGTGGTGATTCCGGCGTATTGCCTTAATAAATAGGCCGCTACGGTCATGACAATAATGGCTACCAGCGAGCCTGGAATTTTACGGGATACGCGAGGCCAGAGAGCGATGATGGCTATACTTGCCACTCCCACAAGGGTAGGCCACAAATTGATTGTGTCGGCTCCGTGTATATAGGCACTCCATTTCGATACGAAATCGGCAGGGGCTTCTGTGAGATGCATGCCGAAGAGATCCGGAATCTGCGTGGTAAAGATTGTGACGGCGATACCGCTAGTAAAACCTACGACAATCGGGTAGGGGATGAACTTGATGATGGTTCCGAGTTTGAATAATCCGAGAAGAATCAGAAAGATTCCGGCCAGGATGGTGGCGACAATCAGCCCCTTTTCGCCATATTGTTGGATGATTCCATAGACAATAACGATGAATGCGCCAGTCGGTCCTCCGATTTGTACGCGACTACCTCCTAATAGAGAGATTATGAAGCCAGCAATAATGGCTGTGATAATTCCTTTCTCAGGCGACACGCCGGAGGCGATGCCGAATGCGATGGCCAGCGGAAGTGCTACGATACCGACGATGATTCCGGCCATCAGGTCGGACATGAAAGTCGCTTTCGAATAGTTATTCAAGAGCGAAAATAGTTTGGGTTTGAATTCAAAGGTCTTCATGTGAGTTACTTCGTATCCATTTTGAAAAGAAGCCACAAAGGTATAAAATTAAAATAAAAAAGAAAGAGGATTGTTCAAACCCTCTTTCTTGTATTCTGTTTTTTGTCTGAATATGTGTTATGGATACATGTCTCTTCCCATAAAGTTTTAGCGTTCTTTGATAAGGTGAATATCCATTTGAGGGAATGGGAAACTGAGACCGTGCTCGGGGAATGTTTTGTAGACCCGTTGGTTGATATCGAAATGGAGATCCCAATAATCTTCAGATTTACACCAAGCTCGGGCAACGATATTTACAGAACTATCGCCTAAATTATTGAGAGCAACCAAAAAAGGCGGCTCCTTTAGTACTCGTGGATCTTGCTCGAGAAGAGAGGTCATTACAGCCTTGGCTTCTTCGTAATCATCACCGTACGAGATACCAATTATCCACTCCACACGGCGGATTGGCTCTTTGGAGTAATTGTTGATGATATTGGTTGAAATACCGCTATTGGGTATGATAATCGTTTTATTGTCTGTGGTATTGATTACGGTATTGAAGAGCCGGATTTCCTTGACAGTACCGGTATATCCTTGGAACTCAATGAAGTCTCCAACTCTGTATTGTTTGAGCATCAGAAGCATGACCCCTCCAGCGAAATTCTGCATTGTGCCACTCAAAGCCATACCGATAGCCAGACCGGCTGATGCCAGCAGTGCGATAAATGATGTGGTGTTGATGCCTAAAATGCCTATTACTGTAAGAATCAGTAGAATCATAAGGGTGGCAGAAACCAGACTAAGAATAAAATTTCGGAGAGATATTTCAACTTTCCGACGTTCGAAAATGCGTTGTAGTACTTTTTTTATTCGACGAATAATCCATCGCCCGATAAAATAAATAACTAGTGCTGCCAGAATTTTTAATGAGATGGTGATGATATACCGGATAACCATGTCCAATATTTCTTGCGGGGACATTTGGGAGATTTGTGTAATAGTCTCAGCCAGTTTAGCTTTCCGTATACTATCTGCTTCAGCAATTTTTTCAGGGTCGATGGATTGTAAAAATAGCATTTTTGTGTCGTTTTAATTAGATGATTTGTAAAGATAATGAATTTCGGATAAATCGGAGATGAACTGAAATAATTTCGGTATATTTCTTCGGGAACATTATCTTTGCAGAAAAATCGGGAAACAATGGGTAATGATGTAGAGATTATACAAATCAATATTTCCGGCGAAGATAAACCGGGTGTGACCTCCAGTTTGACGGATATCTTGGCTCAATACGACGCTTTTATTCTCGATATTGGCCAGGCCAACATCCATCAGACGCTTTCGCTCGGAATCCTTTTCAAGACTACGCCGTCGCGTGCGGGTGACATTATGAAAGATCTGTTGTTCAAGGCGTATGAGCTGGGGGTGCATATTCGTTTTAAACCAATTCCCGTGCCGGAATATGAGGAGTGGGTTGGATTGCAGGGTAAAAATCGCAATATCATCACTTTGCTCGGTCGTCAGCTGACCGCGCGTCAGATTGCCGAGGTGACTAAGGCAGTCTATGACCAGGGTTTAAATATCGATTCGATCATCCGGCTTACCGGACGTATTCCGTTGCGAAAAGACGAGCGTGCTCCGAAATCGTGTATTGAGATGTCGGTACGCGGTACGCCGCGCGATCGTGCTGAGATGCAGTCGCGTTTTATGACACTCTCCACTGAACTGGGTATGGACATTTCGCTTCAGCACGATGATTTGTATCGTCGTTGCCGTCGTTTAATCTGCTTCGATATGGATTCCACATTGATCGAGACCGAGGTGATCGACGAGTTGGCCGAAAGGGCTGGAGTGGGGGCAGAGGTGCGAGCCGTCACTGAAGCTGCCATGCGGGGGGAAATCGATTTCAGTGAGAGCTTCCGTCGCCGGGTAGCGATGCTCAAGGGGCTGGATGAATCGGTGATGCGAGACATTGCCGAACATTTGCCGATTACGGAAGGACTCGACCGGATGATGAATGTCTTGAAGCGGGTGGGATTCAAAACGGCCATTCTTTCCGGTGGCTTTACCTATTTCGGGAACTACCTCAAACAGCGTTATGGCTTTGATTATATGTATGCCAATGAATTGGAGATAGAGAACGGTAAACTGACCGGGCGCTATGTAGGCGATATCGTAGATGGAAAGCGTAAGGCCGAGCTTCTCCGGCTATTGGCTCAGGTGGAGAATGTGCACATCTCGCAAACCATTGCGGTCGGTGATGGAGCCAACGATCTCCCCATGCTCAGCATCGCCGGTCTGGGAATCGCCTTTCATGCCAAACCGAAGGTTAAAGCGACAGCCCGTCAATCGCTCTCTACGATTGGACTTGATGGCATTCTTTACTTCCTTGGCTTGAAAGATTCGTATATTGAATAACATGCTCTATTTCCGCTCCTTGATTAGTCCAGAACGGTAGGCATACAGCAATTTATGCAATTCATTCGTTTGCCGCATCAATTCGCGGCCGATGTTTGTGTCCCGTACCTTGATGCGCTCGATGTTCGACTCGACAACGAAACGGGTGGATTTGATGTCTTGTCCCTCTTCGATGGCTTTCTGTGTAGACTCGAAGGGTTCGTGTTGTACGAGTTGCAGTCCGTAGGAGTTGAATATCAGGGTGTAGCCCGCAATGCCGGTTTCCGGTTGATAGGCCTTGGAAAAACCGCCGTCGATGACCAATAGTTTTCCGCCCGCTTTGATCGGACTCTCTCCTTTCAAGGTTTTGACCGGTATGTGGCCATTGATGATGTGCGACGAAGCGGGCGGAAGCCCGAACTCTTTGAATATCCGATTACACGTTTCTTCGTGGTTGATTAGTTGAAAATAAGGGCCTTTTTTCTCTTTATGGCTCTCCTTATCGTCGATGAAATAGCGCTCGAATGTGGTCATTTTGTCTTTTCCGAACAACGGGGAATGGGCTCCACACCACAGATACCACATGTAGTCGACGGCGAAAGAGTGCGCTTCGGTACGCTGGCGACCGAAATAGGCTTCTCGGGCAAGACGATCGATTTCATCCATCAACGCCTTCCCGCTATATGTCTCTCCCTGCAACTTCACCTTCAGGAAACTGCCGTCCTCTGCCAATGGAATGGATGCATGGTAGAGTAGGTTGGAGTTCATGGCCAGATAGAGGCTCCCGTGGGCATAGAGACATCGTATGTGTTTGCCTAACTTTTCGCTGTTCAAGAAAGAGGTGCGTAGCTTTCGCATCAGTTCGGCCTCCTCTTCTGTCAGACGGTTAGGATCGGAGGGATCGATGGTCGGGAAATTTCGATCGTTCAGAGGGTAGATTTTTTCCTCGATTTCAATAGTCCCTTCTATGTAATTGATATGCCGGAGCAGATCGCGTGACGCCATGTCAAACTCTGGACGACGCTCGATGATCTGTCCTTCCAGTTTGAATTGGATCATGGCGATTGCCTTGTGCATCTGTGCAATCAGATGCAGGGTTTTGTCTTTGTAGGAGGAGTCTTTGGCGTTTTTCGCTCGGAAACGGCTGCAGGGGTCGTCTCCGTAGGTTTCCATAGCGAAGGTCGCCAGCGGCAGGAGATTGATGCCGTAACCGTCTTCCAAAACGGTGTGGTTGGCATATCTCAGTGCAATGCGAATGACATTGGCAATGCAGGCCTTGTTGCCTGCTGCTGCTCCCATCCATAGAATGTCGTGATTACCCCACTGGATGTCGAATTGATGATAGCGGCACAGGATATCCATAATCGTATGGCTGCCGGACCCCCGGTCGAAAATATCGCCTACGATGTGAAGCGTGTCGATGGTCAGTCGTTGGATCACATTGCATAGGGCGATGATGAACTCATCGGCCCGTCCGATTTCGATGATGGCATTGAGAATTCCGTTGAAATAGTCCTGCTTGTTGGGCATGTTGCGATCTTCATGCAGCAGCTCTTCGATGACATAGGCGAAATCCGAGGGAAGCGCTTTGCGTACTTTCGAGCGCGTGTATTTCGATGATACCATGCGACAAAGATCAATGAGCCGGTTCAACGTGATGCGATACCAGTCGTTCAACTCTTTTTCCGATTGTTTGACCAGTTCCAACTTCTGCTCGGGGTAGTAGATCAATGTACACAGTTCACGCTTTTCCGATTCGCGCAGCGTTGTGCCGAACAAGTCGTTTACCTTTTGACGGATTACTCCGGAGGCATTCCGCATGACATGGCTGAAAGCCTCATGCTCTCCATGTAAATCTGTGAGGAAATACTCCGTGCCTTTGGGCAGGTTCATGATTGCCTCCAGGTTGATAATTTCCGTAGAGGCATCGGCTATCGAGGGAAATCGCTGGGCCAGCAATTTCAGATAGTCGAGTTCCGCGTCATTGATCTTTAAGGTTCCGCATTCCATCATACCATTTCCTTGTTTTATATTAACAGGGACAAAAATCCCGCCGTATTTATTAATGAATATTTATTCATTTATCTTGCAATATTCCGATTTCTTTTTCATATTTGCAACTGAAAAATGAATGAATATTTATTCATTAATTCTAAATGACTATGTCAAAGCCTGTTGATGAAACAAAAATTGAACGAATTCGTAATGCAGCCGTATCGATTATCGGTCGAGAAGGTGTGCAGAGTTGCTCTGTTGCATCCATTGCACGGAAAGCGAGTGTCTCCGTAGGTTATCTTTATCGGCATTATCCGAGCAAAGAGGCGCTGATTAATGATTTGTGGGCGATTTATTTTGCGCTTCTTAATGAGATTATATCGACATTAATTGCCGACCGCCGAGGGGTGGCTTATGTAGTAGAGGGAGTTGTCCGACATATTTTGAAAGTGGCAGGAGAGAGTGAAGAGAAAGCACGTTTTTTGATCATGTTGTTGCATGATTTTTCAATTGATATTGATTCTTCCCTTTCGGTTCGTATTGATATTTTGGCAGCAGAGTTGATGGATATGATAGCGGCATGTCCCGAATGTCGGAGTGGTCTGACGAAGGAAGATCTATTTTTCGCATTAATAGGAGTTCCTGTACAATACCTGACATTGCGTTATAGCCACATTTTCAAGTTGAAAGAGGGAGAGTTCAGTAGTGTCGACCATATTGTAAAAGTTGCTCTTAATATATTGATGAAGAATAAATAAACTGAATAGGATAATATGAAAAAAACAGTTTTATTGTTAGGTGCCGTTATTTTGACTGGATCGCTGTCAGCACAAGAAGGCGGAATGATGCTCTCTTTTGATGAAGCATTGAGCAAAACGATGTCTAACAATCAGGAAATCGAAGCAATTCGCTACGAGGAGAAAGCAGCTGAACAGGAACGCAAGGCAGCCTTTGGTCTTCGGCTTCCTCAGATTGGCGTGACAGGTACTTATGCACATCTGGGGGATGATATTGGCGTAGATGTCAATAGCCTTAAACCTACGGTCAAAGGTCTGCTCGAAGGTTTGGCAGGTTCCGGACTTCCGCTGCCTCCGGATGTGTTGCAACAGGCAAGTACGTTGCTGGGTAAAAACTGGGGCCTTACCGTACAGGATAAAGACCTTGCTTTTGTGGGCGGAAATGTGACCGTCCCTGTATATATGGGAGGTAAGATCAATGTGGCGAATAATGCGGCGAAGATCAATGAAAAAACGGTGCAGCAGAAGAGTGCACAGAGCCGGAATGCCTTGGTTTCCGAGTTAGTTGAACGATATTATGGATTGGCTCTGGCACGGGAAGTGGTTGCGGTCCGGCAGCAGGTTGTAGATGCAGTAAGGATTCATTTAAATGATGCTATAGCATTGGAAAAGAATGGAATGATAGCTCGTGGAGATCGCCTATATGTGGAGGTGAAGATGGCTGAAGCCGAGCGAGAATTGTTGGCGGCTCGCCTGCAGGTGGAGACCATCCAAAGTGCCCTGTGCAATACGTTGAATGAACAACAGAATTATGTGCCCGTATCGCGGATGTTCACTATGAAAGATTTGCCTGAGGTAGAATATTATAAAGATTTGGCAGTGAGTCATAACCCCCAATTGAATCAGGTGGCATTGCAGAAGGATCTGGCGTTGCAGAATGTGAAGTTGCAGCGTTCGGAGTTCCTGCCTCAAGTAGCGCTTATGGGAGGAACATTCTTTTACAATTACCAGGTGTCGAAATATCTGCCTACTTGGGCTGTGGGCGCCGGTGTGAAGATCAAGATTTTCGATGGATTAAATCGTGAGCACAAATACAGCGCAGCAAAAAATACGGTACGTCAGGTAGGCGCATTGCAAACCAAAGCAGAGAGCGATATTTCTGTGCTGATCGACAAACTGTATAATGAAATGCAGAATTACCGGGATCGCATGCCTTCTATCGATACCTCATTGGTATTTGCCAATGAATATCTGCGCGTTAAGAATGCGGCGTTCAAACAGGGAATGGCTCCATCGACGGATGTGATCGATGCGGAACTGAATCTTGCGGCTACACGCATAGAGAAGATGCAGGCGGCCTATTATTACGATTTGATGTTGGCTCGTCTGCTCGAAGCAGCTGGTATCAGTGATCAGTTTGCCGTTTATGCCCGGAGTGAGGCAGCCATATATGTTAAGGATTGGTTGGACTAATATAAAAAAAGATAAATAGTATGAAGAAGAATAATGTAATCGGAGTGATCGGAGCTCTTTTAGGAGTTGTTTTGCTGGTCTCTTTTATCAGTTGGTTCCTTGTTCGGAAATCTCCTACGATATTGCAGGGCGAGACCGATGTGACCAATTATAAGGCCTCGTCAAAGATTGCCGGGCGTATAGACAAGATGTTGGTCAAAGAGGGACAACAGGTAAAAAAAGGAGAGTTGTTGTATGTATTGAGTACCCCTGAAATTGATGCAAAACTGCGTCAGGCTCGGGCGGCGGAAAGTGCAGCCAGTGCTCAGGATAAGAAAGCGTTGGCCGGAGCTCGTGTTCAACAGATAGAGGCTGCCCGCAGCATGTGGGAAAAGGCCGAAGCCGGACTGGAGTATGCACGTAAGACTTATGAGCGAGTGAAAATTCTGTATGAAGAGGGGGTTGTCCCTGCGCAGCAATTCGATGAAGCGGAGGCAAATTATACGGCCATGAAAGCGACGGTAGCTGCGGCGGAGTCTCAATATCAGATGGCAGTAGATGGTACACGTAAAGAGGATAAAGCTGCAGCGGCTGCTTTGTTGGAACAGGCTGCCAGTGTGGTATCGGAGGTGGAGGTCTATGCCAAGGATGCTTGCGTCTACTCTCCCGTGGATGGAGAAATATCTACGGTGATCGCCCAAGAGGGAGAACTCGTAGGAAGTGGCTATCCGGTTGTTACAATTTTGGATATGAGCGATATCTGGATTGCGTATAATGTCAAGGAGACTTTGATGCCCAAGATCAAGATGGGTAAAAAATTCAAAGCCTATGTGCCTGCGCTCGACAAGGAGGTGGAACTCTATGTGGACTATATCTCCGTACAGGCCGATTTTGCCACATGGTCGGCTACGCGCACCCAGGGTGGATTCGATGTCCGCACATTTGCGGTGAAAGCACGGCCTGTTTCTGCGGTCGATGGACTTCGCCCAGGGATGACGGCCATTGTCGATTGGGATAAATTGCAATAATGGAACCTAAGGAGAGAACGATGGGCTTTTTCGGTTATACGAAACGTGTCTTGCGACGGGAGTGGGGGTTGATTCGGAAGCATCCGATTTATCCCTCGCTGATGGTTGTGATACCTGTCGTTTCGTTTCTATTCTTTGTTGTGCTTTTTTCGAAGGGGGTTCCGCGTGATATACCGATTGCGGTTGTGGATCGAGACCAGACGACTTTGTCTCGCCAACTTATCTCCATGATAGATGCTACCCCTACAGCTTATGTGACTTATGAGGTCTCGGGGGTGGACGAGGGAGAGCGCCTGATGAAACAGGGGGATATCATGGCAATGGTTTACATACCGCGGAATTTCGAAAAAGATATTCTGAGCAATACACAGACCCGTGTCGCCGCCTATGTCAGTGGTATGAATATTACGGCGAACGGTATGTTGAGCAAAGATATACAGACGACGGTCTCGACCTTCTCGGCCGGCATTCAGATTCAGCTGTTGATGAAGAAAGGGCTCTCGGAAGCGGAAGCCTATGCGCAGATGATGCCTGTCTCGTTCGACAAGCACATCCTCTTCAATCCTTATCTGAGCTATACCTATTTTTTGATGCCGAGTTTCATGCCGATGATGCTTCTCATATTTACCTTGATGCTGACCATCTTCGTCATAGGAACGGAATTGAAGAATGCCACGGCAGGAGCGTGGATGGAAGCGGCCGGAGGGCGTATCTGGCCGGCTTTGGTCGGGAAAATGTTGCCCTATACCCTTTGTCTGTGGTTGCTCAGTCTGTTTATGAATACGATCATGTATTCATTTATGGGCGTACCACTCAACGGCAGTACCTTCATTGTGCTTTTCGCAGGTTGCTGGCTCGTGCTGGCATACCAGTCGATTGCCATTCTGATTATCTCGGTGGTGGCCAATTTGCGTCTCTCCTTGTCATTGGGTGGAGGATACGGAGTGTTGGCTTTTACCTTTTCCGGGTTGACTTTCCCGATGATGGCAATGGGACCGGTGGTGCGTCTGTTTTGCTATCTGTTCCCCTTTACGTTTTATACGGAGGTGTTTATAGACCAGGCACTCCGAGGGGCTCCGCCGGTATATGCGATCCAAGATCTGGGCTGGATGTCGTTGTTCGTTTTCCTGCCGCTGTTGTGTGTGCCGCGGCTGAAAATGGTGGCAACGAATGAAAAATATTGGGGGAGGACATAGCTATGGGACAGAGTCGTTTTAGTGTAAAATGGAGAGAGTTCACCTCCGTTTTGGCGAATGAATATAAATTTATCTTTCATGATGCGGGTGTGATTCTGGTCGGGGTGTTTGCCTTGATAATCTACGCAACACTCTATTCATTGGCCTACTCCAAGCAGGTCGTGCGCAACGTCCCCATTGCCGTAGTGGATAACAGTCACACAGCATCCAGTCGACGTCTGATTGAATTGTTCGATGCCGCTCCCAATCTGTTTGTTTCCTATACACCTGCCGATATGGAGGAGGCGAAAGCCTTGTTCTATGACCGTAAGGTGTATGGAGTGGTTTATATTCCGTATGACTATGAGCGTAAACTTATGCGCGGCGAGCAGGTGGTTGTTGGTGTCTATGCCGATGCCAGTTATTTTCTGATTTATCGGCAGGTCTTTTCCGATGTGGTCGCCGGGCTGACAGGTACCGGAAGCGAGGTGGAGTTTACTCGTCTTCTGGCTAAAGGAGCGACGATTCCGCAGGCCGAGGCAACGACGGAACCGGTTGTGCTCCAAACCACCAATCTTTTTAATCCCTATCTGGGATACGGTACCTTCATCATGCCGGCCATTATTATCATTATCATTCAACAGACTCTGCTGATTGCTATCGGTATGATGGGCGGGACCTGGCGTGAACACGGACTGTACCGTACTTTGATTCAACCGGGAGAGATGAGACTATCTGTCGTTCCGGTGGTGTTGGGAAAAGCGGTCGCCTATTTTTCGATCTATTGCATAACGGGTCTCTATGCTTTGGGATTCCACTATAAGGCTTTCGGCTATCCGATGCATGCTCCTTTCTTACATATCGTGCTTTTTATGGCTCCTTATCTGCTCTCCTGCATTTTCTTGGGGATTGCAGTCTCGACGCTATTCCGTTATCGGGAAAATTCGATTCTGTTCATGTTGTGGAGTTCGATTCCCATTCTGTTGGTGTCGGGAGCTTCGTTGCCGAAGGAGGCATTGCCCGAGTGGCTGTATAATTTCGGCCGGATTTTGCCCAGTAGCAACGGGGTGGAGGGTTTTCTCAGGCTTCAGACCATGGGAGCCTCCTTGCAGGATGTTGCTTCGCAGATTAATATGCTGTGGATTCTGACGGCAGTCTATTTCGTACTGGCTTGTTGCTCGATTCGTTATATTATGCGTCGGGAGGCTGCCGGAAAATTATAGTTCAGTCTCGCTGAAGCAAGCGTATATTATAAGAAGAACCACATCCAGCGGATGTGGTTCTTCTTATGTAATTTTGATTCTATTATTAGAAAGGCCTTCCGCCTCCGGGAGGAGGTCCCATCGGGGGTCTGCCTCCGCCATGATGGCCTCCGCCAAGCGAGTCAGGCTCGCCCTGAGTGCCTTTCCCTTTGAAACTGCGCAGGTTATAGGTGAATTGCACGCTGACGTAACGACCCAATACCCGGTTCTTGAGGTTCTCGATATAGGTGTCTGTAATATTTCGGGAGAAACTGGTGTTCTGATTGAATAAATCGTTTACTCCTACTGTCAACTCACCGCGTTGATTGCGGAAAACCTTTTTCCCGAGATAGGCATTGCAAATGACGTATTGTTCGTTGAATTTGTCCGTAATACCATGGTATTGGGAGTAGGTGGCATTAGCCGTGAGTGTGAAGCCAGCCCAGGCAACCCATTTGAAGCGGAAAGAGGCCCCCTGGCTGATGTAAGTATTGTCTTTGTCGTCTTGTACCGTATTTTTGGTAATGTTATATCCTCCGTTGTATGAGAGTGTGAAGTCAATGCGTTCACTAATATTGCTGCCGAGTACAATACCTCCGCTGTAATACTGCCCTTTGAGAATGTTTCTCTCACTGTTAATTATACTTGGTTGTTCATTATATGTAGCACGGAGATTGAAATTGACGTTGCTTTTCAGGAAGGATATTGGAGTTCCAAAACTGACATTACCACTCACACTCCATTTTCCGTTCATGTTAACCGGTTTGGTGTATTGTGCTCCTTGAGCCAGTTCATATCCGTTGGGTAGAATTGCTCCTTCCATTCGTACGGTCGAGTCGCCGATATAGTTGTTCTGGATGTTGAATCCGACCATAGCCATGAATGTTTGTCCCTTCTCCAGTCCTGATTTGTTGTAAGTGGCAAATAGATTATGGGTATAGGAAGGCTTCAGATAGGGGTTACCCGAAGAGACAAATTGGGTATTGGACATATCGACGACATCTTGCAATTGGAATATCGACGGGTTACTCGTGTATGAACGTGCTCGAATACGCAAGGTGCTGCTTGAACTGAAAGCCTTCTCCAACATAGCAAAGTAGACGATATTGTTGAATGATTTCTCGAGACTGCGAGGAGGAGTGGGATAATCTTGGTCGCCTTTAAGAATCGAGCGTTGATAAGAGACGCTCATGACGAACATGTTTTTATCCTTATTGTAGTTGTATCCCAAGCCTGCTCGATGGGTCAGGTAGTCGTTGTTGTAGATATTGGAAAAGTCTCCGTCCAGTTGCGTACTGAATTGATTCAGGAGTCTGTCCCATAGATATGCTTCCTTGTCGGCATCAGAATGGCTGTACGATATACGGTACGAGGCATTCACTTGTGAATAGGGCGTGAGGGGCTCGGTATATATCAGATTTCCATTCAAACTGTATCCGTTCGAATTATTGATGCTCCTTTGTTTAAATAGGGAGTCGAGAACCGGGTTTATAATGAGATTCTGGCGTAGGGTACTGTCCAGCCCTTTACGGTCGTTTTTATTGGTGCTGCCGTTAATATCGAGTGTCAGGGTACGACCTGGTTTGCCCAGTTTGATCCGATAAATGATGCTGTTCGATATTCTATATCCGTTGCTCCGCGAGTTGGTACCATTCCAAACATTGTTGATGAGTGATGTGTCGGCTCCACTTACTCCGTTGTTGATTCCGAACGTGGAGTTGGTGGAGTGATAATTCTGGAAACTGATATTCGGGCGAATCATCAACGATTGGTTTTCGTTGATGTTATATTCGATTTTTGCATTGAAACGATGCTCGAGGTTTCGATTCCAGGTATCAGCATCAGCGTTGTAGGTGGTGAAATCATCTCCGATACCGGTATATTGACGGTCTGTGATCCGTTCATTTTCATTTCTGCTTTTATTGAAGAAGTAGCTGGCCGATACCTCTACTTTCTTTCCCCACGTGTCGTTATAATTGACGCCGAATGACGTGACTGTGGATATACCGTCCTGTGGACGCATCAGAAATGCTCCAGCGCTCCGCATGCCTCGCATATAGCCTCCTCCGCGTGATTGCATACCGTTTCCACTGCTGACTACACCCATCAGATCTTCCATGGCGAAATTCTGTTGGTTGACATTGTTGGCCATACCAATCAGAGATATGCGCTGGTCTCCTTTGAAGTAGTTGATATTCCCTCCTCCGATGTATTTGTCGTTGAATCCGTATCCTGCGTTCAATTTGCCGAAATAACCTTTGTCTACGGTCGTGACGATATTGATGGCTTTGAATCCTTCACCGTCGTCGATACCTGTAAATTCTGCTTGGTCACTGAGTTTATCGTAAACTTCAATTTTCGAGATGACTTCTGCAGGCAGATTCTTGATTGCAGAGGTTACGTCGCCTCCGAAAAATTCTTTTCCATCTACAAATATTTTTTCTACCGTTTCACCTTGAGCTTCAACCTCTCCGTCGATTACGGTGATACCCGGCATTTTGGATAGTAGACTTTCTGCATCGGCATCTTTTGTAACCTTAAACGAGTCTGCATTGTAAACGACAGTGTCTCCTTTTTGTGAAGTGCGTAATGCTTTAGCCTCCAATACAATTTCGTCGATCTTCTGAGATTCCTCCTTCATATATAGATTTCCGAGATTGACGATCGATTTGTTTACTCGAATCGTCCGTTCCCATGTACTGTATCCGAGAAAAGTGATTTTCATCGTGTATGAGCCATACGACAAATTGTTGACCTCTATTTTACCACTTACTTCAGCGGAAACATATTTCTTTATAGAAGGGTTTTTTACGGAAATGACTTCAATCACAGCACCTGGAACAGGAGCTGTGGTCAAACTGTCGACTACAATACCGGTTATTTTCCCAGTTTGTTGTGCCATCGCGGCATTGGCCAGGCAGCTTATTACTGCTATTAGTAAAATCAATCGTTTCATTTGGGTGTTTTAATGTATCGCGGGTGAAGCTGGAAAATATTTTGAGGGAGGGATAAAATAAAATTTAAAAATAGGGGTGTCGCAGGACACCCCAAGCAGGTTCCGGCCCGCTATTCTGATTTTTTATTTTTCTTTTGTTTTTTTTGAGATCGCTCTTGTTGATCGTCTTGGGCTGTATTCAATCTTTCTCTTGGCGGCATTTGCGGGCCGAAACCCAAGCCTCGATCACCACGTTGCAGACGCGCTGCTTGCTCTTTTTCCCATTTAGCGTATTGTTCTTCGGTGAGTATGGCTTTCAGTTTAGTCCGATAGTCTTGTTGGCTTTTCATAAGCTCTTGGCGAGCAGCCTGGCGTTGTTCCGGAGTCTGTTGTTGATCTCGGCGCATCATCGGGCGGTTATTAATCATCGCCAGATTAAGATCATATACTTTTGTCTGTTGTTCTTTGCTGAGATTCAGAGAGTCGGTCATCCGTTGGGTCATCATTTGAGCCATTTCTTCAGGCTTCATCGGCTGACGTTGCCCACGTCCCTGAGGACCAGGTTGTGCCGACAAAGATGTCGTGGCAAAAACTGCAACGACTATCATGACGATTTTCAAGAACCTTTTCATAGCCTTTAATTTTGATTAAAATATTTTGTGAATTGCAGTGCAAATATAGTTTTACACCGTGGATTTTGGCCTGTATTTTTCCTTGAAACGGAAAAAGCAAGCGGTCAACCGACCGGAAAGGCAGGTGAAACGACCTTGAGAATAGATTGAAATGATAGATTTAACCGATTTGTCCGGCCAGCCAACGTTTGAATTCCGGTACTCGGGCTTTACTGATGATAATGCGCTCCGGCGTTTTCAATGTCAGATTCAGCGATAAGCGGCTGCCGAACCAAACGGATACGTCTGCAATGGAATCCCGGGAAATGATGAATTGACGATTGGCCCGGAAAAAACGGTCGCTGGGTAGTCGCGACATCAGTGTGTCGAGCGATTTATCATAAGGTAACGTACGTCCATCCTTTGCATAAATTGAGACATGCTCCTCCGAAGTGTAACAAAATGCAATTTCATCTGGTTTTAAAGGGATAATTTTATCTCGGACATGAAGTAGTAGCGTATTGCTGATGCTATAATTCTGTGCCATGTCGGAGAGTCGGTTGGCATAACTTGCCTTATCGGCTTGTGTTAGCCTGCGATATTTGATGATGGCTCGGGTGAGTTCTGTAGCTTTAATCGGTTTGAGCAGATAGTCGATACTATTGACTCGAAAGGCGTCGAGCGCATATTGGTCGTATGCTGTGGTGAAGATAACGGGAACCAGTAAATCGATTCGATCAAAAATTCGAAATGCCTCTCCATCAGCCAAATGAATGTCCATGAATACTAAATCTGGTTCTGGATGTGTATGGAACCATTCCACTGTCTCGGTTATACTTTCAAGCACACCGAGTATTTCCGCCTCCGGGCAAACTTGCATTAATAAGGAACGGAGGTTTACTGCTGCTGCGGTTTCATCCTCTACGATGATGATTTTCATCTTGCGGATCTGTTAATGGTAATATGACTGAGAAAGTTTTGCCATCGTTTTCTATCGAGATCTTTTTCCCGGTGAGTAGACGATAACGCTCATCAAGATTTTTTAATCCGATGCCCGTGCCGTGTTCTGGTTCGAGTTTGGGATGGATATCATTCGAGACAATCAGATTGCCTTCGTGTGTCCGTATGGAGATGTGGAGTGGTTGGGAGCGGGTGATAATGTTGTGTTTTACAGCATTTTCAAGTAGAGGCTGAAGCGATAGGGAGGGTAAGTGCCACTCTTTGTATTCCGGTTCAGTTTCAATATCGATGAACAGTTTGTCTGCATATCGGATCTCCAAAAGGTATTTGTATGACTCTACGAATTTAACTTCCTCTCCGAGAGTTGTGCCTTCGGTGCGCCCGTTTTGGATGATGTATCGGAAAGTATCGGACAACTGGTCGATATAGGTGAGTGCTTTGGCGTTGTGCTTTTCACGCACAAGCATAGCTAACGAGTTGAGAGAATTGAAGAAAAAGTGAGGACTGATCTGATTGATTAATGTGTTGTAGATGGTTTGCAGATTCTCGTTTTTTAATTGTTCGTTTTCGATAATGATATGTTGTTTTTGATATACAAGATCGTAGATTTTTCCATATAATACAGCAACGATTAAAGTGAATGAACATTTAAGTAATAGTCTCGAATCAAATAATCTATGGTGATAAAGACGGATAAATATGTCGCCCTCCCGGTTCATGGAAGGAGATAAAAAGTAAATGATGAATGTGATAACAATGCAATAGAATAACCGAGTGACGAATTGTACTGGATTGCGAGATCGGGTCGTCGATATACTCAATAGCACAAAAGCAAGAACGGCATAATATAATAGCTGTAGAAAAAAGTTCAGTCGTAGTGCTCTTGCGATGTGCAGGGGTATATCGCGGGGAGCGGAAGGGGATAAAACGGATATGATATCCGAGAAATTAATGAATAGACTGATCGCTATGGCAATCAGAATATTCATCCATACAACGCGGTATTTGCTTGCTATTTTCATCTATTTTTGAGTGTCTTCTGTTGCTGAAGAGAACCAAGAGGCATACAGCATATAATCTCGAGCTGTTCGTTCTACGATCTCTTTGCTTTGTTCCGGAGAGATCTCTTTGACCTTTTTGGCCGGGACACCGGCATATATGCTGTTCGGCTCGAGTACTGCATTGCTGAGAACCAATGCATTGGCTGCAACGATGCAGCCCTCTTTGACAACGGCATTATCCAGAACCGTAGCTCCCATGCCGATCAGACATCTGTTTTCGATGGTTGCTCCATGGATCGTGGCGTTGTGGCCGATGGAGACATCGTCGCCGATATGGGTTTGCGAGGGATGTTTCGAGCCGTCGAACAGCGTGTGGATGACAACACCATCCTGAATGTTCGTACGATTGCCGATGGTGATTTGATTGACATCTCCGCGCAACACGGCATTGAACCAGATGCTGCACTTTTCCCCTATCTTGACATTGCCGATAATGGTTGCATTGTCGGCCAAAAACGTATTTTCGCCTATTTCCGGAGTATATCCCCGTACGGATTTAATCAGTGCCATAAATCTTTTCGTTTTTTATTACATACCCTTCTCGGGAACAAACTCTATGTGCGTTTATTCGCCGTTGTATACGGTATGGATGTGTGGTAACTCTATTTCTCAGCCCGTTTGGCTTCATTCCAGTATTGGTCCATCTCTTCGAGCGTCATCTCTTTCAAATTCCGACCGCTCTCTTGAGCCCGTTGTTCGATATGCTCGAACCGTGCGATGAATTTCTTGTTGCTCCGTTCCAGCGCCATCTCGGGATCGATTCCGTACAGCCGCGACATATTAACCAGCGCAAAAAATAGATCGCCGATCTCGCTTTCCGTCTTGTCGCAATTGTTATTCCGAATTTCAGTTTCGACCTCTTCTTCCTCTTCACGCACTTTGGCCCATACGTCCTCTTTCTTGTTCCAGTCGAAGCCGGCTGCCGCTGCTTTTTCACCGATCCGATATGCTTTGACCATGGCGGGCAGACTGCGGGGCACTCCGGCCAGGATCCCTCTTTTTGCTTTCCGTTCTTTGAGCTTGAGCTGTTCCCAGTTCTGCTTGACCTGTTCGGAATTTTCTGCATCGACGCTTCCGAAGACGTGCGGATGACGGAATACCAATTTGTCGCAAATGCCGTTCAGTACATCCGTAATGTTGAAAACGCCCTTTTCGTCGCCCATCTTGGAGTAGAACACGACATGCAGCATCAGATCGCCGAGTTCCTTTTTGACGTTCTCCAAATCGCCGTCCGTAATGGCGTCTACCAGTTCATAAGTCTCCTCGATCGTGTTATTGCGCAGCGATTCGAAAGTTTGTTCCCGATCCCAGGGGCATTTGGCCCGCAGTTCATCCATAATATCGAGCAGCCTCTTGAAGGCTTCCAGCCGTTTGTCGTCCATGTCATGTAATTTACTTCGGGCAAAGTTAGCATATTCGGCGAAAAATTGTATTTTTGTTGACGAAGAAAATGTCTCCCCGTTCATTTGCCGCTATGGTGGCGCTTAAAATTATTTTTTATGAATAAATTTTTCATCTCTCTTGCAGCCGTTTGCTGCACCTTTTTGGCCGTGGGGCAGGGAATTGTGCCTCAACCGGTATCCCAAACGAGTCGGGAGGGGCGTTTTGCCATTCGTTCTGGAACGGTTATTTCCGTGGACGAGTCGTATGGCGATTTGGCCCGTTATCTGAATTCCTATTTGCAACCGGCTGTCGGCTCCTCTTTGGAAATTACCGCTCAGATTCCGGAACGCAATTCGATTCGGCTACAGGTGTCCGAGGACAAGGGGTTGCCTGCAGAGGGATATGAACTTGAGATAAATCAAACCGGCGTTACAGTGACAGGAGCGGATCGGACAGGGCTACATTATGGTATAGAGACCTTGTTGCAGATGCTTCCTGCGGAAATATATGCCCGTGAAGGCACCATTGAGACATTGGAGTTGCCCTGCGGAACGATTTGGGACTATCCTCGTTTTGCCTATCGGGGATTCATGTTGGATGTGGCCCGTACGTTTACGGACAAGGAAGGGGTTCTTCAGGTACTCGACCGGATGGCACATCACAAGTTGAATAAGCTCCATTGGCACTTGACGGACGATGATGCATGGCGTATAGAGATCAAGAGCCATCCCGAACTGATTGACCGGGGGGCATTCCGTGGCGGTGATTATCCGATTCGGCCCCGTTATGGTGCCTGGAATCAGGTGTATGGCGGATATTATACACAGGACGATATTCGCGAGATTGTCGATTATGCTACTGCACGCGATATAGAGATCATTCCCGAGATAGATCTTCCGGGACATAGTCTGGCGATAGCCAGTGTCTTTCCGGAGGTGCTGTGCCGGAGTGCGGATAGTCTGCGTTCTGCGGGCTTTACTCCGAATGTGTTGTGCGTGGCTCGTGAGGAGAATTACGCATTGCTTGATGACATCATGCACGAGTTGAGCGAACTTTTTCCTTCTTCGTATATCCATGTAGGTGGAGATGAAGTGGATCCGTCTCAGTGGAATGCATGTCCGGATTGTCAGGCTCTGATGGTTCGTCATGGTTTCGATAGCCCCAATCAGGTGAATGGCTATTTTATGCAACGGATGCAGAAAATTCTACGTAAATATGGTAAGCATCAGGCCGTGTGGAGTGAGGCGGTAGATGGCGATAACCTGCCGCTCGATACTCGCGTGCATGGATGGAAGAATGTGGCGGATTGCCGTAAAACACTCGGAAAAGGTTATTCGACTGTCATTATGCCAGCCACCTATTTCTATTTCGATATGCAGCAGTCCCCCGGAGAACCCGGTCTGACCTGGGCAGCCATCTTCGATATGGAGAAGACCTACTCCTTCGATTTTGATGGAGCGGGAATTACCTCCGAGGAACAGAAATATATTGCAGGCATCGAATGTGCCCTATGGATGGAGGTTGGACGAACTAATGGGCCGGGATATCTGGATTATCAAATTTTTCCGCGTATTTGTGCCTTTTCAGAGGTAGCTTGGAGCCCTCGGGAAGCTCGCCAGTGGGAGAATTTCTACGGGCGAATGAATGCCACTCATTACAATAGATTGGTGGCGATGGGTGCCGGATTCCGTATTACCCCTCCGGTGTTAACCTATGCCAATGGGGCGATTACGGCTATGACGCCGCTTGTGGGGGCAGAGATTCGGTATACGTCGGACGGTACGGAACCCCAGGCGGACTCACCGCTTTATACGGGGCCTATTGCTACGGATAAAATAGACTCCTATTGGTTTACGGTATTTTATAAAGGTCGGAAAAGCCCTTCCGTGCCGGTTCCTGGGGCAAATCCCTATCTTACGCCTAAATTTACATTGACCAGTTCCATGCCACTGGAACGTCGTACAGGTGGCGGCGATTTCGATGCCCGCAATTACGATCGAACCTCGCGTACTTGTCAGGTGGGCGATTATGTGACCTATACTTTTGATAGTCCGGTCTCTTGTGGGCGTATGAGTATCTGTACGGGCTATCCATTCATGCCGAAGTTCTATATTCCGGTCGGAAAGGTGGAAATTAGCTATGATGGTACGACGTTTGAACCGGCTGGAGATTTGGTGGATGGCCGAATAACTCTTGAACCGTCGCGTCCATTCCGTGCCATTCGTATCGTTTCGGAATCGGACGGGAATTGTGATAGTGCGGTCTATTTGCGCGATCCGATTATGACGGTTAAATAGTGCAATATTTCAATAAACTGTCATAAGGAGAAAGCCATGGCTTTCTCCTTATTTGTCTTCAGTAATGAGCCATGTTATTGTGAAAAGAAGTAAATAAGCGGAGTATTTTTAAGCGTTTTCGTAAAAAAAACGCTATTTTTGTAACAATCATAATGCACTCAAGAAATGATTAACGAGATAATTGTCCGTTACCTGACGGAAAATAAGCGACTGGTGGTTCCCGGATTCGGAGCTTTCATTCGAAAAGAAGAGACAGGAGAAGTGGTGTTCGTCGAGTTTTTGAAAAAGGATGATCGCGTATTGACCTCTCTGCTGGAGAAAATGTACGGTTTGTCAACGGTTGAGGCATTGTCGGCCATTTCGGATTATGTGGAAAAGGTTAAAGATCAGATCGAGGCTGGAGGCCGTTTTCTTATTCCCGGCCTGGGATGGTTGCATGCGAATGTGAATGGAGTGACGGATCTTGAGTACAATCCTGGAGCGAAAGCCTCTCCCGGCGTGAAACCAGAAGCGAAAAGCGCGCCGACTCCGGTCCAACCGGTAACCGAAACGGCAAAAGGATCTCCGAAAGCGGCATCGGAGACTGCCAGCCCCAAGAGCGGACGTGTAAGTGCCGCATCCTCTGCGATTCCTGTTCAGCCTCGTCCGGCAGTTGATTCGGCGAGCAGGCCGACTACACCTCGGGTCGAACCGATTCGGCCCCAAAAACCTGTAGAGACAGTTTCCCGCGAATACGAACGCCCGAGTCGTACGATGAATGATTCGAGAAAGAAGAAACGCGCAGACCTGATTATGATCGTTGCAATCGTGGCGGCTATTATTGCACTTATCTCCATGGTGTACGGAATATTTGTGAATAGCGCTCCAGATATTAATCTTCAAAAAATTGTCCCTGTAGAGCAAGTCGATACAACGGCTGTACTGCCCTCAGCAACGGAATAACATATATGGATTTACAGACAGTCAAACAACGTTTCGGCATTATCGGAAACAATGAGAGCCTGAACCGGGCACTCGAGATTGCCGTGCGGGTGGCCTCCACGGATCTTTCTGTGTTGGTTACGGGAGAGAGCGGGGTCGGGAAAGAGTTTTTTCCTCAAATTATCCATGCGTATAGTTCCCGGAAACATAATAAATATATAGCAGTCAATTGTGGAGCTATTCCGGAAGGGACGATCGACTCAGAACTTTTCGGACACGAGAAGGGGGCCTTTACGGGTGCTACGGAGGCTCGGAAAGGATATTTCGAAGAGGCCGATGGCGGTACGATCTTTTTGGATGAAGTGGCTGAGTTGCCTCATTCGACCCAGGTACGTCTGTTGCGTGTTCTGCAAACGGGAGAGTTTATTCGTGTGGGCTCATCCAAAACGCAGAAAACCAATGTACGTGTGGTCGCTGCTACGAATCTGAATCTGCAACAGGCCATCTCTTCGGGACGTTTTCGGGAAGACCTCTATTATCGTCTCAATACTGTGCCGATCAATGTGCCACCGTTGCGAGAGCGGAAGGAGGACATCTATCTGCTTTTCAGGAAATTTGCGTCGGATGTAGCCTTGCAGTATCGAATGCCGGCCATATCGCTCGATGAAGGAGCCCGTAGGTTGTTAGAGAGTTATACGTGGCCGGGGAATATCCGTCAGCTTAAGAATGTGGCGGAGCAGGTGTCGGCTATCGAGGAGACACGTGCGATTACGGCTTCTATCATGGAGAAATATCTGCCGCATACTGAAAGCGCGCCTGTATACGTGGGACCGACTTCATCGGATTCGGAACGGAATACTACCGAAAGGGAGTTGCTCTATAAGATTCTTTTCGACATGCGGGCCGATATGAATGAACTGAAACGGATGGTCGGGGAGTTGCTCCACGAACAAAGTTATAAACCTAAGGAGGTGGCGGGATTGCTCCCCGGAGTGAGTACATATTCTCCGACCCCGATCGCCAACGAGGTGACGGCCGAACCCGTTTATGCCGATAGTGAGGAGGTGACCGATGAGCCCCCGACACAGGAATTGACCAAAGAACAGGTGCAGCGCGAGGCAATTATCAAGGCTCTTCGTCGTTATAATGGTAAACGTAAAGAGGCCGCTCGCGATCTTTTTATATCGGAACGTACGTTGTACAGAAAAATCAAAGAATTGGGTATTCATGAATTTTAGAAAATTGCATATATTCTCTCTTGCCTTGTGGCTGGGAGTGATCATGTGCGGGTTGATTGGGTGTCGGATAAGCTACTCTTTCTCGGGAGCCTCTATCCCTGTCGAAGCGAAAACGGTCAGTATCGCATACTTCCCGAACAATGCACCGTTGGTTGCGCCGATATTGAGCTCTACGATGACCGATGCCTTGCAGGACCGCTTCATGCGGCAGACACGATTGACACAGGTCCCTGAAAACGGTGACTTGAGTTTCGAAGGTGAAATTATCGGATATTCCTCCCAGCCCGCGGCAATCGTCGCCGATGAATATGCGGCTAAAAACCGACTTACTATCACGGTCAAGGTGCGCTTTACCAATCGCTTCCGGCCGGCCGATAATTTCGAAAAGACCTTCTCGCAGTTCCAAGAGTATGACAGTAACATCTTGTTGCAGGAGGCTGAATCAACGTTGATTCCCGAAATCGTGGATATGTTGGTGGAGGATATTTTTAATGCGGCTGTGTCGCAATGGAAGTAAGAGTGAAGATGGAAAATCCGAAAGAGTTGTTTATCTCATACATGGCAGGTTATGAAGGTCGGCCGGCCTCTCTTGATGAGGACGTTTTGCGGAATCTGGCGGAGCAATATCCGTGGTTTATGACATCGTGTATTCTGTCGGGCGAGAAGAGTATCAACCAACCTTTAGTTGACTTGTATTTGAGTTTGCATCCGTGTCCCGTCTCATTGTTGGAGAAGAGTGTTTCGACAATGCTCCCTATGGAGCTGTCGGCTTCAGAACAGTTGATAGAACGATTCCTTCAGGAGGGAGAACATCGTATCGTACCGAGGGAAGATGCTCCGGAATTCGATGCGGCACAGGAGAGTAGCAAATTGGATATTTCCGAAGATATAGTCACCGAAGAATTGGCCGATATTTACCTGAAACAGGGAATGTCCGAGGAGGCAAAAGAGATATATCGAAAATTAAGTTTGCTTTATCCGGAAAAAAGTATTTATTTTGCCGAAATTATTGACGGAATAGACCGTCGAAACGAACAAGTTTAATCATTTAACCGTTAGATAAAATGTATATTCTTTGCATTGTATTGATTCTGATAGCGAGCGTACTGATTATCCTCGCCGTTCTTGCTCAAAACCCCAAGAGCGGTATGGCCGCCAACTTTGGAGCATCGAATCAGGTAATGGGCGTTCGCCAAACCTCTGATTTCTTGGAGAAATTGACATGGACACTTGCTATTGCGATCGTCGTTTTGAGTTTGATTGCTACTATGTCGATGCCTTCAGCTAAGGTTGCCTCCAGCAAGAGCGGTATTGAAAAAGGTATCGAGCAGACCGCACAACCCACCAACATCTTCCCCAATCAGCTCGGGACTCCGATTCAGACGGATGATGCTCAACAGCCCGCAGCAGATCAACCCCAACAAGAAGAGGAATAACATTAAGATTTATGATTATATGGCTACATATCACGGATATGTAGCCTTTTTATATTGATGAAGAAAACGATTTTACTCGTTTTCGCAGTATTGGCTGGCCAAAGTCTCTGCGGGCAGAACAACGAGTACGATTATTACCTTAAGAATGATGTAGTACAACAAGGGTTCTTGTTCGGACTAAACTCCGAGCCGGAACTTTTTTATTTTCCGCCGGAGGGGAGTGCAGACCTGTTTACCCGGATGTCTACGTATAATTTTTCGGCGGTGAGATATGCACGGCGCGGGTATGATTATTTCGGAGATGGCGCAGTGCTCAACGGTATCGATCTCTCTGACGAACTTGATGGCTACCCGGACTATTCGTTGCTCAGCGGATTGCGTCGGGCAAAGTTACCAAGCATCCGGTTGGTCGGGACCGATGTTGCCGATATGGGAAATAGCGTGCTGGGCGAAACGGAAGAGTTTGTGGCCGATGCTACCTCTTTTGCTCCCGGACATACCGTTTCGGTATATGGGACGAATCGTCGTCAAAGGTTCGGGCTCAAGGTGTCAAGTGCTGGTACGTGGGCCCGACACTGGTCCTATGCAGTTTCGGGAATACGCCGTTGGGGCCGGGATGCTACGGTTCAGGGGGTCTTTACCGATGAGACCGCCCTGTCGTTGATGGTCAGCCGGTCGCTCGGTTTGAACCATCGTCTTACGTTTTATGCTTTGGGTACGGCCAATGAACGCGGTATGCGCTCTTCGGCTACTCGCGAGGCGTTCGACCTGACAGGAGATATTTACTATAACCCTTCGTGGGGCTATTTCGACGGTGAGGTGCGCAACTCACGGGTCAGCAAAGAGTTCCAACCGCTCTTTCTTGCATCATATAATGGTAAAGTCCGTGATAAAACCGAACTGGAGGTCTCTGCGGCCTATCGTTTTGGCAAGAGCGGATACAGTTCCCTGGCTTGGTATGACGCACAAACGCCCTATCCGGATTACTATCGCAATATGCCCTCCTATGCGGATAATCCGACGGCCGCAACGCTGATTACGGAACTTTGGGAGCGTCGCGATCCTGTGGCGACGCAGGTCAACTGGACGGAGTTGTGTCGTATGAATGCCATGAGTTCGGATGGTTCGGCTTATATTCTTGAGGACCGGATGGAGGATATTCGGCGTTTTCAAATCGTCGCAACAGCGCGGACGCGGTTCGACAGACGTACGGAGGCTGTCTACGGCCTCCGCTTCAAAACGAGCCGTACGAGGTTCTATAAGGAGATGAAGGATCTGTTGTCTGGGGCTCCTGTCTCCGATATTGATTGCTATTTGATCGACGATGAGATGTTTGGCGATAAGCTAGCCAATGATGTGAGACATCCGGACCGCAGAATCGATGTCGGTGACAGATTCGGGTATGACTATCGGATGCGGTCGGACCGCTATGAGGCTTTCGCGTCCTTGAGATATACGGATCGTCGTTTCCGTTTTGCAGCGAGTGTCAATGCCTCGCAGAGTACGCTCCGCCGGCAGGGATATTACGAAAAGGAACTTTTTCCGGGCAATCGTTCATTCGGAAATTCCAAACGTCTCTCTTTTGAAACCTATGCAGTCAAAGTGGCGGCCGGTTACTCTTTCTCGCCCATCCACAACATTAACCTCTCATTGCAGTCCGGGCGCACGGCACCTGAGTATGGCAATCTTTTCCTTTCGCCGAACTATACGAATGAGACCATTGCAGAACCGAAGACTGTCGGGCAGACGGCTGCTGACCTGGATTATGTTTTGACACTGAATCCCATGAAGTGTAAAATAGCACTTTTCTATGCCCGGACGACGGATGCAACCGAGGTCTATCGTTATTATGACGACCTGTTTTCGGTCTACTCGGATATGATGCTGAGCGACATCAGTAAACGGTATTATGGTCTGGAGGCAGCTCTTCAATACGATCTCTCCTCGCGGCTTTCCTTGTCGGCCATTGCCTCCTGGGGCCGTTATACGTATGATTCCGATCCGACAGTTTCGATCGTCGAGGACGCTTCCGGAGAGATTCGGGTCACGAATGCCAAAAGCTACCTCAAAGGATACCGTTGTTCTACCTCGCCCGGCAGGGCTGTCAGTGCAGAACTGGAGTATAATGCCTATGGCTGGATCGCTTCGTTGACTTATTCCTATATGGCCGATCGTTATGTGTCAGCCACGCCGCTGCGGCGTATGGAGCGGGCCTATAATTTGGCTGCATCTCCGGAAGGTTTTACGGAATTTGTCTCGCAGGAGCGATTGGAAGATGCGTCGGTGGTGGATTTATTTCTGCTCCGTTCTTTTTCGGTCGGACGTTCGAGGATGACCTTGCTTTTCTCGGTAAACAATCTGCTGAACCGTAAATTCATCTATGGCGGATATGAGCAGATGCGAATCATGCGCCGTGGTAGCGGGACATCACAGCAATGGACACCTTTCGACTCCAAGTATCTTTACGGCTATGGACGCAGTTATTATGTCTCTGTCTCGTGTAAATTTTAAAGTCATGTTTAGGAATCTGTTGTTGCTAATTTTGCTTTGTGTCTTTACAGGGTGCGGATACAATGAATTTGGCGAACTTTCTGCTCCGGCACGGGATGATCTGCCGATGAATATAGAATTGAAAGAACTTCGGGCGCACTATAAAGGCGAACCTGTGACGATAAATGCGCCACTTGTTATCGGTGGTTATGTGACGGCCAATGATCGTTCGGATAATTTTTATCGTACTATCATCATTCAGGATGTGGATGATGTCTCCGAGCCGACGCATGGAGCGGTCGAACTTCGAATTGGGTTGTACAGTTTGTATCATCTCTTCCCGGAGGGGCGCTATGTAGCTGTTCGGGCCGAAGGATTGACACTCAGTGATTACAACGGCATATTGCAACTTGGTCTGGAACCGGCCGAGTCGGGCAGTACACTTCCGGGGTACTTTGGTTATCGGGCGGTGATGGACCAGTATGTGGTCCCTGGGACGAGTAGTTGTGTTGTGGAACCTATCGTGTTTGAGCATGTCGGGAACTTTTCTGAAACGATGTGCGGCTGTCTGGTCCGTATTACTTCCGTACGTTTGGCTGCCGATACGAGCGTGACTTGGGGCATTGAATCGGGTTGGAATAATAAACCGCAGACCGCTTACCGGATCTTTATCGATAGAAGCGGGACTTCGTTCGCTGTGGTGACCAGCGGTTATGCAGATTTTGCCGGGGAGACTGTGCCTCGCGAAGAGGTTTCCATTACGGGAATCCTTTCGTATGGCCGGACGGATACGGGGAGGGAGATGTATATGATTAAGATGAGGGATATTCGAGATGTTATTCGTTGATGGTCGTATATGGATGGTAGGTTTCGTAGCTTTGTGCCTTTCTTGTTCTACGACACCGGAGTTGGAAAAGTCTGATACCACACCTGCGTCATATAACAGCGTGAGTATTGCTTATTTGAAATCTTTGTACCGGGATATTCCGATTACGGTGGAGGAGAATTGTTGGATCGAAGGTACGGTGGTCAGTAGTGACCGTGAAGGGAATATTTACAAGATGCTTTATGTGGAGGACTCTACGGGAGGTATTGGTATCCGGTTGGATGATGACCGGCTGTTCGCCCGTTTTAGTGTTGGGAGTGTGGTGAAGGTCAGTTGCAATTCTTTGACTGTAGGCAGCTATGCCGGTATGATTGAACTGGGACTTGCACCTACGGATGGTTCGCGTCGTGTTCGGAATATTCCTAATGAACTCATAGCGTCGGTGATTGCTGTTCTGCCCTCCACGGAGCATGAAGTGATTCCTACGCCGTTGACGCTGGATGGGCTCTCGGCTCTTTTGTTGGGGTGTCTGGTTTCGTTCGACGATGTGCAATTTGTCGATGAGGAGGTGGGATTGGCATGGTGCGACGAAGGGGCCAGTACGAATCGTCATCTCATAGATCGGAATAGGAATACCTTGATTGTCCGCACGAACGGAGAGGCCGATTTTGCCGATGAATTATTGCCTGCATTCAGCGGATACATCGAAGGAATCTTGACGTACTTCAATGGGGAGTATCAGTTGGTGGTTTCCGATTCTCGCAATGTGTTTATGGATCAGAATTACGGAAAACCGCGGTTCCCTGTGAACGAAAATGAAAAAAACGTGAGATTGAGGCAAAAAGCCGACTCAGTGCCGTGAGTTCTCTTTTTGTAAAGTCTCCCACAGCAGGTCCTTGAGTTCCGGGATGTGATAGCCGCTCACCGAAGAGATAAATATGGTCCGGATATTTTCCGGTAGCTCCTGTTTGAGCAAATCAATGGTCTCTTTATCAACCATATCGCATTTGGTGACGGCCAGCAGACGCTCTTTGTCGAGCAACTCGGGATTGTATTGTGTGAGTTCGTTCAACAAAATGCCGTATTCTTTGCGGATGTCTGCCGAGTCGGCCGGAATCATGAACAGTAGAATCGAATTGCGCTCGATATGCCGTAAAAAACGCGTTCCGAGTCCTTTCCCTTCATGTGCCCCTTCAATGATGCCCGGGATGTCTGCCATGACGAAGGACTTGAAACTGCGGTATGCCACGATGCCCAGATTGGGCTCCAAGGTGGTGAATGCATAGTTGGCGATTTTGGGCTTGGCGGCCGACACGACCGAAAGCAGCGTCGATTTTCCTGCATTCGGAAATCCTACAAGTCCCACGTCGGCCAATACTTTCAATTCAAGGATGAAAGCCCCCTCCAGCGCCTCTCCACCCGGTTGTGCATATCGCGGAGCCTGATTGGTCGGGGATTTGAAGTGCCAGTTGCCCAGTCCTCCGCGGCCTCCCTTGAGCAGGACGAGTTCCTGCCCCTCTTCGGTAACCTCGCCGACTACTTCACCGGTCTCTGCATCTTTTGCTACGGTTCCCAGCGGCACCTGAATATAGACACTCTCGCCATCTTTCCCGCTCGATCGCGCACCGGACCCGGCCTGCCCATCCTCGGCAAAGATATGACGCTGATATTTCAGGTGAATCAATGTCCAGTACTGGCTGTTGCCCTTCAGAATGATGCTGCCGCCTTTGCCGCCATCACCTCCGTCGGGGCCTCCGAAAGCCACGAACTTCTCCCGGCGGAAATGTGCCGAGCCGTTTCCTCCCTTGCCGGAACGACAAAATATCTTTACGTAATCCACGAAATTGGATGCAGCCATACTGTCAATGCATTCGATTAATAATTCAACCCTCTGTTGGGTGCACAAAGGTAATAATTTTCTTACTTTTGTCAATCATACTCTTCTCTATGGCGAAAAAGAAACGAAATCGGGTCGCTCGGAAAACAGCGTTGCAAATAACGTTCCTATTACTGCTGTTGGTAGTGGGATTATTTCTCATGTCCCGGCAGATGGGAATGGGCCCGAGACCGGTTCTGCAGGATGAAAGAGGTACTCGTCCTTATGCAGGTGCTACGCGCTATGTGTCGGAAGGATTGGAACTCCCGGCCATTTCCGATACCACTTTTATTATCCGGAATAGCGAGGGACGTTATACGTTGCTTTACGACACCTCTTGCCGACAGGCGATCTGGGTTGCCTATGTACTGACGGATGTCGATGTGCGGACGAATGGGGTGGAGCGGCAGAATCGTTTCCGGCCCGATCCGCAGGTGGTCGAACGCAGATGGAGTACGGCCGTAACTTCGGACTATACGCATAGCGGATATGATCGGGGACATTTGCTTCCGTCGGCAGACCGTCGTGCTACGGCTACTGAAAATCGTGCTACGTTCTATCTCTCCAATATATCGCCTCAAACTCCTGCGTTGAATCGGGGCATGTGGAAACGGCTGGAAGAGCAGGTACGCCGATGGGCGGAATGTTACGACACGTTGTATGTCGTAACGGGCAGCCTGTTGCAGTCCGATTCCCCTCGTCTGAAAGGGAGTGTGGGTGTGCCTTCGCGTTTTTACAAAGCAGTGCTGACTCGATATCGGGGCAACTATGTCTCAATGGCCTTTCTGTTGCCCAATGCCGATACGATAACAGGCGAGCTGTCTGATTATGCTTTGACCGTAGATGAATTGGAGGAGATCTCCGGTCAAGATTTCTTCTGCCGTTTGCCCGACGATATCGAAGAACAAGCAGAGAGCCGGATTGACGCTGCTTTCACCCTTTGATCCGGACGGTACAGATTTTGTCTTGAACGGAAGATTGCTTAAGAATCACTATATTTGCCGCACGAATTTCATTAAAATTGATTGAATTATGCATAAGTCGGGTTTCGTAAATATTATCGGTAATCCCAATGTGGGAAAATCGACCCTGATGAACGCACTGGTGGGGGAACGTCTCTCCATTATCACCTCCAAGGCACAGACTACGCGTCATCGCATCCTGGGAATTGTGAATGGTGAAGATTTTCAGATTGTCTATTCCGATACGCCTGGGATTCTGAAACCCAATTACAAGTTGCAGCAGTCGATGATGAAATTCGTGACCGGAGCCCTTACGGATGCCGATATTATTCTCTATGTGACGGATACCGTCGAACAGGGTGATGCTGCCTCGCAAGAGATTTTGCATAAAATTGCGGTTAGTGGAATCCGGACGATTGTGGTGATCAATAAGATCGACCTTACGACGCCGGAGACCCTCGAAGCCTTGGTCGCCAAATGGAACAGACTTTTGCCCGAGGCGGATGTCGTACCTGTTTCTGCACTCAATAATTTCAATGTCGGAGGGCTGTTCGACCGGATTCTCCAATATCTGCCGGAGGGTGAGCCTTTCTATCCTAAAGATACGCTGACAGATCGGTCGCTCCGTTTTTTTGCCTCGGAGATCATTCGCGAGCAGATACTCCGTTTTTATGACAAGGAGATTCCGTATAGCGTGGAGATAGCGATCGAAACCTATAAGGAGGAGCCGACGATCGACCGTATCTCAGCCACGATTTTCGTAGCACGTAATTCGCAGAAGGGCATCCTGATCGGCCACAAAGGCGAGATGCTGAAAAAAGTGGGTACGGCAGCCCGGCTTGAGCTGGAGAAATTCCTCGGCAAGAAGGT
Organism: uncultured Rikenellaceae bacterium; assembly: GCA_944326815.1. Taxonomy (GTDB): domain Bacteria; phylum Bacteroidota; class Bacteroidia; order Bacteroidales; family Rikenellaceae; genus CALYBN01. The sequence continues at coordinate 120,129 of CALVFI010000010.1, read as the reverse complement.
CTTTCTGCAACTGTTTGTGAAGGTGAACGACAATTGGCGGGACGACGAACGACAGCTCAAACGTTTCGGATACGAGCAGTAGCGGTTCAGCGAATCAGCCCTTTCAACCTATCGGTCATGATGAGTTGGAAGGTGCCCCGACTGATGAGAAAGACGATGAAAGAGAGCCAGAGTGCATTGTTGCCCAGATGGCTGATGAGCGAATAGTACAACCCGAAAAAGATGATCGTCGAGAGGAACATCGAATCCCGCAGGACTCGGGTGCGTGTGGCTCCAATCAGAATGCCATCCATCAAAAAAGGCGCGAATCCGATCAACGGTACGACCATAATCCATTCGATGTAATCGCCTGCCGTGGCGATGATTTCCGCTGAACCGGTAAACAAGGACAGAATGTCGCGCCAGAATATGCCGTAGCCCAAAATACACCCTAATGCGATTCCGAAACTCCACCAGAACATATTGCGAATGCAGTGCCGTAATGCCTTGAAGTTGCCGGCTCCGATAAATCGTCCGGTGAGCGCCTCTGCCGCATAGGCAAAGCCATCGGACATATAGGAAAAAAAGGTGAACAGTTGGATTAAAATGGCATTCGTGGCCAGCAGGACATCCCCATATCCGGATGAAGCAGCGGTGAAAAAGGTGTATACCGCCACATTGCAGGCCGTTCGTAGGAAAATGTCCTTGTTGACATTGAAAAAACGGAGCATCGGTTTCAAACGGACGCTCTCCTTCCAATCAATATAATGCAGAATACGACGGTAGTATTTATACCAAAATAACCAGGACATGACGACTCCGGCATATTGGGTGATGACAATGGCCAGTGCGATTCCCTTTATTCCCATGCCTGTGCCGAATACGAACCAAAGACACAGGGCGACATTGATGATGTTCATCAGGATAGATACGGTCATCGGAGTCTTCGAATTCTGCATGCCGATGAACCATCCATGAATGGCATAGAGCGAAATGGTGGCCGGAGCCGCCCAGATACGGATGAAAAAGTATTGGGTTGCCAGGGCCATAACCTCCTTGCTGCCGTTCATCAAAGAAAAGGAAAAACGCCCGACATACACCTGAAAAATCAGAAGTAGAACGGCAATGGAAAGAGCTACGAGCATCGCACGAATCAATATGTTGGCACATTCGTGCAGGTCGCGTCGACCGAGAGCCTGGGCTGTCATGCCGCTGGCGCCCATGCGGATAAAGGTGCAATTCCAGTAGATAAAGCCGAAAATGGCAACTCCGACGGCAATGGCTCCGATTGCGGCATCGACACCGATATGCCCGGCTACGGCGATGTCCGTCATCCCCAACAGTGGAATGGTCAGGTTGGAGATGATGTTAGGGATGGCCAAGTGCAATATCCGTCTGTTCATGCCCGTTTTTTTACCGCACAAAGATACATTTTTGGAATCAGAAGAGAAAAAAATCGTGGATGAAGAGATATTCCATTGAATTAAGAGGGATATTTATGTGCAATACGTTGTGTTTTGAAAATAAATCGCTATCTTTGCACGCCCGTTATATACGGACGTTGGATCAACAAATTAAACAAGTATTAATTTTAAACGTAAAACACTGTGGATTCATTAAGCTACAAAACCACCTCGGTCAATGCCGCCAACGCCAACAAGGAGTGGGTGCTCATTGATGCCAATGACGAGGTGCTGGGACGTCTTGCATCGCAGGTGGCCAAAATCCTGCGCGGTAAGAACAAACCGAGCTTCACTCCCAATTCGGACTGCGGAGATAATGTGATCATTATCAATGCGGAGAAAGTGAAACTCACTGGCAAGAAGATGACCGATAAGGTCTACGTTCGCCACACGGGTTATCCTGGAGGTCAGCGTTTTGCCACTCCGGCAGACTATCTGAAACGGAAACCCGAATTCGTTATCGAGAAAGCAGTTAAGGGTATGTTGCCCAAGAACAGACTCGGCGCCGCTCTTCTCAAAAACCTCAAGGTGTATGCAGGTGCGGAGCATCCCCACGCCGCGCAGAACCCGAAAACCATTAAATTAAACGAGATTAAGTAATGAGTATGGAAGTTGTAAACACCGTAGGACGCAGAAAAGCTGCTGTAGCTCGCGTTTACGTGAAACCCGGAAAGGGGAACATTACGATCAACCAAAAACCTTTGGAGACTTACTTCCCGTTGGAAATTTTCCAGTTCGTTGTTAAGCAGCCGCTGAGCGTATTGAACGTAGTGGAGAATTTCGATATCACCATCAATCTTGATGGGGGAGGAGTCAAAGGTCAGGCTGAAGCCGCTCGTTTAGGCATCGCTCGTGCACTCTGCGCAATTGACGCTGAGTATCGTCCGACGCTCAAGAAAAACGGCTTCTTGACACGCGATCCGCGTGAGGTTGAACGTAAGAAACCCGGACGTCCCGGAGCACGCAAGCGCTTCCAGTTCAGCAAACGTTAATACGTCCGAAGGCAGCACGGATACGGTTTAAACCGTTCAGACTATTCGATTTCGGATATTACTGGAAGGTTGCCGATCCGCGGGAAACCGGAGAGATTGTCCAGGACACTACTTTTCGGTTGGCGTAAAGAGAATTAAAAACAGAATTTTAAGAAAATTAGCAATGCCAAGAACTGATTTTAATCAATTGTTAGAGGCCGGAGTTCACTTCGGTCACCTCAAAAGAAAATGGAATCCCAAAATGGCTCCGTATATCTTTATGGAGAAGAACGGGATTCATATCATCGACCTCCATAAAACCGTAATAAAAATCGACGAGGCCGCCGCAGCCTTGAAGCAAATTGCTAAGAGCGGACGTCGCGTGCTTTTCGTCGCAACGAAAAAACAAGCCAAAGAGGTTGTCGCTGAAAAGGTGGCAGCTGTGAATATGCCGTACGTGACCGAACGCTGGCCGGGCGGTATGCTCACGAACTTCCCCACGATTCGTAAGGCCGTTAAGAAGATGTCGACCATCGACCGTATGACCAACGACGGTACTTATGACAATTTCTCGAAGAGAGAAAAACTTCAGATCGCTCGTCAGCGTGCTAAACTGGAGAAGAACCTCGGCTCCATCGCCGATCTGACTCGTCTTCCGGCCGCTCTGTTCGTTGTAGACGTACAGAAGGAGAGCAACGCCGTGAAAGAGGCCAAGAGACTGAATATCCCCGTCTTTGCAATGGTTGATACTTGTTGTGATCCAACCGACATTGATTACGTAATCCCTGCAAATGACGATGCTACCAAGTCGATAGCCGTAGTTCTCGATGCTGTAACGGCTGCTATTGCCGAAGGCCTTACCGAGCGTAAACTCGAAAAAGAGAAAGAGGCTGCTGAAAGCGATAAAGAGGAAAAAGAGGCTAAGCCCCGGATTAAAAAGGCTGTAAAAGCCAATGTCGCAGAGGAAGCGGAAGCTCCTGTAGCGGCTGAAGCTGCTGCCGCACCCTCTCAAGAGGTAAAAGAAGAAGCTGCAGAATAATTAAAAAGAAAGGACAAACGATGGAAATCAAAGCTGCAGATGTTGCCAAACTCCGTAAGATGACCGGAGCAGGCATGATGGATTGCAAAAAAGCCTTGGCTGAAGCCAATGGCGATTATGAACGTGCACAGGAGATTATCCGTGAGAAAGGCAAACTCGTTGCCAGCAAACGTGCCGATCGTACGGCTACGGAAGGTGTTGTTGTTGCCAAAGTGGTTGGAAATAAGGCGTATATGCTTTGTCTGGCCTGTGAAACGGATTTTGTGGCCAAGAACGAAGATTTCGGTGCTTCGGCTCAGGCTATGCTAGATGTGGCGATTGCTACGGATGCCGCTGATATCGAGGCTCTGATGGCAGCCAAATTCAACGATCATACGGTGGCTGATGCCGTGACTGAGAAGTCGGGGCAGACCGGTGAGAAGGTGGAGTTGCCGTTCTATGGTAAGATTGAGGCTCCGATGTGTGCCGTCTATGTGCATACGAATAAGAAACTCGGTACGTTGATCGGTTTCAATAAGGTCGTATCCGATGAATTGGCCCACGATATCGCTATGCAGGCAACGGCAATGGCTCCTGTTTCGATCAGTGAAAAAGACTGCCCTGCAGAGGTGATCGAGAAAGAGCGTCAGATCGGCCGCGAGCAGGCTCGATTGGATGGCAAGCCGGAGGCTATGCTTGATAAGATCGCTGAAGGAAAACTGAACAAATTCTTCAAAGAATATACACTTCTCAATCAGGAATTTGTGAAGAATCCGAAAGAGACCGTAGCCAATCATATCAAGTCGGTTGATCCCGAGGCAACGGTAGTTGCATACAAACGTTTCTCGTTGAACGACTAATATTGTTTCTATAGTTAAAAGGCTCCCTGCATTTATGCAGGGAGCCTTTTTTTATCTCTGAGCCTCATTTGGATGCGTTTATTTCGAATGCAACGATTTGTTTGTGGAATCATTACCTTTGGGTGGAAAATTGGGATTACCGTCGATGAAAAATCGTACATTCTCAAAATATATGTTGTAAATTTGGGGGCTAAAATTCATACACGATGGAACCGCAGCATAAAATTAATAAAGTAGCGATCCGAAATCTGCAGATGTCAGATTACGATCAACTTTCGCAGTCATTCAAACGAGTATATGCCGATGCCGACGTTTTCTGGACCAAGGACCAAATTGCCAAGTTGCTGAAGATATTCCCTGAAGGTCAGATTGTTGTAGAGGTTGACGATAAGATTGTCGGTTGCGCTTTTTCGATCATTGTCGACTATGATTTGGTCAAAAACGACCATACCTATGATAAGGTGACAGGTCATGAAACCTTCAGTACACATAATCCCAAAGGAAATATCCTTTATGGTATAGAGATATTTATCCATCCCGATTATCGCGGTCTGCGGCTCGGACGCCGTATGTATGACTACCGGAAGGAGTTGTGTGAGAATCTGAACCTGAAAGCTATCATGTTCGGAGGTCGTATCCCGAATTACGCGAAATATGCTGCCGAGATGCGCCCCAAGGAGTATATTCAGAAAGTACGGCAAAAAGAAATTTACGATCCGGTGCTGACCTTCCAGCTTTCCAATGATTTCCACGTCCGGAAGGTCATGACCAATTATCTGCCTAATGACGAGGAGTCACGTCATTATGCGACCCTTCTGCAATGGGACAATATTTATTATACGCCACCGACACAAGCTCAAGAATATCTCAGTAATAAAACAACGGTACGCATTGGTCTGGTGCAGTGGCAGATGCGTAACTATAAGGATGTCGATGAACTTTTCGAACAAGTGGAGTTCTTCGTGGATGCCGTGTCGGGATACAAGGCCGATTTTATCTTGTTCCCGGAGTATTTCAATGCTCCGTTGATGGCCAAATACAACGATATGGATGAATCGTTGGCTATCCGGGAATTGTCGCAGTTTACCATCGGGATCCGAGAACGATTTATCTCATTGGCAATCAGCTACAATATTAATATCATTACGGGTAGCATGCCTTATATAAAAAAGGACGGTCTGCTATATAATGTGGGTTTCCTTTGTAGAAGGGATGGTAGCTACGAGACCTATGAGAAGATACATGTTACGCCGGATGAGATCAAGAGTTGGGGATTGTCGAACGGAAAGTCGATACGTACGTTCGATACTGATTGTGCGAAGATCGGTGTACAGATATGCTATGACGTGGAGTTCCCGGAGTTGTCGCGTATTATGGCGGAACAGGGTATGCAAATCCTTTTCGTGCCTTTCCTGACCGATACTCAGAATGCTTATTATCGCGTTCGGGCATGCTCTCAGGCGCGTGCTATCGAGAATGAATGCTTTGTTGCGATTGCAGGAAGTGTGGGTAACCTTCCGCGGGTCCATAATATGGATATTCAGTATGCGCAATCGGGAGTTTTTACCCCGTGCGATTTTGCTTTCCCGACAGACGGGCGACGTGCGGAGGCAACGCCTAATACGGAGATGATTCTGGTGTCGGATGTCGATCTCGACCTCCTGAATGAACTACATACTTATGGTAGCGTCCGGAATCTGAAGGATCGCAGGAACGATCTCTATGAGGTGCGCCTGAAACGTTCCGCCCGCACGGAGGAAGAGGAGGCAGCAAAACTCTAAGAGAAATTTGTAACGGGTTCGATGTCATCGAGGGATATATACCAAAGATATCCCTCGATATGTTTATAGCCCATTTCTTGCAGAAGATTCATATATTCTCTAATCTGACGTTGATGCGAGGCAGGTCGGTTCAATCCGAATTTGTAATCGACCACTACGACCTGGTCACCTTTGACCATTACGCGGTCTGGACGTCGCATGAACTCCTTTTGCGGGATGATGATATTGCTCTCGTTCCGGACGATGTCCCAACTGCCATCGAACCATGAACAGACCAGTGTGTTATCGAATGCGACGTCGATTCTTTTTGTAAGAAGTTCAGCCTCTTCCGACGATAGGTATCCATCGCTTTGCATGGCCTGAACCGATGCGTGGATCTCTTCTCGAGTGGCCGATCTCTCGAAGACGCGGTGCATCAATATGCCGTAATCGCGCGGAGTGAGCGTGTAATGGACCGGATCGTCTTCAAAGTAGCGTTGGGTGCGTAAGTGTAATTTGGTGCGTTGAGTGGTGTTGAAAGAGCGATATGGTAAATAGAGTAACTCTTCGTTTATTGGCGTATCAAGTGGTGATTGTACTACCGGTTGGCCGAATTCAAGGATTATGTCGTCATTCTCTTCATGAACAGAGCCTTGGAGGTCACCTAATGATACAGTAGAGCCTGATAGCCGAAGGTTTTCCATGATCAACGGATTGATTCTCCCTGATGTTTTATCCGATGTATAGGGAAGCATCAGGTGCAGCTCTTCCATGGCACGTGTCGTAGCGACATAGAATGTATTGATATTGTCGATATGAGATAGAACCAGTTCTTTGTAGTAATCTTCTGCAAAATAGGATATTTTCATTTTGCCCTCATAGTCGATAGGAACTTTCTGCAATTTGCTGAACGGACTGCTTTCACAATCAGCCCAGATAATTGTCTGGTTATGTGGGGAAAGCGACCAGTCACAGTATGGAATGATGACCGCTTTATATTGCAATCCCTTGGATTTGTGAATGGTGGTGATTGTAATGGCGGATTTTTCATCCGGAACATAAATGAGCTGACGAGAACCATTCTCTTCCCACCATTTAACAAAAAGCGGAATATCGGCAATTGTAGAGTTGCAAAAAGCGAGGAGCTGTTCCTGAAATGCTTGTAAATAGGCGATGTTCTGTGGTGTCTGATCCAATCGATACTGAATCAAGAGCATTTCAAAAGCTTCCACTGGAGATTTTAATCTAATTGCTGTTAAAAAATCAATCTCGGATGGATCTAATTCTCGATCGAAAGCATAGCCTAACCATTGGTTGTAAATGGCTTGTGAGATGGTATCTGTCGTCGTGGACGCCAGTTTGAAACAGGCGAGTATGAATGAAGTAATCGGTGCATTTCCTATCCTTAGAGTGTCTTGAGTAACAACATCGAATCCGTAGGGTGAGTCGGGATGTTGTTGCTTGTAGGAAAGAATTTCTTCGGCTATTCGGGCACCTTCGACGTGGCGGCGCACAAGAATGGCGATATCGCCAGGCGCATAGCCTCGGGCCTGTAATTGTTTGATATGTTCGATAACAGGCGGAATGCTGTTTTTATTTTCCGGATCTTCATGATATAGGGTGATATTGACGTACCCTCTTTTTCCTGTGCTTGCCTTGGATTGTTGTTCATGATGTTTATAAGCAGTCTGCAGCATATCGCGGAGATTGTTGTAACAGTCTATTCCTATATGGCCGTTTTGTAGTGCATCCTCCAATTCGTTATTTAGATAGATGTTGTCCGCATTGACACAACCTTTGATGATTCGGTTATTGAATTCTACGATTTGACGCAGGCTTCGGTAATTGATCGCAAGTTCTTCGGTGGTCACGTTGTCGAATTCCTTGTGTATTTGTTGAGCCAATATCTGCCAATCGCTACCCCGCCATCGGTAGATCGACTGTTTTACATCGCCAACCAATAACACAGGCGTTTCGTCCGATTGCGATAAGGCATTTTGGAGTAGGGGAATGAAGTTCTCCCATTGTAACGAAGAGGTGTCTTGAAATTCATCGATCATAAACCGGGAGAAATGGTTCCCGACTTTTTCGAAAATGAAAGGTGTGTCGTTCGCTGCAACCAGTTTGTTTAAAATATGATTGGTCTCGGAGATAGGCATGATTCCTTCCTCTGAGCAGATTTTCTCGATCTCTCGGGCCAGATCGGCCAGCAGTGCGAAATTGCGGTAGTTTTTCTTTAGAAGTTCTGTACTATTGATAAAACGAATGTTGTGATCATAAGTGTTGCATATCGATTGGAGCAAAGGTTGTAATTCAGGTATAGCTTTGATAATTAGTTCTTTGTTTTTTGATGTTTTGGCGTACCATAATTCTTGGTTTGCCAAAACATCGGACACTCGTTTCCCATAAGCGGAGATATTTCCTTCTGCAATTTTTACGATGTATCCGGCTACTCCGTTGTATCCGTTGGCAAAAAGAGAAGGCTCCAGTCCATATTTTTGCATGACTTGAAGGGCCTGTTCCGCACTGGCCTTGAGCTTGGCCTTGATGGTTTGAACTTTCTCAGTAATCTCGGTGATGAGTTTTTGCAATTGCTCTTTTGAGAGTATGGTCGAATTCGAACGTTGATAATTTTCCCTGAATATTTCGATGCCTAATTGGGTTAGTTCGGTTTTAATATCCCAGCGTTTGTTCTCTTCGATTTTTTCTTCTACGAACGTTGTAATCCATCTCTTTAAAACTTTGTCTGTTGGAATTTCATCCAAGAGAGCTTCGGAGGCCGAAGAAAGCAAAGTGTCGGTCTGTAGTTCCAGATTGAAATTGAGATCAATGCCTAATTCCTTGATGAAGGAACGGATAATGCGTTGGAAAAATTTGTCGATCGTAAGAATCGCAAAGTGGCTGTAATCGTGCAAGATTTTGGTTCGTGCACTGATGGCTCGTGTGCGGATAACCTCGTCCGAAAGTCCGGTATCTGTAATTAGAGAGTTTAAATAGGGAGATTTCTTGCCTTGTGCTATCTCGTTGATTCTTGATAGAATACGTTGCTTCATCTCGTCCGTGGCTTTGTTGGTGAATGTAACAGCGAGAATATGCTGATACTGTGTCGGATCTTGGATAATATGGCGTATGTATTCATAGGCAAGTTGATAGGTTTTGCCGGAACCTGCCGAGGCCTTCAGTACTTTGACACTTCCCATGGATAACGGAGATATGGAGCAATAAATTCGAATTAAAGGTATAAAATTAATCGCAGTTCCACATCCCCTTTTACCGAAAAAGTTGTATCTTGCATCAAATTGATTCGATATGAGAAAATGGATAATTGCCGCCGTAGCGATATTGGCAGGATGGGGCGCAAATGCGCAGCAGACGATTAAAAGTGAAGAGGTAAGCAAATTCAGTCAATTGAATTTGTCGGGAGCAATCAATGTGGAGTTGATACCGGCAGAGAAAAATGCTATTGATGTAGTGTTGACGAATACGGATATCAACAAGTTTAAGTGGAATGTCTCTGACGGAGTCATGAATGTGTCTCTGCGTGCGACACCCGGGCAGGCAGGAAGTGCTACGATGAAGATCTATTATGCGGATGAGTTGAGCGCAATAAAACTCTATGGAGGCCAACTGATAACAAAGGATACGCTTCAGGCGCATTTGTTGCGATTGGCCGTATCGGGTGGGGCGACAATGACAGCTACGCTTCGGGCGGATGATCTCGAACTGGATGTGACGAGCAATTCTGTCGTACAACTTTCTGGCGCGGCTCGTTACCTGACCCTTCGGGCTACGGATAAGAGCCGTGTGGACACGCGCCCGTTGGAGGCTATTTCTGTGGAGACAGATACGGCTACAGGGGCAGAGGTATATGTTTCTGCAAAGGAACGTTTTGTTTCTAATGCTAAGACAAACTCTTCGGTTTTTTATAAAGGGACTCCGACGATCATCAAGCAGCTCTCTCCGAAGATGGGAATGGGCGTTGGAGCCAGTGTGCTGAATATCGGAGAGTAGATTGCTGCGCATGGAGGGTTTTATTGCGCATATAGCGACGGCGCTTTATCACGAATACGGGGACGATATTTCGTCCCTGCATATTTTATTTCCCAGCCGTCGGGCCCGTTTGTTTTTTGCCGATACCCTCGCACGTGTGGCTGCAAAACCGTTGTGGGAACCCACATATACGACGATCGACGAGATGATGGAGGAATTGAGCGGTCTCCACGTCGGCGATCGTATTCGGCTGATTACGGAACTTTACAAGGTCTATTCGCAGTTTCATCAAGAGGATTTCGACAGTTTTTATTTTTGGGGGGAGATGCTTCTGTCCGATTTCGATGCTGTCGATAAGTATATGATCGATGCGCAAATGCTTTTTTCGAATATTTCGGACCTGAAAGTGCTCGAAAGCGATTACTCCTATTTGACGCCTGAACAAAGAACGATTATCGCCCGGTTCTGGAGAAGTTTCGGCCAGAAATCGGAATTCTCGGATGAAAAACAGAAATTTATTACTATTTGGCAAACCCTCTGGCCCATTTATCGACAGTATAAGGAGCAATTGGCGGCATTGGGCGTGGCATATACGGGGATGGTGCATCGCGTTGTGGCTGAGAAAATCGAGGCAGGAGAAGTTGCATTGCCGGAAAAACGTCATTATGTAATAGCCGGATTCAATGCACTGACAAAATGCGAGAAGCAATTGTTCGATTATTTGTCGAAAAATCATGAGGTGGATTTCTTTTGGGATTACGATCACTATTATGTTGATAATGAAGAACAGGAGGCCGGATTATTCTTGCGGGAAAATATGCGTCGCTTTCCGCAACGGATGTCGCTTCCCGGAGAGAACAATTTTTTTCGCAGTCCAAAAGAGATCTCGGTGATTGCTGCTCCTTCGGACAGTCTGCAATGCAAATATGTTCAGGAGTTTCTGACGCAGGTGGAGGAACGTATGGGGCGAAAGCCTGACAAGGAGACCGCTGTTGTTCTTACGGATGAGAATCTGCTTGTTCCGTTGCTTTATTCCATAAAGCCCGAAGTAGATAAGATTAACATCACCATGGGCTATCCCTTGCGGCTTACGTTGGCTTATGCTTTCGTTGAACGGCTGATCGGATTGCAGGTGAGAAAACGTACTCGCGGCAAACGCACGATGTTCTACCATCAGGACGTCCTGGGATTACTGACTCATCCGTTCGTCATGGAACGCTGGGGCGAAATGGTATCTACGCTTGCCGGGAAAATTGTTGCGCGTCAACAGGTCTATGTCGAAGTCTCGGAGTTGACCGAGGAGGGTTTGGCCGAGATATTTACTCCGACAGACGATGCATGGCAAAACGTCGCCGATTATCTGATAGATGTTGTTTCAGGTACGATGCAGCATGGGGTGAAAGGCGAATCGGTGGATGAGACTGAAACGAAACAACAAGTCGAGTTTCTGATCACTATTGTGGAACATCTCCGTCAGTTGAAGAATTCATTGATGGAGTGTGAAATCCAGCTCTCTGTTCGGATATTCGCATCGTTGTTGCGCCGGCTTCTTCAAACGGTACGCATTCCTTATGAGGGCGAGCCCTTGGAGGGAGTTCAGGTGATGGGAATTTTAGAGACACGCAACCTGGATTTTGAGAATGTATTGTTGCTTTCGGTCAATGATGATACTTTTCCCGGTAATCGCGCGACCTCGTTTTCGTTTATTCCTTATAATCTGAGACTTGCTTATGGCTTGCCGACACCAATGCATCACGAGGGGGTCTATGCCTATTATTTCTATCGTTTGCTGCAGCGGGCGCGACGGGTCCATATGGTGTATTGCTCCCGGAGCGATGAAAAAAGTAGCGGAGAACAGAGCCGATATATATATCAGTTGGAATACGAATCCCCACATACGGTTTTGCGGAAGAGTGTCAAGGTGGATATCAACATGGCGGATGTCAAACCGATCGAGGTCGCTAAAACGGGAAGGGTCGCAGATCAATTGAATCGCTTCTTGCAGAGTGACGGACCGGCACTCTCGCCAACCTCTTTTTATCACTATATAGAGTGTCCGTTGAAGTTCTATTTCCATTCGGTCGCGCGTCTCCAGAAAGATGAAGAGGTGGCCGAGGAGGTCGACTCTCCGATGTTTGGTTCTATTTTACATCGGGCAATGGAGATTTTATATACTCCTTTGGTCGGAGATGTGTCTCCGCAAGAGAAGATCAAACGTTTGATTCGGACTCCGCAAGTGGATGAAGCCGTCCATCGGGCGATTTGTGAAGAGTATCTGAAGGGAGAAGACATTCCCGAGGATGAATATGGGGGGCAAATGTTGTTGATTAAGGATATTGTCTGCAAGTACATCAATACCTGCTTGTTGCCGTTTGATGCCAAAGAGGGTTTCATGATTGAAGAGCTCGAAAAGAAAATCGGATGTGTATTCGAGTTCGAAACAGTTGAAGGGCATCAAAAATTACGCTTCGGAGGTAAGGCTGACCGCATAGATCGGAAATCAGACGGAACTATTCGTGTGGTGGATTATAAAACCGGGAAGCAACATATCGACTTTAAAGGGATAGCAGCACTTTTTTCGAAACAGAATTCGGAGCGAAGTGCGGCGGTACTGCAAACCTTGTTGTATTCTATGATGATTCAGCGTGCGACGGGAAAGGATGTGCAGCCTGCGTTGTATTATATACGGCAATTGAATAAGGAAAAGTATTCCCCATTTCTTTTTGATAACTCTGTCAAACGGGAGGTGTCCGGTTATCTGGATTATAAAGATGAATTTGAAACAAAACTGAAAGAGGTGCTGCAGGAGCTGTTCGATCTGAAGCAACCATTTACACAATGTCTGGATTCGACTCCTTGTGCTTGGTGCGATTTTAATAAAATCTGCCGGCGTTGAATGAATAGCACCGGCAGATGAAAAATTGTATGTTTGTCAGACATTAGCTAATGGTCAACAACTCGCGATATTTTGGGAGTGGCCACAATTGGTCGTCTACGATTAACTCCAGTTTGTCGATGTGTTTACGGATTTCAGTGAGGTAGGGACGAACTTCCGTCTCGTATCCGAAGGCCCGTTCTACGACATCCTCCACATTGTTCCACTTTTTACGGGCTTCCAACATTTGTGCCGATAGCTCCCGAATGAAGCGTACGTGTTCCGCAATGACATGAATTGTTTTGATTTCCTCGGCAGCCATGCGTTCGAATTCGCTTGGGAAGATCTCCTTGATACCTTTCACATTCTCGATCAGCACGTTCTGGTATTTAATGGCGGTCGGAATGATATGATTGGCAGCCAAGTCCCCCAGCACGCGCGATTCGATTTGAACCTTTTTGAGAAAGGTCTCATTTTTGACCTCATAGCGTGCCAATAATTCGGCTTTGTTTAGTGTGCCGATTTGCTCGAATAGGGCAATGCTCTTGTCGGAGATATATTCCCGGAAAGCCATCGGAACATTGGTTACGCTTTGTAAACCACGTTGCGTAGCCTCTTCCTGCCACTCTTTGCTGTATCCGTTCCCTTCGAAACGAATTTTTTTCGATTCAATGATGTACTTACGGATTACCTGCAGAATCGCCTCGTCTTTTTTGACATCTTTCTCAATCAATGCATCAACTTCTGCTTTGAAGCGGATGAGTTGGGCTGTCATAGCCGTGTTTAGCACGATAAGCGGCAATGCACAGTTGCTCGAAGAACCGGTAGCCCGGAATTCGAAGCGATTGCCGGTAAATGCAAAGGGTGACGTACGATTCCGGTCGGTATTGTCGAGCAGAATCTCCGGGATCTTGCCAATGTCGAGTTTGATTTCGGTCTTCTCGTCCGGGGAGAGTTTCTTTTCGCTGATTCGCTCTTCAATAGAATCCAATACGGCATCCATGGTTGAACCGGTAAAGACCGAAAGGATGGCGGGTGGTGCCTCGTGACCTCCGAGTCGGTGCGAATTGCTCTCGGATACGATCGAAGACATCATCAACGTTCCGTAATCATAAGCGGCTTTTAGCGTGTTGACAAAGAAAGCGAGGAACTGAATGTTCGTTTTCGGCGTTTTTCCCGGGGCGAGCAGATTGACTCCCGTATCGGTAGCCAACGACCAGTTGCAGTGCTTCCCGGAACCGTTGACGCCCATAAAAGGCTTTTCGTGGAACAATACCTTTAATTTATGCTTGCTTGCTGTGCGACGCATGATGGACATCAACAGCGTATTGTGGTCGACAGCTATATTGGCCTCCTCGAACATGGGGGCACACTCGAATTGATTCGGAGCCACCTCATTATGGCGTGTTTTCAGCGGTATGCCGAGACGATAAGCCTGCTCCTCGAAATCCTGCATGAAACGGATGACCCGTTCTGGAATCGCACCCCAATAGTGGTCGTCAAGTTGCTGATCCTTGGCCGCCGTATGTCCCATAAGTGTGCGGCCGGTCTGTACGAGATCCGGGCGGGCATTGAACAGCGCCTCGTCCACCAGGAAATATTCCTGTTCCCAGCCCAAGGTGGTTACCACTTTGGTCACATCTTTATCAAAATATTGGCATACATCGACCGCTGCCTTGTCCAAAGCGGCGAGCGATTTAAGTAATGGAGTCTTGAAATCGAGCGCTTCGCCCGTATATGCAACAAAAATACTTGGTATACAAAGTGTATTGCCCACAATAAATGCTGGTGAAGAGGGGTCCCAAGCGCTGTATCCGCGCGCCTCGAACGTATTGCGCAGACCTCCGTTGGGAAATGACGATGCATCCGGTTCTTGCTGGACGAGCAGGTCACCCCGGAAAGTCTCGAAGGATCCTCCGCCCCATATGGGTTCGAAGAAAGCGTCGTGTTTCTCTGCCGTGGAGTCGTTCAAAGGTTGGAACCAGTGGGTGTAGTGCGTGGCACCGCGTTCCATGGCCCAGGCTTTCATCCCGAGGGCTACCTGATTGGCTATTTTTCGGTCAATACGGCGTCCTCCGTCGATGGCTGCGATTACGCTATCGTACACATCTTTAGGAAGATATTGTCGCATTTGTTCTTTGCTGAAAACATCGGAACCGAAATAATCCGAGATTTTTTTGTCCGTGAGTACGGGATCTTTGAGCTCCCTCTCTGCAATGATATCGAGGGCTCTGAGTCGCTGGGTAGACGCCATAAATACAAATATGTTTATTTTTCCGACAAATATAGGGCAAATTTTCGGATGTGAATAAAATTAGAGAGGGGTATTTTCTAAAAATGCGTGAATTTTTCTCTATGCCCCTCTAATTTTATATATATGTCGAAATAGAAAGATTAATCGAATGATTGCATGCCCGATTGAGCAATTCTTTGGATTTTCTGATATTCGGTCGGCGTAAGTTCCATGAAGAAGTAGTGAATCGGGTCTACCCGCATGCCGTTGTGGCGAATCTCGTAATGGAGATGGGGGGCCAGCGATAGGCCCGTGTTGCCGGAGAGGGCGATGATGTCGCCCCGTTTAACCTCTTGTCCTTTGCGTACATTGATTTTGCCCAAATGGCTGTATTCGGTTTCATAGCCGTTTCCATGAGATAGAATAATGGTAAGACCTGAGGATGATCGCTTGGAAATGACATCTTTTACCCGGCCGTCGGCCGTAGCAAATACTCGGGAGCCTTCAGGTACGGTATAATCCACACCCTGATGAGAGGCCAGACTTTTGTAAAAAGGATGAATACGCAAACCGTATGAGGCGGTTAATAAAGTCAACTCTTTGTTTATGACGGGTTGTATGGCGGGAATGGAGTGAGCCGTTGCTGCATTGGCAGCCAGTTTTTCTTGCAACGTGGCATATGCTTTTTGCAGATCTTTCATTTTTGTCTCCAATTGCCGAGTCTTATTGAAAAAATCATCTCCTAACTCTTTATTGGATTTTGTCAGTAGCTGTTCGTAGGAGGCCAAACGGTTGGATTTGAATTGGTCATCGAAATCATAGGGCTCGGCTTCGAACAGGATATTGAAAACGTTCCGGTCTCGTTCCACGACGTTCTGTAATACTACCTCTACACTGTCATAACGGGCATTCAATGCTTCGTACTGCTCGCGTAGCGTTTTTGTGGAGTTTTTCATCCGGTATTCGACCGGCGTGTCGAAAAAGAATGAAAACCCTATATAATATAGTACTGCGATACCAATCCATACGAACACGTGGACAAAAAATCGAATTATTTTCTGTCGAAAACGGAGCCGGGGATCGATTCCCGGGACTTTCAGATCGTATGTTTTTCTTCGTGGCATAGTTTAGTCTGCTTCGTAAGTCGTCTCTTTGGCGGATGCTATGATGCGTTCGAATTCCTGTTCGTCCATATCGCGGCGGAAATAGTTGATCGGGTCAACATTATTTCCCATATACATCACCTCGTAGTGCAGGTGAGGTCCTGTGGAACGTCCCGTGCTGCCCACTTCGCCGATCACTTTGCCGCGTTTGACCTGTTGCCCCGGGACGACAAGCACCTTGCTTAAATGGGCATAACGTGTTACATAACCGAAACCATGGTCGAGCAGGATCTGTTTTCCATAGCCGCTTCCTCCGTTCTTGTCCACGATGACGGTCGCATTGCCCGTCGCATAGACGGGTGTTCCGGTTGCTGCACCGAGGTCAATTCCTTTATGAGCAATATAGCGTCCGAGAATCGGATGGTTGCGTCCTCCGAATGCTCCGATGCTTCCGCGAAGTTTCCGTTTGTCGATGGGCCAGATGGCCGGAACGCTCAGGGCCATCTTCTCCTTATCTTGCGATAATAGTTGCAATTCATCCATCGAACGGGATTCAAGGTAAATTAAACGGGTCATGGCGTCGAGATCTTTCCAGGCCGCTTGCATTACAGGCTCGAAATGATCTCCGGCAAAAGCGGCATATTTCTTATTGGGATATTCGGTATATATGCCGGAGAGTTGCAGCGTGTCGGCAGCAAATAAGGGACGATATACCTGTATGTCGCGTTGTTTGATCTCCTTGATTTTCTGAGATGCCGCATTTATCTTGTCCTGTAATAAATCGTATTTGAGGATCAACTCGCTATTGTCGCGATTGATCTTGTACATCTTGGGTGTATAAAAGAAGTAGGAGAAAACAAAATTTACAATGGAGACAAGGATAAATCCGATGAGTATTTTGCGTAGCAAACGATAAAACCGAACCTGAAAAGGGGCGGCAATTACCTCGTAGGTAAGCGTCTGCGGATTGAATTTATACTCTTTTTTTGCCATTCATGAAAAAACTCACTGCCTTAACAGGCAAAATTAGACTAAATTGATTAATTTTACAACCTCTTTTTGTAACGTATGAGAATGGAATAATAGTACACACTGAAGATATGGAATCGAATAAAATCAGAGAGACATTTCTGGAGTTTTTCCGTAGCAAGCAACATGTGATTGTGCCATCGGCTCCGATGGTCGTGAAGAACGATCCTACACTGATGTTTACCAATGCGGGGATGAATCAGTTCAAAGATATCTTCCTCGGCAACAATCCGCGATTTGCTGCGCGCGCTGCAGATACGCAGAAATGTTTGCGCGTTTCGGGCAAGCATAATGATTTGGAGGAGGTAGGACACGATACCTATCACCACACTATGTTCGAAATGTTGGGCAACTGGTCGTTCGGCGATTATTTTAAGAAAGAGGCTATCAGTTGGGGCTGGGAGTTGCTGACAGAGGTATACAAGTTGCCCAAAGACAGGCTGTATGCTACGATTTTCGAAGGAAGCGAGGAGGATGGTGTGCCTCGTGATGAGGAGGCGTACAACTATTGGCGTGAGTTTCTGCCGGAAGACCATATTATATTAGGGAACAAGCATGATAATTTCTGGGAGATGGGAGATACAGGTCCTTGCGGTCCGTGCAGTGAGATTCATTTCGATTTGCGGAGCGATGCGGAACGCGCTAAAGTGAGCGGGCGTTCGCTTGTCAACCAAGGGGATCCTCATGTGATTGAGATTTGGAACTTGGTTTTCATGCAGTTCAATCGCAAGGCAAACGGCTCACTGGAGCCGCTTCCCAGCAAGCATGTGGATACCGGGATGGGATTTGAACGTCTCTGCATGATTCTGCAAGGCAAACAGAGCAACTATGATACGGATGTGTTCCAGCCGACGATTCAGAAGATTTCGGCTATGGCCGGGAAAAAATATGGGGAAGATGCGAAGGCGGATGTTGCCATGCGCGTGGTTGCCGACCATCTGCGGGCAATAGCATTTTCGATAGCAGACGGCCAGCTTCCATCCAACGTGAAGGCGGGTTATGTGATTCGTCGCATCTTGCGTCGCGCTGTGCGGTATGGTTATACATATCTCGGTTTTACGGAACCTTTTATTTGCCGACTGGTCGATGGCCTTGCTGCTCAAATGGGCGGTCAGTTCCCTGAATTGGTAGCTCAAAAAGAGCTGATCAAGAGTGTGATTCAGGAAGAGGAGAGCGCTTTCTTGCGTACATTGGCCACGGGTATCACTTTGCTTGATAATGTAATCCGCAAGGCTAAGGAGAAAGGTGCGGAGGAGATTGCAGGGAAGGACGCTTTCCTGCTTTATGATACCTATGGATTCCCGATCGACCTGACGGAACTCATTGCTCACGAACAAGGGATGAAGGTCGACCTCAAGGAGTTCGAAAAAGAGCTCGATGCACAGAAAAACCGCTCGAGAAATGCTGCCGCAGTGGATGCAGACGATTGGGTGGAGCTGATGCCGATCAAGGAGAGTGTATTCGTCGGATACGATACGTTGGTGGCGGATGTGCATATCGCCAAATATCGCCGCATGACAGCCAAGGGGAAAACTTTCTATCAATTGGTGTTCGATACGACGCCCTTCTACGGGAATTCGGGAGGTCAAACTGGCGATACGGGATATATCGAAAATCAAAGTGAGAAAATTACAATTACCGACACGCAAAAGGAAAATAACCTGATCGTTCATATCACAGATACGCTTCCTGCGGATGTGAAGGCAACCTTCAAGGCAGTGGTCAATGTGGATAAACGAAATGCATCGGCCAACAACCATACGGCAACTCACCTGATGCATGAAGCTCTTCGGACAGTCCTTGGAACGCATGTGGAACAGAAAGGTTCATTGGTGAACCCTGAGTATCTGCGTTTCGACTTTTCGCATTTCCAGAAAGTGACGGATGAACAGCTTCGGGAGGTGGAGCGTATCGTCAATCGTCATATCCGCGCCAACTATCCGCTTGAAGAGCAGCGTAATTGCCCGATTGAACAGGCAAAAGAGTTGGGAGCGATGATGCTGTTTGGCGAGAAGTATGGCAGCCACGTACGTGTAGTGAAATATGGCTCCTCGATTGAGTTGTGTGGAGGTACGCACGTGTCGGCTACGGGAAACATTGGCTTGTTCAAGATTATCTCCGAAAGTGCCATCTCGGCCGGAGTACGACGCATCGAGGCCGTAACCGGCGATCGAGCCGAACGATATGTCTATGGGTTGGAAGATACGCTGAAGGAGGTTCAGCATTTCGTAAACAATCCTTCTGTGGCTCAGGCAGTGAAAAAACTGTTGGAAGAGAATAGCGAATTGAATAAACGTATTGAAGAGTTCCACAAAGAGAAGATAGAAAGTCTGAAGAATACACTTCTTGCAGAACTTAAGGAGGAAGATGGCATAGTTTTGCAAGCAAGGCAAATAGATGTTCCGGCAGATGTTGTCAAAGATATTGCTTTTGGATTAAAAGCGAAGTTGCCTCGATTGGTATTTGTCGTTGGGTCAAATGCTGCCGGGAAAACTACTTTGTCAATTATGTTAGGTGATGAAATTGTGTCTCGCGGTGTAAATGCTTCGGAGGTAGTACGTGCAGCGGCCAAAGAGATCAATGGCGGCGGCGGTGGACAGCCTTTCTTCGCAACGGCAGGCGGAAAGAATCCTGCCGGGCTTGAAAAGGCAATTCTATTAGCAGTACAGATGATTAAGGATAAGTTGAAATAAATGAAAGTTATGAGTAAACAGAAAGTTTTACTGATGATCCTCGACGGATGGGGGATCGGCAACCACTCCAAAGGGGATGTGGTTTACACTGCGCATCCGGACTATATCATGGGATTGCAGGAGAAATATCCGCATGCCCAGTTGCGTACCGATGGCGAGAATGTGGGGTTGCCTGACGGACAGATGGGTAACTCGGAGGTGGGGCACCTCAATATTGGTGCTGGTCGAGTTGTGTATCAGGATTTGGTCAAGATCAATCGGGCTTGCAAGGATAATTCGATTCTCAAAAATCCGGAAATTGTTAAAGCATTCGAATATGCAAAGAAGAATGGCAAACAAGTTCATTTTATGGGACTCGTGTCAGACGGAGGGGTGCATAGTTCGTTGGATCACCTGCTGAAATTGTGTGATATAGCGAAAGAATACCAGATTGAGAAGACGTTCGTGCATTGCTTTATGGATGGTCGGGATACCGATCCCAAGAGTGGCAAAGGATTCATCGAACAGCTGGAACAACATATGGCTCAGTCAACCGGGAAGATTGCCTCGATCATCGGTCGTTATTATGCCATGGACCGAGATAAACGCTGGGAGCGTGTCAAGGTTGCTTACGATCTGTTGGTGAGTGGAGTAGGAGAGCCTGCGACGGATATGCCCGCTGCTGTTGAGAAGTCCTACGAGGCAGGAGTAACGGACGAGTTTATCAAACCGATTGCCGCTGTGGATGAATCGGGAAAACCTATCGGAACGATTCAGGAAGGCGATATGGTTATTTTCTTTAACTATCGGAACGACCGGGCTAAGGAATTGACCATCGTGCTGACCCAGGAGGATATGCCGGAACAAGGCATGCATACGTTGCCGCTCTATTATTGCTGTATGACTCCTTACGATGCGAAATTTACGGGACTGCATATCCTTTTCGATAAGGAAAATGTTCATAACACCATCGGAGAGTATATTTCGAAACAGGGGTTGAGTCAATTGCGTATTGCTGAGACAGAAAAGTACGCTCATGTAACCTTCTTCTTGAATGGTGGGCGTGAAGAGAAATTCGAAGGAGAAGAGCGGATTTTGATTCCATCGCCGAAAGTGGCAACCTATGATCTTAAACCCGAGATGAGTGCTTATGAAGTGAAAGATGCACTTGTCGCTGCTCTCGATACGCAGAAGTTTGATTTTATCGCTTTGAATTTTGCAAACGGCGATATGGTGGGTCATACGGGTGTCTATGAGGCTATTATGAAGGCGGTAAAAGCAGTGGATGCTTGTGTGAATGAGGTGGTTGAGACCGCTAAGAAAAATGGCTATGAGGTGGTGATGATTGCCGATCATGGCAACGCCGATAATGCCATCAATCCAGACGGAACGCCCAATACGGCCCATTCGCTCAATCCGGTGCCTATCGTTGTGGTTTCCGATCGCGTGAAGAGTGTGCACAACGGCGTTTTGGCGGATGTTGCACCTACGGTACTCAAACTGATGGGATTGCAACAACCTGCCGAGATGACGGGCAAAGTGTTAGTGGAGATGTAGCGAATCAACTTGTTGATTATATTAGAAAAGGAGGACTAAACAGGCCCTCCTTTTTGTGTTGTGTATGTGGCTGTAATTGACAAAGAATTGTTTAATGTCCTTCAGCTTCGAACCGACGAATGTTGTCAGCTACTTTATTGACGAGAATCTGAAGAGCCTCTTCTGTTGACCAGGCGGAGTGGGGCGACAAAAGCAATTTATAGGGATCTTTGACGCTTCTCAATGGATTATCGGCACGCATGGGCTCGTCGCTATAGACATCGATGGCTGCCCCGGCAATGCGGTTCTCATTGAGGGCTTGAGTCAATCCTGCCTCGTCGACTAAACTGCCGCGTGCTACATTCGACAGGATGGCGGTCGGTTTCATCAGACATAGACGAGGATAGTCGAGCAGATGATATGTGTCTTGATTCAGTGGTGCATGTATTGATACGATATCTGACTGGGAAAGTAATTCATCCAGGGTGAGACGCTGAAATTCCGGATCCTTGTTCTTGCCCGAGGTGGAATAGTAGGATACGGCACAACCAAATGCACGGGCGAGTAGGGCAACTTGTCGCCCGATATGCCCCAGACCGATGATGCCCCATCGCTTGCTAAACAGTTCGTAGGTAGGGCGGGTGAAATCGAACAATTTACCGGATGCGGTATAACGGCCGCTTTTGACAAAGTCGTCCATGTAAACACTCTGTTTCAATAAGGCCAGCACTCCACAGAATGTGTGTTCTGCTACGGAATGGGTGGAGTAATCGACCGCATTGCGTACGGCCACCCCTGCTTCGGCAGCAGCTTCCAGATCGACGTTGTTCATGCCCGTAGCAGCTATGCAAAGCAATTTGAGTTTGGGCAATTTTTTAAAAGTATCTCCCTGGAAAGGCATTTTGTTCGTGATAACCACATCGGCATCCTGGCAGCGTTCGATAATCTGCCCGGGTTCCGTGAAATCATAACCTGTGTAGTCACCCAATGTTTTAATCGGGGACAAATCGGAATCGTTTACCGTGTACTGATCTAAGAAGACAATCTTCAATTTCATGGCGTTTTTTTGTTTTTAGAGTTCTCCGATCAGCCCGCGGATGACGACCGAAGCGCAGGCGCATCCGAATACTGCAGGCATGTAGGAGATAGTTCCTACGTTCGATTTCTTATTCGTCTCTTCGCAAAGAATCATGGCGCCCTCTCTGGCTTTTTCGGCTGAGAATACTGCATGAAAACCGGTGCGGATACCCATTTTATGCAGTCTTTTGCGCAACATGTGCGCCAGCGGACAGTGGTGTGTTTTGGCTATGTCTCGGATTTCGACCTGCATGGGATCGGTCTTGGCTCCCGAACCCATGGAACTGACAATCGGAATGCCTCGATCGAGCGCGGCTTTGATTAAATTGGCTTTGGGAGAGAGGGTGTCGATGGCGTCTACAATATAATCGTAATGGGTGGCGTCAAGAAGCTCATAGGTGGCCTCATCGCGAATGTACTGATGAATGGCCTGGATCTCGAGTTCCGGATTTATGTCGAGCAAACGGTCTGCAAGAACCGAGGTTTTGGTGCGGCCAAGCGTCGAGTGTAGGGCCACGAGCTGACGATTGAGATTGCTTTCGGCTACGATGTCGGCGTCGGCAATGGTCATCTTTCCTACACCGCTCCGGCAGATCATCTCTGCGGCATAGGCCCCTACACCACCCACACCTACTATCAGTACGTGAGACTTTCGGAGCTTGAGTAAAAGCTCCTCTCCGAGCAGCAACTCGGTTCTTTCCATCCACGCAGGAGTCATACGAAAATTCTTTTATAGTTGTTGAATATTATCGTCTGCAACGATTCGAGCTCCAGTTTCAATGCTTGGGATACCATATTATATACCTCTTTAATAGATAGTAGGGCGGTATCGGTCTCCAGAAATAACCGATCTGACGGCATCAGACGTAACGACTCCATAGTCTTTGGCGATCGAAAGGCTGTGTAGCCAAATGAAATATAGAATCCAGCCTCTATCAATGCCTGCGTTTGTTGCGGACTGCCGATATATCCGTGAAGAACTACTCCGCGTAACGGCAGACTTTTCAATAGGGGAAGCATATCCTGATAGGCCTTCACACAATGTATAATCACGGGCAGCTTCCGTTGTTGGGCAATGAGCAGCTGTGCTTTTAAAACTTGACGCTGTAATGTGCGGTCAACCGCCCGGACATAATCCAACCCTATCTCCCCGATGGCATCGGCTGGAATGTCCTGCAGAAAACGGAGCGCGGTTGGCCGATCCACTCTCTCTGCATCCCAGGGGTGTATCCCGGCGCTGAAAGGTGCAGCGGGTAGGGCGTCGTCCCGTCCGAAAGCAAAGGAATGAAGAGATAAGACCTCGGGATCGGAGTTGGATTTATGGGTGTGTATGTCGATGAATCGTTGCTTCACGGCGAAAAAAGTATTACTTTTGGATGCCTCATAGAAACGGGCGACACAAAGATACGAAATAAATGCGGTACACGCACGCAGAAATCAGAGAGATGCTCTCGGCGCAGGGAGGTGCGCTGGAGGAGTTGTTCCAGCGGGCAGCCCGGGTAAAAGCCGAAGGGGTAGGGAATTCGGTGTATTTGCGGGGGTTGATTGAATATTCCAACATATGCCGCAAGAATTGCCTGTATTGCGGTATCCGAAGTGGAAATGTGTCGTGTGTACGTTATACATTGTCGGATGATGCCGTGCTGGGAGCCGTTCGTCAGGCCTACGAGCAGGGGTATGGCTCTGTCGTGTTGCAGGGTGGCGAGAATATCAGCGAGACACACATCTCCGCTGTCGAACGCTTGGTGAGGGAGATTGCGCGCCTGTCAAACGGGACTTTGGGCGTGACGCTTTCGTTTGGAGAGCAGTCTCTCGATACATATCGCCGTTGGCGTGACGCCGGAGCTCATCGTTATCTGCTTCGCATCGAGAGCTCGGATCGGGAACTTTATGGCAGAATTCATCCGCAGGATTCGCTGCATAGTTATGATGCTCGGGTGCAGGCGCTTCACGACTTGCGGGCGTCGGGGTATCAGGTGGGGACCGGTGTAATGATCGGACTGCCTTTTCAAACACTGGATCATCTGGCTGCCGACTTGTTATTCATGCAGGAGATGGATATCGATATGTGCGGAATGGGACCTTATGTGGTTAGTAAGAATACACCGCTCGAAGTGTATGCCGGAGAACTGATGTCCGAACAAAAACGCTTCTTATTGACATTGCGGATGATTGCCGTGTTGCGGCTGATGATGCCCGACATCAATATTGCGGCAACGACAGCACTGCAGGCAATCGACCCCGAAGGGCGATTGAAGGCAATCCGTTGCGGCGCGAACGTCGTTATGCCCAACCTGACTCCGGAGGAGGTGCGAGGCAATTACACCCTTTATAATAATAAGCCATTGTCGTTGGACAGCCAAATTCTGGAGGCGGGTGTCGGCTATCGGGAGAGGGGCGATTCCCTGCACTATCGTCGACGAGTGGGGCAGTATGTCAAAAAAACAGATATGACTGTTAAAAAAATCACACTGATCGCAGGGAATCCCGAAATAAAAGTGTAAATTTGCGACGGTCGAAAAATAGGTTGTCGATTATAAATAGAAACATAATAGTCCTGAACTTAAACCAATCATTAAATGTCGAAAATTATCAAACTCAAGAGAGGTCTCGACATTAATCTGCTGGGCGAGGCGGAGAAAAAGATTACGCGGCTCCCGCTTGCGGAGAGTTACGGTGTGGTCCCTTCCGATTTCGAGGGCGTGACACCGAAATTGCTCGTCAAGGTAGATGATGTCGTCAAAGCCGGCTCTCCGCTGTTCTTTGACAAGAACCGCCCGGAGGTGATCTTTACCTCTCCTGTCAGTGGAAAGGTGACAGCCGTGAACAGGGGAGAGAAGCGCAAAATTCTTGACATCGTCGTTGCCGCTGATGCGGAACAGGTGTATGAGAATTTTCAAATTAAACCGCTTGAGAGCGCCTCGAAAGAAGATGTCACCGGAATTCTGTTGGCCAGTGGCTTGTGGCCTTTCATTATTCAGCGCCCCTACGGAATCATCGCAGATTCTGCCGGAACGCCGAAATCCATTTTTATCTCCGGATTCGATTCTGCACCGCTTGCTCCCGATATGAATTTTGCCTTGGAGGGTGAGTATGATAATTTGCAGAAAGGTATTGATGTGCTGAAAAAACTGACTGACGGAAAAATTCATCTCAGTTTGAAAGCAGGAACGAACGGCGTGTTGAATAAACTCACAGGAGTCGAGCAACACCTGTTCGAGGGGCCGCATCCGGCAGGTAACGTTGGTGTGCAGATTCACCATATTGATCCGGTAAATAAAGGAGAGGCGGTCTGGACCGTAGATATACAGAATGTGGCGATTATCGGTCATCTGTTCAATACCGGCAAGGTGGACATGACTAAGATCTATGCCGTCACGGGATCGGAAGTGGAGAATCCGCAATATGTGGCAGCCATCTCTTGCGCCCCGATTTCATCCCTGATCTCGAAAACGGCGATCAAGAGTCAGCCGGAAGGAGGCAGTGTTCGTTATATCAGCGGCAATGTGCTGACTGGTAAAAAGGTAGAAGAAGATGGTTATGTCGGCTTCTATGGCAATCAGATTACGGTGATTCCGGAAGGAGACAAGTATGAATTCCTGGGATGGGCAATGCCGCGAATGAAGGAATTCTCCGTGTCGCGGAGCTATTTTTCGTGGCTGATGCCGCATAAGAAATATGTGCTCGACACCAATCTGCATGGTGGTCATCGTCCGTTTGTCGTGACCGGATTGTTCGAGAAATACGTCCCGATGGATATCTATCCGATGTATTTACTGAAAGCAATTCTTGCCGGCGATATCGACAAGATGGAGAACTTGGGTATTTATGAGATTGTTGAGGAGGATCTCGCTTTGTGCGAATTTGTTGACCCCTCGAAGACCGACATCCAGCAAATCGTACGCGAGGGTATTAACCTTATGATTAAAGAGCTGAACTAAGATGAAAGGATTAAGAAATTATATTGACAAAATCAAACCCAACTTCGAAAAGGGAGGTAAGTTCGGAGCCTTGCATTCGACTTTCGAGGCTTTCGAGACCTTCCTGTTCGTCCCCAATACGGTCACCAAGAAAGGTGCCCACATTCGGGATTGCAACGATATGAAGCGGGTGATGATTATCGTGGTGCTGGCTCTGATACCCGCACTGCTGTTCGGAATGTATAATGTAGGGCTTCAGCATTTCCGCGCTGTGGGTGATACCGTCGCTGCCGGAGCCATTATGCAGTGTTTCTGGTTCGGATTCCTGAAAGTGCTTCCGATTATCGTGGTCTCTTATGTGGTGGGCCTTGCCATCGAATTTGCCTTTGCACAGTCGCGAGGCCATGAGGTCAATGAGGGCTTCCTTGTTTCAGGTATGTTGATTCCGCTGGTCATGCCGGTGGATGTGCCTTTGTGGATGGTCGCTGTGGCTACGGCATTTGCTGTGATTATCGGGAAAGAGGTGTTCGGTGGAACGGGTATGAATGTGTTCAATCCGGCTCTGCTGGCACGTGCGTTCATCTTCTTTGCCTACACGCCTTACATTTCGGGAGAAAAGGTTTGGATTGCAGGTCTTAGCAAAGGTGTCGGTATCGTGGACGGTTTTTCGGGTGCGACTCCTTTGACCAATGCCTCGGAAAGCGTGATCACGGGGGAGGCAATCAACTGGGGCGGCACAAGTCCGATAGATTGGTTCCTCGGATTTATTCCCGGAAGTATCGGCGAGACCTCTACCCTGGCTATTTTAATCGGTGCTGCCATCTTGCTTTATACAGGAGTAGCCAGCTGGCGAATTATGGTGAGTGTTTTTGCAGGCGGCTATCTGATGGGGTTGCTTTTCAACTTGATCGGTGCCAATGCCTATATGGAGATACCGGCTTACTATCATCTGCTGCTGGGCGGTTTTGCATTCGGCGCAGTCTTTATGGCTACCGATCCTGTAACTTCAGCCCAGACCAATAAGGGTAAGGTGATTTACGGTTTAATGATCGGAGCCATTGCCGTACTGATTCGTGTCGTGAACCCCGGTTATCCGGAGGGAATGATGCTATCGATTCTGTTTATGAACGCTCTGGCACCGCTGATCGATCACTATGTCGTTCAGGCTAACATACGTCGCAGAAACAAACGTCTGAGTGTAGCAAAATAAGGAGGAGAAAAGGATATGAAAAAGTTCAAATGTTCTGTTTGCGGCTATATTTATGAAGGGGATGCAGCTCCGGCTACTTGCCCAGTTTGCGGCGCTCCTGCTTCTGAATTTATAGAAGAAAAAACAGCGAAAAAAAGTTGGCTACACGATAAGAACAATAATATCTACATTATCGCATATTCGACGGTGATGGTTGTTATTGTGGCGGCAGTACTTGCTTTTGCATCGTTAGGGTTGCAGAGTAAGCAAAATGCCAATATCGTAGTTGAAAAGAAGAGTGCCATTCTGATGTCAATCGGGCAGGGCACCGAAGCAGATAAGGCACCAAATAAGACGGCCTATATCGACGAGGAGTATGCCAAGTATATCACCGATAGCTATGTGGTGAATGCTTCAGGCGATAAGGTGGAGAATGCAGATGCCTTTTCACTGCTGATCGATTTGAAAGCGCAATATGATAAACCGGAAGCTGAGCGTGAATTGCCTGTTTTCGTCAGCAAAAGCGATGATGGTGTAGTCCGCTATATCCTTCCTGTTTGGGGTGCTGGTCTTTGGGGCCCGATTTGGGGTTATGTGGCACTCGAGAGTGATTGGGATACGATTTATGGTGTGGTTTTCGACCATAAGAGTGAAACTCCCGGTTTGGGCGCTGAAATCGCTACTCCTGCCTTTGAGGATCAATTTAAAGGGAAAGAGATTTTTAAAGAGGGCGAAATGGTGTCTATTGCAGTATTGAAAGGTGCAGGAGCTTCTGCAGGTAACAATAATGCTGTGGATGCGGTTTCCGGTGGAACCATTACCAGTCGTGGTGTTCAGACCATGCTGAAAACTTGCTTCTCCGGTTATGCGGCTTATATAGAAAAACAACGCGCCGAAATGAACGCTTCGCAAGTAGCAGTTGCTGCCGAAGAGCCACTCGCGGCCGAGAATATTAACGTTAATGAAGAAAGCAATGAGTAGCAAAGAGAAAGAGCCCTTGTTTTCGGCTAAAAATATTAAACTTCTGACCTCGCCGTTCAGTCAGAGCAACCCGGTAATTGTGCAGATTCTGGGTATCTGTTCGGCCCTTGCCGTGACGGCTAAGATGAAGCCGGCGTTCGTGATGGCCATCTCGGTGACGGTTGTGACCGCGTTTTCCAATCTGATCATGTCGCTGTTGCGCAAGACGATACCTTCGCGTATCCGTATTATCGTGCAGTTAGTGGTGATTGCCGCATTGGTAATCCTCGTCGACCAAGTGCTGAAGGCTTATGTCTATGACGTGAGCAAACAGTTGTCGGTCTTTGTCGGACTGATTATTACAAACTGTATCATTATGGGTCGTGTGGAGGCTTTTGCCTTGGGCAATAAACCTTGGCCTTCGTTCCTCGATGGTATCGGTAATGGAGCCGGCTACGGCATTATCCTTATTATTATATCGTTCTTCCGTGAACTACTCGGTTCGGGAACACTGTGGGGATATCAGGTTATTCCTGACTGGTGCTATCAGCATGGTTATTCGAACAATAGTCTGATGCTGTTGCCTCCGATGGCGTTGATTATTGTCGGCCTGATCATTTGGATTCATCGTAGCTACAATAAAAATTTGATCGATAAATAGTTTAATAGTAGGGTATTATGGAAAGTATATTAAACATATTCATTAAGTCGATCTTTATTGACAACATGGTGTTTGCGTTCTTTTTCGGTATGTGTTCCTACATTGCCGTCAGCAAGAGCGTAAAAACTGCCATGGGATTGGGTGTTGCTGTAACGTTCGTCATGGCCGTTACCGTTCCGCTGAACTACTTGCTCAACGAATTTATTCTTTTACCGGGTGCTCTCAGTTGGATTAGCCCTTCGCTGGCAAGTGTCGATTTGAGCTTCTTGAGTTTCATTGTCTTCATTGCGGTAATTGCATCGTTCGTGCAGTTGGTCGAGATGGCCGTCGAGAAGTTCAGTCCGACCCTCTACAATCAGTTGGGAATTTTCCTGCCGTTGATTGCTGTGAACTGTGCCATTATGGGTGGTTCGTTATTTATGCAGGAGCGTGCCTATGCCAATATCGGCGAGGCAACTGCTTTCGGATTGGGTTCAGGTATCGGTTGGTGGCTTGCTATCGTGATGATGGCTGCCATCCGCGAGAAGATTACCTATTCGAATGTTCCTGCTCCGCTTAAAGGGGTTGGTATTACATTTATCCTCACAGGCCTTATGGGTATCGCCTTTATGACGTTCCTTGGCATTCAGTTGTAACTAAAAGGATTTATAGAGATGGAATTAACGATAATTGTAGCGATTGTAGCATTCCTGGTGGTTACGCTGCTGTTGGTAGTGTTGCTGCTGTATGCCAAAGCGAAGTTGACCTCCTCGGGTGAGGTTAAAATCGATATCAACGATGGTGAGAAAGTGCTGAACGTAGAGTCCGGCAGTACATTGCTTGCTACGTTGGCCAATAACAATGTATTTCTGCCCTCCGCTTGTGGTGGAGGCGGATCCTGCGGTATGTGCAAATGTCAGGTACTTGAAGGTGGTGGCGATATTTTGCCGACCGAAGTGAACTTCTTTACCCGCAAACAACAGAAGGAAAAATGGCGTCTGGGATGTCAGGTCAAAGTGAAAGAAGACCTGAAAATCAAGGTTCCGGAAGCGGTACTCGGAGTTAAGAAGTGGGAGTGCGAAGTGGTGTCGAACCATAACGTAGCCACGTTCATCAAAGAGTTCGTTGTGAAACTTCCGGAGGGTGAGAATCTGAATTTCCGGTCAGGTGGATATATCCAGATCGATATACCCAAGTACGATGAGATCAAATTCAGCGATTTCGATGTTGACGAGGAATATCGGGAAGATTGGGATCACATGAAGATGTGGGGACTCGTTACGAAGAATCCTGAACCTACTTTCCGCGCATATTCAATGGCGAATCATCCGGCAGAAGGGAATATCATCATGCTGAATATCCGTATCGCCACTCCGCCATGGGATCGTGCTGCGGGTGCATTCATGAACGTCAATCCGGGTATCTGTTCGTCCTATATTTTCTCGCGTAAACCGGGCGATAAGGTGACGATCTCGGGTCCTTACGGAGAGTTCTTTGTGAAAGATACTCCGAACGAAAAGATGTTTATCGGAGGTGGTGCCGGTATGGCTCCGATGCGTTCGCATATTTTCCATCTGTTCAAGACGGAGAAGACCTCTATTCCTGTTACTTTCTGGTACGGTGCACGTAGCCGACGGGAGATCTTCTATGAGGATCAGTTCGAGGAGATCGAAAGAGAGTTCCCGAACTTCAAGTTTACTATTGCCCTTTCCGAGCCTAAGAAAGAGGATAACTGGACAGGATATACAGGCTTCATCCATCAGGTGATTTATGATAATTATCTGAAAAATCACGAGGCTCCTGAAGATATTGAATACTATCTCTGTGGACCTCCTATGATGACGGCTGCAGCGGTCAAAATGCTCGACAGCCTCGGTGTGCCACCAGAGAATATCATGTATGATAATTTCGGAGCATAGCCGATCGGATAAAATTTATGGACAAAAGGGACTTTTCGAGTCCCTTTTGTTATATTTGCTCTTATGAAAATACTTACTGGGAAACAAATCAAAGAGGCAGATCGGTATACGATCGATCATGAACCTATTGAGTCGCTCGACCTGATGGAAAGAGCTTCTGAAGTGATTGCACAATGGATTGCTACGCATGTAGAACCGGAAAATGATCTGCTGTTCCTTGTGGGGAAAGGCAATAATGGTGGCGACGGACTGGCTGTTGCTCGGATATTGTCGAATGCGGGATTTCATTGTTGCGTATGCCTCTTATATGAACAGGAAGAGATGAGCGAGGAGTGTCGGTTGAATCTGGAACGATTGCCGGAGGCTGTTTGCCGAATAACATTCGAATGTATGAATCCAACAGAAGAGACTATTCTGGTGGATGCGATATTAGGAACGGGTGTGAAAGGGGCGTTGAATGAATACCTGGATCGGGTTATCACGCGTGTCAATACGTTCACTAATCGCATTCTGAGCATAGATCTTCCTTCTGGTATGCAAACAGAATTTGGTAACGATCCGGAGAAGATTGTACATGCCGACGTGACCTTGACGCTGGAATTTCCCAAACTGGCCATGTTGCAGCCAGAAGCAGGAGAGTGTTGCGGAGAGATTGTTGTGTTGCCGATAGAACTCGATGCAGCATTTATACAAACTACTCCTTCTGATTTTTATTATATAGAGAAACAGATGGTCCGTCAGTTTGTGAAACCACGCCAGAAATTTGCGCACAAAAATATGTACGGACATGCTCTCTTGGTTTGTGGCTCACGGGGAATGGCTGGAGCTGCAGTTTTGGCAACAGGTGCGGCTTTGCGTTCCGGATGCGGACTTGTTACAGTACACCTTCCTGAAAGCGAGCGATTTGCTGTGCAGGCCAATTATCCTTCGGCTATGACCAGTTTGGATCCGGATGTCTGCTTTTCGATGTTGCCGCAGAATATAGAGCGTTATGATGTCATAGGAGTCGGTCCGGGACTCGGTCAAATACCAAAAACCGTGCATGCGCTGGAACAAATGTTCAAAACCTTCAAACGGCCGATGGTCATTGATGCCGATGCTTTAAATATCATCGCGTCACATCCGGAAATTAAATCTCGATTGCCTCAGGATTCGATTCTTACACCTCATATCGGAGAATTAAGAAGACTTACAGGAGGGTGGGAGAGTGAAGCGCAAAAACTGGAACAGGTAAGAACTTTGGCGCGGGAACTGCATAGCGTTATTGTGGTCAAAGGGGCGCATACCATGATTTGCTCTCCGGATGGAATTTGTTTCTTCAATTCCACAGGGAATTCTGGTATGGCCAAAGGGGGAAGTGGCGATGTTCTGACAGGCTTGCTGACGGGTTTGCTTGCCCGAGGTTATTCTGCACTTTCTGCAGCACTCATTGGTGTCTATGTGCATGGACTTGCAGGAGATAAAGCAGCTGCGTATTTTGGTGCAGAGGGGATGAATAGCGGTGACTTGATCGACTTTTTGGCAGAGAGCTTGTGTGATATTCAATAAGTTTTCTTATATTTGTTTTTGAACAATTAAAACTCAAAAGTATGGCAAGTGTTAGAATGATTAAGAAAGATATAGATTATCTTGTAGAAGAGGTACTTTCCGATTGTTACCTAACCATCTATTTCCATCCGCAGAAAAAAGAGGAGATATTGACGGTAATGCAGCAAGCTGTGGATTTGAGAAATGATCTGTTCCAGAAAGTTAACAATCCAGTCGAGAAACACAATAAGAGTCTCGTGAAGAAACATTACGTTCAGGTGCGTCGAGAGATGTTCAATGGCGTAGATGCGCTGTTCGAAAAATTGAGCGGTTTATGTAAATAAATCTTACCAGCGGAAAGTTGAGAAAATAACTTTATTTATGTTTTCTATGGTTTATTACTCCTTTCACGTACGTACGTCGACTTAAAGGGATTACGAGAGGATTTAATGCCTTTCCAGGACTGTGTGCGGAACTTGGTCATGATAAATGAGCTGAAGAGGACAATCATAGTTTCTCAACTGTTCGTTTGTAATTGTGTTGGAGGCATGGCGATGTACTGATTTGTTGACGCATACAATATTTTTCACCACACTACTGATGGTCCCCAGATCATGGGAGACCATAATAATTGCCATATGCTCATTTAGCTGTTTGAGAATATCGTATAATTCTTTTTCGAATTGATTGTCAACAAAATTGGCTGGTTCGTCCAAAATTAATAATTTTGGTTCAGAAATGATAGCCCGGCACAATAAAGCTCTTTGCATCTGACCTCCGGATACATCACCTACTGTTTTATCGGACAGGTGTTTAATGCCAGTCATTTTCATTAAAACATCAGCCTTAAGACGATCCGATTTACAATAATTACCCCACAATCCTTTCTGGCTCTGTAAGCCGGATAAAATTACTTCCCGAAGTGAGATAGGAAATCTTTTATCAAATTCATTTTGTTGCGGCAAGTACCCAATCAGCCGATTTCCTTTCGCATCAAATAATAAAGGGTCGTAATAGATGTTT
This sequence comes from uncultured Rikenellaceae bacterium, assembly GCA_944326815.1. Classification (GTDB taxonomy): domain Bacteria; phylum Bacteroidota; class Bacteroidia; order Bacteroidales; family Rikenellaceae; genus CALYBN01. The sequence continues at coordinate 86,385 of CALVFI010000010.1, read as the reverse complement.
CCTGTATACGGGATAATTCCTAAAATAGCTTTGATCAGAGTTGTTTTACCCCCTCCATTGGGTCCGATAATGCCTAAAAAGTCATCTTGAAAGATATCCAAATTGACATCCGAAAGAGCCGTATAATTGTCGTAAGATACGGACAAGTTATTGATTGTTATTAGTTTCATCTTGTGTTGCAATGCATTTTGTGATATACAGCAATTGAGCTGAGATATCTTCTCCTAATGGATCTATCTCTATCGGTTTCGCATGTAGAATGTCTGCTACAGCCTTGACCGCAGCTTGACTGAACTGTTTCTGATACAATATGGTACGTAAATCATGTGCTTGCGCCAATTGAATGAGCTGCTTTAGATATTCGGCCGACGGTTCTTTCCCTTCTTTTTCCAGTGGGATCTGGGTCAATCCATAATCACGTGCGTAATATGACAAGGCAGGGTGATAGATTAAAAATTCTTTTTTGTCTGAATGTGTGAATGCATACCGGATATGATAATCCAAAGAGTCAAGTGAAACGCATAAATTATTGTAATTCAATGCATATTTGGCCGAGTCTGGATAGAGTAGGGCGATGGCATTATAGACATTAGTTGCAATTTGTTTCAGTTGATTCGGGCTGGTCCATATGTGGGGATCCACCGTATGATGATGACTGTTTTTGTTTTCCTCGATCAAAGGAATACCTTGTGAAATCTCTACGATATGTACATTTTGATTCTGTTTTATACGATTGACCAATGTCTTCTCAAAGTCCATTAAGCCCGTCGAGAATAATAGATGGGATTGTGACGTGGTAATTAGTTGTTGAGGGGTTGGCTCATAATTTTCCGGATTTGCTCCAGGAGAAAGCAATACCTCTATATGAAAGTCATTAGCAGTAATAGATGCTACAATATGCTTTAGAGGAGCTATAGTAACAACAATATTATCAATATTTTGTACTTCCTTTTTACACGAAGTGAGTACAGTTAAGGTAAGGCAGAATAAAAGAATCCGTCTCAGAATAATCATATTTAATATATTTTATGGGGTAAAGATATAAAAATAATACCATTTTTGCCACGACATCATTTAACATAATGTGAATTATATTGTGATTTTGGGACTTCGAAAGAATAATTTATTTTGAAGAATAAGAGATAAATGTTCCGTTTTTGAAAAAAAGAATCACTCGATCAATTTCCTCCTGATTACTTGAATTAGGTAGTTGAGATGTCAAGTCGGATTGCGAATTTATTTGAGAGTTTTCTGAAGCAAGATTAGGCTCGTCGTTTTTGGATAAAGGTAAAGGTTCCAATAAAAAATCTTCAAATAAATCTTTAGACCTTTTCTCTAACACTTTTGAGTTGGTTGTTTGGCCTTGGACAATAGGCTTAGTATAGATATTGCCTTTTCCCAGAATTAACCATGTTGGATTAATGTCGGGAAATGCGGTTAGAAGTCTTCCTAAAAGCTCAAAACTAGGTTTGTTACGTCCTGATAAAATATGAGAAATAGCGGACGGTTGAACATTAATTATCTCCGCTAATTTCTTTGGCGAAATAGCCTTTGCTTGTATTAGTTCCTGTAAACGTTCTCTCATAGCATGGTTTTTACAAAGGTAAAAAAAGTTCTTGCTTTTTCAAATAAATTTATAATTTACATATGTATCTGACATCAAGCAAAGAATTGGATATTTTTAACAATTGGAAGTCCCAGCATATAAAATAAATTTTTTATTTATGTAGATAAGTTTAAGTATCTGGAAAATAATATATATATATATATATATTAAATATAAAAATATTTACTTACTTACTTTTACTGTCACTCTATTCTTATATTATAATCTCTTGCTTTATATGATTTAATATAAATAACTGGTTATAAATATTTTTCAATATTAAAATACAATCTTTTAACATAGATATTTTTGGCTTGGGGTTCTATAATTTGTACTCTTACATTTTTTTACATTTGTAATCAATAGATGCAAATAAAATCAAGTATCAAGGAAAAGTATGTGATACTTAATTTGTATTTATGTTTATGTTACATTTGTAATCTTATTGAAGGGCTTGGCAAATTGCTTTGAACTCTTCTTCCGAAAGATGTAATTTAGGCTTGTGGAAATCAATATCCGACTCGTCATTCATCGGAATTAAATGAATATGTGCATGTGGTACTTCAAGTCCTAGTACAACCATGGCAACCTTTTTACAGGGAAATCGTTGTTTTATTTTGTTGGCAATCTTTTTAGCAAATATCATCATCTCCCCTATCGTTTTGTCGTCTAAATCGAAAATATAATCGACCTCGACTTTCGGTACTACTAATGTATGTCCTTTCGTGAGAGGATTGATGTCTAAAAATGCGTAGAAGTGTTCATCCTCAGCTACTTTATAGCTTGGGATCTCTCCTTGAATGATACGGGTAAAAATCGAAGACATGAGGCTTATTCTTTAAATTTAGGATTTAATATCTCGGAATAGATAATCGCTTTTTCAATAGAAAAGTCTTGTAATATAGTGTTCTCTGGTTGTACAGATGAAACAGACGTACGTTGCTCTGCAATGTTGTTTTTAATCCCCTGCAGATTTTTTCTACTTCTGTTTACCTTGTCTTTTTCACTTATATTGAATGATTTATTATTTGTTATATGAGTGTTTGCTATAGGTTGTGTATTGGGTTGCTTTGTGACGATTTCTTTCCATGGATCTTCCTTTTGATCTGGTTCTGGAAAATGCGACGGCTTTTGCGTTGACCTTGTATTTCTTCTCTTTGTTATTGCAGAAATGACCGATACAACAATAGCCATGATGAGTATTATAATGTCAATATTCATAATATTCACTCTTTTATTCCTTTAAGTCTTTTTACCTTATCTATTCCTTTAATTTTACCTACTTTTTCAATGATAAGATTTAGGTCATTAATATTCTTTACATACAAACTAATATATCCCTCAAAAATCCCGTCATGACTTTGAATATGTAACTCCCGAATATTCATATTAAGCTCTCCGGTGATCAGTTGTGCAACATCCATCAATATTCCGAGCCGATCGATACCACGGATTTCGATTATCGACAAATAGGACATAGCTTTATGGCTCGACCACTTAATAGGCGTGATACGATCGCCATGTTGCGAAGCCAAGCGTGTTAATTCGTCGCAAGAGGTTTTGTGCACGGCAATCTTACCAGTGCTGGGGTCCTTATAGCCGATAACAGGGTCGCCAGGAATCGGGTTACAGCAATCGGCAATTACAAATTGTGGCTCGTCGGCACTCACTGGCGGCAGATTGGAGTCACTCCCCTGCTCTCTTTTTTTATCATCACCGCTAAGGAATTTAAAAGGATTGGATAGTTGTATAGTCCAGAATTTTAGTATCTTACTTGCTGAGTTCTGACGTAATACTTTTTCTATGCCATCTAATGTTAGTATCCCTGCGCCTAACTTGCTGTAAAACTCATCTTTATTTGAACATTCGTATGCGGGTAGTACTTTGCGAAAAACACGCGCACTTGGATTAATTCCGAACTCTCGCATTTTCGACTCAAATAATTCTTGTCCTCTTTCGATATTGTTCTGGGTATCTTTCTTGAGAAAATTTTTGATGGATTGTTTGGCTTTTGCAGTAGTCACATGTTCCAGCCAATCAGCTTTTGGACGTGAGCTTTCTGAAGTAATGATTTCGATCTGATCCCCACTGGAAATCGGTGTGAAAATGGACTCTATCTTATGATTGATTTTTGCCCCAATAGCTTTATTCCCGACATTTGTATGTATATCATAGGCAAAATCGAGAGCAGTAGCCCCTTGCGGTAATTTGCGCGACTCCCCTTTCGGTGTAAATACGACGATCTCTGTTGTGTAAAGTGTCATCTTAAAGTTATCCAAGAAGTCAACGGCGTTTTCTGTTGGACTATTAAGGGCTTCTCGAACCTTTTTAAGCCACTTGTCGAATTCATCCTCGTCGTTTGATATCGTGGCTTGTTTGTATTTCCAATGGGCTGCAAATCCCCGCTCTGCAATGTCTTCCATGCGCTGGGAACGGATCTGGACCTCGACCCAGATACCTTCCGGTCCCATGACAGTAGCGTGCAGAGCCTCGTACCCGTTTGCCTTAGGAATATTTACCCAATCCCGAATTCGGTCCGGTTTGGGTTTATATATGTCGGTAATTAGCGAGTAGATATGCCAACACTGTGATTTCTCAGGAATTAACGGGGAGGGTTGGAATACGATGCGAATGGCGAAAAGATCGTATATCTCTTCAAAAGGGATCTGTTTGCGCTGCATCTTCGACCATATCGAATAGATGCTTTTTACACGTCCTGATATTTCGAAGTCAATACCGTTCTCTTTCATCCGTTCGATGATCGGCGCATTGAACGTTTCGATGAATTTGGCTCGACGATTCTCTGTTTCCTCCAGTTTCTTACGAATTTCCTCGTATTGTTCGGGGAAACGGTATTTGAGACTTAAATCCTCCAGTTCGGTTTTTATTGCGTATAATCCGAGCCTATATGCCAGTGGGGCAAATAGATAGATGGTTTCACTTGTGATTTTGATTTGCTTGTTTATTGGCATGGACCCGAGAGTCCTCATATTATGAAGACGGTCGGCAATCTTAATAAGAATGACCCGAACATCGTCCGAAAGTGTAAGGAGTACTTTTCGGAAATATTCTGCCTGTGGGGAGGTGTCGGTGTTGAACACTCCGGCCATTTTAGTCAAACCATCGACCATGGAAGCGATCTTGGGTCCGAACATCATGCCAATCTCTTCAACGGTGTAGTCGGAATCCTCCACCACATCATGCAAGAGCGACGCAACAACAGACTTTACGCCGAGTCCTATCTCTTCGATAACAATTTTTGCCACTGCTATCGGATGGAGAATATAAGGTTCGCCGGACTTTCTTCGCACACCTTTATGGGCCTCCTTTGCCAGGAAAAAGGCCTTTTTGATAATATTCCAATCCGCCTCGTCCTTGCAGATCTTCTCGCAACTATGAAGCAGGTCCTTGAATTTATCGTCAATCAATATTTCATCTTCCGCCGTATATTCCATGGACTGTACGTCGCAATAATTCCCTACTCTATTTTGCCTCCTTCATTGCTGCGCGCACCTTGGCCTCTATCTCAGCCATCAGTTCAGGTTTGGAAGAAAGGGTTTCTTTCACAGCATCGCGTCCTTGTGCCAGCTTGGAGTCTCCGTATGAGAACCAGGAGCCGCTCTTTTTAATCACACCGTAATCGACACCGAGGTCGATAATCTCTCCTATTTTTGAAATACCTTCACCGTACATAATGTCGAATTCGGCGCGACGGAAAGGAGGGGCCACCTTATTTTTTACCACCTTAACCTTTGTCCGAACTCCTAATTGTTCATCTCCATCTTTGATGCTTGATGCTTTGCGAATATCGATGCGGACGCTGGCATAAAATTTCAGTGCATTACCACCGGTTGTTGTTTCTGGATTACCATAAACCACACCTATTTTGTCACGCAATTGATTGATGAATATGCAAACGGTTTTTGTCTTACTGATGCTGGCTGTTAGTTTGCGAAGGGCTTGGGACATCAAGCGAGCCTGAAGTCCCATCTTGGAATCTCCCATTTCGCCTTCGATTTCAGCTTTCGGTGTAAGGGCTGCCACTGAGTCGATTACTACAATATCGATTGCGCTGGAACGAATCAAATTATCGGCGATTTCCAATGCCTGCTCACCATTATCCGGTTGGGAAATCAATAAATTATCTACATCCACACCTAATTTTTGAGCGTAAAAACTGTCAAAAGCATGCTCGGCATCTATAAAGGCTGCGATTCCACCTGCTTTTTGAGCCTCTGCGATGGCGTGAATTGCCAGGGTGGTTTTGCCTGAGGATTCGGGTCCGTAGATTTCGATTATGCGCCCTTTGGGGTATCCTCCCACACCCAACGCCATATCCAGCGTAATGGAGCCTGATGGAATCACCGCCACATCCTCGATCTTTTCACTATTCATTCGCATGATGGAGCCTTTACCGAAGTCTTTTTCGATTTTCTCCATGACGGCGTTGAGTACCTTCAATTTATCCGGATTGATTTGTGTTTTCTCTGCCATATTGAATTTATTTATATGAATCGACTATCTGTTCGAAATGTTTTTTTGTATCTACCTTATTGAAAATCTTTTCAATCATGCCATTTGCGTCAATGATAAAAGTAGTCCGGAGAATTCCCATGTATTCTCGTCCCATAAACTTCTTTAATCCCCAGACTCCATAGGCTTGAGCGATTGTTTTGTCAGTATCAGCTATTAATGTGAAATTCAGATTGTTTTTAGTAATGAATCCCTGGTGTGATTTTTCACTGTCGGGGCTGACTCCGATAATGGTAAATCCCATTTTTTCCAGTTCCTGTTTTCCGTCGCGCAGACTACAGGCTTCGGCGGTGCAGCCGGAGGTGTTGTCTTTGGGGTAGAAATACAGAACAATACGTTTCCCTCGCAGGGCTGCAAGTGATATCAGATTTCCATTTTGGTCGTTACCTGAAAAATCGGGGGCTTTATCCCCTACTTTTAATTTGTCCATAGTCTATGGCTTTGTTAAATCTTTGTAAAGATAATCAATTATAGCAATAAACAAAAAAGTTTTTCCAGGCAAATACTGCACCGAAAAAACTCTTTTGAACGGATTGTTCTTATGGTTTATTTAGCCAACACACGACGCTCGATCTCCTCCATTTGCTGTTTGAAAGCTTTGTCTGTCTCCATTAGGTTAGAGATGGCCTTACATGCATGCAATACTGTTGCGTGATTTTTGCCACCGATTGCCGAGCCGATTGCTGTCAAAGGGGCTTTTGTATGTTGCTTGCTGAGATACATGGCAATTTGGCGTGCTTGTGCAATTTCTCGGGTTCGTTTCGGAGAGTTAAATTTCTCAAAGTCGAGTTGGAGGTAATCGCAAACCACTCGTTGTATATGATCTATTGTAATCTCTTTATGAGTGCAACGTACGTATGCCTTAAGTATTTCTTTAGTTAATGAGGGAGTGATTTTCCGATTCAGGAAAGCTGCATTGGCTACCAATGAAGAGAGGGCTCCTTCAATTTCGCGAATATTCGCACTGATGTTTTCCGCCAAATAATAAATAACCTCGTCGGGTAAATCTGTATTCAGTCTTGCTGCCTTTTCGCGGATAATCTTCACTTTGGTTTCATAATCCGGTTGTGTTAACTGAGCAGACAGTCCCCATTTGAAACGGGTAATCAATCGTTGCTCAATATCTTTCAGTTCAACTGGAGGTTTATCTGAAGTAATGATTAATTGTTTTCCAGATAACTGCAAGTGGTTGAATATATTGAAGAATGCATTTTGTGTCTTTTCTTTTCCGGATAATTCCTGAATGTCGTCGATGATTAATACATCAATCATTTGATAAAAATGAATGAAGTCATTAAACTCTTTATTGAGCATGGCGCTTGTGTATTGCGCCTGAAACTTATTCATCGATACATACAGTACCTGTAGATCCGGATGACGTTGACGCACTTCGGCTCCAATTGCTTGGGCGATATGAGTTTTACCTAATCCTGAATCTCCATATATATATAAAGGATTGAAGGGCGTTTTCCCTGGATTTACTCCTATGGCCAAGCCTGCGGAACGTGCCAGTCTATTGCAATCTCCTTCTATGTAGGTGTCAAACGTATAGTTGGGATTCAACTGCGGGTCGATAATTACCTTGCGAATACCCGGCAATATAAAAGGATTTTTTATATTTGCGGTATCGGTTTGTGCAACGAATTTATTGATTGTTGTTGTGTCTGTATGCTGAGATATGTTTACGGAAGAATCGACCCTCGGCATGACATAACGTAACCGCGTTTTCAATCCGAAAAGTTGATAGAGGATCGGCTTTAAAAAAGGGAGGTAGTTCTTTTCAATATGGTAGACATAGCTTTCGTTTGGGACTCTCAATTGCAGGGTCGTTCCATCGAAATCAAGTGGTACAATGGGCTTGAACCATTTGACGAATTCTTCTTCGGAGGTTTGCTCCTTGATACGCGTCAAACAGTTTTGCCACATATCGCTATATGTCTGAGTATTAATGACCATATTGGTTGGGTAGCTTTTTTATTTCCTCACAAAATTGTGTATAAATTTGTAAAAAAAATATTTTTTTTCAGTTGCGAAATCAATATTAATTTATATAGAAAATAAAGGGTTTGAGAGGGGTGTGGATTTAATGTGCTGATAGTGAGAATTCATATTTTTTTAATTATCTTTGTGTATAGATTTTTTCATTGAAAGAAAGATGATGTATAAGTAAAAACTATATTGATTATGAGAGACAATTTGGATTCATTAGTAATGAAAAAAGCCCAACAGTGGCTTGATGGAGGTTATGATGAAGAGACTAAGAAAAGAGTCAAGTACTTAATGGAAAATGATTTAAAAGAGCTTACCGAAAGTTTTTATAAAGATTTGGAATTCGGCACGGGAGGTCTGCGAGGCATTATGGGTGTAGGTACGAACCGTATGAATGTCTATACGGTGGGTATGGCAACACAGGGTCTTTCCAACTACCTCAAAAAAGCCTTTAATGGAGAGGAGATTCGGGTGGCTATTGCACACGACAGTCGCAACAATAGCCGTTTGTTTGCGGAACATGTCGCCGATATTTTTGCTTCCAATGGTTTTACTGTCTATCTGTTCGACGCACTGCGCCCTACCCCTGAACTGAGTTTTGCTATCCGTGAGTTGGGATGCCAGAGCGGCGTGGTTGTAACGGCATCACACAACCCGAAAGAGTACAATGGCTACAAGGCTTATTGGGCTGATGGAGCACAGGTTACTCCTCCGCACGATACGAATATCATAGAGGAGGTAGGCAAAATTACCTCTATCGATCAAATTCTGACCGGTCAAAACAAAGAGAATATTCATATTCTGGATGAAGCCTTTGACCAACTTTATTTGGATAAGATCTACCAGGCTCTTAATCTCTCTCCGGAAGCTGTGGCAAAATATCACGATATGAAGATTGTCTATACGCCACTTCACGGTGCAGGGGTTATTCTTGTTCCTGCAGCTCTGCGGCGTTTTGGATTTACCAATATCGAGACGGTCAAGGAGCAGAATATTATTGACGGCAATTTCCCGACGGTAGCCTCCCCCAATCCGGAAGAGCGTACAACGATGAAGATGGCTATTGAACTGGGAGCGAAAGAGAAAGCCGAACTGGTTCTGGCTACCGATCCCGATTCAGACCGTATTGGTATTGCCGTACCGGATGAAAAGGGAGAATATGTACTGCTGAATGGAAATCAAACCTGCGTGCTGCTTACCTATTATTTATGCCGCCGTTGGAGCGATCTCGGTCGGCTGAATGGTCATCAGTACATCATCAAGACGATTGTAACCACCGAGATGGCGGCCAAAGTAGCTGAAAGTTTTGGAGTTAAGTATTACGATTGTTTGACAGGCTTTAAATACATTGCCAAGATCATTCGTGAACACGAAGGAACCGGATGGCAATACATTGGAGGTGGAGAAGAGAGTTTCGGTTATTTGCCTTACGATGCGGTACGTGATAAGGATGGCGTGGCGGCATGTTCCGTTGCTGCAGAAGCTGCCGCTTGGGCAAAGAGCCAGGGTACGACGCTGTATGGTCTGTTGAAAGAGATGTATCTCAAGTATGGATTCTATAAAGAGGCTTTGGTATCCGTTGTCCGTAAGGGGAAAGAGGGACAGGAGGAAATTCGTCAGATGATGAGCGACTTCCGGTCCAATCCGCCGAAAACCTTGGGTGGCTCTCCGGTAGTAACCATTAAGGACTACCAAAGTGGAGAGTGTTTCAATGTGAAGAGCGGTGAGAAAACTTCGATTGATGTCGGTCAGTCGAATGTGCTGCAGTTCCTGACGGCTGATAATACGATTGTATCGGTACGTCCTTCTGGAACGGAGCCCAAAATCAAGTTCTATTTCGGAGTACGCGAAGTTCTGAATGCAATCGAGGATTTCGACAAGGTCAATGCTCAGTTGGATACAAAGATCGAGCAGATGAAAAAAGAATTGAAGTTGGAATAATACATAATTCATTGACAAAAAGGGCTGTCATCGAATGGTGGCAGCCCTTTTTGTATGGTAATAATAAAAAAGAATTATTTCGTGTATATGAGTTGTTCTGTATATTTGTACTGCTCGCATAGGTCGCTCCGACGAAATTAAACGATACCATTTGCGGTAGAATTCGGGGCGAGGTGATATTTGCTCCTTGGACAGTGGTTATATTTGTCGCAATATTCTCATCTTGTACTAAAAATAGGAATCGATCAATTGATTTGTAAGTATTTGGAAAGAAATTTCCGGGCTTGATAATACTTGTGTCGACAGCATTTTTGGAAAAGCCAAAACCAAAAATAGCAAAAATGTACTCTTTCTCATGACCTGAATCATTATATGAGTGTCTGAATATAAGCAGAATATGTTATATTTCCAATAGTTTGATGTGTTATGTCATTTTTATTTTACCCGAATTAAACTCAGGCCGTCGCGGACAGGAATGACCACGCTTTCTACGCGATTGTCGTCATGCACCATTCGGTTGAACGCAAGAATATCTTGTGTAAAACGATCATTAGCGGCCACAGGTTCAATTACTTTTCCGTTCCATAGGATATTGTCAGCCAAGATGATGGATCCAGATTTTACTAATGGATGCCCATCTGTATCTCCCATCAGCATTCGATAATAAGCCGTATATTCCCGTTTGTCGCCATCAATGTAGACCAGATCATAAACTCTTTCCAATGTAGGGGCAACCATTAAGGCTGAACCAACATGTTGTCGAATCTTATGTCCATGAGAACTGCGGTTAAAAAAAGAGCGGGCAAAATCCTCCAATTCGTCATCGATTTCAATGGTGTCCACCCTGCCCTCCTCTTCAAGTCCTGCTGCAATACAAATGGCTGAATACCCTGTAAATGTGCCTATTTCAAGTACGTTTTTTGGTCTAATGACACGTGTTAATAATTCGAGTAGCTTTCCTTGCAGATGCCCGGATATCATGCGAGGCTGCATGACATGCAAATTTGTTTCCCGATCAAGTTCTGTCAACAATTCCTCTTCCGGCGAAGAGATGCTTTCCATATATTTTTCCAAAAGATCCATGATGATTAGTGTTTTTGTCGATTTTTTTAATATCGCTGTAATAAGAAGTTTATTTGTAGCTCAATATCGACATTGTTCCGTAAATTTCATTTGCAACCTCTATTAATTCTTGAGGTGTGATTGATAGAACTTTCTTATAAATCACGTCAGGACTATCTATGTCATTATAAGTCAAATAACTTTTTCCTGCACTCAGCATATATCCTTCGTTGCTCTCCATGGAAATTGCCAATTGCCCGATGAATTGTTTCTTTGCCATAGATAGTCGACGTGATGACATCATGGTGTTTTTGAGTTGAGATAGTACTTTCTCGACTAATTCAATGCATTGATGGGTTTTATCCCGGTCGGTACCGAAATATATTGAAGCCACACCTGTGTCACAATAGGGAGTGTAAGTCGATTCTATACAATAGGTTAATCCATATTTTTCTCGTAATAATACGTTTAGCATTGAATTGGCTGCAGGACCACCCAGTAGGTTTACAAGCAAAGCCAAGGTAACTCTTTTCGGGTGATTCAAACTATAGGCTCGGGTTCCCATGATGCAATGCCCTTGGTGGGTATTTCGTCCGATGGCTTTATTAAAAGAACTGACAGGTGAAGGTTGGGAGCGAGAAAAATGGCGAAAGTTGGGGGGTATCTCTGCAAAGTAACGGTCTACAGTTTGTTTGAAACTTCTTTCAGAAAGATTTCCTATCGAAGCAAAAACCATTTGGTCGGTGTTGTGGCATCTGTCAGTAAAATGACGAATGTCGTCATCGCGAAATCGGCTGACACTTGAGCGATTTCCCAAAATGTTATGGCCAAGCGGAGAGTCAGAAAAAAGCAAATCTTCAAATTCATCATAAATTCTTTCTGCAGGTGAATCCTTGTAAGAATTTATTTCATCGATGATTATATCCCGTTCTTTTTCTATTTCTTTAGATGGAAAAGTAGAATGGAACAGAATATCGGCAATCAATTCGACAGCCTTCGAGAAGTCTGTACGTAAAGTGGTTGCATGTACGACTGTTTCCTCTTTTGTCGTAAAGGCGTTCAGTTCGCCGCCAAGTTTTTCCAAGCGGCTGTTGACCTGATATGCTTTACGGCGTTCGGTTCCTTTGAAGAGAGCGTGTTCCGTAAAATGGGCGATTCCCTCCTCGCGTGGTAATTCATCCCGACTCCCCGCATTGATTGTCATGGCACAATATGCCACCTGTGACTTAGTCCGCTTATGTATGCAACGAATGCCATTGGGAAGTGTATAACTAAAAAAGTCTTTCATGCCTACTGATTTTTCGTGCGTTGCGCCAGGAATTTCCCCGTGTAGCTATTTTCGCATCTCTCCAACTCGTGAGGCGTTCCTTCATATACGAGATATCCTCCTGCATCCCCTGCTTCGGGTCCAAGGTCGATCACCCAATCGGCACATTTGATCACATCCATGTTATGTTCTACGATAACAATGGTATGTCCCTTTGCAATTAAAGCATTGAATGAGTCGAGCAGTTTTTTGATGTCATGAAAATGCAGGCCGGTTGTCGGCTCATCGAAAATAAAGAGCGTGTTGCCGTTCGTGTTCTCTTTCAGCAGAAAGGAGGCCAGCTTCACCCGTTGACTTTCGCCACCGGAGAGCGTCGAGGAGGATTGTCCGAGTTTGACATACCCAAGCCCCACATCCTGCAGGGTTTTCAACTTCTCCACAATGCGTTTGTTGATGGCGTCTTTATACGACTTAAAGAAGTCGATGGCATCGTCTACGGTCATTTCGAGCACATCATAAATCGACTTGCCATGATATTTTACCTCCAGCACCTCGTCCTTAAAGCGTTTGCCGCCGCAACTTTCGCATTTGAGCTCCACATCGGCCATGAATTGCATGCTTACCCGAATCACCCCCTCTCCCTGACACTCCTCGCAGCGTCCGCCGGCAATATTGAACGAGAAATGTGATGGCCCCATTGCATTGTGTTTTGCGTAGGGCTGCTCGGCGAAAAGTTTCCGAATATCGTCATACGCCTTGAGATAGGTCACCGGATTCGAACGAGTAGACTTGCCGATCGGATTTTGATCAATCATCTCGACTGCTTTGATCATTGAGATATCTCCGGAGAGTTTCTCAAAATTACCGGGTTTCAATCCTGTGTCGTATAACGCTCGTCGGAGAGCCGGGTAGAGGATCCCCTTGACGAGCGATGATTTTCCGCTACCGCTCACGCCGGTCACACAGGTCATAACTCCCAGAGGAATCTTTACGTCAATCCCCTTCAGGTTATTTTCCCTTGCTCCTTTTATTGTAATGTAATTGCTCCAGCCCCGCACGCTTGCCGGGACAGGAATAGATTTTCGCCCTGTCAGGTAATCGGCCGTAAGGCTGTTCTTGGCTTTCTCCAGCTCTTTGATGGTTCCGTTAAATACGACCTCTCCTCCGTTATATCCGGCTTCGGGACCAATATCTATAATACGATCCGCCGCGCGGATAATCTCCTCTTCATGCTCGACGACAATGACGGTATTACCGATATCCCGCAATTGTTTCAGCACATGGATCAAGCGATGCGTATCTCGTGGATGCAGCCCGATGCTGGGTTCATCCAATATGTAGAGTGAACCTACCAAATTGCTACCTAACGATGTGGAGAGATTGATTCGTTGACTTTCTCCTCCCGATAAGGTGGAAGAGAGACGGTCGAGAGTCAGATAGCCTAACCCTACATCGGCTAAATATTGCAGTCGGTTTCGGATTTCGGTTAGGATGCGGCTGCCGATTTTTAGGTCGTGATCATCGAGTTTCAGCTCTTTGAAAAATCCAAGGAGTTGTACGGCAGGTATGGCTACCATATCGGCGATGGTCAATCCGCCTACCCTGACATATAGGGCCTCTTTTCGCAGGCGGCTTCCACCACACTCCGGGCAGATGGTTTTGCCTGTGTAACGGGATAACATTACGCGAAATTGGATTTTGTATCGTTCGCTCTCGAGGAATTTGAAAAAACGATCGAGTCCGTATTCGTAATATTCATTCCCGCGCCACAAGATTTGTCGTTCCTGTTTGGTCAGTTCGTAATAAGGCTTATGAATTGGGAATCCGAACTTATCAGCACAAAGAATCAATTGTTCTTTCCACCATTTCATTGTCTCGCCCCGCCAGCACGCAATAGCATCCTCATAGATTGTTTTCGTCTTATCGGGCACCACCAGGTCTTCATCGATACCCACCACCTTCCCATATCCTTCGCAACAGGGGCAGGCTCCGAGGGGATTATTGAAACTGAACAGATATTCCGAGGGCTCTTCGAATTCCATGCCGTCCATTTCATAACGCGAAGAGAACTCCTCTACCTTATCGCCTTCCTCTTGCGGCACAACAATCCGACAAATGCCATTGCCATAGGTATAGGCTTTTGCCAAGGAATCACCCAGGCGGCTCTTCAAATCCTCGTCGTCGGATACCTTTGTCCGGTCGAGGACGATGGATAAATCTTGTACCGTTGTTTTATCGGTAACTGTAGGCAGGAAGTCATCAATGAGTAATGTTTTTCCTTGTGTATATATTCGTTGAATACCTTCTTTTACAAGCAAGGTGAGACGTTCGATCATCCCCTGCCCTTTCTGCAAGGTCAGAGGGGCGGTGATCAAGATACGTGTTCCAGGCGCAAACGCCAGAATATGATCGACAATATCGTTTATATAATAAACCTTTACTTCACGTCCTGATACGGGTGAATAAGTTTTTCCGATACGGGCAAAAAGCAACTTGAGATAATCGTAAATTTCGGTTGTTGTTCCCACCGTCGACCGCGGATTGCGGGTATTGACCTTCTGTTCAATCGCGATAGCAGGAGCAATACCGGTAATCAGATCGACATCGGGCTTGTCGATGCGTCCAAGAAATTGCCGAGCATAAGCAGATAGACTTTCTACGTACCGACGTTGACCTTCGGCAAAAATCGTATCGAAAGCAAGCGTAGACTTCCCGGACCCGGACAATCCGGTTATCACAACAAGTTGGTTGTGCGGAATATCTACATCTATGTTTTTGAGGTTATGTACTCTGGCCCCTTTTATGCGAATATATGGATCTGTCTCGAGATTCTTCATTACTGTAAAATCAACTTGTAAAGATAACGTTTTTCCGGCAATTTCCGTACATACCCGACCGGGACAATGAAAACCTTCTGTTTGGGAAGAGAGAAAAGGCATAGGCTCCTCTATCGGAAAGAGGGTTTTGTATTTCCAAAATATCTCGCTATTTTTGATGCTAACATAAAAAATGGCTTTCATGCGACGCTCGATTTTTCGTTATTCCATATTGGTCGCTCTTATCCTTATTCTGAGCGGATGTAAAAAAGATGACTCATCCATGATGTTTGCCATCAAGGGGGATAATGTCACTTTTGTTTATACCGGAGAGATACAACAACGAGAAGTCGTCGCCGATGGGCGATGGGATATAGAGGTTCCGGTAGAGGTGGACTGGTGCACGGTCACTCCCGAGGGCGGAAGCAGAAATGGGATAATAAATATCAAGGTCTCCGGCAATCCTAATGCCTCGCAACGACATGTGGATTTGAACATCTTCTTTAATGGCAAGACACAGACCTATACCATCACCCAGGAGGGCAATCCTGGGACAGGTCCTTATGTCGATGGAGAGGTGCGCGTATACGAGAAGAATAGACTTCGCAATCCAGTTAATCTAATATTTATCGGAGATGGGTTCATAGAAGAGGACTTTGATCATGAAGGGGCTTTCGATCAAGCGGTGGCCGAAGGGGTCGAAGCGCTTTTTCAAGTAGAACCCTATAAATCGTACCGAGAATATTTTAACATATATAAGATAGCCGCATTTTCCCAACAACGGGGAGCTACTTATGCCGATATGAGAGTCGTCCGAAACACGGCATTCGGCACTACTTACAACGGAGGATCAGCGATGGATACGGATGAAGAGAAAGTGTTCAGTCGTGTGCGACAGGTGCTCGATATTGACCTTGACCAGAGTGTCATATTTTTGATAGTCAATGATGAGAGATATGGCGGTACAACGATTATGTATAGTACGGGGCGTTCGGTCGCCATATGTCCGCTGAATCGAATAGCGGTGCTTCCCGGTGGTTATGGAAATATTCTTGTACATGAAGGCGGAGGTCATGGATTCGGTCGTTTGGCCGATGAATATACCAATCGCAATGCTACGTCTCCCGACGCAAGTGTGGTAGCCGAGCTGGAGCAATGGTCTGGTTTCGGATATTACGACAATGTCGATCTGACATCCGATTTATCTCAAATTAAATGGAAGGATTTTATCGGGCTCTCAGGCTATGAGGCTGTCGGTGCTTATGAGGGAGGATACGGTTATGAATTCGGCATTTGGCGCCCGGAGGTTATTAGTTGTATGGACGATAACCGTCCCTATTTCAATGCGCCGAGTCGTATGAGTATCGTAAAACGCATCCTATCCATTGCCGGGGAGACCTTTACCATGGAGAACTTCATGGCGAAAGACGTGGTACGCACCGCACCGCAGATAGGTTACACCCAGATGGAAACGATTACTTTACCAAAGTTGGCACCGCCTGTTATGGTCGATAATCGTTAAAATAATTTGGCTTCGGTAATAGTGTGTATTACCGAAGCCATAACTTCCGACGGATGCATCAAGACTATTTTAAAATCTCTATCTGATCTTGATGAGTAATTTTTTCGCAATAACGGCATTTTAGAGCGATCTCACCGTCATTCCCTTTAATAACTTTAAAAGCTGTCTGCATCGGTTCATTGTTGGTGATGCATTTGGGATTGGCGCAGCGGACAAAACCTTCGATTTGATCGGGAACGACAACCTTCAGTTTTTCCGTCACCTTGTAATCCTTGATGATATTTACCACAGCCATCGGAGCAACGATGGCAATGCGGTTAATTTCTTCCTGCTGACAATAGCGGTCATTGATTTTGATAATCGCTTTGGTGCCCATCCGTTTGCTTTCCAAGTTTGTTCCGAAAGTTATACGATGAGTCTCTTTGTCGAGCTGCAGGATCTTGATAATTTTAAACAGGCAATCTGCCGGTATGTGGTCGACTACTGTGCCATTCTCAATAGCTCTGACCTCCATGATTTTATCTTGTGCCATATCCATTTATTTTTTAACTCCGAGCAAATAACTGATAATTGCCATACGGGTATACACGCCGTTTTCGGTTTGATTGAAGTAATAGGCTTTAGGGTTGCTATCCACATCGGCCGCGATTTCATTGACACGCGGCAGAGGATGCAAAATCCGCATATTGGGTTTTGTATCTTTCAACATACTATTGCGGAGAATATAGGCATTTTTCACTCGTTCGTACTCCATTGGATCAGTGAATCGTTCGCGTTGCACCCGTGTCATGTATACAATATCCGCTTCATTGATAGCATCATCTATTTCTCGTTTTTCCACGAAATTAAGGCCTTTTTCCTGTAGAAAAAGTTTATATTCCTGAGGCATCTCCAATTCAGGAGGGGCTACGAAAGTGAAATGGGTTTCGAAATGTGAAAGTGCCTGAAGCAAGGAGTGTACCGTGCGCCCATATTTCAAATCACCGATCATCATGATGTTAATACCGTTCAGCGTACCTTGCGTTTTCTTGATTGAATAGAGGTCAAGAAGCGTTTGGGACGGATGCTGATTCGCCCCGTCTCCGGCATTGACCACCGGGACTTTCGAGATTTCACTGGCATATCGCGGCGCTCCTTCGAGCGAATGACGCATGACAATCATGTCGCAATAGTTGGAGATGGTCATAATCGTATCATGGAAGGTCTCTCCTTTGGTCACGCTCGTATTGGAGGTGTCGGAGAACCCGATTACGCGGGCGCCGAGCCGATTGATTGCGCTTTCGAAACTGAGACGTGTGCGCGTTGAAGGTTCGAAAAACAGCGAGGCTACCACTTTTCCTTTCAGCAATGGCTGATTCGGATTTTGCTCGAAATCGGCAGCCAACTCCGTGATACGGATGATCTCCTCTTTGGTGAAGTCCGTAATCGAAATTAAATTTTTCTTTCCCATATCCGGTATTTCATTGAATTATTTGAATCCGATAAATTCTACATTTACGCCTTCACATTTTTCCAGCCGATCCTTTATTTGGCCAGCCATGCTTCTCCGAATGGCCAGAACCGATTCGCACAAATTGTCGAATTGCTGGGATATAATCTTGGGCTGCATATCTTTGATGACCTTCATAACATCGTTCATGGCCAAATATGAAAAATGCACCTTGAAATGTGCATTTACCGTCTTTTCTACAATCTCACTCCGTGCGATGACCTCCCGGGCTGACTCCTTATAGGCATTAATCAAACCCGGAACTCCCAGTTTTGTTCCGCCGAAATAACGAACCACAACAATTAGAATATTAGTAAGTTCCCGTGAAAGAATCTGACCCAATATGGGTTTTCCGGCCGTACCGGAGGGCTCCCCATCATCGTTTGCCCGAGTCCGCTCCTCTTGCGGATTGATTCGCCATGCGTAACAATGGTGCGTAGCGTCATAGTACTCTTTGCGTAGAGCCTCCAATCTCGCACGAATTTCCGCCTCGTCTTCCACCGGATAAGCATACGCCAAGAAACGGCTCCCTTTGTCTTTGAAGATTGCCTCGGAATTCTTCGTAATAGTATAATAACTGTCGGCCTCCACGAATTCTTTATTTAATGCTACGGAACATTCTGCTCCATCGAATGTTAGATGGAAAACTTTTATCCTTATCGAGTGATAGCCATATAAATGAGGCTTTCCCTACCACGTGATCTTCCGGAACAAGTCCCCAAAAGCGTGAATCGGCCGAGTTATCCCGGTTGTCTCCCATCATGAAGTAGTAATTCATCTTAAAGGTGTAGTTATCGGCTGGCGAACCATTCAGATAGATCTTTCCCTCTTTCTCTTCCAGTTTGTTACCCTCATACACCTCGATGGCCCGTTTATATAGGGGCAAGGTTTCTGCATTTAACGCGATGGTTTCTCCTCGGGCCGGAATCCATAGAGGTCCGAAGTTGTCTTCATTCCAAGCATAGAGCGTATCATGCGGGAAGATGGCCGGATTTGCCCCTTGAGCTACATAACGTTCGACTCCGACAACATTTCTCATTCGCTTGACCCTGGCCAGATTCTCTTCGGTCAGCGGCATATTATAATATCGATGCAACTGATCATAGAATACATCTGCTTTGGATAGTCCCATGTCTTCCAGTGTCTGCTGGCTGATAGGCGTACCGTTTGTCTCTATGATATAGTTATATTGTTTTTTGGGAATATCCTGCAGTGGTTGACCATTCACTAACACAATGGCATCTACGATCTGGAGTGTGTCTCCGGCAACGCCCACACAACGTTTAATGTAGTTTTCCCGCTTATCCACAGGACGGGAGATGATCGTGAACTGTTCTTGCAACATTTTACGCCCCTCTGTTTGGCCGAATTCTGCTTGAAACTGTCTGAGTACATCATAGTAGGTGACTTGCTGATCTTCCAGCAAGACCGTGTCGCCGGCCGGGAAGTTGAAGACCACCACATCGCCGCGTTTTACCTCCCCCCAGCCCTTTAAACGATGGTAGGGCCATTGGATGATTTCCGAGAAGGATTTCTTCGTCTGGGAGAAAGGCATCGTATGGTGGACAAACGGAAAGGCAATCGGGGTATTGGGAACGACAGGGCCATATGCCAACTTGCTTACGCAAAGGTAGTCGCCTGTCAATAGCGTTTTCTCCATTGACGGAGTCGGGATGACATACATCGCGAATACGAAGAAACGCACCAATGAGGCCACGACCGTTGCAAAAATGATCGCCTCTACCCATTCGGCTGTTTTTTTATATGTTTTATTATTTGCTTTCAGCTCTTTATGGCGTTTCCAAAAGAGACGATACATGAATTTGGATATATATATGTCATATATAATCAACAAACCCAGCATCATCCATGGGTTTCCCGTCCAGACCACAAAAAGCAGCAAATAAATGATACCGACAACAGCGAACTTCACCCAACGGTTGCTCCATATTTGCTTGATTTGACTTCCTATTTTTCCCATGGATAGATTCCTTCCTTTTTAATCAATATTGTTTTGTTATATAAAATATTTATTAATCAATGCGTTACATTCCTAATAAATCATCCATCGAAAATACACCTTTGCGTTCTCGTAGAAATTCCGCTGCCAGAACAGCACCCAGAGCAAAGCCTTTCCGGCTTTTGGCCTGATGCTCTATTCGAATCAGGTCTGCATCCGATTCATAGGTTACCGTATGGGTTCCGGGAACTACGCTGCGTCGCACGGACACCACCTCCAACTCTTCGGGAGCGGTGGTCGTTTGCCCTATCCAACCACTTTTCCTGTCAAGAGTATTGACGATATCTTCGGCAATGGTAATGGCGGTTCCGCTCGGAGCATCCTTTTTCTGAACGTGATGAGTCTCCTCTACGGTAACATCATATTCTGGAAATGCATTCATCAACTCGGCCAGCCTCCGATTCACCTGGAAAAAGATATTCACTCCGATGCTGTAATTCGAGGCATAAAAAAAGGCTCCATCATTTTTGCGGCATAGCTCCTCTGCTTCTGCCCGGTGATCTAACCAGCCTGTCGTACCACATACGACCTTCACACCACTTTTTAGACACATCTCAATATGCTGGAAAGCCGTTTGTGGCGTGGTGAATTCAATGGCAACCTCGACCTCTTTCTCTTTTAGGTTTTGAGGATTCAACTCCTGTTCGTTATTTTCATCCACAATGAGCGTTACGCGATGGCCGCGTTCCACAAGGATCTTTTCGATCTCTTTTCCCATTTTTCCGTATCCGATGAGGGCTGCATTCATGCTATTTCTATATTTCAGACAAAGATAGTGATTGCGGCTGAAATATGAAGCATTTCCAATAAAAACCCATTTAAAAAATCGAGGCGGTCCCTTTGTTTTTAAATTATTTTAATATAGCTTTGTTTGTAAAATCGATTTTCCGACAGAATGCGCTATTTTCTGGAATTAACCTATAAAGGGACCTCATACAACGGTTGGCAAATACAGAATAATGCTCCTTCCGTACAACAAACCTTGCAGGAGGCGTTATCTACCCTACTCCGTTGTCCGATTCAGGTGGTAGGTGCCGGACGTACCGATACAGGAGTCCATGCTGCATATTATGTTACGCATTTCGATGTTGGGGATTCCATCCCTGACACATCTGCCTTCACATACCATTTGAATCGTCTTTTACCGGCTGATATAGCAGTCTTCTCGGCGACTCATGTGCCGGATGAAGCCCATGCAAGATTCGATGCCGTGGCGCGGGAATATACTTATCATATCTTGCCTTATAAGAATCCTTTCCGTCAGGAAACTACCTGGCAATATTCGGTGCCGTTGGATGGGCAGAAAATGAATGAAGCGGCGGCATTACTGCTTGATTATAAAGATTTCACGACCTTCAGCAAACTCCACTCCAATAATAAAACCAACCTGTGCCGGATTGAACAAGCCATATGGACACAGGAAGAAGATGGGGAATTGATTTTCACCATTCGTGCGGACCGTTTCCTGCGGAATATGGTGCGTTCAATTGTGGGTACTCTTGTGGAAGTGGGACGCGGAAAGCGGGACGTAACCGATTTCCGTGCCGCTATCGAGAGCCTTGATCGGAGTCGTGCCGGGAGTTCCGCCCCTGCCCAAGGGCTGTTTCTCTCCGATGTCCGGTATCCGGAGCATTTGTTTATACGTAAAACCAACCTCATACGATCAATATGAATACAAGGATCTTCAATGAATTTAAAAAACGCTTCGGAGCCGGCGCCCAACTTTATGCATCGCCGGGCCGCGTAAATCTGATCGGCGAACATACCGATTACAACCTTGGTTTTGTCCTGCCTGCCGCGATAGACAAAAACATCTATGTGGCGATCAAGCCCAATGGGGCGACCAATTCCCGCCTCTACTCCTACGACTACGAGATGGAAGTAAGCGTAGATATGAACGGTGAGAAACCCGAACAGCAATGGGCCTGCTATATATATGGAGTGGTTCAGGAGATGAAAAAACGCGGTGCGAAAATCGATGCCTTCGACTGTGTATTCGGTGGTGATGTGCCTCTCGGAGCGGGGCTCTCCTCTTCGGCTGCCTTGGAGAGTGCTGTCGGCTATGCACTCAACGACCTTTACGGGTTGGGCTTCTCTCGCCAGGAACTTGCCAAAATCGGCCAGATGACCGAACACAATTATATCGGTGTACGTTGCGGCATCATGGATCAGTTTGCCTCGTTATTCGGGCAAAAGGGCCGAGTCATTCGTCTTGATTGCCGGAGCCTCGAATATGAGCTTTTTCCGTTTGAGCCTCAGGGATGTCGTGTGGTGCTGATAGATTCCATGGTCAAACATTCGCTTGCTTCGTCCGAGTATAACGTGCGCCGCAGTCAGGCAGAAGCTGGAGTGGCGGTTGTTGCTAAGCATGTTCCGGGCATCGAGAGTTTGCGCGATGTAACAATGGAGATGCTCGACACATACAAAAACGAGATGGACGCTCTCTCCTATCGTCGCTGTGCATATGTGATCCATGAAAACCAGCGCTTACTGGAAGGGTGTGAGGCACTGAAAAAAGGCGACTACGAATTTTTCGGCGAAAAGATGTTCGGTTCACACGAGGGACTCAGCCGGGAATATGAGGTAAGTTGTGCGGAACTTGATTTTATCGCGGATATAGCGCGGCATACGGATGGAGTACTCGGCGCGCGCATGATGGGTGGCGGTTTTGGCGGCTGTGTCATCAATCTTGTAAAAGAGAGCGTTTGCGATGCCTATCTGGATGATGTGAAATCACGCTTCAATCATCAATATGGTCAAACGCCTCGTACGATTAGCGTCGTAATAGGCGATGGAGCCCGCCGAGTGGAAATAGAATGACTTTATTCAAACCGTGTATAAAAAATGAGGCCGTCGAACATCGACGGCCTCATTCTGTTAAAACCGAATAGATAGCAAGTTTCGACTACAAATGAATAGCAGCTCCGGATGCTGCTTCGGCTGCTTCCATTACCGCTTCACTCATGGTCGGATGCGGATGTACAGCCGTGGCAATCTGATGGGCAGTAACGCCAAGCGCCTTGGCGATGGTCGGCTCGGCAATCATCTCCGTCACGTTCGACCCTACCATGTGAGCCCCTAAAAGTTTCCCTGTCGGAACTTCAAAAATCAGTTTCACAAAACCATCGCGTTCTCCGGCTGCTGTTGCCTTGCCGGAGGCTGTATAGGGGAATTTGCCGATTTTAATCTCATAACCTTGTGCCAATGCCTCTTTTTCCGTCAGTCCGACTGATGCAACCTCCGGGGAGGTATATACACAAGAGGGAATGGTAGTGTAGTCCACCGGCTGTGGTTCAAGACCGCAAATTTTCTCCACACACCGGATTGCCTCTGCCGAGGCCACGTGTGCCAATGCGGGAGAAGCTACCAGGTCGCCAATGGCATATACTCCCTCTGCAGTGGTCTTTCCAAAAGAGTCCGTTACGACTTTATCGCGTTCGACCTGTACGCCCATCTCTTCCAGTCCGAGGTCCTCGATGTTCGATTTGATGCCGACCGCCGAAAGCACCATCTCTGCCTCGAGCGTTTCTGCACCTTTCTTGCCTTCGATCTCCACCTGGCATCGTCCGGCATCATTCACCTTGACGGATTTCACTGTTGTACCGGTCAGAACCCCCATCTTCATCTTTCGGAAGGAACGTTCCATCTGTCGAGACACCTCTTCATCCTCGAGAGGCATCAGATTCGGCAGGTACTCCACAATCGTTACTTTTGTTCCCAGAGACGCATACAGATAGGCAAACTCGCTTCCGATAGCACCCGAGCCGACGACAATCATACTCTCCGGAATATGGTCGAGCAGTAATGCCTGTCGCGAATTGACCACCCGCTTTCCGTCCACAGGAATAAATGGCATTTCGCGTGGGCGCGCCCCGGTAGCCAGAATGATATGGTCTGCTTCGTAGATTGTTTCAGACGGTTCACTCATTCCATCCGTCATGGAAGAGACCGCCACCTTTCCCTTGCCGGCGAGTTTCCCCCTCCCGAAAATCACGTCAATTTTATTTTTATTCAGCAGAAAGGCCACTCCTTTGCTCATCTGTGCCGCAACCGAACGGCTTCTTGCCACCATATTTTCCATGACAGGAACAGCCGGGGCTCCGAGTTCTATACCATAATCGGCGGCCATTGAGGCATAATGATAGACCTGTGCACTTTTCAACAATGCTTTTGTCGGAATACATCCCCAGTTCAGGCACACCCCGCCCAATTCAGCCTTCTCCACAACGGCCACTTGTTTCCCTAACTGAGATGCCCGGATAGCAGCTACATAGCCGCCCGGACCGCTTCCGATCACAATAATATCGTATTTCATTATTCTACTGCTTTTAGGATGTCTCCGTTATCTTTCACAACCGCCCGTTTCCATTTTTCGCTGTATCCGGGCCATTCGGGCGATGCCGGGATATTTCGGCCATAACCGTTATCCTTGAAGCCGTTGGCATCTTCTACCTTCACATTCCCATCCATGTATTTTACCAACAGGTAACGATCGAGTTCCACCCATTTGGCAAACATATCCTGTGCCGTATTGACAGAGTAGTCCGTCAGATATCGAACCGCCTGCTTCTCTTTTCCCCGTTTGATCAGATCGTCGGCCTGGCGGTCGATCTGCTTCACCTGCTCCAGTTTTTCGTTTTCCCACTGGTTGGCCACCTCCTGGACAGCTTTGCCGATGATGTCATACCGGAGATAGGCGAACTGGGCAATCCGATTGAAGATCCAGAAAGCGGAGGTAGGCGAATACTCGGTCATATGGCCGTTTCCCTCCCGGAAACAATCAGGTACTTCAGTAGTGGAACAATAGATCGGTGTCAGACAAGAGGTTCCGGCATCGTCGACTCCGAACCACAGCAGACCGCCCACGGGATCGGGCAACCAGTTTCGGGCCTGTCCTACGAACCAGAAACCGGTTTGTTGCGTAGCCGTAGCACGTTCATTGACATACGTCACACCATCCACCTCAAATTCCATCGGACGCCAACGATACGGGCAAGCACTTCCTCCTGCACCGATATCGGTCGTCATATCCATCGGGGTGCCTTCATAGTGATCACGCATGGCGTCGAACACCTGTTTCGGAGATATCTTGTGTGTCGGTTTCACCCACAGCGGCATACGGTTGTCCAGATCATATCCCATGGCATAGTCGGTATATTGATCCATCCCCTCCACAAATTGACGGAAGAAACTCCATACACGGGCTTCACAGGAGCGTAATGCGCTGAAATTAAGCGGAGCATATGCATCGCAGAAACTGAATTCCGCATCCGGTCCATCGTAGTATCCCATCTCGCGAGCAAATGAGATGACATCAGGAGCGTAGAGGCAGTTTTCCGGATCATCCAGCGGAAATTGTGCAATCCGTGCCTGATTGGCATGCGCGCAGATATATCCGTCCGGGATTCGCCGTGCCACCCACACAATTCCCTTATTGACATTCTTACCATCTACGATTTTACATCCTTTGCCGATAATCTCAAAGATCCAGGCTTCGTTGGCATCGGCTACCGAAAAGCTCTCTCCCGAGGAGGCGTATCCGTATTCATTGGCCAGGTCAACCATGATTTGGATTGCCTCCCGTGCTGTCGTCGCCCGTTGCAGGGCAATGTATATGAGCGACCCGTAATCGATCCGTCCCGTACTGTCCGTCAACTCCGAACGCCCGCCATACGTTGTCTCTCCGATAATCACCTGATGTTCGTTCATGTTCCCCACGGTCGAATAGGTTTGTCCCACTTGGGCTATCTCACCCAAATAACGTCCCGTATCCCATTCGTATATCGGCAACATAGTTCCTGGTTTATACAACCCTTTTGGCGCATTGTATTTGTATAACGCTCCATAAAGTTGGTGCGAATCGGCAGAATAACTTACCATTACGGAACCATCTGTCGAGGCCCCTTTGGTAATGATAAAATTGGTGCACGCCCAGCTATCCGTAGCCCATATTGCAGCATACAGGAGCGTGGTAATAAGGATTTTTTTCATGTAATAATCGGTTTTAATGTAGAATGAGCATTGCTTGGCTGACAAAAATAAAAAAATTATGACTATTTTTAGGCTCAAATTAGGAGAAAATGGCTATCGGAGAGCAAATAACTGAATTACAACACGCTTTACCTGTTGGTGTAACGCTGGTGGCGGTATCCAAGACCCATCCGGAGGAGGCGATCATGGAGGCATATCGAGCCGGGCAGCGTATCTTCGGTGAAAATCGACCACAAGAACTGAAGGTGAAGTACGAGTCGCTACCCAAAGATATTCGGTGGCATATGATTGGACATCTCCAAACGAATAAGGTCAAATATATTGCGCCATTCGTCGAGTTGATCCATTCGGTCGATTCCGATCGCCTGCTGGAGATAATCGATCGCGAAGCGGCCAAAAACAATCGAGTAATTGATGTATTGTTCGAAGTCCATGTCGCTCAGGAAGAGACCAAACACGGTTGGGACAGGAATGAATTGATGAATTACGTAATTGCCGGGGAGTGTGCAAAATATACCCATGTACGATTCCGCGGCATTATGGGCATTGCCTCCCTGACTGACGACCAGGCGCAAATACGATCGGAATTTACGCAACTCAAGACAATCTTCGAACAGTTGCGTCACTATCTGGGCAATTCGTTCGACACGCTCTCCATGGGTATGACCTCGGATTACCCGATGGCCATTGAATGTGGGAGCACGATGGTGAGAATCGGCAGTAAGATTTTCGGCGAAAGAAATTATATGAACAAATAAATATTGATTATGAATTTGAATGTCAACTATCTTGGATTACAGCTATCGAGCCCTGTTGTTGTGGCCAGCTCTCCATTCACTTCCGATGTCGACAAAATCGTCTCATTGGCCGAACATGGAGCTGGGGCGGTCGTACTGAAATCTGTCTTTGAGGAGCAGATTCTGGGAGAGTCCTCGTTTCTGGAGCGTTTCAACGATTATCCGGAGGCTTCAGACTATCTGCGTGGATATATGCAGGACGATTATCTGAAGCATCATCTTCAAATTATCTCCGAAGCAAAACGGAAAGCAGGTATTCCTATCATCGCCAGTATCAATTGCAATACGGTAGGTAATTGGGTAGAGTATGCTTCGGCCATCGAAACGGCTGGTGCAGATGCTTTGGAACTGAACATATTCATTCTTCCAACCGATATTAAACACACAGGAGCAGAGATTGAAAAACATTATCTGGAGATTGTTGCTCGGGTAACTGCAGTGCTCAAAATCCCCGTATCCGTCAAACTGGGAATGCGCTTTACCAATGTGCTCGATATTGCGCGTGGTATATATTACCGAAACGGACGAGGTGTGGTCATGTTCAATCGTTTCTTCGAACCGGATGTGGATGTAGAGAGCATGACGCTAAAATCGTCTGACACTATTAGCGCTAATTCAGAGTTACGCAATATTCTGCGTACGGTAGCATTGTGCGCTCCACAGTTGCCTCTGCTCGACATAGCTGTCTCTACCGGAGTACATGCCGGCGAAGATGTGGTAAAGGCTCTTTTGGTCGGTGCAAAAGCGACGGAAATATGTAGTGCGATTTATCTTAAGGATGTGTCTGTAATTCGGGACATGAATCAATATTTGGCTGATTGGATGGTTCGTCACAACTATAATTCGATAGATGAATTCCGTGGAAAATTAGCCTATGCAGGTCAAGAGGATGATGAAATGTTCCAACGGGCCCAATACATGCGTTATTTTCCTCGTTCTTAACATCTCTTGTAATAAGAATAAAGCCCGCTTCATAGGAAGCGGGCTTTATAATTTGGAACTATCTGATGCGTAATTTCCGACCTATTTGTAATATTGTTGTACGTTTAATGTTGTTCAACCGACAAATCTGATCGATGGAGACTCCGTACTTTTGAGCAATTCGTCCCAAAATGTCTCCGGAACGCACTGTATGGTATACAGGACCTCCGGGATTGATGCCATCCGGCTTAGCCTGTGCCCGGGCTACTCGTTCGAGGAAATCGGCTGAAGTCGAATCCGAATCAATATTCTCGGTCAACAATGCCAAATATCCTTCATCATCCTCTTCTTCCAATTGGTCCGAAGCCCTCGAATAGATGTTCAGGAACGAACGCTCCAAAGCAAAAGTTTGATATTTTAATTGTCCGTTTTCGAAATCGAAAAGATATTCCGGGTCGAAATTCTGATCGCAATATCGGGTTTCGAAATGAAGATGAGGCCCTCGCGAGCGTCCTGTCGACCCACCGAAGCCGATCACCTGGCCAGCCTTTACGTACTCATTCACGGCAACATTCCGTTTCGATAAATGTGCATACCAAGTTTCCAGCCCATTTTTGTGGCGGATAATTACCAAATTGCCATACCCGCCCGTATTATATTTGGAATAACGTATTTTCCCTTCGAAAACGGCATAAATAGGCTCTCCCGTTTGAAGCGGAATATCCACTCCTTTGTGACTTCGACGACCGCGGGGACCGTATTTTGAGAAAACTCGCCCAATGATCGGTGGATGAAACTCATCCATCGTCGAAATCAATTTCAGGTCTACCGCAGATGGAAGATCGGATAGTTCAATTGTTCGATAAGCGAATACTTGAGTCGTATCCCAATGTTTTTGATAAACAGGTAGATCATCATATTTATTGAGCAATGTTGGACGATAGTAACTCCAAGTGTTATTGCTATAAATGATGACTTTTGTTTCGTCGTCTTGTGTCGATAGCGTGTCTATGGCACGGCGTGGCAAATCCTCCAGTTTGGGCGAAGTATTAGAACGTTGCCCCTGAACCGAAACGATACCGCCTATCGCCATCAAGGTAAAAAGGATGCTGAAATTTCTGAGAGTCACGGGAAGTTTTTTTAATCTTTGCAAAGATATGAAAATAACCCGAAACCAGGCATTCCCTCCGGCTATTTATTCTCCTTAAGATACTTCTCTGCCTGTTCCAACGCATGGTAGAACTCTTCTCCGAAACAACGGACAAGCGGCTCCCGAAGTGATTTGTACACAGGGATCCCCGCTTCCCTGCCACGTTCTACGGCTGGTTTGCAGACATTCCAGCGATGGTAGTTCAGCCCCAAGGTCCCGTTGCTGAATTTCAGAACACGAATCGGATATAGATGGCAGGAAACAGGCTTCCGGAACGAGGTGCGTCCCTCTTTCCATGCACGTTCTATGGCGCATAGCGTGACACCGTTCTCCTCGTACGAAAAAGCGCACTCTGCCTCTCCGATTAACGGTGTGGTCAAATCTCCGTCGTCATCTACGACCATAAATCCTTCACGAGCAATCACCTCCCGACCCTCAGGTTTCAGATAAGGTTCGTAGGCTACATATTCTCTCTCCAGTATATCTAACTCTTCCGGCTCCAATGGAGCTCCTGCATTTCCCTCCACACAACATATCCCTTTGCACCGCGAAAGATCGCAGGCAAAACATTCCGTCAGAATATCGGTACTGACAATTTTACCGTCAATTTCGATCATGCCCGTTTGGAATAGGTGTCTTGAATGATGATATCGTAAAGTTCACCGAGCGACATGCCCATGTAAGCCGCCTGTTTGGGAACAATGCTGCCGGCGCTCATGCCGGGGATGGAATTGATTTCGATCAGATAGGGCGTACCGTCCGTTCGAACGATGAAATCCACACGCACCACCCCGCGACAATTACAAGTCTTATAGGCTTTCAGTGTCATTTCGTTCAACTGACGACGAATCTCTTCCGAAATCGGCGCGGGTGTGATTTCATCCGAGAACCCGGCCGTATACTTTGCCTGATAATCGAAGAATTCTTTTTTGGAAACGATTTCTGTCACTGGGAAAACGTACTCTTTTCCCCCGGCAATCATAACTCCGCACCCCATTTCACGACCGTCGATGAATTCTTCGGCCAATACGGCGTTGCTCTCTTTGAAAGCCGCCTCAATGGCCGGCAGAATCTCCGCTTCCGTCTTAACCTTCGTAACACCAAAACTACTGCCACTGGCATTGGGTTTGACAAACATCGGCAAACCCAGTCGTGCAACCATTGCTGCGGGATCGGGTGTATCGCCTCGACGGATCAGCATCTCTCTGGCCATGGGGATTCCCGTACCTGCCAGCATACGTTTGCAGGCAATTTTATCGAAAGTAATGGCCGAGGAGACCATTCCGCACGACGAATAGGGAATTCCCATCATATCGAGATATCCCTGCAGTTTCCCATCTTCGCCCGGTGTGCCGTGAATCAGGATTAAGGCATAGTCGAACAGGGTTTTCGTACTCTCTACCGTGATCGAGAAATCGTTCTTGTCGAACGGATAAGAACGGCCCTCAGGTGTGGTATAATGCCAGTCGCGTCCCTGAATATCAATGGTCATTACATTGTATTTTCCGGCATCAAGAGCCTGTCGAATCTGAGCTGCGCTTTGAAGGGCGATTTCGCGTTCCGAGGAGTCGCCTCCGGCTAATAGTGCGATATTTAATCTTTTCATTGGATTGCCATATTAAATTCCGATGCAAAGATAGGAAAAAAGCCGCCCGATGGAGAGCTATTTATGGAATTTTGGCAAGTATCGACAGGAATGTCCCCATCATGGATTATAAATATCCTTATAGCGGAACTCGAAAATCTCGCTGATCATGGAGATATACTCTTGCGCTTCGACATGGCCAGGCATCAGCTCGCGGACCTTAATGAAATCATTCAAGGCTTTGTCAAAGACTCCGCTACGATGATAGAGTTTTCCCCGCTCCATGTACAACAGATAGTTGCGTGGATCGTCATCGATGGCTCCTGAGAGCATGTCTATTTCATTCTGTATTCTGGTTTTCAGATCCATAATCCCATTTTCTTTATGTATTGCTTTATGCCTGGAGCGACCATCCCGTCCACATTCTCACCCTCTTTTAGCAATCTCCGGATATCGGTGGACGAGTAGTTCCATACAGGAGCATCTTTCAGGAAGGTCACTCGCGACGCATATCTCCCCAACATATATCCTGGACGCGGATAGACCATCACCCGATACCGCTCCAATAATGTGTCATGCTCTTTCCATTGCTCGAACTCCTCCATGATATCGCTCCCCACCAGTAACGAGAATCGACGCTCCGGATATCTGCGTTCCAACTCGCGAAGGGTATCGATCGTATAGGATGGTTTCGGGAGTTCAAATTCTATACCGGAAACGGCCATTTGCCCCGGTTTCATGCCCATCTCCTCGACTGCGATTTCTGTCATACGCAACCGATCCCTCTCCGGAGCCAGTATGCCTACCGGTTTCAAAGGATTCTGCGGCGAAACGACGAACCAAAGCTGAGTGCAGTCTGTTCTTTCCACCACGTATCGGGCAACGGCTGTATGTCCGTTATGAATTGGATTGAATGACCCGAAAAAAAGCGCCGTATCGATCATGAGCGAGACAAAAATGTGCGAATCTCATCCTCGACCTCGTGAACAGCTACCGCTAGACAGTCATTCACAACGATCCGGTCGAATTGGTTGGCATCGGCAATTTCTTGCTGAGCCTTTCCTACGCGTTTTTCGATCGTCTCCGGAGAATCGGTGCCGCGGCCGATCAAACGATTGCGCAGCTCTTCTACGGAAGGTGGCATGATGAAAATCGAAAGAGCCTTGTCGCCGAACAGCCGTTTAAGGTTGATTCCTCCCTTGACGTCTACATCGAAGATAATCGTATGGCCTTTCGACCAGATACGTTCCAGTTCCGAGCGAAGCGTTCCATAACAGGTCCCTGCATACACCTCTTCCCACTCCACGAATTTATCTTCATCGATTGCCTGTCGGAACTCATCCTGGGTCAGGAAATAGTAATCTACGCCATCTTGTTCCGTGCCGCGCGGGGCCCGACAGGTCGCCGAGATGGAGAATTCGAGTTGCGGAAACGTTTTGACAATCTCTTTGATGATGGTTGTTTTGCCCGATCCTGAGGGAGCCGACAAAATAATTAACTTGCCTGATGTATTACATTCCATAATGTACTACAATATATTCAGTACCTGTTCTTTAATTTTCTCCAATTCGTCTTTCATGGCTACCACGAGACGTTGGATTGATGCCTCGTTGGCTTTCGAACCGAGCGTATTGATCTCACGTCCCATTTCCTGGGCGATGAAGCCGAGTTTCCGACCCACACCCTCTTCCGATCCAGCCACTTCACGGAAATATTTGCAATGATTCGTAAGACGTACTTTTTCCTCTGTAATGTCGAGTTTCTCGATGTAAAAAATCATCTCCTGCTCCAAGCGGTTACTGTCCACCGGAATGCCTACCGCCTCGATACTCTCCCGAATACGATTTTTGATCGTCTCTGTCCGGGCTTTCTCATACGGTTCCACCTCATTCTTGTAAGATTCGATTTTATCAACGCGACGCAGTAGGTCGGTAATCAATGCCTGGCCCTCCTGTTCACGAAAAGCATCGATTTGACCAAGGGCCCCCTGTACAGTCTCCATCAAAGAGCGCTTCTCCTCTTCCGGTACAGTATCCGCTTCATTGTTCACCACATCCGGCAGACGGAGAATAGCTGGGATGATCTGCGCATCGATTGTCTCCTTTTTCCAATCCATGCCGTTCATCTCGCCGATTTCGCACAACTGACGGTAATAATCGGCAAATAGTTCCTGATTAATACGCACACCGCTCGCCCCGGCCGTGTCGTCGAAACTGATAAACACATCGACTTTACCTCGTTGCATCACTTTCGATACGACATTACGTATTTCGTACTCCTGCTGGCGATATATCGAAGGTAGTTTGATGGCCAAATCGAGTTGTTTGCTATTGAGAGAACGTATCTCAACGGTGATTTTTCGGCCATTGACAGTGGTTTCGGCTTTCCCGTAACCGGTCATAGATTTAACCATATCTCTTCTTAGATTTATAACTTTCGCAAAGTTACTTTAAAAAATGGTGAAATACAATCCGTCTACTTGTTGTTATTATTTTCACACAAAAGCGCAAAATGATGTTAAAAAAAGTTGTTGTCGCTGTTAATTCAGAAAATTTATCGTTAGCTTTGTTGTTCCTAACAGGGATTTTTAAAGAAAACGATTAATATTTTTTGATTATGAAGATGCACAATTTTAACGCAGGCCCCTCGATCCTGCCACGAGTAGCGATTGAAAATGCCGCCAAGGCCATCCTGGATTTTGAAGGAAGTGGATTGTCTTTGCTGGAGATTTCACATCGCACAAAGGATTTCGAGGCGGTGAATGACGAAGCTGTTGCGCTGATGAAAGAGTTGCTGAATGTACCCGATAACTATAAGGTACTTTTCTTGGGTGGTGGCGCAAGTACACAATTCCTCGATGTTCCCTACAATTTGTTAGAAAAGAAAGCGGGGTATATCAATACGGGTGTGTGGGCAAAAAAAGCCATCAAAGAGGCAAAATTATTTGGCGAAGTAGAGGTTGTTGCATCTTCGGAAGATAAGAATTTCAGCTATATTCCGAAAGATTACACCATCCCGACCGATTTGGATTATCTGCACATTACAACCAATAACACCATTTATGGTACGGAATACCAGACGGATATTGACTCTCCGGTGCCTCTTGTGGCAGATATGAGTTCGGATATTATGAGCCGTCCGGTGGATGTTTCGAAATATGCGTTGATTTATGGTGGTGCACAGAAAAATATCGGTCCTGCGGGTGTTACGTTCGTCATCGTGCGGGAGGACATTCTGGGCAAAGTATCACGCGCTCTGCCCTCGATGATCGATTATCGCAATCATATTGCCAATAACTCCATGTTCAACACGCCTCCCGTATTTGCGATTTACGTCGTAAAAGAGACTCTCAAATGGTTGAAATCCATCGGAGGTATCCCGGAAATCGAGAGACGCAACAAGGAGAAGGCCGCGATCCTGTATAATGAAATAGACCGGAATAAACTGTTTGTCGGAACAGCCGCCAAGGAGGACCGTTCGCGCATGAATATTTGCTTTGTCATGGCGCCCGGATACGAAGATCTCGCACCTGAATTCCTTGAATTTGCAAAGAGCAAAGGAATGGTCGGCGTCAAGGGCCACCGGCTGGTGGGCGGATTCCGCGCTTCGTGCTACAATGCTCTGCCAAAAGAGAGTGTTGAAGCCCTCGTTGCCTGCATGCAGGAGTTCGAAGCCTCGCACGCCAAATAGGCCAATGGGCATATTGATGACATATCAACCACGGAAGGTCGTGAAAGCGACCTTCTTTCACTCATTAAACGATTCTGATATGAAAGTATTAGTAGCAACCGAAAAGCCATTTGCAAAGAAAGCAGTGGATGGCATTCGCAAAATTGTCGAAGAAGCAGGCTATGAACTGGCTCTCCTGGAAAAATATACCGACAAAGCCCAATTGCTGGCTGCAGTATCGGATGTAGACGCACTGATTATCCGTAGTGACAAAGTGACGGCCGAAGTTGTGGCTGCTGCTCCGAAGCTCAAAATTGTGGTCCGTGCAGGTGCGGGTTACGACAATGTGGACTTGGCAACATGTACGGCTAAAGGCATCGTGGTGATGAACACTCCGGGTCAGAACTCCAACGCCGTGGCAGAACTTGCCATTGGCATGATGATTTTCATGGCTCGGAACCAATTCACTCCAGGTACGGGCTCTGAGATTCACGGCAAGACATTGGGCATTCACGCATACGGTCATGTGGGACGCTTGGTGGGCAAATACGGCCGTGCCATGGGTTTGAAGGTTTACGCCTACGATCCGTTTATCACGGATGCCAAAATTTTTGAGGAAGACGGTGTAATCGCCCTAAATTCAGTGGAAGAGCTGTATTCGAAATGCGATTATATCTCCCTGCACATTCCGGCTACGGAACAGACGAAGAAGTCGATCAATCGCGAATTACTCTCCAAGATGCCCCAAGGAGCCACATTGGTCAATACGGCTCGCAAAGAGGTCATCGACGAGGCTGGACTTGCCGCCATTCTGGAAGAGCGCCCCGATTTGAAGTATATTACCGACATTGCAGCCGACATTCAACCGGAGTTGAACGAGAAATTCGGCAAAAGGGTATTTGCTACGACGAAAAAGATGGGTGCCGAAACTGCTGAAGCCAATATCAATGCCGGGTTGGCAGCCGCTACGCAGATTGTGGATTTCTTCAAAAATGGCAATACTCGCTTCCAAGTCAATAAATAATTGTATCGCAAAGAGTTTAAAACCCGATCCGATATGGTGAAAATCAAACCGTTTCGCGGCATATGTCCCCCACCCCAATATGTTAAAGAGGTGGCGTCGCGTCCATACGATGTATTGAACTCTCAAGAGGCGAAAGCCGAAGCAGGTGAGAAGTCGTTGCTCCATATTATCAAACCGGAGATCGATTTCGATCCGATTGCGGATGAACATGCACAGGAGGTCTATGAGAAAGCCGTAGAGAATTTTAAGCGGTGGATGGACAAGGGCTGGCTTGTACAGGACCCCCAAGAGTGCTATTATATATATGCACAAACCATGCAGGGGCGTACACAGTATGGGTTGGTTGCTTGCTGTCACTATGAAGACTATCTCTCCGGCAAGATCAAGAAGCATGAGCTAACGCGTCACGACAAAGAGGAGGATCGAATGAAGCATGTCCGCAATCAACAAGCCAACATCGAACCGGTCTTCTTCTCGTATCCAGCCAATGCGGAGATAGATGCTATCGTTTCTGGCATTGTAAATACGACAAAACCCGTATACGATTTCGTTGCAGAGGACGGTTTCGGTCATCAGATGTGGAGAATCCAGGACGAAAAGACAATTGCCCGTATCACTGAATTATTTTCACAGATACCGGCATTGTATGTTGCGGACGGACATCACCGTACGGCAGCAGCTGCACGTGTCGGTCAGGAGATGGCAGAAGCGAATCCTGGGCACACTGGGAACGAGGAGTATTGTTATTTCTTGTCGGTTATCTTTCCCGACAATCAGTTGCAGATCATTGACTACAACCGTCTGGTTAAAGATCTGAACGGTCTGACACCGTCGGAATTGCTGTCGGCCTTGCAGAAAGACTTCGAAGTCACAGAGATGGGAAGCGCAATCTACAAGCCGAACAAACTGCATAATTTCAGCATGTATCTCGATGGCAAATGGTACAGCCTTACGGCTAAACCGGGGACGTATAACGACAATGATCCGATCGGCGTTCTGGATGTCACAATCCTTTCCGATTTGGTACTTGATCGCATTTTCGGAATCAAAGACCTGCGGCGAGATAAAAGGATCGATTTCGTAGGTGGCATCCGCGGACTTGGCGAATTACAAAAACGAGTGGATAGCGGAGAGATGAAGGTAGCCTTCGCTCTTTACCCGGTTTCGATGCAACAGCTGATCGATATTGCTGATACGGGTAACATTATGCCTCCCAAAACGACCTGGTTTGAGCCAAAGCTACGCTCGGGTATTGTGATCCACAGTTTTAAGGAATAATCACTCTGAGCAATCATATTTTGAGAGAAGCCTGCGAAATTCCGCAGGCTTCTCTGTTTGAATATCGGAAGTTCCGGCAGATCTTATCAGGCTAAAAAAAATCTGGATCTCCCCATCTTGGTCATATAGAACTACATCGAGAATTGTTTGTCTCGATGAAAATAACAAATACCATCTCGATACACTCATTTTGGTATCGTAAATTCTTTTTAAAAAATTATTATCAATTTGGCGAAAAAAGATTATATTTGTAGCAAATCGAAGAATTCGATTAACAAATTGTAATATTATGGCAAAAATTAAAGGAACCGTCATCGTGGATAAGGAACGTTGCAAAGGCTGTGAGGTCTGTGTCGTTTCATGTCCATGCCAGGTACTCAAATTATCCTCCGAAGTCAATGGCAAAGGCTATCACTTCTCTTATATGGAAAATCCCGAGGCTTGTACGGGATGCGCCAGTTGCGCAATCATCTGCCCGGACAGTTGCATCACGGTTTATCGACAAAAAATGGCTTAAATACGGAGCGCTATGAAAGAAGTAAGATTGATGAAAGGCAATGAAGTAATTGCCGAAGCAGCGGTCCGCGCAGGATGCGACGGATATTTCGGATATCCGATCACACCGCAGACTGAAGTAATTGAAACGTTGATGGAGATGAAGCCATGGGAAACGACCGGGATGGTTGTATTACAGGCCGAGAGCGAAATTGCCTCCATCAATATGGTATATGGAGCAGCGTCGTGCGGGAAACGCGTAATGACGTCGTCGTCGAGTCCCGGGATAAGTCTGATGAGCGAGGGACTCAGCTATCTGGCCGGTGCAGAACTGCCTTGTCTGGTGCTGAACGTACAACGAGGTGGCCCGGGACTTGGTACGATCCAACCTTCTCAGAGCGATTATTTCCTGGCGACCAAAGCAGGAGGACACGGTGATTTCCGTATGATTGTACTTGCTCCAAACTCTGTCCAGGAGATGTACGATTTCGTATCGCTCGGTTTCGAACTGGCCTTTAAATATCGCAATCCAGTTATGATGTTATCTGATGGAGTCATCGGGCAGATGATGGAGAAGGTGATGCTGTCGGCTCCTGTTCCCCGCATGACCGATGAATACATCAAGGAACACTACGGAGATTGGGCGCTTACCGGTAAATTCGGAGGACGCGCCGGAAATATCGTTACCTCGTTGGAGTTAGATCCGGCTATTCAAGAGCAGGTGAATGAAAAATTGCAGGCCAAGTACCAGAAAATAACTGAACAGGAAGTGCGCTACGAAGAGATTCTGTGCGATGACGCCGAATATTTCATGGTCGCATTCGGTTCGGCTGCACGTATCTGTTCAAAGGTAATTGAAATGGCACGCGCTGATGGATATAAGGTAGGGCTGATTCGTCCTGTTACGCTCTATCCCTACCCGAGTAAGGTGATTGCACAGCGAGCACAACAAGCAAAAGGCTTCCTGACGGTAGAGTTGAATGCCGGCCAGATGGTTGAAGATGTACGCCTATGCGTAGGAAACCATATACCGGTCGAATATTATGGTCGTATGGGGGGTATGGTCCCCACGCCAGGTGAGGTATACGAGGCATTGAAAGATAAAATCATCAATAAATTGAAATAACGATGGCAGCAGAAGTGGAAATTAAGGAAGAGAACCTTGTCTACGGCAAGAACCGTTTGATCAAGGACAATATCATGCATTATTGCCCGGGCTGCAGCCATGGAACGATTCATAAATTGGTGGCCGAGGTGATCGATGAGATGGGACTCGAAGGCGAATGTATAGGCGTTTCACCGGTGGGCTGTTCCGTTTTCGCCTACAACTACATCGACATTGATTGGGCCGAAGCAGCCCACGGTCGTGCATGTGCCGTTGCTACGGGTATCAAACGGATGTATCCTAATAAAATGGTCTTCACCTATCAGGGCGACGGCGATCTGGCGGCTATTGGTACAGGCGAGACGATTCATGCCTGCAACCGTGGCGAAAACATTGTGGTCATTTATGTAAATAACGCCATATATGGCATGACGGGAGGGCAGATGTCCCCCACTACCCTGGTCGGGATGAAAACGGCAACCACGCCTTACGGCCGGGATCCGCGATTACATGGATATCCATATAAAGTTGCCGATATGGTGGCTCATTTGGAGGGGGTATGTTATGTTACCCGTCAGAGTGTTCATACTCCGGCCAATGTCCGCAAGGCGAAAAAAGCGCTTCGGAAGGCATTCGAAAATGCTATGGCCGGAAAGGGTCTCTCTCTGGTAGAGTTTGTCGCAACGTGCAACAGCGGCTGGAAATTGTCGCCGGTAGCAGCCAATCAATGGCTGGAAGAAAATATGTTCCCCTCCTATCCGCTGGGCGATATTAAGGACATTTAGTACTACAAAACAGAAGTGATTATGAAAGAAGAGATGATTATAGCGGGCTTCGGCGGCCAGGGCGTGCTTTCGATGGGAAAGATTCTCGCCTACTCCGGAGTTATGCAGGATTACGAGGTGAGTTGGATGCCCTCCTACGGTCCGGAAATGCGTGGAGGAACGGCCAATGTTACAGTTATGATCAGCGATCAACCGATCAGTTCCCCGATCGCTCACGATTACGATACGGCCATCATCTTGAATCAACAAAGTATGGACAAATTTGAGAATCGTGTTAAACCCGGAGGAATCCTGATATACGACACGAACGGTATTACGCATCATCCGACACGTAAGGATATCCGTATTTATACGATTGATGCGACCGAGGAGTGTGCTAAACGCGGCAATTCCCGTCTGTTCAATACGATGATTCTGGGAGGTTACCTTAAAGTACGTCCGGTCGTAACCTTGGAGAATGTATTTGCAGGATTGAAAAAATCTTTGCCCGAACGAGCCTGGAAGTCGCTTCCCGACAACGAGGAGGCTATTCGTACCGGAATGGAGATTATTCGCGAGCAGATTTAATTGATTGCCGAGTGTCTTGTTTCAGCTGACAATAAAAAAAACGGAGTTGAAAGACTCCGTTTTTTTTATTATGTATTTTACCTGAGCGTTATATGAATCTGCAATCTGTTATTCCTTTGAACCCCCGAAGGAACTCCTCCGTGCGCATTCTTTTCTTGCCGGCCATTTGTAACTCATCAATGGCGATATAACCGTCAGCACACGCTACGACAATAGACTTTTTCCCGTCGCTTTGGATGACTCCTGGCTGCTCTTCCGGTTGTATGGATTTTTCGATATGAGCGGCCAATATCTTAATAGCGACAGGAGCGTCCGTACCGTCTTTCAGCATCTCGCTCCATGCTGCCGGATAAGGCGACAAGCCTCGAATCAGATTATAGATATGCTCTGAGGAGCCCTGCCAAGCGATTCGACAATCTTCCTTAAAAATTTTCGGAGCCGGTCTCAATGTATCCTTGTTATCCGACTGATCAATCGGAACAGCGGTTCCGGCGGCAATTTTCTCGACGGTTTCCACGACGAGTTCCGTGCCTGCATACATCAATTTATCGTGCAATATACCGGCATTATCCTCTCGTCCGATCTCCACCTCCCGCTGTCCGAGAATAGCCCCTTTGTCTATTTCGTGATTAAGCATAAAAGTGGTTACTCCGGTTCGTGTCTCCCCATTGATAATCGCCCAATTGATTGGAGCCGCCCCCCGATATTGTGGCAATAACGACGCATGTAGGTTGAATGTTCCCAAACGCGGTTGTGCCCAAATCACCTCGGGCAACATACGGAATGCGATCACAATGGCCAAATCAGCATTCAACTGTTTGAACGTTTCGACAAACGACGGATCTTTCAGTTTCTCGGGTTGTAAAAGAGGAAGGCCTGCTTCAAGTGCATATTTCTTCACTGCACTCTCCTGAACCTTCAACCCGCGTCCGGCAGGCTTGTCTGGAGTAGTAATCACGGCTACAATATGATAGCCTTCTTCGACCAATCGTCGCAAAGGGGTCACGGCGAAATCGGGCGTCCCCATAAATACGATCCGCAGCTTCTTCGCCTCCATGGGATCAATGTTTAAAGATGCCAAGTGTATGCCCCATACGCGTCTCTTTCGTCTCGAGATACTTCTCGTTATAGGGATTCGGGTCGATAACAATCGGCACGATCTCCGAGATCGACAAGCCATAGCCCTCCAATCCGGCACGTTTAAGCGGATTATTGGTCATCAGTCGCATTTTCGAAACACCTATCTCATGTAATATGCTGGCTCCAACGCCATAATCTCGTTCATCGACCTTAAAACCGAGTTTCAGGTTTGCTTCTGCCGTATCGTATCCTTCCTCCTGTAATTTATAGGCTTTGAGCTTATTGGTTAGGCCGATCCCTCGTCCCTCCTGGCTTAGATATACGATAGCACCCTTGCCCTCTTTTTCGATCATCTCCATGGCTTTGTGCAATTGCGGTCCGCAGTCGCATCGATACGATCCGAAAATATCTCCGGTAATGCAGGAGGAGTGAACCCGTACCAATACCGGTTCATCTGGTGCCCATTCACCTTTTACCAACGCTATGTGTTCCACGCCATTACTTTTTTGTACGAACGGTGTAGCCCGGAAGTTCCCCCATTGTGTCGGCAACGACACCGTTTCAC
Source organism: uncultured Rikenellaceae bacterium (assembly GCA_944326815.1). Classification (GTDB taxonomy): domain Bacteria; phylum Bacteroidota; class Bacteroidia; order Bacteroidales; family Rikenellaceae; genus CALYBN01. The sequence goes on along the minus strand of CALVFI010000010.1, from coordinate 45,128 downwards.
CCCGTTCTACAATAGACTCCGTGCGCAACCGGTAAGCGATAATATCGGCAATCGACACGATTTTTAGACTGAACTTTTTGGCGATCTCCAACAACTGAGGTAGCCGAGCCATCGTTCCATCTTCGTTCATGATCTCGATCAGCGCGCCCCCGACACGCAGGCCCGCCATACGAGTCAAATCAACAACCGCTTCCGTATGACCCGGCCGACGCAGTACACCCCGATTTCGGGCTCGCAGCGGGAATATATGTCCCGGGCGTCCCAAATCACTCGGTTTGGTATTTGGATCGACCAGAGCCTTGATTGTGGTAGCACGATCCATAGCTGATACTCCCGTCGTACAGCCATGCCCCAGCATATCTACGGAAACAGTGAACGGCGTGCCCAGCAACGAGGTATTATCCGCCACCTGCATATCCAGTTCCAATTCCCGGCAACGGTCTTCCGTCAGAGGGGCGCACATCACTCCCCGTCCATTATGGAGCATAAAATTCACAATCTCTGGAGTGATTTTTTCCGCTGCGACGATAAAATCGCCTTCATTCTCGCGGTCTTCGTCATCGACCACAATAATCACCTTTCCGGCGCGGATATCTTCGATTGCCTCTTCGACAGTATTCAGCATACTTGTTTCCTGTGTCATGACTTTCGTTTTTTATTTCGTAACGAATGTATGTAATTTTTCAGTTTTTTCAAATGAGAAAAGTACCATTCAGAGTTGAATAGGTTAGAATCGTTTGTCGCTTTATAGGTCAGGAATATGGAGATGGGCAGAAGAATGAAAGTCGATATCCACATTCCGCTGAAAGAACTCCACGTTCCCTCTTTCGCCATTTTCTCTCCTGTAATGGTAATCATATAATAGATCACGAAAAAGACTACCGACACCACGATTGGCATCCCGAGTCCTCCCTTTCGGATGATCGCCCCTAGGGGTGCTCCGATTAGGAAAAATATCATAATAGAAACCGGAAGCGATAATTTTCTGTGCCAGTCTGCTTTATAACGATACAACTCATTCAGCGCATCTTTTGATGTGCCCTCTTCGAAATCGAACATATTGCGAGAACTGTTGGCTGTATTAAGCGCACTGGTCCATAGCCGCTGTTTATCATTGAGCGAGAGTTTCTCGATAGAGTCCATAGCCAATACAGGTTTTCTATGCAACTTATCGTTCCGAAGAGAGTCGACGATCAATGAATTGTCGTTAGGAAAGATATGAGTCTTGAATAAAGGCAGATAGGAGGTTGAAGTAGTTTGTCCCACCAATACTTCCAATGAGTCTATACCCCGGTCAAGTTGTACGATATTTTTCGTTTGACTACCCTGAAACATATCCCCCGTCGTATTGCGTTCAAAATCGAATCCCGAAAGGGGAATTGTCCCGTTCTGCACTTTGAAAATATCGTGGCGAAGCGCATTTCTCTCATACCATTCATAGGAACGGGTTTCTTCATAGGTCTCTCCGTTGTAGAGTGTCACCAGCAAGAAACGTTTGTCATCCGACAGCCGGATATAGCCGGAATCGGCGACTGTTGTCGTCATTTTGTTACTTCCGTTCCGGGTGTCATAAATAAGGACATCGGTCAGCAATTTGGTTTCCGGATGTTGTTTCCCCACCCGGATACTCATATTTTCAATCCCGTTAAAAAAGATGCCGTCTTTGAATTCGAGTGCCTGTTTCTGTTGTCGAATGTCGTAAAGCAGGGCAGACATCTTTTTCACGGAGTACGGCACAAGGTTGTTCGCCACAAAAAAACTTCCGATCGCGATAATGCAAATCACGATTGTAAGCGGCTTAATAATGCGGGGCAGAGACATGCCGGCCGATTTCATGGCCAACAATTCGTAATTCTCGCCCATATTTCCCATCGTCATGATGGCGGCAAGCAGTGTTGCAAGCGGAAGTCCCATCGGAATCAACGTAACGGCCGCATACATCATCAATTCGCCGATCACACCCATGCTGAGCCCCTTCCCCACCAACTCATCGATATATCTCCATAAGAAATTCATCATCAGGACAAACATCACGATAAAGAACGTGAGGATCATTGGCCCGAAGTAAGACTTCAATACGAATTTATGGATGGTTTTCATGCGACGGCTTTCCGTTTTTTGTCCAACAAAGGTAACAGTTTTACCAAAATAAGCGCAACAGTCAGCACAAATATTGTGGCAGCCCCCGCCGGAATATCCAATTTATAGCTGAGCCATACTCCTGCAAGGTTTCCGGCCATTGCCACAAATGCCGCCCCAATGGTGATTTTCGTGTAGGAGCGGGTCAGCGAATTGACAATTACCGCAGGGATGGTCAGCAATGAAATTAGCAGTACGATTCCTACCGTTCGGATCGAGAGTACAATCGTCAGTGCAGCCAACACCGACATGAGGTATGAGATCACGCGGGTATGTACTCCCTGACTGCGAGCGAAATTTCGATCGAAAGCCACATACATGATTGGTCGCCACATCCGCAGAAAAAGCAAAACGACAATCACGCATAAAGCAGCCAGGGCAATAATGTCAGTCTGTGTCACAGTCAGAATATTTCCGAACAGGAAACTCATTAAATTGGGTGCATAACCCGGTGTCAGATAGATAAAAATCACTCCGATGGCCATGCCGACCGACCACACGATTCCAATAGCCGAGTCCTCGCGAATACGTCCACGATCCGAGGCCCACTCTATTCCAATAGCCGACAATACGGCAAATACCAGAGCTCCGACAATGGGATTCATTCCCAGGTAATAAGCAATCCCAATTCCTCCGAAAGAGGAATGCGTAATTCCTCCACTAAGGAATACCAGCCGACGGCATACAATATACGTACCCATTATGCCGCAAACGACTCCCGATAGCAGGCAGGCAATCAATGCATTCGACAGAAATCGGTACTGGACTATTTCTTGCAAAAAATCCATCTTATGACATAATAAGGAGGCAAATTTATAGTTTTTTATTAACTTTGAAAAGTGAATATCATGCGAAATCCGTTCCGACATACATGTTTCCTGCCTCTATGGAGCGCTGTTTTTCTCTTTTTTTCTTGCGTCAAGGAGCCGGACCATCTGTATGGCAATATTACTAGTCTGCCGGATGGAAGCGTCTATCTGAGAGCCTACGAAGGAGCATTGCGCACCATAGACAGTACAACCTCGACAGAGGGCCGATTCTCTTTTACGCTGCCGGAAATATTGCCGAATATTCTGTATATACAATTCGAAGGATATCCCGATTTCTTTATTCCGGTGATGATCGGTGGTGGAGATATATCGGTGAGTGGAAATTTTAATTATCATGACGATATTAAAGTATCCGGCACAGCATTGAACGATGCTTTATGGAGATATCGAGAGTCGGTTCGTGATTATGATATTATGTTACGAGCTATCGACATGGCATTAATGGATAGCTTGGTACTTGATTCAACAAAACGTCAGGTTTTCGAACACAAAAAAGATAGTGTAAAGAATTTATTGTCTCATTCGAAAGCGGAATTTATTCGTCAAAACAGAGGTAGTGTTGTATCAGCCATGCTCGCAGCCAGTGAACTTACAGATACTTCAACCAGACGACAAATCGATTCGTTGCTTTTGGAGCTTGATCCCACTATGGCTGATAATGCTTTCACAAGAAGGCTTCTACGTCGTCGAGATAATGCAGTCCGTTAGTTTTCGAACGCAAGGATGCTGAATTTAAAAACGCTTTTCGTAATTTCGCCACCAAAATGGGTTGTTATGCCAAAATTTTCCGCTAAACGGGTCAACTTTCATACATTAGGTTGTAAACTCAATTTCTCTGAAACATCAACAATCGCCCGCCAATTCGAAAAGGGAGGATTTGTTCGTGTTGGGCCTCGAGAGCAGGCAGACATTTGTGTCATCAATACCTGCTCCGTCACGGAACATGCCGATAAAAAATGTCGAAATCTAATCCGCAAACTGGTGCGCGAAAATCCAGGTGCACTCATAGCTGTGACAGGGTGTTACGCACAATTACAACCATTGGAAATAGCTGCAATCGAAGGGGTTGATTTGGTAATCGGCAATAACGATAAAGAGGACTTGTATCATCGTGTTACAGCGCTTGCAGGCAAAGGCAAAGTAGAAATATACAGTTGCAGCGCTGATGAACTTACTCGTTTTTTCGCTTCTTTTTCGATGGCAGACCGTACCCGAGCCTTCTTAAAAGTCCAGGATGGATGTAACTATAAATGTGCCTACTGTACGATTCCGTATGCTCGAGGTGCCAGTCGCAATCTGCCTATTGCAAATCTCGTTGCCGAAGCAGAGAAGATAGCGGCAGCTGGTCAGAAAGAGATAGTTATCACAGGTATCAATACCGGAGACTTTGGCCGTACGACAGGAGAATCATTTGCCGATTTACTCCGTCAATTGGATACTGTAGATGGCATCGAACGATATCGAATCTCATCCATCGAACCTAATTTATTGACCGACGAAATTCTCGACTTTACCGCGGCCAGCAGAAAGTTCCAACCCCATTTTCACATTCCGCTGCAAAGTGGTTCGGATTCGGTTCTTGGTCGTATGCGCCGACGATATACAACAGCAAAGTTTGACGAACGCATTACGGCTGTTCGTCAAAGAATGCCGGAAGCCTTTATTGGCATTGATGTAATTGTCGGCTTTCCCGGCGAAACCGACTCAGACTTCAGAACTACTTATGATTTTCTTGCAAAGTTACAGCCTGCTTATCTTCATGTATTTCCTTTTTCGGAGCGTCCGGGCACACCAGCGGTGAATTTCGAAGGCAAAGTTCCGCCCGCGACATCTGCCGAACGGGTAAAACAACTTTCCAATCTCTGTACTACTTTACAACGTACATTTTATGAACGTGCAATCGGATGCGAAGCCTCGGTTTTATTTGAGAGCACCTATCACGCAGGCATGATGTCTGGATTTACCGAAAATTATATCCGGGTTTGTGCCCCATACGATCGGAAACGAGTAAATAGTATCTGTCGTGTAATGCTGGATTCCATAGGCAAAAATGGTGAAATCATAGGTATTATTCTCGATTAATTATTTATCTTTGTTGGAAAATAGGCATAATTATGGGTATGCGTAAAAAAATAATGCTGGGGTTCTTAAGTCTCGCCCTGTTGCTTTTTTTCTCGGGGATGGTTTCTTTGTTTGAATTAAACCGACTGAGTACCCAAACTAATAATTTATTAGCGTCCAGTTCCCGTAATATGGAACTTTCCAGACGAATGCTCGATGCTGTGCAGGAACAAAATACGGCGCTTCTTCAGATGGTTGTTTTTGAACAGGCAGGATACGATTCATCGTTTGTCGCGGCACGTAGGGCTTTTGACAAAACCCTTGCTGAAGCTACTGTTACAATCCGCGATCTGTCGGAACTCGATTCGATCTACCTTGCCAGAGAACATTACAATGAGATTGTCAATAACTTTTTCGATCAACACGTATTGACTGATGTTGATTGGTTTGTGAACGTCTATAAAACCTCATATTACCAACTCACCTCTGCTATTAAGAATTATATGACGCTGTCGCAAAATTCGCTCGGCACGAAAGCGACTCAATTGAAGAACAACGCCTATCGCGCCATTATGCCGGGCATACTCACGCTTTGTGTGTCGATTATTATTGTCATCATGTTCTATTTCCTGCTAAATCTTTATTACACAGATCCCATACTTAAGATTACCAAAGGTCTGCAGGATTACCTCACGTCTCGTATTCCATTCAATGTAAAAATGGAAGGGAAAGATGAAATATTTAAACTAAAGGAATATATAGAAAAGCTTATCTTTTTAGTAAAGAGCAAATAAAACAGTATCGGTATGAGGTTTAATGTGATATTACGCTATGTCGGGATGGTGATACTGCTCAATGCAGTATTCATGTTCCTATCTGCCGGCATATCGTATATGAATCACATGGACACAGCTTTTTATCCATTGCTATTGTCTGGAGTCTTGACTTCGGTACTGGGGATTTTTCCTCTGATTTTTGTAGAAAAAAGCGATCAGATCTATACCAAAGAGGGTTATGTTATCGTAACAGGAGCGTGGCTTGTGGCTTGTTTGGTCGGAACGTTCCCCTATCTATTATGGGGCGGCGAATTTGATCTCTCTACAGCATGGTTTGAGAGTGTTTCCGGATATACCACAACTGGAGCTACAGCCCTCAGTGATGTCGAGGCATTGCCGCGTGGCATGTTGTTTTGGCGAGCCTCTACCCATTGGTTGGGCGGTGTGGGTGTAGTAATGTTCGCTCTGGTTGTCTTACCTACACTGGGCCGTACTAAAATGACACTTTCCAGCGTTGAACTCTCCGTATTGGCCAAAGACAATTATAAATATCGAGCTCAAAAAATCGTACATATTTTACTGTTCGTATATGTTGGAATCACATTCGTAGAAACAATCCTTCTAAAAATTGCCGGCACAACCTGGTTCGATGCTGTAACGACCTCTTTCTCAACTGTTGCGACAGGCGGATTCAGTAATTATAATAGTAGTATAGCACACTATAATAATATATGGATCGAAATGATTATTATATTTTTTATGGTGTTGTCTGGTTTACATTTTGGTCTGATATACGCGACATTCTCAGGCAAATCTAATAACATTTTTCGTTCAGAAGTAGCTCGTTTCTATTTATATTCCATCCTTATAGGGGGATTTGCTATTGCTATCAGTTTGTGGACATCTGGGACTTATCCCTCTCTCCTCAGTTCCATGCGATATGCCTATTTCCAAGCTGCAGCCCTTATTTCAACAACAGGTTTTGCTACAGCTGACACTAATTTATGGACCTCTTTTGCTATTATTGTCTTAATCTGGTTAATGATGCAATGTGGTTGTGCCGGTTCAACGAGCGGAGGAATCAAAAGCGACCGTGTCTGGCTGGCCATGAAGGTTCTACGGGCAAGAATTCTTCAGCAACAACATCCCAATGCGATTATTCGTATCAAACTCAACAATGTGATGCAGGATAATGCATTGGTCAATTTTGCCATGCTCTTCATTGTGGCTTACCTGGTACTAATTTTAGTTGGGACGATTATTGTAACAGCGGCAGGGGTCGATCTCATGACGGGATTCAGTCTTATTACTACATGTATTGGAAATGTCGGTCCGGGTTTCGGAAGCGTAGGGTCCATGGATAATTATGCACATTTCAGTCCGTTTGTCAAATCTTTCAGTACACTATTTATGTTGTTAGGACGTTTGGAAATATTCGGACTTATACAGTTGTTTTTAATTAAGTGGTGGAAATAGATGAAATTCAGAACGATTTATATTGTTTTTTTAGTGACACTGCTGATTCCGTTTCCCGGAGTTAGCCAGGTAAACGCACGTGTCGCCGGATTGGAAAAGAATAGCGAATATATGGCTCTTCTCCAAAAGGAACATCAATTGCAACAAGCAGCCGATTCACTCACTAAAGTAATCGAAGCTACGCGTATAAAATTTCGTAATGACTCGACAAACCGTGTTCAGTATCGCGACGATATCCTACGGCTCGAGAGCGAAATATTCGAAGTTAGAAATGAGATCGGTATTACAGCTAATCGCATCGGAATCATCGAACAAGAATATATTATCAACAACCTCGGGGCACATTCTAATGTAGAAGAGGCGCCAGCCGATACGATTGCCAAGCCTGCGTATGTGATTGCCGATCTTACAGCCAATGAGTATTTTAAGGCCCATCTTACTCCGGCAGACTATACGACTCTCGTGACAGCACAAGCTCGTGAGCCGCTTGTGGTGAATTATTTAAAGACCTACGCCAAGAATTATTCCGTCATAGCTGATATCACAGAGCAATATCGGCTCACCACTGATGAGATCATAGCCGACAGCCTTTTCCGTAGATATCATACGCTCGATGGATTGAATGAACGTATTGCGGATACCGTCTCATCCATCTGGGGGTATATATACGACAACAAAACGTATATCTATAGTTATCTACTGGATGAGATGAATCGTACCGATCTCTTGTCTCAATTCGAGGAGAAGACTATTAAAGCTCGCGACAGAGCGGTGACTTTACAGGATCAGGGTGTCGCAGAGCCTCTCGCTGCTTATACAGCCAATAAACCGTTGATTCTGGACTATGAAAAGACAATGGCTGAATTATTGCAACTTGACAAGGCTCAGGATTCACTTCGCAGAGCCGCTTCAGAGTCTGTCGCCATGGATTACCTTCTGCCGGTCATCACGCTCGAGCAACGATATTTTTACGATTATTCCGATGTCGATTGGTATTCACCAGCAAAATACAACACGAAAAATCCTATTCCACCAACCAGAATTTTTCCCAAAGGTGCGATGTATCGAATTTTACTGGGGACCTATCAGAAAGCCCAACTTCCTACCATCTTCCGAGGAGTGTATCCAATGAGCTATACTGAATCCGAGGAAGCAGGATACAGGTATTTTGCAGGAGGATATGCCACACAGGCAGAAGCAGAGGAGGCCGCGGCTCGACTCAAAGGATTCGGATTCAGGAATCCACAGGTCGTCGTATGGCAAGACGGAGAATACACCAACCTGTCCGAGCGACAGGCCGAGGAACTCTCCCAACCCCAAGAGACGTTGTATCGTATCGAAATCAGTGGTATTGAGGAGGACTTGAGCGAAGGCGTAAAAGAGGTTCTCCAGGCTCAAGCCGCCGACAAGGAGATCTCGCGTCTGGAGGGCCTTTTTATCATCAGTTCGTTTGACTCGGAGAGCGAGGCCAATCAACTGGTCGAAGCCATTCGAGCCGTTGACCCGGACATCGAGATAAAAATCGCTGAAATCGCTTCATAATATCGTAAAAAAACGGTATCTTGCTCTTTTAATGAATCTATTCCATGGGATTGATTGTTATCTTGATTATCGTAGGCGTATTGATGCTTGTCGCCGAGCTGGTTCTCTTACCGGGGCTCTCCTTTGCCGGGATTTGTTCCCTTTTGGCTAATGGAGGAGCCATCTATTTGGGATTCACAAGATACGGGACTACGGGCGGCTTTATCATCTTGGCCGCTATCGTAATTCTATCGCTGGTGGCAACCGTGGTCTCTTTGCGAGCAAAAACGTGGCAACGCCTATCACTGAAAAGTACCGTAGATGGCACCTGCCAGTCATTGCCTGACAACACACTGAAAATCGGTGATCGCGGTGTAACGGTTACACGCCTTGCTCCGATCGGCAAAGTCATGATCGAGGAGAAAACCTATGAAGCCAAATCTTTTGGAGACAAATATATCGATCCCAGGAAAGAGATTGAAGTGGTCGGGTTCGAGAATTTCAATGCTATTGTCAGACAAATAAACCAAAACAATCAATAAATTATGGAAAGTGCTGGATTAATCGCTCTTATTGCGTTTATCGCGATTATCGTTTTATGGTTATTCTTTTATTTCGTCCCTATCGGATTATGGTTCTCCGCCTTGGTGTCCGACGTGCGAATCAGTCTTCTGCAACTGATTCTGATGCGCTGGCGTAAAGTACCGCCTGCTACCATAGTCTCTGCAATGATCGAAGGAACGAAAGCGGGACTCTCCTTAAATGCCAATGAATTGGAAGCCCATTATCTGGCAGGCGGGAATGTCACGAATGTAGTCCATGCACTGGTCTCAGCACAAAAGGCAAGCATCAACCTCGATTTTAAAATGGCAACAGCGATTGATTTGGCTGGCAGGGATGTGTTCGAAGCTGTACAAATGTCTGTAAACCCGAAGGTTATCAACACACCACCGGTGGCAGCCGTAGCCAAGGACGGAATTCAGTTGATTGCCAAGGCAAGGGTTACCGTCCGTGCCAACATCAAACAATTGGTAGGAGGAGCCGGCGAAGAGACCGTTCTGGCCCGTGTCGGTGAAGGCATCGTATCCTCAATTGGTTCCGCCGTGACACATAAAGTGGTACTTGAGAATCCGGATTCAATTTCCCGCGTCGTATTGGAGAAAGGGCTTGATGCCGGAACAGCTTTCGAGATCCTTTCAATCGACATTGCAGACATTGATGTAGGTAAGAATATCGGAGCCCAGTTGCAGATGGATCAGGCCGATGCCGATAAAAATATTGCTCAAGCCAAAGCCGAAGAGAAACGGGCTATGGCCGTAGCTCACGAGCAGGAAAACAAGGCAAAGGCTCAGGAGGCACGCGCTAAGGTAATCCTTGCCGAGGCCGAAATCCCGATGGCTATCGCAGAAGCCTTCCGCAGCGGGAATCTCGGCATTATGGACTACTACAAACTAAAGAATATCCAGGCAGATACGAACATGCGGGAAAGTATCGTCAAACACGAAAAGAAATAGTGTAACACAGCCTGTTGGGTAATTCGTCTAAAATTTCAAGGGCAGACATGGTTGTCTGCCCTTGGTTTATTCAATGGCCTGTCCGAAGATGAAAGTTTTCCTTTTACGATAGGCCCACAAAGTAACGATCAAGGTAAGCACCGCATTGAAAATAAATGGAAAACGATTGGAGTGCGTAGCAAACAGATGCTGGAAGAGATCGATAATGAAGGGACAAATCATAATTGCCAAGTAGTTGACCGACATGACAAACGAAAGGGCCAGGGTTGATTGTTCTGTCGGTGCTTGAGTCGCTGTTTTAGCATAGATCAGCGGTTGCATGATTCCGTATCCCAACCCTACCAGAACGCAGCCCAATCCAATCATGAAACGGTCCTTGGACAGAAAGACCACAAACAGTCCTACTGCAATAACCAATAAGGAGACCACATTCACACGCTCTTTCATCCAGGACAGGATATTGTTCAAGAACAGCCCCGGGAGCATAATGGCCAGAAACAGCAGGGCAATCATAATACCCGAGGTATCACTATCCATTTTATAGCTTTGCAACTGGAAAGGCAAATAAAAGGTGATGGCCAACACAGCGTATGTGATGAAGAAATAGAGTCCCATAAGTTGTATGATATGGGGCTTATTCATTTTAGCCACATGCTGTGAGGTTATGGAAGGCGCATCGATTTTCTTCACATGGGCGATCGAATCTTTTTTTCGCAGAAACGAAGAGAGAATGATGGCACCTCCGGGCAGTGTATAGACCAGGAATGGATAGTGCCAATTGATGTTGGCCAGATATCCGGTCAGCGCCGTCGCCAACACAAGCGTAATATTGTTGATCGATGAGCTTAACCCCAATTGCTTGACCCGATAGCTCCCCGTAAAATAGTCGACGATAAGTCCCGTCGAAAGCGGAATCATCATGCCCGCTCCGATGCCCAGGATACAACTTATGACGATAAGCGCCATCATGCTGTGAGCAAAAAAGTAGAGTATCCCGCTTCCGAAAAAGAGCGAAAGGCCGAGAATAAGAATTTTAATCTTATCGCGTCCGACCGATAGCCTTCCGGAAAGCAGTACAAAAGGAATAATCAGCAAGGATGGTAGCGAGGTGAGCATCTGTATCTCCAGGTCGCTTGTCTCCGGGAAGATGGTGTGTAGATCGCCCAAGATTGGCGAAATGGCCAATCCCGGCAATGATACCACAGCCGAAATCGACCACAATGCAATCAATGTCATGAGAGGGATGGTTCCCTGTCCTGTCTGTATTCTCATCGGTTTATCGTTTTTATAAACAAACCGATGCAATAGTTATGCCTAAGACTTTCTATGGCATAACTTTTCCCAGCAGGGAAAATAATGTAGCTTTTTTCTTGCCTGCCACTTCCGAAACCAGTTCCGCGGTTTACGTTTCATGTGACCTAAATCTTCTGCAATAAAGCGGTCGACGGCTTGAAGCACTCTCTCCGACGATTTTCCGTCATAATATGGATGCATCGCAGCCACGTATCTCCGGATGTTCTCCATCAACTTCTGGGGTCGGGCCAATGCCTGGTCAATAGCTCCTTCCAACAATGCCGGCTCATTGATATCGATCAAGAAGTCTCCCGGAGCCGTATTTCGGAAAGTAACAACCGGCTTATCCATAATCAGAAATTCCACGATGATGGATGAACTGTCGCACAACATCACATCGGCCCGTTGCATCAACGCCACATTGTTGTCTCCATCGTAGAAGGTTACATTGGGAAATTGTGTAAGGGTCTTGTAGCGTTCCACCGTTTCCGGATCCATTTTGGGATGGAAGGTAATCAACCACTCCCAATCCCGTTGTTGAATGAGCCGTCGAATCTCCTCAAAAAGGTAAGGTGTCGAGGTAATCCATTTCGTAAACGTGGAGGTGTAAAGGATTACAGGGCGTTTGTTTTGTGGCCGGGGAATCTTCCCTGTCTCATCGTAGAAACCGTCTATTTTGGGCCACCCCGTCTCAACGACCTTGAAATAACCGTATTTCTCGGCCAACCGTTGAAACTCCGGAGTTGACGTTTCGCCTTGCGTGCAATAGAGGTCGAACCAACCTTTGAGTGCGAAGTGGTCTCCGCGGCCCGGGCGCTTATCGATATTAAAACCATGGAACAGTTGCACCTTGATTCCCGGGAAAAAATCATACGTATGATTTCCGGATGTAAAAACTGCATCCGGATGATAGGCCATCACCTCTGAGACGGAATGCAACTCAAGTTCATCCTCTTTTAAAAAACGGCTACATCCTGGCGTATCAAAAAACCAGGCAGCCTCGTCTCCTCGTGCCCGGATAGCCCGTTGCAAGGGCCGCATAATCGGAAACGCATACGACAGTGACACTAAAAACAGATATCTTTTCATTGTGGCCAATCCTATTATTTATTCCATGAGCGAATACGGCGTATTGCGCTGGTTTTCAATCTTTCTATAAAGGTAATAGCTCTCATAATAGGTTTTAATATTCTATAGCGGTATATCCGGATCATGATTAAATCCCAACATGGCACATAATGGTGAACTTCTTTTTTATACTTTTTCAATAAACGATAGATGCTCATGGCATAATCGCTGTTTCCGATCCATTTATTCCCGCTCTTACGGATATACACTCTGAACCATCGAATCTTATTCAACAATATATACAATTCGATTCGGTCACCTATCTCTGCACGATGCATCTCGAGTACCCGAATTACAGAGTCACTGAATAATGTGCAGTATGCCAGATCGATTCGCTTATGATTAGCCGAATCCGAACGTTGATAATAGTTATACCCGATATAATCAATGAATCCTACCTTAGGTTGTTTCAATCCAACCTGCATGTTGACTACCGTATCCTCCCCCAACCTTAATGCCGGGTGACCTATCAATCCCTCAAACAATTCCCGCTTGTAAAGTTTTCCCCATACAGTTACCCAGATATAATGAGCCAATACAGCTTCCAGATAGTCGTAACCGGTTTTCACGGAGTTATGTTTTTCGCGCAACGGCATGGAATAGCTCTCCCGTACCCGCATGGAATTACAACAAACTATATCATAGCCGCCAGCAACTAATCCTTCATGCAATGTGGAAATAATATCTGGTTCGAAATAATCGTCTCCATCTAAGAATGTAATATATTTTCCATGAGCCTTCTCAATACCTATTTTTCGAGCTAACGAAACGCCTTGTTGGTGAGTATTAAGCACAACCACACGAGGATCACGCGCAGCATATTCTTCTATGATTTTTAAAGAATTATCCGTACTCCCATCATTTACGACTATTACCTCGATATTCTGATAAGTTTGTACTAATGCAGAATCGAAACATTTGGCGAGATAAGACTCCAGATTATGTACGGGGATAATAATTGATATAAGAGGCTTGGTTATTGGGGCTGTTTCAGGCATGTAAATGCGTTTTGAATAATATAGTGAATAGCCATTTTCGATTTCACAAACAAAAATAGAGAATATAAATAAAGGAAACAAGCCTGTTCGATAAGAAACCAATATCTTTAATCATATAATCTAATTTTCTCAAAGCATTCACTGAATTTCAGCGTAGTGGCATGATGCTTGCTTTCTTCAGTTTGGCTTTAATACTGATGATTATGAAAAAAATTATTCTTGGTTCTTTATCTCTGCTATTTCTGGCTGCATCGTGTTCCAAAGACGATAATGACAAACAGGAAACTATTAATAATTTAATTACTCCCAAAGTGAGCGTGCGTATGGCAGACGCACTCAGTTCTCAACTTTTTACGGGGGTCTTAGAGATTTATCCCTGTCAGGATGAATCTTCTCTTTATTACGGAAACTATGTTAATGGACGTCTCAGTGTCTTCAGTGGTTTTTATATGATTAATAACGGGAGTGTTTATGGCGATTATAATCGGCTGTTACATCTTCCTGCGGGTACTTATAATATGGTTTACTGGGGGACTCCAAAGTATGATGAGCCTATTCATAACACGCCTCAGATCGTTTCGCCTGGAGTAGCTACTGGAGCAAATCTTTCAACTCTTTATTTTACATTACGAAGTATAGGAAATAATCTTTACTCTCCTGTTTATGATTTGGTCCATGCCGTAAAGTCGGCTCATATCGGAACAGATTCGCTGCAAACGTCTCTCAGTCGTGTCGGCTCCGGCCTGAAAGTAACAGTAACACAATCCGATGGCAGTGCATTTATCTCCGAAATAGCAAGCGTCAAGGTAAACATCGGGAATATTGCTGAGAAAATAAACTTTTATACAGGAGAAGCAGAAAACATGACCAAAACCGTACAATTCGAATTGGCACGTTCTGAAGACGGACTCAGTTATGGCAACATCACAGTAATGTTATTCCCTTCGGCAGCCAATCCGCCTTTAGAATTACTTATCACTCTGGAAGATGGAACGGTATATAAACTCAATCAAAATTTAACATCTACCCTATCACCCAATACTCGCCTGACATTAAACATCAATGTCGGGAAAATATTACCCAATGGTAATCCAGGGGATTTTACCTATGATGACTGGAACGAGAGCAGTGAGACTATTGATTTCCCGATGGTTGATTAAGTTCTTTTCAATAATCATGCGACAAGGCGGGTGCAATCCGCCTTGTTTTCATTAATACAATCTATATGTTATAAACTAATTAATGTATTATATCTGAAATTACATTTTTTTATTCTTTTTTATAATTTTGTACCTGTAGGATTTGCCTTATAGGATAATTTAGATCCATATTGATCCTGTAATACACACACTTATTTGAATGATATAAAGTAAAATGCCGCACAAGAAAGTTGCGCTTACCGATTCATATATGATCAATATGGAGGAGATATTCTTAGAATATTATCCTGCTTTGTGCCATTTTGCGTCAAAGTTTCTGCCCGATACTTGTGATGCAGAAGATGTCGTTCAAGAAGTCTTTGTTTCCTTCATAGAAAAGAAATCCCGTTTCAAGAGCACGTTGCATGTTCAAAACTCGCTCTATCTCTCGGTGCGGAATGCCTGTGTGAGTTGGCTCCGAAAACATACTGCACGAACCCGCAGGACACTTGACTATCTAATGTATTTAGATCCTGAAAGTGAAGAAGCCATGATCTCTACCGAGATATATCGACGACTTGCTGTATCTATTGACTCATTACCTAATGCATGTCGGAAGATCATCGAAATGAGCTATCTTCAAGGACTTGATAATGAAGAAATCGCTCGCAAACTCAACATAAGTATCCATACTGTAAAAGCACAAAAAGCTCGCGGGAAAGGTCTGTTAAAAGACAAACTCAAAGACCTGTATCCATTATTTCTGCTCTTTTTTAATATCTGGGAATAAGAAAGTTTTTGAAACATTTAATTCTTTCCTGCTATTATTGCGTATATAATAACAAAAAAATATACGCAATATGGACCATTCAGACATTGTTCGTAAGATGTTAGATCGTATCTGGGAGGGGAAAACCACTGATCCAGAACTCGATCGCTGGATTTCCGAAAAACCATCTCATCAGAAATTATGGAAAGAAGTATCCGATCCCGAGCAACAAACCCGAGCTATAAATCAATTGCATCGTTACGATAGCAAATCCGCTTGGAATAACATACAGCAACGAGTAGCCCATCGGGCCCGTTGGCGCATGGGAGTCCGATATGGAAGTGCTGCCGCTGCTTTATTACTAATTGCCAGCTCTCTCTACTTCCTTTCGCGGCCAGCACAAATCATTGAGCCAGGACATCCGCAAGCCACAGTCTTATTCGATCAGGGCAAAGCCGTTCACCTGGACAGCAAGACGCAAGCAACCAGCAAACTTCAAGGCGCACAATTAACCAACAACGGCACCACCATTGTTTTTTCCAATATAGATCCACGGGAAACAGGAAAGCAGCCTTTTGATCCTCTGCGCCACATCACCGTATCCGTACCAATTGGCGGTGAATATCAGGTAGTATTAGCCGACGGGACTACCGTAACCCTCAATTCTGGTACTACACTACGTTTTGCACGCAACTACGCCCAACACCAGGAACGGATCGTCGCTTTGGAAGGAGAGGCGTTTTTCGATGTAACCCCTAATCCTTCACGTGCATTTATTGTGGAATGCGGATCCTATACGGTAACCGTCAAAGGGACCTCGTTCAATATATCGAATTATCCCGATGACGGCTATGCACACGTCACCGTAGCCTCAGGTGAAGTCGCAGTAACAAGCGATACGGAACAGCACCTGCTCCATCCCGGAGAACAAGCCAAAATCTTTGCCAACCATTCTATGGCAGTCGCTTCCGTCACAATCAACAATTACACCTCCTGGATGGATGCCAATTTCCGTTTTGAAGGCATGGAAATCGATGCCATTCTTCGAAAAATCGCACGATGGTACAATCTTACCTTTGTCTACGAAAACCCGGAGGTAAAGCAATATCATTTCACCGGATATCTACCTCGGTACAGCGATATCTCAGAGATTTTCCGTCTATTGAGTCTCACAACCGACGTAGCGTTCAAAATAGAAGGACGAACGGTCACAGTGTCCCATCGGTAATCATTAAAATCCTAAATAATAACCCCAAATACATTAAATGAATGAAAAAAAGTAGACCCATTCAAAATCAGAGATGGTCGCGAATCGGAGTTGTAAAGGCATTCGTATGCCTGGCGGTATGTTGTTTATCGTTACTGACGACTTCGGCTATAGCACAATCGCAACCACGCATTGATGTGGCATTTAAAGATGCTTCACTCACAGAGGTACTCAACGTTCTGAAACAAAAGACCAGTTATGAGTATCTTTACAATGATGAGGAGGTTAAGAAAATCAATGCCATTACATGTACTATGCAGCAAGCCACGATAAGTGAAATTCTTACCGCTTGTTTACAAGGAAGTGGCTTCGGATTCAAAATTGAGGACAATATCATTATCATCACCCCTAACGCCTCTTCCCAATCGGAAACCGTCACGGTCACCGGGAAAGTGGTAGACGATAAAGGGAAACCCGTTGCCGGAGCCTCCGTAATCTTAAAAGGAAGCCGGGTCGGGATGGCTACCAATGCAGACGGATCGTTCTCGCTCGGTGTTCCGCGTAACAGCGTAATCATCATCTCTTTCCTGGGAATGGAGACTCAGGAGATCGCCGTGAATGCTATCAGGGATCTTTCCAAAGAGCAAGTTTTCGTCCTGCAACCCGATGCAACACAAGTCGAGGAGGTCGTTGTAACCGGATATGCTACGATCCGAAAGAAAGCCTTCACCGGATCGAGCATTACCGTCAGCCGCGATGAACTGCAACAGGTTTCAAAGACCAACGTACTGGCCGCACTGCAAACCTTCGATCCCTCCTTCCGTATCGTAGAAAACAATGCCCTGGGATCTGATCCGAACGCCATTCCGGAGCTTTATATTCGAGGACGTTCCGGTATCGGTCTTACCGAATTGGAGAAAGAAGGTGTATCCAAAACCGAGTTGCTAAACAATCCCAATCTGCCCACTTTCATTATGGATGGTTTCCAGATCAGCGTACAGAAATTGTACGACATGGATCCCAACCGCATTGAAAGCATTACCATTCTGAAAGATGCCGCAGCGACAGCCATGTACGGTTCTCGTGCGGCCAACGGTGTGGTTGTCATCACAACAGTAGCACCCCAGGCCGGTAAAGTCACCGTAAACTATAACGTAACAGGTACCGTTACGGTTCCTGATCTGCGGGACTATAACTTGATGAACGCTCGCGAGAAACTCAACACGGAATTGGCAGCAGGTGTATTTACGGCCATGGACGAATCGGAAAATCAATTCGAACTCGACCGCATCTATAATGCCAAATTAGCCAATGTCAATCGAGGGGTCGACACCTACTGGCTCTCCAAACCATTGCGTACGGCCTTCAACCATAAACACAGCCTCTATATTGACGGAGGTGTAGATGATCTGCGCTTTGGAGTAGACCTCTCCTACAACAATGAAGATGGAGTTATGAAGGGGTCTAAACGTGACCGTATGGCAGCAGGACTCTATTTGGATTATCGGATTAAAAATTTCCAGATTCGAAACCAAACTTCCTATGGCATTACTAAATCGGAGGAGAGTCCCTATGGCAGTTTCTCCGATTATACCTCACTGCTCCCTTACGACGAATATCGGGATGAAAACGGCAATTACCTCAAAGCTCTTCGTAACTGGAGCTCTTCATTCGCGACATACGACATACCGAACCCTCTGTATGAAGCTACATTGGGAAATTATGACCGCAGCAAAAGCTATGAGCTGATCAACAACCTGGCATTGAACTGGTATATCAACTCCTATTGGTTACTCAAGGGACAGTTCAGCATCACCAAAACCAACGGAACGAGTGAAAACTTCATAGATCCGAGATCGCTGAAAAACAGCAACATACAAAGCACTACCAACCTGGTATCGGGCGAACTCTCTACGAGTAACTCGGATTCGTTCAGTTGGGATGCCAGTGCGACACTCTCGTTCAACCGTCTGATCAACAAACACAATCTGAACTTCCTGGCCGGTATGAATGCCACATCCAGCAATTCGCACACTACTGCCATGCGCTATTTAGGTTTCCCCTCCGGAGAGCTTTCATCTCCCAACTATGCCCAGCAGATGCCCGAAAAGCCTAATGTAACACAAGGCATGAGCCGTTTGTTCGGTCTGCTCGGAAGTTTCAACTACACCTACAACGATATCTATTTGGCCGACCTATCAGTTCGTATGGACGGTTCCTCGGAATTCGGCGATGACAAACGATTTGCCCCCTTCTGGTCCGGTGGTGTAGGTCTCAATCTGCATAACTATGAATTCCTGCGTTCGTCGAAGGTCATCAATCTGTTGAAATTACGTGCCACCTATGGAGTAACGGGTAAGGTGAACTTCTCGCCGTACGATGCACAAATGATGTACCAGGTCATCAACGACGCATGGTATAAGACCGGATTCGGTGCCACACTTATCGCTCTGGGGAATCGTGACCTCGGATGGGAAAAGACACGGAACCTCGATGTCGGTGTCGACGTAGACCTGTGGCAAGGACTTTTCCAGATGAATTTCTCCTATTATCACAAGAAAACGGTCGATTTGGTCAACAGCGTTACCATTCCGAGTTCCACAGGATTCACTACCTATACCGATAATGTCGGAGAGGTCCTGAATAAAGGATTCGAAATCATGCTCAAGAGTACGATCGTCAACCGTAAGAACACCTATGTGGCTCTGTTCGCCAACTTCTCGCACAACAAAAACACGATATTGAAGATATCCAACAGCATGCGCGAATACAACCGTCAGGTACAAGCCCAGTATGACGACTACAATTCCGCTCTGAACCGTTACAAATCCGAATACGGCCGGGTCTTCTTGCAATATGTCGAAGGAGGTTCGCTTACCTCGATTTTCGGAATGCGTTCTCTGGGTATCAATCCTTCCGACGGACGTGAAGTCTTCATGCGCCCCGACGGATCTATCACATACGATTGGAATGCCGGCGATCAGGTTATCCTGGGCAATACCGAACCGAAAGGTCAGGGAACTTTCGGTGTAAATGCTCGCTGGAAAAACTTCACGCTTTATACGACATTCATGTACCAATTCGGAGGCCAACAATATAACTCTACCCTACTGGAACGTGTGGAAAATGCCCGAATCAGCAGCGAAAACGTGGACAAACGAGTCTTTACGGATCGCTGGCAGCATGTCGGCGACATCGCCAAATACAAGAAACTGGAAAGCCGCTCCATTGAAACGACCCGTCCTACCTCCCGATTTGTGCAGGATTACAATGTTCTATCCTTCAATTCACTCACCCTCGGGTATGAATTCGATCAGAAACTTCTCTCCAAAGCACATATCGGCATGCTTCGCTTAGAAATCGGCGCCAACGATATTTTCCGTCTCTCCTCTGTCAAGCAGGAGCGAGGCTTGGATTATCCGTATGCCCGTACTATGAATTTCTCCGTCAAACTCAGTTTCTAAACTCTTCAAGCGATAATACTATGAAAAAATACATATTCCTGCTTTTATGCATTCCGGCGCTCCTGCTGAGCGGATGTGAGAAATGGCTCGATGTATCCCCCGAAGATCAGGTCGATGCCAATTCATTGTTCGAAACCGGCGACGGATATCGTAATGCCCTCCACGGTATTTATATCAATATGGCATCCTCTACGCTCTATGGACAAAATCTGACATGGGGATTGGTCGATGTAATTGGCCAATGCTATAAGACCACAACCAGCCAAATGAGTCAGACCTCTGCACCTACATTTGCCAAAGCAGCTAAATATCAGTTTGATGATGCAGATGTGAAAAGCAGTGTCTCTTCCATTTGGCTCTCCGCTTATAACGCCATCGCTAATTGCAACAAATTGATTCAGCAGTCGCGTCAAGAGAGCGATATGACAAAATTTTCCGAAGGAGCGTCTGAACGAGATCTGATTCTTGGCGAAGCCCTTGCGTTGAGAGCCATGCTTCACTTCGATCTGTTGCGTCTGTTTGCTCCGGCTCCCGCGGCAGACGACCAACAGCCCTACATTCCCTATCGAGAGACGTTGAATCACGAAGTCGGCAGCTATCTGACCGTAGAGGCCTTTTTGAAGAAAGTCGAACAGGATCTCTTGGAAGCCAGTCGTCTGGTCGGTGCTTTTGATACCATTCCGGAACATAAAATCTGGCTCACCACCGATTTCCGGATCAAAGGACAGGGCGCAAGCAACCTGGCTCCGGAAGATATTTTCTTTGCCTACCGGGGATATCGCATGAACTATTATGCCATCCATGCTTTAATGGCTCGCGTATATGCTTATTGGGGACGCTATGAAGATGCCTACGAAATGGCCAAAGAGGTGGTCGATGCCAACGTGGACGGAGAACAATGTTTCGAGTTCACCTCCGAAAGTGAATTGGCAACAAATTACAAATATTATCACGGGGTCATTTTTGCACTCACCAGCCAGTCGCTCGATGAATCGTTCCGCACGTGGAGCAGCAACGCAACCCAAGGACACCGTTTGGAAGTCGACGTGTTGGATCTCTATGGAGACTCCTCTGATGATAAGCGGGGCACCGTATTGATGAACGACAATAACACCTCTAAGAAATACATGAATATCGCCAACGGAAGCGATTCGGGAGATGACATGATTCCTCTGATCCGTCTCAGTGAAATGTATTATATCATCGGCGAATATTATGCACGGATGAACAATTATCCGGACGGATGTCAGCAACTCACTATCGTATGCAATGCTCGAGGCGTATTGGGAACCCGTACGGCCGACTCCTGGGAGAGCTTCCAACGAGAACTGCTACTCGAATATCGCAAGGATCTTCTTGGCGAAGGACAACTCTTCTTCCAATATAAACGCATGAATATCGCGCCGTTGAATCTCTCATCTCAGTTGGCGAAGGATGTTCGGTTCGTATTCTCGCGTCCCGACAATGAAAACATTCATTAACCTGTCCAAGTCTTTTAAGAACATGAAAAAACATATTGCATATT
Organism: uncultured Rikenellaceae bacterium; assembly: GCA_944326815.1. Lineage (GTDB taxonomy): Bacteria > Bacteroidota > Bacteroidia > Bacteroidales > Rikenellaceae > CALYBN01. Next base: position 23,288 of record CALVFI010000010.1, on the reverse strand, counting down.
TATGGTTTCTCTTTGCAGGATTGAGTCTGTTCTCGGCCTGCAACGAAGATAAGATTCAGACCTACGAAGCAGGTAACTACGTCTACTTCACTCCGCTTGAGAATGATGCAGACAGCATATTTATCTCATTGTTCAACTATCCAGGTGTCGATCGCAAACCGATTGAGATCGGGGTCCGTCTGGTTGGACGCTTGCTTACACAGGACACCCCGTATCGAGTAGAGGTAATCGACTCATTAACTACGGCTGCCTCCTCTTCTTATGAATTGGCTAGCGAGCAGATTTTTCACGCCGGTCAAACGGCCGATACTATGTCTATCACATTGATCAAAAGCGATGATCTGACGGAAGATGTGCAAATCGCCCTGCAAATAGTGCCCAACAGCCATTTTGCAGGATCGGTCATTACAAACGAGTTTCTGCGCATCATTTTCAACAACAAAGCCAGTCAACCGCTCTGGTGGGATTCCGAGACCATCAAATTTTTCTTGGGTCCATGGAGCGCTAAAAAGAATGAAACACTCTTCCTTGCTCTCCAGGACGCCGGATATGAGGACGTAACCGATCTGACCGACGCATCCTTCACCGAACGCAGACGTTATGCACTTATTCTGAAACAATACATAGCCGACCATGATGTTCGGGAAGAGAACGGAGATCCAATGACTGTTCCTGTAAATTAACATCCTAAATCTCAAACAACCATGAAATTCAAATATAGCATCATTATTCTGTTCATACTTTCCGCACTCCAGAGTTGCTACCGGGATTTGGGAAATTATGACTACTCCCAATTGAATGATATCGAAATTAACTTTGGTGACTATAACAAAGATTTTGTTCTGGGAGACACCGTAAAGATCACTCCTTCCTACACCTATGCTTTAGGTTCGAAACCGGCTCAACTCTCATATAAATGGACTTTGGCCGGCAAGGAAATATCTCAAAGCCCGGAACTGGATTGGATTGCCGATACAGTCGTTTCAAACGGCTCGCTCGAACTCCGTGTATTGGACAATAAGAGTGGCATCACCTACTTTTCATCCGGCTATCTGACGATTAAAGGTGCTGCTTACAACTATTCAGGATGGGTAATTCTTTCCGAGAAAAGCGACGGTTCCTCCAGCTTCAGCTACCTCCGTTATATGACCGAAAAAGACGAAGCAGACAACACGATTCTTGCCTGCCGGGCCTATCCCGATGCTTATGACAAAGACAACGGGGAGTCGCTCGGTTCGAAACCTATACGAGTTCTGGAGCATTTCTCCGAGCAGTGGGACGGAGAAGACGAACAAATGGGACGATTCTGGATTATTCAACAAGGAGGTCAAGGCCCCGTTCAGGTATCAGGACGTACTTTCTTGAAAACAACGACATTGGCTGATTGTTTTGAATCAGGTTCTCTACCTTCGGGATTTGTTCCGGAGGATATTATCGATATGCAATGGGTGTCGATTGTAGCCGGTGAAGACGGAACAGCCTATACCCGTAAACGCGAAACTTGTCTCTTGTTTAACTCGGGAGCCTTCTTGGATGGTCAACCGCTCATGTACGAAAACGAACCGGTTAATTGCTCTCACATGATATGGGGCCCCTACTCCCACTGTTACTACACTTTGCTCTACGATCCCGACAACAACCGCTATTTAGCCATCGACGATTCGGACCAAAGAACTGCCGGACGGATTGTCCCGCTCTTTGTTTCGGAAAACCAATACGAAGCCAATCCAAATTTTTCCAGACTAGACAATCTGGGTGATAAACGTTCCATATTCTGCGGTATATCTAAAAGCGACACAGGCTGGGGGACAAATACCTATTTGAGCCTGTTACGCGATGAGCAAAACAACTTCTACATTCAACGATTCACCACCTGGGGCCTATATTACACCGATCAATACATCTCAGCCGATCTGATCGGTCAGGAACGGGCCAATCTCTCTGCTGCCATCATCGGCGATGGTTCCCAAAACGTTTTCCATCAGAGTCGTTGGGACAGAAATCCGTTCCTCTATATCGGAAAAGGCGGACAACTATGGCTGTACTATCTCGATAGCTCAGATGCAGAAAGTTCTACACGATTAATTCAATACTTGAATTTCGACGCCAACATCACCTCCATTGACACCGAATATTATAACGGTACATACACTATCATCGGATTGGATAACGGAGACGTTTATATCGTTGACACGACGAAAGATAGCGTCAATAAGTTCCTTCGCGGAGAAGTTACCCAACAAGATTTGATTTTGGATCATGCTTCAGGCTTCGGCGCCAAGGTGGTTCATGTCCGTTACAAAGTGGGATATCACAATGGATGGGGGTTCCAAGTTTGGTAGATTCCGCACCGAGTTCGATCACTCAACTAACTCAATAAAAACTTTATGAAACTTTTGAAAGTATTTATTCTGATTGCTTTTATCTTTCTGTGGTCCGGATACCCCACTCAGGTTGAAGCTGGTATCTTCCGCAAAAAGAAAAAAGAACAACCCGCTCAACAAGAGAAAAAAGAGACCAAATACGACAAATTGTTCAAGGATAAACAATATCTATCGGTCAAAGGTCTTTTTAGCGTACATAAAATCGGCGATAAAGTTTTCTTCGAAGTTCCACAAGAACTCTTTGGGAAAGATATGCTGATCGGTTCCACCATCACTACCACTACCGACAACCGGTTCGGCAGTGTGGGTGAGAAAACAGCAGATCCGCTACACGTACGCTTTATCAAAACCGATTCAATCATCACGTTGAGATGGGTTCCCTCGGGATTGATGACCCAAGATCCGATCATCGAGCAGCGTCTGAAGGTCAGCAACACACCGGCTGTCATCGAATCGTTCGAGATCGAAGCATACAATAATGACTCGACGGCCGTTGTCATCGACATGACCGACTTTCTGCTCGACGACAACAAGCATTTACCACCCTTCTCACCCTACTCCATGCTGGCCTCGTTGGATATCGACATTCAGAAAAGTTTTGAACGCGACAATTCTCAGATAATTAACATCAAAGCCTTTGAGGACAATGTCAGTGTCCAATCCTCTCTCACCTATAATGTCGATATTCCCGGAGCCATCAGCGACTTGCCTTTTACGACGGTGCTCACTCGAAGTTTTATCCTGCTGCCCGAAGAGCCGATGCGTCCTCGATTGGCAGATCCTCGTATCGGCATCTTCTTCCAATCCATGACGCAGTTCAATGCTTCGGGGCGAGGCATTACACCGAAATACTATGCCAATCGCTGGCGACTCGAACCATCTGATGAAGAAGCCTATAAACGAGGTGAACTTGTCGAGCCCAAGAAACCAATTGTGTTTTATGTCGACGATGCCTTCCCGGAAAAGTGGAAACCCTACATTCATCGAGCTGTCGAGCGTTGGCAGTATGCTTTCGAGCAGATCGGGTTCAAAAATGCCATCGTGGCCCGTGATTTTCCGAAAGATGACCCGGAATTCGATCCCGACAACCTGAAATACAGTTGTATCCGATACTCTCCATCGACCATCGCCAATGCCATGGGTCCCTCCTGGACGGACCCCCGGACGGGTGAGATTATCAACGCCTCTGTCATGGTCTATCACAATGTAATCGAGCTAGTTCAGATGTGGCGCTACCTGCATACAGCAGCAGCAGACAAAGAGGTGCGCGACATTCAATTGCCAGAGGATATCTTGAGCGACTGCATTGAATATGTACTGTCTCACGAAGTGGGACACTGCCTCTCGCTGATGCACAACATGGCCGGGTCTTCGTCGATTCCGGTCGATTCGCTCCGGTCGCCGAGTTTTACGCAGAAATACGGTACCACCTATTCCATCATGGACTATGCACGCAACAATTACGTTGCGCAACCCGGAGACAAGGAACGCGGGGTGAAACTTACGCCTCCCGAGCTGGGCGTATATGATCTTTATGCCATTAAATGGCTCTATACGCCTCTTGTCGACGCTCATACCCCGGAAGAAGAGGTGCCTACCCTCGACAAATGGATCAGCGAAAAATCGGGTGACCCGATCTACCGCTATGGCAAGCAACAATTCATGTATCGTTTCGATCCCAGCGCTTTGGAAGAGGATTTGGGAGATGATCCGGTCAAAGCCTCACAATACGGAATCGCCAACCTGAAGTACATCTTGGCCCACACGAATGAATGGGTGGCGGACAAGGATAAAGATTTTCGTTTCCGCGAAACATTATACGGAGAGGTGATTTCGCAGTATGTGCGCTATTTGAGTTTTGTCCTGCAGAACATCGGAGGCATTTATCTCAATGAACGTTATGATGGCGATGCACGGCCAAGTTACTCTACGGTTTCCAAGACAAATCAGAAACGCTCTCTCGACTTTCTGCTTGCACAGCTCGAAGATCTTTCATGGCTCGATGCCAAGGAGATGTTAGCAGGAGCCCCGATTCGCAGCAATGTGTCGTTCCAGCTAGAGAATTCCATCATCGAGGCCATCTTGGGACAAACCACCATGGTTTCTCTTTGTGCAGAAAAGGCCCAGACAGATCCTTATACGCGCCAGGAATATCTGTCCGATATAGCCGATGCTGTCTGGACTCCGACCCGTCAAGGGAAAACACTTAGCCAGGCCCAGATGAAATTGCAACAGCAATTCGTATCGAAACTCATCGACGGATCGGTAGCTGGTGTCATGAGATCCGGTGGAGGAAGCAGCGCGTTGAACAGCATCAGTATTCGCGTGCCCGAGGAGATAGCGTCATTGCGACAATCCCATTTCGGCATTTTACCCATGTGCTTTTCCGACTCGAACAGTTTGAACCAGCTATCCTGCAACCATTCCTTCCTTCAGCGATTCGTTCAGCCGGAACAAATCAGCGGTTTCAGTTTTGAACTCGATGTCAAAGCACCCGTAGAACCGATTGAGCACATCTATTTCGGAGAGTTGCAAAAGATTCTTCCGCTAGTTAAAAGCCGGCAATACACTGGTTCGGAAGAGACACGCCAACACTATCGGTTATTGGTTTATAAAATCGAACAAGCACTGCAATAATCTCGAAAAAAACCGAAGCTGATGAAAAAGTATATATATGCACTGACGCTGCTCTTTGGAGTATGCCTTCTCTGTCCCGATACGACACAGGCCGGATTGTTCCGCAAAAAGCGAAAAACAGAGACCGAGCAAAAAGAGGAAAAACTTACTTCCTATGAAAAACTGTTCAAAGGCAAGAACGTTGAAACGGCTCGAGGCGTGATGACCATTCATAAGGTCGGAGATAAGATTTACGTCGAATTTCCACTCGCTTTGCTGCAACGTGACATGATTCTTACCTCGTCCATCGAGAAAACGAGCGATACGGGAGAAGGATATGCCGGAGAATTCGGCGGGCGCGATGCTCGTCTGAGGTTTACCCGTCAGGATTCCACGCTACAAGCACGGATGATTCTTCTGAGCGAACCGCTCAACAGCAGTGAGAATCCGGAAATTGGAAGGGCATTGGAATATTCGAATGCACCGGGAATTTTCAAAAGTTTCAAGATCCTCGCCTATACGCCCGACAGCAGTGCTGTCGTCGTAGACATGAAAAAGTTGTTCTTCGAAAGTTCGACTTATACGAAACCTTTCCCCTCATTGGCAGCCAACGCCTATTACGGATTCATTTCACGAAAGCATCGTCTGCAATCGGACAAATCCCTTATCCGAACGGTAGATGCCTGCTGGAACAACATTTCGGTGGAGTGCGAGATGAGTTTTCTCGTAGACCATACCTTTATGGGGTTCTCCATGTATGAAGATGTTCCGTTGACGGCAACCATCCATAAAATTCTGATGCTGCTTCCGGAAGATAAGATGAAACCCCGCATAGCCGATTCTCGAATCGGTACCGCCACTGTATTGAAAAGCGATTTTCTGCAGGTAAACAATGGGGTCAAAGAGGTGAGATATGCCAAACGATGGAAAATTGAACCTTCCGACTCTGTGGCATGGCAAAACGGAGAGTGCGTAGAACCCGTCAAGCCGATTACATTCTATGTCGATTCGCTGATGCCGGAAACATGGAAACCCTACATCCGCAAAGGTGTATTGGCATGGAATGCTGCGTTCGAACGCATCGGATTCAAAGATGTTATCCGGGTAGTCGACTTCCCGAAGAACGACACGCTCTTCAATGCCAATAATATTAACTACTCCACGATCCGATATGCTCCGATTTGGCTCAGTGATGTCGGGTATTCGATCCATTCCGATGCCCGAAGCGGGGAAATCTTCAATGCGTCGATTGTCATCAATTCGAATGTCATTACCAATGCCTACTATCAGCGCATATGCGCTACCATGACATCGGATCCTCGTGTGCGCGTTCAGGAGCTACCGGACGACCTGCTCGGAGAGCTCATTCAGGGGCATATTGCGCAAGCAGTCGGCGCGTGTCTCGGACTCACGTCAAATCCAGGCGCATCCTATGCCTATCCGACCGATTCACTGCGTTCAGCCACATTCACCCGAAAATATGGGCTCAGTCCTTCGATCATGGACGGAATTACCTGTAATTATCTGGCATCGGCCGAAGATGTGGCACAGGGAGTAACTTTAGTTCAGAATACATTGGGTGATTACGACTATTTTGCCATTAAGTGGCTCTACTCCCCCATTATGGGACTGTCTGCCGGAGAAGAACGTTTGACATTGGATCGTTGGCTTCGAGAGCAGGAACAAAATCCTTATTGCCAATACATCAAGCGGGAATCAGGTTTTCAAATCGACCCTCGGGCACAGCTGAATGATCTTGGTAATGATCAATTATTGGCTCTTCAATATGCTCTTCCCATGATCCGGGAGTCTTTCAAAAATTACTTCACCTGGTATGCAGAAGGAGATCGCGACTTGACGAAGCGGGCAAATATCCGATCCTATCTCTACTATCGATTCACGGATAAGGTCAACGCCATATACAACGATTTGGGAGGCGTATATCTGACTGATAGCCGAGAAGGATACACCACATCAAACTATCGTCCCATTCCGAAAAATCGCCAGAAAGAGGTCCTTGCATACGCATTAAAGTTAAGTAAGGATCTCGATTGGATGGATACTCCAGAAGAAGCTGTACAATACGAGATTCAAGACAAACTGGCTCCGAAATATCGGATCGAAATGTTCACCTCCCTACTCTACCGTATGGATTACATTGCTGCTTGTGCCTCTTTGTCAGAGGATCCTTATACACCCGAAGAGTTTTTGAATGACATCTATGCCTTTGTTTGGGAACCGACCTTGAAACGACAGACGCCGGATCAAATAGACATGGCACTTCAGCAGGCTTTTTTGGAAAGTATTATTCAGACATCAAGCGCAACACTTCCGGCAGGACAATTCGCTGCCAGAAGCGAATATGGACTTCGGACAGACAACTTGCAAGTAAAGCAAGAATTATTCGAATCATCCATCAAAAAACTCCAAGCAGGGATGTCTCCTGAACGGCTTTACGATTTGACGGTACCCGTAGAACAAATCTCCGGATTTGAACCTTTACAAAGGGTGCGTGTCGACGAAAGTGCGCAAGCCGCTCTCTATTTCAATCTGCTTGAACGAACAGAGAAAATGTTGAGAAATGCAGTTGCGCAAAGTCAAGGTGAAACAAAAATGCATTACGATTTGATGCTTTATAAAATTCAGAAAGCAACGGAAATACGATAATTTCACCAATTAAAACAGGAATTCCCGTGAAGATTATACATTCACGGGAATTCCTGTTTTAAAACTATATCTATATGTTCTTTTAAAGAAGAAGCCTTGTATATCGTCGATATGCAAGGCTTCTTCTTTCTTTCAGACCTCTTTGCTGCGGCCCGCTGGAGCGGAAAACGAGACTCGAACTCGCGACCCTTAGCTTGGGAAGCTAATGCTCTACCAACTGAGCTATTTCCGCAACACCAAATCGGTGACAAATATAATAATTTTTTTAGAATCTCGATAGATTCTAAAAAAACTATCCATAAATCTCATTTAGCAGGCGGGCTAACCGATAGCCGGCTCGAAGAAATTGTTGCTCGACAATCGGGTAATTCTCCAACATATAATCATAGGAATAATTCCCATCCTCTTCTACGTTCAGGTAAATGGTTTTACCCAAATTGACTGTCTGGTTGAACCAGTCCATCACCGACCCCTTGGCCATTTCAGCAATCTCTTTCTCGCTGGCGATATCGATATTCTGCTGCCATTCGGTATAACTCCACTTACGCAAAGATTCGATCAAGGCCGTATCCCATAATGAATGGAGGTTTGTCGGAGTCTCGAACCACTTAACATGGAAGTCATTACCACCTCGATCGCTCAACCGTCCTGCATGCATGGGTTGATGAACATCTCCCACCAAATGGATCAAAAACTTCACATAAAGCGTCTCAAGACTATCTGAGAGCTCTCGACTTTTGAGTTTCTCGATAATCTCCGGAAGTGCAGTACAAATATCGCCGGTCGGGCACTTCTCCATCGTTTCGTAGCTCTCTCCTTCGTCAACATTCGCATAGTGCCATGTACGGACCGAAGCGTATTCGGGATCCGACACCATGTTATCCATCCACGAGGAATAGTACATCATCGAATGACCTCCCAATACCTGCCGTACAGCTTTTTTCGCCTTGGGAGTCAAATGGCATTCCGCGATATAGGTAATCACATCGTGTCCTTTCTGCCCCCAGGCCCATACCTTATCGGAAATCAGCAGCGAGAGTATCGCCACACCAATCAACAAACGTCTCATTTTCATGACTCGAGTCCGGATTTTTTTACTTATTCATTGTTATAAGCAACTCCTCATTGCTGCGCGTTGCTTCCATGTGTTTCTTGATCTCCTCCATGGCCTCGACCGAAGTCATATCTGCCAGATGGCGGCGCAGAATCCAGGTTTTCTGCAGCACCTCTTTACTCAAAAGCAGATCTTCGCGTCGTGTACCCGAAGCGATTACGTCAACTGCCGGATACACCCGTTTATTGGCCAGTTTTCGATCGAGCTGAAGTTCCATATTACCCGTTCCTTTAAACTCCTCGAAAATCACCTCATCCATCTTCGACCCCGTATCGATCAATGCCGTAGCGATGATCGTCAGCGATCCCCTCTCTTCCGTATTGCGGGCTGCGCCGAAAAAGCGTTTGGGCTTGTGCAATGCATTGGCATCCACACCTCCCGAGAGCACTTTACCCGAGGCCGGCTGTACCGTATTGTATGCCCGAGCCAAGCGCGTGATCGAATCGAGGAAAATCACCACATCATGGCCACATTCAACCATGCGCTTAGCCTTCTCCAGAACCATTTCGGCCACCTTCACATGACGAGAAGCCTGTTCCTCGAAGGTCGAAGCAATCACCTCAGACTTGACATTACGCGCCATCTCAGTCACCTCCTCCGGACGTTCATCGATCAACAGAACAATCATATATACCTCCGGGTGGTTGTCCGCAATGGCATTGGCTATCGACTGCAGCAGTACCGTTTTACCCGTTTTGGGTTGAGCCACGATCAATCCGCGTTGTCCTTTACCGATCGGTGAGAAAAGATCCACTACACGGGTAGACAGGTTATTGTGCCCGTTTCCCGTGAGACAAAACTTCTCAGAAGGAAACAGCGGAGTCATAAATTCAAATTGCACACGGTCTCGTACATGATCCGGGTCAAGTCCATTGATTGCATTCACCTTGACCAGCGGGAAATATTTCTCCCCCTCTTTGGGAGGACGAATCGTACCCTGCACTGTATCACCCGGTTTAAGTCCAAACAATTTGATCTGCGAAGGTGACACATAAATATCGTCAGGCGAGTTTAAATAATTATAATCGGCCGAACGCAAAAAGCCGTATCCGTCGGGCATAACCTCCAGGACCCCTTCTCCCTCCACAATACCGATAAAATTGTCTTTCATGGACTTGGATTCGGCGCTCTCTTCTCGGTTTTCATTGACCGGTTGTTGCCCACCCTGACGGTTCTTCTTATTGCGTTTCTGCTCTTTTCGTTGATTGTCGTGCGACGGGACCACAGTCTCTGCTTTCACAGCGGCATCCGTTCTTGCCTCTGCTTCCACAATAGCGTCGGATTTCGCCACAGGCTCCGTCGACACGTTGTTCAACGCCTTCTCCTCTACCTTATTCTGTTCACCTGACGCCTCCTGGCCCTCTGATGGATGCACATTGGCAGTTACGCCCTCTGTGCGCACAATCCGACGCCGTTTACGAGTCTTTGTTTGCACACCATTTTCATTCTGCACTGACTCCTGAATGCTGTTCTCCTCTTGCCGCTGCACAGGGTTTTCTATTGCTGTCGGGTTCTCTCTCTTCTCCTCCTGTGCCTGCTGACGACTCTCTACCCCCAGTTCTTCTACCCGAGTCGAATTGACCTTCGGCCGACGTCCTCTACGGGATTTCGGTGCTCCTTCCGACTGTTCTTTTGCCTTTTCTGAAGGACTTTCAACAGCCACAGTAGCTTGTCGCTCCTGACTGACTTCAATAATCCGGGCTATCAAATCGCTTTTCTTCAACTGAGCCTTAATACCCAAAGCCCGGCCTATCTCTCGCAATTGCACAAGGCTTTTCCCTTCCAATGCACTCTTATCCTGCATACTATATGTTTTTCCTATGATTATTGAGCGGCTCGAATGAGCCATTAAGGAATTTTATTTCTCGACAAAGATAATAAATATTGTTAAAACCGAAACAAATATCTCCGGTTTTAAAAAAGTTTCAGCACTTTTTCCAAGTCTTCGGGAGTATCGATAGCCACGGTTTCTGCCGTCGTCTCGGCCACCTTGATACGATATCCGTTTTCCAACCAGCGCAATTGTTCCAGCGACTCTGCTTTTTCCAATGCTCCGGCAGGCAGTTTCGTAATTTCTCTCAGCACATCAGAACGATATGCATAAAGACCTATATGTTTCAAATAATGATATTTGGATTGCCACTCCGTTTGGTCCTCGCCACGCAAGAATGGCACCACACTTCGGCTAAAATAGAGCGCATAACCCGTTGCCGACAACACCACTTTCGGAGAATTGGGGTTGAAAATATCCTCATTCGGTCCGAATTTCTTCACCAAAGTACCAATCTGCACCTGCGAGTCTTCAAAAACCGACCGAATCTTCAGCAAATGGTCTTCACTGATAAAAGGCTCATCGCCCTGCACATTCACTGCTACATCAAACCGCATGCCGAGCTCCTGCTCTACCCGATCGAGCGCTTCCGCACACCGATCCGTACCGCTCCGATGCTCCGTGGAGGTCATGACCACCCTGCCGCCAAATGCGTCCACCGCCTCTCGAATCCGCTCGTCATCCGTAGCCACATAGCACGTATCGAATTGCTGTGCAACCCTCTCGTATACCCGCTGAATCATCGGTTTTCCTTTTATCATCGCTAACGGTTTGCCGGGAAAACGGCTGGAGGCATAACGAGCAGGTATCAAGGCAATGAATTTCATAGGGAATGCTATTTGATTGAGAAAGCAAATATCCGCGATTTTTTTCAAAGAGCCAAAGATTTCCCTAATTTTGTCGCATGTATACCGAGAAAGAGAAACGAATCGAATATTTTACCGTGCTGGGCCGACGTCTGGATGATTTCGGCAATAATACTCCATCCAATCAGGTCATCGAAAAGGCCATCGAGGAAAACAGGTGGTTTTCCCGGGAAGATATTCTGCAGGCTGTCCGAGCCATTCGAACTCAGATGCTCGACCACGACCTTTTATCGCAATGGCTGGCGCCATATTCCCTGGCTACCGAGCCGAAAAAGGTGGGAATCATCATGGCCGGCAACCTTCCATTGGTCGGTTTTTTCGATCTTCTGTGCGTGCTGATATCCGGACATGAAGCGTGGATCAAGCCCTCGTCAAAAGACCGAATCCTTATGGATTATATCGTCGGACAACTGCACGACATTGCTCCGGAGCTCCCCATCCAGCCACTCGGAGATCGGATCCCAGACGCCATCATCGCCACCGGCAGCAACAACACGAATCGCTATTTTCGAAGCCGTTACGGAAAAATTCCCGCCATCCTGCGCGGTAATCGGGCTTCGGCAGCCGTATTGTCAGGCAACGAAACCGTTTCACAGTTACACGGTCTCGCTGCCGACATTTTCACCTATTCCGGTCTCGGATGTCGAAATGTCAGCCACCTGCTGCTACCTGCCGGATACGATATAAACCCGCTGCTGTCTCTCTTCTCCGAATACCGTCCTGTGCACGAAAAGTACCGTCACAACTTTACGCAACGCGCTGCAATACTCAAATTACAAAACCAGCCCTTCCTGGCAGGTGACTTTTTTCTGTTGCGCGAAGACGAGACCCTACCGGCTGCCATCAGTGAAATCACCTATCATTTTTATGAAGACAGTTCCCAGGTTCAGCAATGGTTGTACGACAATGACAGTCAGTTACAATGTGTCGTGGGCGACCCTCTGCCTCATCCCCGCGCCGTCAAGTTCGGAGAGGCACAATCCCCCCGTCTGAGCGATTACCCCGATGCTATCGATGTTCTGTCATTTCTCTCGACACTATAATACGAATTCCACCACAGGTTCATGATATAACGAAATTATTGCCTATCTTTGTTTGAGAGAACCATTCACTTAATCGGCAAAGAGTATGTCAATGATATTCAAATTCAGAATGCTGAGCGACGAAAACGATCATTTCTTACGGGACTATGAGGTTCCTTATGACATGAACCTGCTTGAACTGCATCGATTCCTGTGCGACAACTTGGGATACGACGAACAGAATATGGCCTCGTTCTTCAACTCCGACAAACAATGGAATAAATTGCAAGAGTATACGCTTCTCGATATGGGTGACGACGGCAGCGACCTTGCTCCACGTCCGATGGAAAGCGTCACGCTCGGCCAGATCATCCATAAGAATAACGATCGTCTGATTTATGTGTTCGATCCGTTCGGCGACCGTGCGCTCTATCTCGAACTCACCGCCTCCACCAAAGAGGAACCGCACATCAAATATCCCCGTCTGGTCAAAGCCGAAGCAGAAGCCCCAAACCAATTCGAAGCCGACATGACTTCACAGGAGAGCGGTTCCATGTTCGATGAAGCGATGGGAGAATTCAGCGATTTCGAGGGAGACGACACCTATGACGACGAGTATTAAACCGACACTCATCGTCATCGTAGGGCCGACCGGCTCGGGCAAAACCGACCTGAGCATCGAAGTCGCCCGACACTTCAATGCCCCTATCCTATCGGCCGACTCCCGACAGATTTTCAAAGGAATGCCCATCGGCACGGCGCAGCCCTCGGCCGACCAACTGGCAGCCGTACCTCATCACTTTATCGCCTCCCACAACATCGAAACGCCTTACACGTGCGGGGATTATGAGCGGGATGCCCTCGCACTGCTCGAACAGCTGTTCAAAGAACATGCGATCGTTGTAGCCGTGGGCGGGTCGGGCCTTTATATCGATGCACTCTGTCACGGCATGGATGCTCTGCCCGCTGCCGATCCACAGTTGCGAGAGAAACTGATGAATCGTTTGGACCATTTTGGTTTGGAGAATCTGTTGGAGGAACTTAAAACGCTCGATCCGAAATATTATGAACAGGTAGACCGCAAAAATCCGAAACGAGTAATGCGGGCACTCGAGGTCTGTCTGCTTACAGGCATGCCCTACTCCTCTCAACGAAGCGGTACAAAAACGGTTCGAAATTTCAATATACTTAAAATCGGCACCCTGGTTCCTCGAGAAATCCTGTACGAGCGCATTGACCGCAGAGTAGATCAGATGTTGGCCGAAGGATTGGAAGCTGAAGCCTGGAAGTTCTACCCCTATCGACACCTGAATGCCTTGCAAACCGTCGGTTATCGCGAATTCTTCGACTATTTTGACCATAAATATCCACGGGAAGAGACCATCCGTCTGATCAAGCGCAATTCCCGCCGCTACGCCAAACGTCAAATGACCTGGTTCGGTCGCGACGACTCCATTCAATGGACTGAGCCCACTGACCTACAATCAGTTATTGCTATTATTGAAAAATTCTTATCTTCTAATCGAATAGACGTATGATGAAAAAATTGGGATTACTGGCAATAGGTCTCTGCCTGATTGCCGGACTAAATGCACAAGAGATGAAAACGATCAAACTCAAAGCCCCCGACAAACAACGGGGAGTTTCAGTTATGGAAGCGTTGGCAAAAAGACAATCCATTCGCGAATTCGCCAACAAACCTCTCTCTTTACAGGACCTTTCCGATCTGTTATGGGCCGCCAATGGAATCAACCGTCCTGAAATAGGCTACCGGACGGCTCCCTCGGCCCTGAACTCGCAGGAAATAGACCTCTATGTCTGCATGGAAGAGGGCGCATACCTTTATAATGCCAAAGAGCATGAACTTCGTCCCGTGACCAATGAAGACCTACGTTCGGCTGCTGCTGCCGGACAGGATTGGGTGACGGATGCTCCGGTCGTCCTGGTCCTGGTAGTAGATATGGCACGCTTCAAATCCGGAGACAATGCAGGTGCACGTATGACCGCAGCCTGCGACGCAGGAATCGTTTCGCAAAACATCGCCCTATTCTGTTCGGGTTGCGGACTGGCCACCGTTCCACGCGGTACGATGGACAAGGCAAGACTGACAGAAAAACTGAAATTGACCTCCTCGCAGTTGCCCATTCTGAACAATCCTGTGGGATACGCCAAATAAGTTCAAAAAACAGTATACACAAAATAAAAGCGGATAACCTGCTGAAGTGGTTATCCGCTTTTATTTATACTGTACTCGGAGCGGGAATCGAACCCGCACGGACATTGCTGTCCACAGGATTTTAAGTCCGGCGTGTCTACCTATTCCACCATCCGAGCCCTTCAGCGACAATATGCATTTCGAACTCCTTCGAAAGCATCGCGCTTTTCAAGGCTCAAAAGTACAAACTATTTTCCAAACTACAAACCGGACCCATCATTATCCGAAGAGAAAAAATCATAAAGCCTTCATATCTGCCGGAATGGTATCTCCCTCTGGACAGCCTTCGATACCATCCTGGAACTTGATTGAGGCATGTGTACCGTCACAAAACGGCTTGTTGGATGAAGCGCCACAACGACATAGGGTCATACGATTTCTTACCTCGTATACATATCCATCCTCGCGTGCAACAGGAATCCCTCCTTTTACCCACAACGGTCCGCTAACCCCCAGCGGCGTGTCTTCAATCAACGCCAGACTCGGATCATAATGGGGTTCGAACGACTTCTGCGACTGCACATCCCAGGCACTCAAACGTCCCGAGGGACACAGGCTGGCTTCACGGATCGTCAATTCTCGAGTCTCTGCTTTGTCCGATTCGCCGACCAAATTCCATACCTGCCCGGCAGCATCGCAAAAACGGGCAAAAGCACAATAGGCACGATTGTCGGAGAGATTTAAAGTTTGCCCCTCGAACACCTCGGCATCTTCCAGCAGAGGATGCTCCGAGGCAGTCAATTCCGGCTTCCACTCAGCCGTCGTATGCGAACCATCGCAATAAGGCTTATGTTTAGAGTGGCCGCAACGACATAATGCCGTAGGTTCTTTCTCTACTTTGAAACTTCTGCCCACTTGAAAATACCAACTCTCACCCGACCTATTGTTCATAATGAACTCCTGGCGTAAAGGAGGCATCCCATAGACCAAATACGGACCTTTTGCTGCTATCGTAATATGAAATTTCTTGGCTGCCTGAATCGACCCCGGCTGAATCTTGATTTTTCCCATTGTTGTAGAGATTTTTATCCTTCTCTACAGAACAAGAATTATACCCAATGCAAAAAACTGATCTGCCAAACAACACTCGACAACCGTCAATCCATTTTGAGAACGGCGAGAAATGCAGACTGAGGCACCTCAACATTGCCGATCTGCCGCATCCGTTTTTTCCCTTTTTTCTGTTTCTCAAGCAGCTTACGTTTACGTGAGATATCACCACCATAACACTTGGCTGTCACATCCTTACGCACCGCTTTCACCGTCTCGCGGGCAATAATCTTCGCTCCGATAGCTGCCTGAATGGCTATATCGAACTGCTGGCGAGGGATCAACTCTTTCAACTTTTCACACATCCGACGTCCAAAATCATAAGCGTGTTCATGATAAATCAACGAAGAGAGTGCATCGACAGATTCACCGTTCAACAAAATATCCAGTTTGGCCAATTTACTTTGCTTATAACCAGTCTGATGGTAGTCGAAAGAAGCGTACCCTCGTGAGATGCTTTTCAATTTATCATAAAAGTCAAAAACTATCTCCGACAGAGGCATATCGAAATTCACCTCCACCCGATCCTGTGTAATGAA
The DNA here is from genome assembly GCA_944326815.1 of uncultured Rikenellaceae bacterium. Classification (GTDB taxonomy): domain Bacteria; phylum Bacteroidota; class Bacteroidia; order Bacteroidales; family Rikenellaceae; genus CALYBN01. Next base: position 6,984 of record CALVFI010000010.1, on the reverse strand, counting down.
AGTCTGATTTTTGAGCGTACCCCGTTTATCGATACAAAGTTTGATGACATTACCCAAATAGTCGGTCTTTGTAATGATTTGGGCCAAGATATAAGGCTCTTCGATATAGGCAATGGTCGAAGGATCGGGCAGGCCGGAAGGATTATGCACATCGAGCACAGCTCCTCCGGTTGTATGTACTTTATACGAGACATTCGGAACGGTTGTAATCACATCCATATTGAACTCCCGGTAGAGGCGCTCCTGAATAATCTCCATGTGCAACAGTCCAAGAAAACCGCATCGGAAACCGAATCCGAGAGCCAGCGAGCTCTCCGGTTCAAAGGTCAGCGAGGCATCGTTCAACTGCAACTTCTCCAACGACGCCCGTAAATCCTCAAATTCATCGCTATCCACAGGATATACTCCGGCAAACACCATCGGTTTCACATCTTCGAAACCTGCAATCGCCTCGCGGCAAGGATTGGCCACATGCGTAATCGTGTCGCCCACTTTCACATCCAGAGAGGTCTTGATGCCCGAGATAATATACCCTACATCACCGGCTTTGATCTCCTGTCGGGGGTTCATCTTCAATTTCAATACGCCAATTTCATCGGCCGTATATTCGTTCCCTGAGTTGAAAAATTTCACTTTATCGCCAGCCCGAAGCGTTCCGTTGAACACCCGATAATAAGCGATTATACCTCGGAAGGAGTTGAATACACTGTCAAAAATCAACGCCTGCAATGGTGCATTCTCATCACCCTCAGGAGCAGGTATCCGCTGCACAATAGCTTCCAACACCCCCTCAATCCCTTCTCCAGTCTTTCCGGAGGCCAGCAACACATCCTCAGGTTGACACCCGAGCAGATCCACTACCTGATCGCGCACCTCATCGACCATGGCCGCCTCCATGTCGATTTTATTCAACACCGGAATAATTTCCAAATCGTGCCCTAAAGCCAAATAAAGATTGGAGATCGTCTGAGCCTGAATACCCTGCGTAGCATCTACAACCAGCAAAGCGCCTTCGCAAGAGGCAATAGCCCGGGACACCTCATAGGAAAAATCGACATGTCCAGGAGTATCAATCAAATTCAAAATATACTTTTCACCTTGAGAAACATACTCCATCTGAATAGCATGACTCTTAATAGTGATTCCCTTTTCACGTTCCAAATCCATATTGTCCAGCACCTGAGCCTGCAACTCCCTTTCTCCGAGTGTTTTAGTATGCTCCAACAAACGATCGGCAAGGGTGCTCTTCCCATGGTCGATATGGGCAATAATACAGAAATTGCGGATATTTTTCATAGTTCCGTTTTAATCCGTGCAAAGTTAATCAATTTCCCCCGTTATTCAAATGAAGACAACATTCTATAATGAAGAAGAAGAAAATAAGGAGAATTGCATCGTTGCATTCCGAACGTTTTTCGTATCTTTGTCAATACGACAAAGAAAATGTGAATGAATACAATCACCAAATACATCTTCCGGATCAGATCTTCACACACGATTGCTGCTCTGCCGTTCGCTTTGATCGGATATGTTTATGCAATGACTAGTACCGGAATGTATTTCGATTGGCTATTGCTTGCAGAAATCATCTTCTGCATGGTTTTCGCCCGCAATACCGCTATAGGGTTTAATCGCTGGACTGACCGTAAAATCGACGCTGAGAATTCCGGTTTCGAAACACGTAACAAAATACCCTCAGGACAAATTTCTGCTCGTGCAGCGATACTCTTCGGCATTGCCAATGCGGTCGGTTTCATCATCATCGCATATTTCATCAACCCGCTCGCATTTGCACTATCTCCCGTAGCTTTATTTATCATCACGGGATACAGCCTCACTAAGCGTTTTACTGCCTGGTCGCATGTCATTCTGGGAACCGCCTTAGCCATTGCCCCCATCGGGACATATATTGCAGTAACGGGGACTATTGCTGCCGTACCGATCATTTTGGCTGGAGTCGTCATCACTTGGATCGGCGGATTCGACATTCTTTATTCACTACGAAATATTGATTTCGAACGAAAGCACCATTTATATTCCGCATCTGCCAGATTTTCTACCGCAGGAACTATTTGGATCAGTATTATTTTACATCTGATCACACTCTATGCCGTTGTTATTCTGGGAATATACACTGGCATGGGATGGTTGTACTGGATCGGCACAGCACTCTTTTCAGGCCTGCTTGTGCTACAACATATCTTTTCTCTCCCTTCGCGTATCGAAAGCAAGGGAGATCCTCTTAGATGGATTAACGAGTTTGCCGGTATCGTTTATGCAGCCTTTGCTATTACCGAATTATTGTGGCGATAAGGCTATAATCCAGCCTGACGTTTAGCTTCCATAAGAATAGTGAATGCGCGATGGATATCAGCATCGCTCACCACAACCGTAAATTCATTCGTCGTACTGATCACCTCCGCAATATTGATATTATCCCAGGCAAGCTCCTTGAATATATAATAATAGACTCCCGGACAAATCGTATTCTCCGAAGGCAGTTTCACGGTAATGGAGGAGAGATCGACCGTTTTGGCAATATTATGTTCATCGGCAAAGATCTCTTCCACCAAAGGAACGATACTGCTACTGATGACCAATGTCGTCTCATAGATTCCTTGAGAAAAGGTACAGAAGACATCTTTCATCGAACGAACCCGTCCCAACAAGGCTGCCTGTCGTTCATAGAGCGTCGGAGAGTTGGAAAATGCATAGTCTGCCAAATTCGAACGGACAATAATATCTCCGATATTCTCAACCACCTTTTTGAATTTCATTGCCGACATCAACTCCAATCGCGGAACCAGGCGATTCAACGCCATAATCACTGCACTATCGTTTACCCCTTTCCCTACTTTCTTCTCTATTTCGGGTTTCAACTGCCGAGCCAATGCAGATAAATTGACGAGACCTTCGACAAGTGCGCCTTCCAGGAAAGGTTTTTTCTTAATTACCTCCTCCACCGCGTTGGGAATGGTAAGCATAAAAATTCTATTTAAATTAAAAAATCATTCAAATCATTTGTTGCTGTATAAAATTCCACGCAAAACAAACTTGTTGCAAAAAAAATAAAATTTCAGATGAAAAACAAACATTTTGCTTTACTTTTGTGTGAGAAAAAGAAAAAAACCGCATATTTTTAACTGATCGTTTGATTTACATATGATAAAAGTTCTGAAATTCGGCGGCACTTCGGTAGGTTCGGCCGGCAATATGAAAAAAGTAGCCGAAATTATCCGGCATGAAGGAGCGACAATCACCGTGCTTTCCGCCATGTCCGGGACGACGGACGCGCTGGTGCGAATCGTCTCTCTGGCAGCTCAAGGCAACACCAAAGAGGCAGAAAATATTCTGAACTCATTGCACGAAAAATATGCCACCTGCATTGCCGAACTGCTCACAGACAAACGAGCAGAAGCAGAAACTCTTTTAGAACAGATGGAACGGCGTATTCGTCAAGAGATCGTTCTATTCAAAGAATATATATCCGAACGTCTGATTATCTCCCAGGGCGAGTTGTTGACCTCGGCACTATTTACACTCTATCTGCAAGAGTGCAACGATCGGACACAGTTGCTCCATGCTCCGGATTTCATGCGGAAAGATGCCGAAGGGAAGGTGGATACCGTACTACTGCAGCAGGCTCTCAAGGACAAGATACAAAAAACGGGGACATTTTATGTCACCCAAGGATTTATCTGCACGGACCACGAAGGAAATCGGGACAACCTCGGACGTGGAGGGAGTGATTACAGCGCGGCATTGATCGGAGCAGCAATCGGAGCCGATGAAGTACAGATATGGACAGATATCGATGGAATGCACAATAATGATCCTCGTTTCGTGGAGAACACCTATCCTATCCACCGGATGAGTTTCGACGAAGCAGCCGAATTGGCCTATTTCGGAGCCAAGATTCTGCATCCGGCCACGATTCAACCCTGCAAAGACCAAGGCATTGCGGTATTGCTCAAAAACACGATGGATCCGCAAGCCGAAGGGACTCGCATCTCGGATGCCGAAGACGACTCACACGATTTCCACGCCGTAGCCGCCAAAGACGGAATTACAGTGATTCGCATATATTCTACACGCATGCTTATGGCCTACGGGTTCCTGCGTAAAGTATTCGAAGTATTCGAACAACACCGTACGCCGATTGATATGATTACCACCTCGGAGGTGGCCGTGTCGCTTACGATCGACAGCGACTGTCATCTGGACGAAATCGTAGCAGAACTCAAAAGTCTTGGCAAAATCGAGATCGAACGGGACAATACGATTGTTTGCTTGGTTGGGTGCCTCGACCACAATCGCCAAGGACTGGCGGCCAGCATTATGGAAGGAGTATGTGGCGTGCCGCTTAAAATGATCTCCTATGGAGCCAGCCACCGCAGCATTGCCATGTTGGTGGAAACACGGTACAAACGAGCTATCCTGCAAAACCTGAACGACACGCTATTCTCAAACCATTCCGAAACACAAACCGACAACTATGCTTAGCCGCAAAGTCCGCGAAAAACTCGCAACACACGAAACGCCTTTTTATTTTTACGATATAGAACTGTTGCGAGCGACCCTGGCAGCAGTCAAAGCCGAATCGGAACAATACGGCTATCGGGTACATTATGCTCTCAAGGCGAACTTCGACCCCCGAATCGTAGACTGCATCAAAGCATATGGACTGGGCGTAGATTGTGTTAGTGGCAACGAAATCCGTTATGCTATCGAGAAGGGTTTCTCACCTAAAGGTATCGTGTTCGCAGGTGTTGGGAAAAGCGATGATGAGATTCGTTATGCGTTAGAACAGGGAATTTTCGCTTTTAACTGCGAATCTGCCCACGAGTTAGAGATTATAAATGAACTGGCTGCCGAAATGGGCAAAATGGCCGATGTGGCACTGCGCATCAACCCGGATGTCGACCCGATGACCCATCGCTACATATCGACCGGACAGGCTGACAGCAAATTCGGTATTTCGTACAAAGAGATTGAAGAGGTGGCAGATCGTCTCGAAGCGTTGAAAAACATCCGTATTACGGGACTTCATTTTCATATCGGTTCCCAAATTCGAGAGATGCGGGTCTTCGAATATCTCTGCTTACGCGTAAATACGCTCTATGAGTGGTTTAAGAACCGCGGTTTCCATCTCTCGCATATCAACCTGGGAGGCGGACTTGGCGTGGACTACGAACAGCCGGAAAGTGAACCCACACCCAATTTCAAGCAATATTTCGCCATTTTCAACCGCCATCTCAAAATCGATCCGGCCCTCGAGATCCACTTCGAACTGGGACGAGCCATCGTTGCACAGTGTGGAGAGTTGATTACACGCGTATTGTACAATAAAGTCACAGCCGGCGGGAAACAGGTAGCCGTAGTCGATGCCAGCATGACCCAGCTGATTCGTCCGGCGCTATATCAGGCCCATCATGCCATCGAAAATCTTTCGGGCGGTAGCGATTATAAAACCTATACGATAGCAGGTACAGCCTGTGAATCATCCGATATTTTCGCCGATGGAATCCGGCTACCCCATCCCCGGCGCGGTGACCTGCTAAGCATAAAAACTGCCGGAGCCTACGGAGCCTCGATGGCCTCCCGGTACAACATGCACGATCTGCCAGCAGCCATCTACAGCGACGAACTCTGATTCGTTGTCACAGCCCAATTTGATCACGAAAATGCATTTTCGTATCTTTGTGCCCGAAAAAAATGATTCATACGGACGGTTATGTGGTTGATTTTAGCATTCACTTCGGCGTTTTTATTGGGTTTTTACGACGTATTTAAAAAGAAATCGCTCACAGACAACGCCGTCATCCCCGTACTCTTTATCAATACCTTCTTCTCCTCGCTACTTTTCCTGCCTCTTATCTGGAGTTCGAACCATAATATCATAGCCACTGAGTCGATATTCTATGTTCCGAGAGAGAATCTACAGGTTCATCTATCCATTCTCCTGAAATCAGTTATCGTACTATCTTCCTGGACGTTGGGGTATTTCGGCATCAAACATCTTCCGATTACGATCGTCGGGCCAATCAATGCCACCCGCCCCGTCATGGTACTACTCGGTGCCACTTTACTCATGGGCGAACGCCTGAATGCCTACCAATGGGTCGGTGTCGCATTGGCATTCGCCTCCTTTCTGTTATTGAACCGTTCGAGCAAGAAAGAGGGAATCGACTTTCGGCATAACCGCTGGATCTATTGTGTGGTAGGAGCAGCCCTGCTCGGCGCAGTAAGCGGGTTGTACGACAAACACCTTATGGCCCATTTCCCGCCGATGTTCGTGCAATCGTGGTACAACATCTATCAATTCGGCATCATGTGCATTATTCTGCTGACGTTGTGGTGGCCGAAACGTGCCTCGGACCGATTCGAATGGCGTTGGAGCATTCTGCTGATACCTATCTTCCTATCCATGTCCGATTTCGTCTATCTGTACGCCCTCACCTATGACGATTCACTGATTTCAGTCGTTTCCATGATCCGACGCGGCAGCGTAGTCGTCTCCTTTGCTGTCGGAGCCCTTGCTTTCCATGAAAAAAATCTGCGCAGCAAAGCATTGGACCTTGTCCTTATCCTCATCGGTATGGTTTTCCTCTATTTCGGATCGAAATAGACGGAATTGTTCAAAAGTTGCGAACATATTGCCCGCCCACCCTTTTAAAGATGCGAAGTTTTTCCTATCTTTCGCACGTTTTTAAATCTACCAAGAATGAATATCTCCTACAATTGGCTTAAAGAGTACATCAAAACTGACCTGACCGCCGAACAGATTGCCCCTATTCTTACAGATATCGGGCTCGAGGTGGAAGGTTTCGAAAAAATAGAAACGATCCGAGGCGGCCTCGAAGGCGTTGTGGTAGGCCACGTCCTGACCTGCGAGGCACATCCGGATTCGGACCATTTACATATCACCACCGTAGATGTCGGAGGCGAAACGCCCCTGAATCTCGTATGCGGTCTTCTGCTTGA